>NZ_CAKRDI010000009.1 GCF_934309415.1 uncultured Mediterraneibacter sp.
ATGGAGCTGACTGTTACTAATAGGTCGAGGGCATAACCAAAGCAGTGATAGGTAATTGGATGATGATGTTGGTTGAAGCTGTATGTAGTTTTGAAGGTACATGAACTAAGATAGTTTTGTAGAGAAGCAGTACTGATATAGGTACTGTTTTTTTATTATTTAAAAATATCTGTGGAGTTATTGTTTACGGAAAGTAGTTATAGTGTATTTACAAACAGTAAGGTATCCGTTACTGTTCAGACCAAATCTAATCACCTTTCTGGTTAGCTTCGAGGATGCACGTATTGTCTTGAATAAAAGTGAAAAAATTTATGGAAGAATTCAAAGCATTTGCACTTCGTGGAAATGTAATGGATATGGCAGTCGGTGTTATCATAGGTGGAGCTTTTTCAGGAATTGTTACTTCATTGACAGATAATTTTATCAATCCGATTCTGAACGTTCTGACAGGAGGGAAGATTTATTCACTGGAAGATGTCGCAGGATTTGCGTCAAGCTTTATTTCCGCTGTTGTGAACTTTATTATTATGGCGTTTATTCTTTTCTGCCTGATGAAAGGGATTAATAAGCTGGTGAACTTAAGCAAACCGGAAGAAAAGCCGGCAGATCCTACTACAAAGGTATGTCCGTTCTGCCAGAGCGAGATCAGCATTAAAGCGACAAGATGTCCTCATTGTACATCTGTATTAGAAGAGAAGTCTGAGGAAGCATAATTGCTATAATTTGATATATAGAAATAGATTTTATCTTCATTTGATGTTTATCAGTGATATTGTTAATCAGGGAGTAAAGGGGCTGTTCATCATAGTCGATGAACAGCCCCAGTTTATTTTATAACACAGGGAGGGGGGTATTACATGTATCCACGTTTTTCCAGTGTATTGAGGATATTTCTTCCTTCTTCTGTTCCTTCGATGATTCTTCTTGCTCTTACGCTGTCTCCGATATTTACGATTTCGATATTGTCATCGTCTTCGAAAGCATCTTTGATCTGCTGAAGAACCGGATGCTCGGCTTTCATACCGAGGCAGACAAATCCATAATCGAAAGGAAGTTCTTTCTGCTCTCCGTCAGCTTCTACAAGGAAGTTGTCCGGACGTACTTCTTTCAGAGCTGTATTTGGCATCTGGTGTACGTTATATTTCTCCATTAAAGTTCCCATATCTACTTTAGATACCGGATCAATTCCATTTCCGATGACTGGCATCATTTCTACGATGCTTACATCTGCTCCGCGTGGTGCGAAGAATTCTACAACATCAAGTCCTACAGCTCCACCACCGATTACAACGACTTTTTTACCTGTCAGGTCTGTCGGATAGTCATTTACATGATCGATCATGTTCAGGATAGAAGCGACTTTTCCACCTTCTTTGTCAATGTTCTCGTGTAATCCCGGAATTGGTGGAAGTAACGGTGAAGAACCTGTTGCATTCACGATTACGTTTGGTTTCAGACTCTTGATAAAGTCTACATTTGCCTCTGTATTTGTGAAAGCGAAGAGGTTTTTCAGGTTGTTTGTTCTGTGGATCATATAATTCGGGAAATCAGAAAGTCTCTTCTTATCCGGAATCTTGGAAATCTCAGCAGCAAGTCCGCCGAGGTATGACTTCTTCTCAAGCAGGAAAGTTGTACATCCTACTTCTGCAGCTGTACAGGCAGCTTCCATACCTGCTGTACCACCACCAACTACAACAACGTTGCATGGTTTTGTAATATGTTTCTTCTTGTATCCTTCTCCGTCCGGTACATTCGGGTTTACTGTACAGCGGATCGGGCGGTTGATACCAATACGGTTTCCGGCACATCCGATGTTACAGGAGATACATTTACGAATATCACAGACATCACCAAACTCTACTTTATTTACCCATTCAGGATCTGCGATCAGTCCACGTCCCATACCGATCAGGTCTGCATCGCCTCTTGCAAGGATGTCATCGGCAACACGTGGATCACGGATATTTCCCATAGTTACACATGGCTTGTTGAAACGCTCTTTTACAGCTTTTGCCATGTAGGAACGCCATCCATCCGGGAAGTGGTTTGCATCGATCTGATACTGGATAGACCCGTTCAGACCACAGGATACATCGATTACGTCAACTTCTTTTTCAAGATATTTCAGATACTCAAGAGAATCTTCCAGAGTATTTCCACCTTCCATAAATTCATCAGCACTGATACGGAGGAAGATCGGGAAGAATGGTCCAACCTGTTTTCTTACTTCTTCGATTACAAGGCGTGCAAAGCGGGCTCTGTTTTCGATAGAACCGCCAAACTCGTCTGTTCTCTTATTTGTAAGAGGAGAGAGGAACTGGCTTAACAGATAAGAATGTCCTCCGTGGATCTCTACAGTATCAAATCCGGCGATCTGAGCACGTTTTGCTGCTTCACCATATTTCTTTACAATGCGGTAGATTTCATCTTTTGTAAGCGGGCGAGGAATCTCTCCACCGGCTTTAGACGGAATGTCAGAAGCAGATACAGGCTGCATGTTTGTTCTTGCAGACTGTGCGGATGCTCCGGCATGGTTGATCTGGATTCCGATACAGGCTCCGTGTTTGTGAACTGTCTCTGTCAGTTTGAAAAGACGTGGCAGGTAGTTGTCATGATCAATACGAAGCTGTGTTGTTCCGTTAGAACCTTCCGGTGAATCAACGCTTGCGTTTTCTACCATAATAAGACCAACGCCGCCTTTTGCTCTCTGCTCGTAATAATTAATATGAAGGAAACTCATTTCTCCGCTGGACTCACCGTAGTTTGTTCCCATTGGAGTCATCATGATACGGTTTTTCATTGTCATGCGACGAACTGTAAATGGTTCAAAAATGTGTTTGTACTCTTTTTTCATAATTAATAATCTCCTGAAATAAATAATGAATTTAATAATGAATCTTTCTGTAAATGAGTCATGTAACTGTTTTGTGATTTTCGAGATCTTCTATATATAATGTAGAAAAATTTCTGGGTACAAAACAGTTCTCATTCTGAGTGTTTGCTAATCGTGAAAAGAGGCTGTTTGATATTTGATTAACAATCCGTTGTACAATGCGTATTATAAGGAAAAATCAGATATTAAACAAATGCATATTTTTTAACGAATCTATAGATATTATCTATGAATTGTGCTATTTTATACAAAAGAGGAAATTTATTGTAGAAAATGTAACAGGGATTATTTTTCAGACACGCTCTAGAGTAAATAAATATTTCGAGAGACAGAAAGGGGATAATGAGGGTGAATTTAAATCAGTTATATTATTTTTCAAAGCTGGCGGAAGTACAACATTATACAAATGCAGCGGAGGAACTTGCGATTTCCCAGCCAAGTCTGAGTCATGCGATCAATTCTCTGGAGAAGGAGCTGGGAACCAAATTATTTGTGAAACAGGGCAGAGGGGTGGTTCTGACGAAATATGGTCAGATTTTCAAGGAATATGTAGATGATGCGCTTCACACTTTGGATACAGGTGTAAAAAAAGTGAGAACGATGACAGGACAGACCGAAGGGATTGTAGAGCTGGCGTATATTTATACGTTGGGAAGTGGATTTGTGCCGCGGCTGGTAGGCGATTTCATTCGAACTCACGAGGAATTAAAGGTGCATTTCCATTTTACAGTAGGAAATACATCGGAGATTATTCAGGGACTCAAAGAAGACCGGTTCGATCTTGCGTTCTGTTCTATGGCGGAGCGGGAGAGTGACATTCAGTTTACTCCGGTTGGACGGGAAAATCTGGTAGTTGTTGTACCGCATGGACATCCATTGTCTTATAAAAATTCAGTGGATCTGGAGCAGGTGGCGGCATATCCGCAGATCTTTTATACAAAGAACAGTGGACTAAGACCAGTGGTAGACCGGATGTTTGAGCAGGCCAGGGTAAATCCGCAGATAGCGTATGAGATTGAAGAAGATGGCTCCATGGCAGGACTTGTAGCGCAGAATTTTGGAATTGCAGTCATGCCGGAAATACCGATTCTTTCGTTACTGGATGTGGAGGTTCTTACATTAAGAAATCAGAATCAGCGGCGTTATATCTATATGGCGCAGGCAAAGGAGAGGTATCGTCCGCCTCTGGTACAGAAATTTGCAGAATATGTGAAACGCAGGGCAATATAGTCATCATTAAAAAATAACTGTCTTATACATGCAAATTCACATTTTGCGAGAATGAGGCAGCTATTTAGGACCTGCTCTCTAATAAAAAGAAGGCACAACTTATATAGAAGTGCCTTCTTTTTTGATAAAAGAAATAAAATTATGGACGGCTGGAACTTGGTAATGGCCTTTCAGGTAAGCCATATAGACGGTATGATGCAGTGTTACATCTGTTAAATGAAGCCGTTCCAGTTTAAAATGATCGAGAATGTCCACATCTGCGACCAGGGCGATTCCGAAATCTTCTGCTACAAGGGAAGCAATTGCGTTCTCATCGGGAGATTCACAGATGATATTTGGAGTGATTCCATAGGAAGAATAGGTTCTGTTTGTAAAGCGTCCCAGTCCGGAAGTCCGGTCATATCCGATAACCGGATAGGATTCAAGATCTGTCAACTCCAGAGGTTCTTTCTTTGTAAGAGGATGACCGACAGGTGTGATCACGATCATTTTCTGGTTCATGATCGGAACGAACTGAATATCTGGTTCATCTTCTACATAGGAACCGAAGATCACGTCATATCGTTCGGATTTCAGTCCTGCAATCATTTCTCCGGTGTGACTTTGGTGAAAGTTAAAAGTCAGATCCTTATTTTTCGGATTGCTCAGGAAACGACGGACTGTATGGGGGATATATCTGGCGGCCAGCGGGAAAACATAGGCGATATCTACGTGTCCTGCATTTCCAGCCAGTTTTTTCATATGCTTCTGGGCAAGACGTACATCTTCCAGGATCTGATCAGTATGTTCAAGAAATACTTTCCCATATTTTGTGAGTGCTACGGTACGTCCTTTGCGCTCGAAGAGGACGATTCCCAGTTCTTCTTCTAAAGAAGCAATAGATCGGCTGAGGCTGGGCTGTGAGATGTTCAGTTCGGATGAAGCAAGCCGGAAATGCTGATGTCTGGCAACCGCCTGAAAATAAACTAACTGATTTAAGGTCATGGTAGAACTCCTTCCTCATGTTTGTTCTTATTCTGAATTCGCAAAGAATCATACAAGTATTCAAATTCATATAAATTCATGCAAGCATGATTTATATGAGCTTGAATTACTATATCATACACATTGTACCATAACTGATACCTAAAAACTATCAAAAATCTAAAAAAGATGTATTAGAAGTATGAGAGAAAAACTCGTATAATAAGTGTCAGAGAGGTTGTTTGATAATTAACAAACTACTTGCAGCGACAAGCAGTGATATATGACAACAAGAGGAACATGCAAGAGCAATAGTAGTTTTGTACTATTATTAATTATCAGCAGTAAAACATTTAATCATTTTAAATCATTCATTTATTTAAAAGGAGAACAAAATCATGGCAGAGAGAATTACAGGACACACAGAACTTATTGGACTTATGGCTTACCCAATCAGACATTCCAGTTCACCGGCAATGCATAATGAAGCATTTGCTACATTAGGACTTGACTATGCATACCTTGCATTTGAAGTAGACAACAGCACACTGGAAGATGCGATCAAAGGACTTCGTGCATTAAAGATGGTAGGATCTAATGTTTCCATGCCGAACAAAACTGTAGTAGGACAGTATCTGGATGAGCTTTCACCGGCAGCAGAGATGTGTGGAGCTGTTAATACAATTGTAAATGATAACGGAAAACTGATCGGACATATCACAGACGGAATCGGATTCATGCAGTCACTGAAAGACAATGATATCGATGTAATCGGTAAGAAGATGACAATCTGTGGAGCTGGTGGAGCTGCAACAGCAATCGAGATCCAGGCTGCACTTGACGGAGTAAAAGAAATTTCTATCTTCAATATCCATGATAAATTCTGGGATAACGCAGTAGAGACTGTGAAGAAGATCAATGAGAAGACAGATTGTAAAGCTACTCTGTATGATCTGGATGACAAAGAGAAATTAAAAGAAGAGATGGATTCTTCTTATATCTTTGTAAATGGTACAGGTGTTGGAATGAAACCACTTGAGGGAATGTCTGTTGTTCCTGACAAATCTTTCTTCCGTCCGGAACTGATTGTAGTAGATGTACCGTACTCACCACTTGAGACAAAGATGCGTAAGATGGCAAAAGAAGTTGGATGCAAGACAATGAACGGTCTTGGAATGATGCTCTTCCAGGGAGCTGCAGCTTTCAAACTCTGGACAGGTAAAGAGATGCCGATCGAGCACATGAAAGAAGTACTGAATATCAGATACGATGACTAATCTGTGGGATTCAAAACGAGAGGAAATATAACGATGAATAAAAAATATTTGCCAAGTGCATTGATTCTTTATTTAAATTATTTTATCCATGGAATCGGCTGCTCCATCCTGGGGCAGGCCGTAATCAAGGAATCCCTTGCTGCATCCTGGGGAGTAGAAGTTATGGCAATTACTGCCATTTCCGCAGCATTGGGACTTGGACGTCTGATCGCCCTGCCATTCGCAGGACCGTTATCTGATAAGCTAGGAAGACGTATCTCCACTGCAATCGGAAGTGCTTCCTATGCAGTTTATCTGATTGGACTTGCATTTGCATTTAACGCCGGAACAAATGGCGGATACATGATTGCTTATGTCTGTGCAGTAATCGGTGGTATTGCAAATTCTTTTCTGGATACAGGAATCTACCCGGCAGTTTCAGAAATCATCTACAAAGCACCGGGTGTTGCTACAATGGGAATCAAGTTCTTTATCGCAATTGCACAGATGATTCTTCCATTTGTACTTGGAGCAACAGTAGCTACAACAGCAACAGGATTAGTTTCCTATAATATGCTGTTCTATGTATGTGGCATTGCTTATGTAGTACTTCTTGTTCTTGTTATGATTTTCCCGCTTCCTGATGCAGACCAAAAGGCAGCAGGTAAGAAAGAAGGACTGATTGATAGCTTAAAGCATACACATTTTTCTATTGAGTCTATCGCAATGATCCTGATTGGATTTACATGTACAGGAACATTCCAGCTGTGGCTCAACTGTGCACAGAACTTTGCAAAAGAGAATGTAGGCTGGGCTGACCCGTCTATTATGCAGACTTATTATTCCGCAGGAACAATGATTGCGCTGGTTGTTACAGCATTCCTGACAAGAAAGATCAAAGATGTACGTTTCATCGTGGCCTATCCGGTGATCTGTCTTGCAACTCTGGTGGTTGTTCTGGTAGGACAGAGCAAACCGCTGATGATTGCTGGTGCATTTATCATTGGATGGGCAGGAGCAGGCGGGCTGCTTCAGATCGTGACTTCTGTGTGCAATATGATTTTCCCGAAAATCAAGGGAACAGTCACTGCACTGGTTATGATCGCATCATCCCTGTGTAACTACACAATCCTTACAGCAGCATCCAAGATGCAGCCGTCACAGGTAATGATCATGAACATTGTACTTACAGCAGTTGGTGTTGCACTTGGATTGTTTGTAAATGTAAGATATGGTGTCCTTCTGAAGAATTCTGAGGAAGCGTAATACAAAACATATTATGTTATAATATAATGAGTGCAAAAGAAAAGGAGGCAACGCCACAGGCGGAATTCCTTTCCTTGCACCATTAGCAGATGACAGAGCGTGTAAACGCAGGTTCGTGAGATATGAAAAACGAAAAAGAAAGGAATAGAACTATGAATACTGTTAAAGTAAGAAATATTGAGATTGGCGCAGGAATTCCGAAAATCTGTGTACCGATCGTAGGTGTAACAAGAGAAGAGATTCTTGCAGCAGCAGAGAATATCAAATCTACAAAGGCTGACGTTGTTGAGTGGCGTGTAGACTGGTACGAGGATATCTTTGATTTCGCAAAGACAGAAGAGACAATGAAAGCTCTCCGTGAGGCACTTGGTGATACACCGATCCTTTTCACATTCCGTACATCAAAGGAAGGTGGAGAGAAAGCAATCGAGACAGAGACTTATGTAGAGCTGAATCAGAATGCAGCGAAGACAGGTCTTGTTGATCTTGTAGATGTTGAAGCATTTACAGGAGATGATGCAGTGAAAGCAGTTGTCGAGACAGCTCATGCAAATGGAGTGAAAGTAATCGCTTCTAACCATGATTTCCACAAGACTCCGGCGAAAGAGGAGATTGTATCCCGTTTAAGAAAGATGCAGGAGCTTGGAGCTGATATTCCGAAAATCGCAGTTATGCCACAGAATAAGAAAGATGTACTGACACTTCTTTCCGCAACAGAAGAGATGGCAAGCGAGTATGCAGACCGCCCGATCATTACAATGTCCATGTCAGGAACAGGTGTGATCAGCCGTCTGTGTGGAGAAGTATTTGGTTCTGCACTGACATTCGGAGCAGTAGGCAAGGTATCTGCACCGGGACAGATGGGAATTGAAGATCTGACAACAGTACTTGGATTACTTCACAAGAGTCTGTAAGAGTCAGAATTCGTTCGAATAAATACATTCTAGTTATTACCGGGAGGAGAGAAAATGGCAGTAATCAACAACAGAGAAGTATTTCTCAAGACAGAACCTGAGATGGATGTTACACAATTTGCCAGAACAGAACTTGATCTTGTGTATGCAGAAGAATCACCAAACCAGATCCTGGATATTTTTTATCCGGAGGATGGGAAAGGTCCTTATCCGCTTGTAATCGTATTTCATGGCGGGGCTTTTGCGGCAGGACATAAGAGAACACATTATATTAAATCAATGTGTCTGCCTGTAACACAGGGATATGCAGTTGCAACAGTAGAGTACCGTCTCTTACAGGAAGCAAAATGGCCGGCACAGCTGATTGATGGTAAGGCAGCAATCCGTTATCTGCGTGCAAATGCAGAGAAACTGAATCTGGATCCGGACCGCTTCGCAGTATGGGGCAATTCCGCAGGTGGCACAGTGACACAGCTTCTGGCAGTGACAGGAGACGAGGAAGAGATGGATGACCTGAATGTAGGTGTGAAAGCATCTTCCAAGATTGACTGTGCGATTGCGTGGTATACGATCAGTGAGCTGTGTTCCGCAGAACAGTTTGGAACAGATATTTATGAGGTACGTAAGCAGACCGGAGCCGGTAAGGGAATGATGCCGGGAGATGGAGAATCGAATGATTCTATGTTTACAATGCTTCTTGGATACAATCCGCTGTATTATCCGGAACGCACAAGCAAGGTAAGCCCGATCAGCCATGTAAAAGAAAACTGTCCGCCGATGCTGATCCAGCATGGAACAAACGATCTGGTTATCGATTACCACCAGTCCGTTTATATGGCAGAGAAAGTAAAGGCAGTCTGCGGGGAAGACCGTGTAGAGCTGGATCTTTTTGAGAATGAACCACATGGTTCTCAAGTGATCAAGGCAAATGAAAATATCGAGAAATGTATTGATTTTCTGGATAAACATTTTTACGAAGGAAAGAACCCATACAGAAAGCCTCTTGGTAAGATTCGTATTGTGGGTGAGAATGAGGGAGAATAAGAATGGCAACAACAATATCAGTCATCGGATTATTGCTTGCAGCAGTAATCTTTGTAGTAGCAATCTGGAAAGGGCTTGATGTATTTACATCTACAATCCTTGTTTCATTTATCATCATCCTGACAAGCTGGATGAACTGGTGGACATCACTGACTTCTTATGCAGCAGGTTATGTGGGATTTATCCAGAATAATGTATTTGTACTTGTAATAGGTGCAGTATTTGGAGAGCTTATGGCAGCTTCCGGATGTGCAGAGTCTATTGCAAACGTGATCACAGAGAAAATGGGTGCAAAAAGAGTTATCTTATCTATTGCTCTGATCACAACAGTATTCGTATATGTTGGTGTATCTGGATTCGTAGTACTTTTCGTACTTGCTCCGATCGCCACAATCATGATGAAACAGGCAGGATACCCGTACCGTATGATCCCGGGAATCATCTTCATCGGAGCAACATGCTCTGCAATGATTCCATTTGCAATTAATATTACAAATATCATGCCGGCACAGTATCTTGGAACATCTATGGGATCTGCTCCGATCCTTGGATGGGTAGCATTTATCGTATCTTTTGCTGTGGGATATTTCTACATGGTTCACGCAGCAAAGAAAGCAGCAATCAAAGAAGGAACAGCAATCGATGAGTCTCAGCCGGTTAAGATTCAGCCAACAAGAGATGATCTTCCATCTTTCTGGGTAGCACTGATTCCATTCATTCTTGTTGTTGCTCTGGTACTCGGACTTTCTAACCTGACAGATATGGATACAAATGCAATCGTAGTTATGAGTATGTTTATTGGTTCAGCCGTAATCGTCCTTTTCTGCCACAAACAGGTAGGAAGCGTTGCAAAAATTTTGGAAAAAGGTGTAAACAACGGAATTGGAGCTACTGTAATGGCAGCAGCAATCCTTGGATTCTCAGGTGTGCTTCAGTCTTGTCCTGGATTCCAGTCAATCATCAGTTTCGTAATGGGACTGAAGATGAATCCGTACCTGACAGAGTTCTTTGGACTGAATATTCTTGCTGGTATCCTTGGAAGCGGAACATCTGCTATCGCAATGTTCTTTGAGCATTTATCAGATGGACTTCTTGCAAAGGGTGCAAACGCAGGAGCACTTCACAGACTTGCACCTGCATGTGCGACAGGTATGAATACACTTCCGAATGCAGGAGGAATGGTAGCACAGCTTCGCTGGATGAAGCTTTCCCTGGCAGAGAGTTACTGGTATGTATTCATGACATCTGTACTTGCTCCGATGATCGGCTCACTGGCAGCAGTTATCGTAGCTATGATTATTTATTAAGAATAAAATGATGTGAGTTTCAGAAATAAATTTTAATACTTGCATACATATAAGCCGAAAAAGAAAAACTGATATTGAGGAAAAATTAGTCTTGATGCTGATAGGTTCTCCGATATCAGTTTTTTGTAATAGTTCAGCCATGCGTTTACAGGAATCATAGGGCGGACGTCCTCAAGCGAGAAGTAGCCACAGTGTGGCGGATTCGAGCTTCATGGCTGAATTGTTTTTAAAATGATAATTTTAAAGGATAGACAGAAAAAATAAAAAATGATATATTTTTTAGCATAGTCTATTTTTTAACAAGTGTTACAAAGAAAGGTGATGATATGAAAAAAATCGTAAACTGGCTGGACAATAATCTGGAAGAATTTCTTCTCGTAATTGCGCTGGCTGCTATGGCGATTATCATGGGGATTCAGGTAATCGCACGCTATGTATTTGGTTCTTCACTTTCCTGGTCTGAAGAACTGACGCGTTACATCTTTGTATGGGCTGGATTTTTAAGTGTCAGTTATTGTACAAAGAAATGCATTTCTATCAAAGTGGAACAGTTTGTGGCAATGTTTCCGAAACGTGGGAAAGCTGTATTTAAAGGTATAAATCATACGTTTGAGCTGATTCTTTTTCTTTATCTGATCCCGTTTGCATGGAAATATCTGATGTCAGCAGTGGCAAACGGGCAGACAAGTCCGGCGATGGGAATTCCGATGTACTATGTACAGGCGGCCCCTCTGGTTGGATTTGTACTGACTGCGATCCGTGTATTCCAGCGCTGGATCATTGAGTGGAAACGAGTATTTGGAAAGGAAGGAGAGTAATTATGCCAGCAGTTTTAGTATTTATCATTTTTGTAATCTGTCTGATCATAGCAATTCCTGTTTCAATTTCTCTTGGAATTGCATCTGTCCTTCCGGGGGCAGTGGATCCTTCATTTACAGCAAGCGGAACCTATGTAATCCGTTCTATGCTGGGAGGAATTGACAGCTTCCCGCTTCTTGCAGTTCCGATGTTTGTACTCTCCGGAATTATCATGGCAAGAGGAGGAATTTCCAGAAGACTGTTTGATGTATTTGCTTATTTTATGGGAAAAAGAACTGCAGGAATGCCTTGTGCCGTAATCGTTACCTGTCTGTTCTACGGAGCGATTTCCGGTTCTGCTCCGGCAACTGTGGCAGCAGTTGGAAGTATGACCATCCCGATTCTGGAAGAGATGGGATATGATAAGAAATTCTCCATTGCACTGGTTGCTGTTGCGGGAGGACTGGGAGTTATCATTCCGCCAAGTATTCCGTTTATCATGTACGGCATGGCTTCGGGAGCTTCTGTCAGCGATCTGTTTATCGCAGGAATTATTCCGGGACTACTGATTGGTGCTCTTCTGATGGTCTATGCGATTTATTTCTGTAAAAAGCATGGAGAAGATGAAGAGAAGAAACAGGCAATGGTAGGAAAACTTCATGAAAAAGGATTAGTGAAAGTATTAAAAGACAGTGCATTTGCACTTTTAAGTCCGGTCATTATTCTTGGATGTATCTATACAGGAGTAGCATCCCCGACAGAGGCAGCAGTTATTTCTGTGTTTTATGCACTGATCATCAGTCTGTTTGTATATAAGAGTATTAAGGTAAAAGATATCTGGGCAATTCTTGTAGAATCAATCAGAACTTATGCGCCGATTCTTTTCATTCTGGCAGCATCGATTGCATTCTCCAGAGTTCTGACTCTGATGCAGGTACCACAGAGTGTCAGTGCATGGATCCTTGCTCACTTTACAAATAAAATCGTACTTCTGATTGTAATCAATGTATTTCTTCTGATTGTGGGAATGGTCATGGATACGACACCGGCGATTCTGATTCTGACACCGATCCTTCTTCCAATCGTAGAGGCAGTTGGAATGAATCCGATCCATTTCGGTATTCTTATGGTAGTGAATCTGGCAATCGGATTTGTTACACCACCGATCGGTGTCAATCTGTTTGTCGCAAGTTCTCTGACAGATGTTCCGGTGATGGAGATTGCAAAACACGCGATGCCGATGATCGTATATTTCTTAATTGCGTTACTGATTGTTACTTTTGTACCGGCTGTGAGCCTGGCATTATTATAAACAGGCTACTGTTCAAACCATAGCGAATCCACTTTGCTGATTCGCTGTGAAAAAAGAGGAGAGAAAAGATGAGATATAAGAAGATGACAGCTTTGTTGCTCAGTGCTGCGTTTGTCGGACTCCTTGCAGGATGTGCCGGTGAAAGTTCCGGGGAACAGAGATATGCATATCCGTTGGGAACTGCCAGCCCGGAGGATACGGTCACACAGATCTATGCAGAGAAATTTGCAGAAGAGGTGGATCGTTTAAGTGATGGCAGAATTAAAATTACGGTATATCCAAACAGTGTACTTGGCGGAGACAGAGAACTTCTGGAGAGCTGTTATGACGGAGATATCCCGTTCGTTGTTCAGAATACAGCGCCGCAGGTAAACTTTATTGATGATACAGCGGTATTTGATGCTCCGTGTGTGTTCCAGGATGTGGAAGAGATGAGAACAACGGTGGATCAGCCGGAATTTATGGAGAAGATGCAGGAATCTTATCGCGATGCAGGATATGAACTGCTTGGATATGCGGATCAGGGATTCCGTGTTATGTCCAGTAATAAAGCGGTAAGAAGTTTTGCTGATTTTAAAGGTCAGAAGATCCGTACGATGGAGGATCCATACCAGCTGAGTTTCTGGAAGAAAGTGAAAGCGAATCCGACTCCGATGAGCTTCAGTGAAGTGTATATTGGGCTGCAGCAGCATACGATCGATGCACAGGAAAACCCGTATGAGGTAATTGTATCTAATAAGATCTATGAGCAGCAGGACTATGTGATTGAGACGAATCATGTGCCACATTTGATTTCACTGATCGTAAGTGAAGATTTTTTCAAAGATCTTCCATCTGAGGATCAGGAAATTCTGAAAGAAGCGGAAGAGCTTGCTAAAGAATACGCAAGAGAACAGTCGGATGAACGAATCAATGAAAAAATCCAGGTGATCCGTGACAGCGGAACAGAGATCATCACTTTGGACGATGCTACGAAAGAGCAGATGGTAGAGGCTTCTGAACCAGTTTATGAACAGATTCAGAAGGTGGTAGATCCGGAGATTTATTCTCTGTATACTGGAAGATAAGAACAGGAATCCTGCATATTGGATTGAATGAAAATAGAATATAATTTAGAGCTTATATTGAGGAATCAGACAAGAATCCTGTCCCAGACGACAGGGTTCTTCTTTTTTTGCGGAAAAGATATGTTAGAATGTCTCGAAAATCCTGATATTAACCGGACAGGTGAAGATTAGAGTATGTCTGAAAAATGCTATTATAAACAGCTTCTATAGTACACAGACAGGTGAAACAGAGAAATAAGGTATATCAGAAAAAGGAGTAAGTATGCAGGAAAAGAAGAAATGGATAATCGGAATTATTTTAGCAGTTCTGGTGATTGGAACGGCAGCAGTATGTTATTATTTGGTAAATCAGTTTGACGCGCAGGCATATGTGCAGGCGGTGCTGGATGCGTCATATAAACAGAAAACCAAGGAGTATGTGGAAATCACGGGTGTATCACAAAAAGAGGCGAAGCAGTTGTTTGAAGAAAAACTGAATCTGTCCATGGAGAATTTTGAGGCATCTACAATGTCGGAAGAAATGACAGAGAAATACAGAGAATTATTCAAAAGTCTAGCCGAGAATGTAAATTATACAGTGGGAGATGCAGAAAAAGAGAAAAAAGGATGTTATAATGTAACTGTGTCAGTAAAACCGCTTACATTATTTCAGGATACATATGACACCTTTCATGAAAAGGCAAAAGAATATGCAGTCACAGTTTCAAATAGTGTGATGCAGGGAGAGGACATGCCATCTGATGAAGAGATGAAAAATCAGGTGTATGAAATTTATTATGAAGTATTGTCAGAAAGTATGGAAGCGGGATTGAATTATGGTGAAGAACGTACTTTGAAGCTAAAAGTTGAAAAGAATAACAAGGGACAGTATGAAATTAATCAGAAGAATCTGCAGGAACTGGACAGTTTATTGATTGAAGATGCTCCGGAGGAAAATGAATAATGGAACTAAGAGAAAGTATAAAAGAACAAAAGAAACAGAAAAGAAGAGAAATCAAACAGAGAATCTCAGAGTTAGATTCTCCATATTGTATGGAAGCAGACAGAAAAATACTTGAAAATGTACTTGGATTAAAAGAATTCCAGCAGGCGAAAACAATTTTCTGTTATGTCAGTACAAAAACAGAGATAGATACAGTCCCGATTTTGAAAGAAATTTTAACATCAGGAAAAAGACTGGGTGTACCGAAATGTACAGGAAAAGGAATTATGGAAGTGTACGAGATCAGTTCACTGGATGAACTGGAAGCGGGAACTTATGGAATCTTAGAGCCGGATGAGAGCTGTGAGAAAATCCTTTCTCCTGAAGAAATAGATTTTTCATTAATTCCATGCATTTCCTGTGACAGAGAGGGAAGACGCCTTGGACATGGCGGCGGATATTATGACCGATATCTGGAGCAGAGCAGAAGTGTGAAAGCGATAGTGTGCAGAAGCCGGCTGATGTTGGATGAAGTGCCGACAGAGCCACATGATGTGCGGATGGATCTTGTGATATCAGAAGAAAAAGTATGGAGAATAAGCTGATAAGAGAGGGTATATATATATGGATGTGACGTTAGATTTAGTTTTACTAAAACAATATATTGGGGTGAAATTAGCTTTAATGGAAAATAATATCCAAAAAATCTCCCACCAATTATGGCATACATCTTACAGAAAGCATTTTTCAGCTACGCTCTAGAAAAAATATAAAAAGAATAGAAAGAGTCCTGCATTTAGAAGCATCATTTTGAGTATAAAGTGCTTTTAAATACAGGACTCTTTTAGAAAGTGCCTGGAAAAAAGTTTTGTGTAGAAATGGTTTGTCAGACACATTTTCGTTTAATGAATGATTTTAAAATCAGTAATTGGCCAGTAACGGAAAGCAGCTTTTCCAAGAATCTCGTCTTTGGAGACAAATGTATTGACCCAGAAGCGGGAATCTTTGGAGTTGTTTCGGTTATCGCCCATTACAAAATAACAGTCATCGGGAACGGTATAAGGTCCGTAAGTTCCTTCCATATAGTCTTTTGTCTCTACATCTTCCAGTGGGGTATCAGATCCATTGATATAGATGTGTCCGTCATGGATTTCTACAGTCTCTCCAGGAAGTCCGATAATGCGTTTGATAAAAAGCTGACTTTCATCATCTGGATATTTGAAAATGATCACATCAAAACGTTCGGGATCATCTTTTATGTAGGCAAGGCGGTTTCCGATGATACGGTCGCCGGTCATAATGGTATTTTCCATGGATCCCGATGGAATCTGGGCATTTACAATCAGAACATGATCTACAAAAAAAGCAATACCAACTGCCAGAACAATGGCAACAATCCATTGTAAGAGTTCCTTTATTACTGAGGTAGACTCAGTTGTTTCTTCAGAAGATACATTTCTATTTTTTCGTCTTTTACTCATATTTTTGCTCCATTTCTATAGCTGATTATGGATTTAGCCGATTGAGAAATCGACTTTATAATCATAGCACAGATAAAAAATAGTGGCAACCGGTAACGTAGCTTACCTCTGGTCTAAATAGTAGAAAACGATGCAAAGTATAGTTCTCAACAAAGTGTCTGAGAATTAATAAAAGAAGTATAAACAATTATAAAATAAGAGGTAAATGCACTGACAAATAAGAAATCTTCTGATAGAATGCAGTTATGGAAAACAAAGACAGACAGTAGATGTTCAATATAGATTTCAGAATCAGGACAAAACGTGCATCCTCCATGCCAATCAGCGGAGTGATTGACATGGGAGTGAACAGTAACGAACAGATACGATAGATAGATTTCAGGAGGTATACATTATGTCATTAGAACTTTATTATAGAATTATCAGCAGTGGAATTGGAAAGAAGATTAAAGATTTTCTTAATGGATTGTTCCCAGGATTAATTCCTGAACCAGTGCCGGTCAGAGTACCGGTGAGAAGATAGCCTTCCTTTCTCCTTTATTTAAAATAAATCTTATAAGCCGGAAAACAGCTTTCAATGAAGTAAGAATTCTTGTTATAATGCGAGATTTGATTATTTCATGAAAGCTGTTTTTCTGTTTTATGGAATAAGTTAGAAGTGTTGTATTTGGTGAACTTTACGAATAAGAGGAAAAATAGTATACTGATGAGGTTGAAATTTTCCTATAAATAGCATATGCATAAATTGTGTTGATAAAGATAAAATAACTTGGGAAAAACGTGGATAAAATTGAAAAATCAGGAAAAGTGTGTGGATAATTTACATAAGATAAAAATGAACGGCACATTCTGACTGCTTTAGACAGCGTCTGATAACCATGAGTCAGATGTGCAGATTTCATTATTTGAAATACACAGAATGGGGAGAATAAGATGCACAGGAAATATAGCAGATATAAGAAATTATGGATTGGACTTATGGCAGTTGTTTCGTTGAGTATGTCAGCATGTGGTGCAGAGGGAATGGCGACTCAGGAAAATGGAAACGGGGATTCTGTGGCAGCGAACAATGCCAGCGGAACGGACAGTCAGTCGGGGGAAGCATCTGTTGATTCAATTGAAGATGTACCGGAATATACAGGAGAACCGTATGTAGAGATCAATGAGAATCAGCCGGAATTTACAGAAGATCAGATGACAACAAAATCTTACGAAGATTATAGTCCACTGGATGAATTAGGGCGCTGTCAGACAGCGGAAGCATGTATCGGGGAAGATCTGATGCCGACAGAGAAGCGAGAAAGCATCAGCAGTGTAAAACCAAGTGGCTGGGAAAACAAAAAGTATGATATAGTGGATGGAGGATACTTATACAATCGCTGCCATCTGATCGGATTCCAGCTTACCGGTGAGAATGCAAATGAGAAGAATCTGATCACAGGAACCCGTTATATGAATGTAGAGGGAATGCTTCCGTTCGAGGATGAAGTAGCCGATTATATTCATGAGACAGACAATCATGTATTATACAGAGTAACACCGATTTTTGAAGATGATGATCTGGTTGCTTCCGGAGTTCAGATGGAGGCAAAATCAGTGGAAGATGATGGCGCCGGAGTCAGCTTTAATGTATATGTATATAATGTACAGCCATACGTTGCCATTAATTATGAAAACGGAGACAGCTATCAGACAGAAGAACTGGCAGTTTCTGAAGGAGAGTGGGCATTTGATGCAGAGGATGATACGAATTCATCAAAGACAGACAGTTCTGCAGCTTCCGGAAATTCAGATAAGAAGAGTACAGCAAAATCAGAAAAGAAGCAGACGTACATATTAAACACAAATACAAAGAAGTTTCATAAACCAGACTGTTCCAGTATTGAAGATATAAAAGAGGAGAACAAAGAAGAATACAAAGGAACAAGAACCTCACTGACCAAACAGGGATATGAACCTTGCGGAAGATGTAAGCCATAATGTTTAATAAAAAGCTCCCTGACAGTTTAACATTTCACTGTCAGGGAGCTTTACGTTTAGAAGCTTCCAGAATCATACCACCATCACATACGATTGTATTTCCCAGTGTATATAGTATCAGATTCTTGTTTTGGGTTTGACAGGGCAGAAGTTTCCCTGTATAATTAAAACTCCAAAACACGATGTGGATTTTTCTAGAGTAGATCTATTTTTCGCCACATGACTGCAGGAGATGCAGCCATGTGGCTATTTTAGTGCTTAAATAAGGAAGGAAGATAAAAAAATGGAACAGACTTATATGAAAGAACAGCCTGTGTTAAAGCTGCTATTGACGATGGCACTTCCGATGGTAATTTCAATGCTGGTCAATGCATTATATAACATTGTAGATAGCTTTTTCGTGGCGAAGATCAGTGAAGATGCGATGACGGCACTGTCACTTGTATATCCAATGCAGAATCTGATTAATGCAGTGATGATCGGATTTGGAATTGGAATCAATTCTGTAATCTCCTTTTATCTGGGAGCGCAGGATCAGGAGAAAGCGGATAAAGCAGCAGCGCAGGGATTAATACTAAGTACGATACACGGAATCATCCTGATGGTAATCTGTATCGTCGGAGCGAATCCGTTCCTCAGATTTTTTACAGAAAATGAGACAGTATTGGATATGGGAATGAGATATTCCAGAATTGTCTTTCTGTTTTCCGTAGTACTGGCATGGCATCTGGTACTGGAAAAAACGTTTCAGGCGGTGGGGATGATGGCAGTTTCCATGATCTGTATGATGGGAGGATGCATTTTCAACATTATTCTGGATCCGCTTCTGATCTTCGGCGTAGGTTTCTTCCCGGCGCTGGGAATTGAAGGTGCAGCACTTGCAACCGGACTGGGACAGGCCATTGGTCTTGTGATGTATCTTGCTTTTTATAAACTCAGATCTATGCCGGTTCATTTCAGAAAGAAACACATGCATTTGGAAAAAGAACTTTGTAAAAAGATGTACTCCATCGGAATTCCGGCCTGTCTGAGTATGGCGTTACCGTCACTGCTGATTTCATCTCTGAATGTAATCCTTGCAGCGTTTGGTCAGACTTATGTATTTGTTCTTGGAGTGTATTATAAATTGCAGACATTTTTATATCTGACAGCAAATGGCGTGATTCAGGGAATGCGACCGCTGATCGGATATAACTATGGTGCAGGTGAGAAGAAGAGAGTACATAAGATTTATACGACTTCACTGAGTCTTGTTCTGATTGTTATGGCAGTTGGGACAGTGATCTGTCTTATGATTCCGAATCATCTGATCGGAATGTTTACAACAGGAGAAACCACAGTGAAAGCAGGAGCAGAGGCACTTAGAATTATCAGTGCAGGCTTTATTATTTCTTCCGTATCGATTGTAACATGTGGGGCACTGGAGGGACTCGGTAAGGGAAAAGAATCCTTAATGATCTCTCTTTGCAGATATGTGCTGATCATTATACCGGCAGCCTGGATTGTCAGCCGAATTGTGGGCGTTACAGGTGTGTGGCACGGATTCTGGATCGCAGAAGTGCTGACGGCAGGGATTTCTCTGATTATTTATAAGAAGGCTGTAAGAATATAAGGTTAATAAGATATGACATTGAATGTCTTAAATGCTACATATTTAGTAAATTGCCATATATTCCATAGTAGATTTTATAAAAATTGGATGCAGTGGATATGAAAGAAAATCAGTAAACGATAAAAAGAACGTAGTATAGAATAGATATAGTATATAAAAGGACCATACAAGAGAACAAAGCTGGCAGGGCTTCTTTTACAGGCTGGCTGATCAGGTGATTCAGTCAGGCCGGTGTTCTCATGTATGGTCTTTTAAAAACATGGCAATAATTTTTGGTTTATAATTTAAGTAACATTTTACTGTGCTTCAAGCGTGACTCAGATCGTTCGCAGAAAGCATTTTTCAGACACGCTCTGAAAGCACAGTAAAAGAGATTGGTACAAACTTTACCAGAATTCTCTGTGAAATTATTTGATAAAGCTTACGTGTTTGCAGATCTCTTCGATCGCTTTTTCTTTTCTTTCGTTGAAGATTACTTTGTTCTCTTCAAAGAGGTTGCGTCCTTCTGTATCGATGGATACGATCAGAGGTCCGAACTCTTTTACACGGCAGTGCCACAGTGTCTCTGGCATTCCAAGATCACGCCACTGGGCATCTACGATTTCCTCTACTTCTGTAGCAGCAACTACGGCATTTCCTGCCGGGAATACACAGTGGATCGCACCGAACTCTTTACATGCACGCTCTGTGTTCTCTTTCATTCCACCTTTACCGATGATGACACGTACACCGGATTCTTTTACGAATTCATATTCGAATTTCTCCATACGCATACTTGTTGTCGGTCCTACAGAAACCATTTCAAATTTGTCATTTTCCAGTGGACGGATGATCGGTCCTGCATGGAAAATAGCTGCATCTTTTACATCAACAGGAAGTTCTCTTCCTTCTTCAACCAGACGTCTGTGAGCAACGTCACGGCATGTTGTCATACTTCCGTTCAGATAGATGATATCTCCAACATGGATATCAGCAAGATCTTCAGCAGAGATTGGTGTAGTTAAAATTTTCTTTCCGTCTTTGATTTCTAACATTATAAAGTCACCCCCGAATGTGTTGTGATTGTGTAGTTAAGGTCCTTATCAAAAATGATGTGTCCACGTCTGTGTGACCAGCATCCAACGTTTACAGCGACACCGATTGTGGATGGATGTCTTGCTGTGTTTTCAATGTGAACACCCATAACGGAGTATTTTCCGCCCATTCCCTGTGGTCCAAGGCCGATAGAGTTGATTCCGTCTTCCAGAAGTTTTTCCATAGAAGCAGCACGCTCGTTTTCGTTGTGGCTTCCAAGCGGTCTCATAAGTGCTTTCTTGGAAAGTAATGCAGCAGTCTCAACAGAAGTTGCAACTCCAACACCTACGAGAAGCGGAGGACAAGCGTTCAGTCCGTAAGATGTCATAACATCAAGAACGAATTTTGTAACTCCTTCATAACCTTCACCCGGCATAAGAACCATAGCTTTTCCTGGAAGAGTACATCCGCCACCAGCCATGTAAGAGTAGATCTCACATTTGTCGCTGTTCGGTACGATATCCCAGAATACTGTAGGTGTTCCTTTACCTACGTTCTTACCAGTGTTGTACTCATCGAATGTCTCAACGCTGTTGTGACGAAGCGGAGCTTCGAAAGTAGATTTGACAACTGCGTCTTTTAACAGACCTTCCAGTTCATTGATAAGCGGGAAGTTAGTTCCACATTTTACCCAGAACTGTAATACACCAGTATCCTGGCAGCTTGGTCTGTTCAGTTCTTTTGCAAGAACCTGATTCTTCTGCATTGTCTGATAAATTACTTTTGAAAGTGGACTGTCCTCTTTCTCTGCAAGCTCATTGATTTTAGCTTTGATGTCATCTGGCAGTACTTTACCAATGTAAGAGACGAAATTCGCCATGTAAGTGGTAAGCTGCTCAACCTGTGCTTTCTTATCCATTGTTTTGCCTCCTTGAATAAAATGTTTGAAAAGTAATGTGAATTATTATGTTTGCAAATTTTATATATGAAACTTCATTGTTTCCTGAGTAAATAGTCTGCATTCTCTGTTCCGTATCTGAAAGTGGAGATCATGGGAGAATCTTTGATAAATTCTCCCATAACTTATTTATTTACGGGAAGAATGGGAATGCAATCGGAAGGATGATCATACTTACAACAGTTGCAATAATGATCAACGGGAATCCGGATTTTACATAGTCCATAAATTTGTATCCGCCGGCACCGACTACCATTGTGTTGGCTGGCATACCGATTGGTGTTGCATATGCGCAGGAACCACCGATTACACATGCCATCAGTACAGCTCTTGGGTCAGCTCCCATGCCCTGGGCAATGGAGAGACAGATCGGAACCATCAGTGCGGTTGTTGCTGTGTTGGACATAAAGTTTGTCAGGATACAGCACAGCAGGAATACTACAAATGTCAGTACATACGGAGAAGGATTATCTCCAAGTGCTCCGATTACTTTGTTGGCGATCACTTCGCCGGCTCCAGTTTCCTGAAGAGCAGATGCGAGGGAAAGAGTACCGCCGAACAGGAAGATTGTCTTCAGGTCGATGGACTTCAGTGCATCTTTTTCAGAAATAACACCTGTGAGGATCAGGAGCAGTGCTCCGATTCCACCGGAGATGCAAAGTTTGATACCAATTTTGTCTTCAAAGATCATAGCCAGCAGTGTAAGAATCAGGATGATCAGTGATAACCACTGTTTCCATTTCGGTACGTTGCTGAAATCTTTTGTTGTGTCAAATGCTCCGTCATCTTTTACATCATGACTTGGCAGAAGTTTATAACCGATTGTTGCGTAGAAGAGAATTCCTACAAACAGGATCGGCAGACCTACGATTGCATATTCGAAGAAACCAAACTGAAGGCCGATTTCTTGCAGTGCACTCTGTGCGATCAGGTTTCCAGGTGCGCCGATCAGGGAAAGGTTACCACCCATGGCTGCTGCGAATACCAGAGGCATCAGAAGTCTGGATCTTTTGTATCCGGACTTTGCAGCGATTCCGATTACAACCGGGATAAGTACTGCGGCTGTACCTGTGTTGGAAAGTACTCCGCTCATAAATCCTACGATTACCATGATCGCTACGATTAACATACGTTCTGATTTGGCGAATTTTGTAACGATACCGCCGACTTTGTTGGCCATACCGGTTTCAAATAATGCGCCGCCTACGATGAACATTGCTACGAAGAGAATTACGTTGCTGTCAATGAATCCTGCAAAGGCTGTCTTTACGTCTAATACCCCAGTCACTACCAAGCCGATACAGACGATCATTGATGTTACTCCAAGCGGAATCTTTTCAAGCACGAACATGATTACCGCGAACAGGAGAAACAGAAGAGTTATTGTTGAGGGACTCATATGTTTTCCTCCAATCCTTTATTAACTTTTTTCTTTTGTGACTGATTTCTTTCAGTCATGTGTTACACCAAAAAGTAATTTTCTTCCGGCCGTTTGGATTACTTGTTTGCTATGGCTGTATTATAGGAAAATATTCAGGAAATGTACATTCTGAAAAAAATATGGTATCATAAGAAAAAACTATGGAACAAGCTGGAAATGAAATATTATCGAATGGAGAATGAGAACGATTCTCAAAAAATAACTCGGATAAATAATTTATGATTTGTTGCATATCAGTCATTCTGTTAGATCGTGTTTGGAAAGTACATTTTGAGTTGTTTATGTAGGGACAAATCAATAGGATGAAGTTCGTTGTGGGAATCTTTTTCAGAAAGAATCTATTACAGGATGTTGTGAACAGTAATGATAAATTTTAGATCGAAATACATGGAAATGAGGGATGAGAGATGAAGCTGACCCAGCTGGAATATTTTTGTGTGGCTGCAAGATACCATAATATAACAAAAGCCTCAAAGGAGCTTTTTGTGACACAGCCATCGGTGTCAAATGCAATCAAAGCATTGGAAGAGGAGTTTGGAATCAACCTGTTTTACAGAAATAATAACAAACTGACGCTGACACCGGAAGGTGAGAAGTTCTATAAAAGTGCAGAAGAACTGCTGGCACATGCAGATGCGGTTACTTCAGAATTCCATGAACTGAGAAAGCAGATTACTCCGATCAGAATCGGAATCCCGCCGATGCTTGGAACGATCTATCTGCCGGATATGTATCTTTCTCTAAGAGAAGAATTTCCGGATGTAGATTTTCGTCTGTACGAGTATGGCTCAATCAAGGCCTGTGAACTTGTTCTGGAAGAAAAACTGGATCTCGCAATTGTAAATGCAGAACAGTCAGCCATTGATAAGTGTAATCTTCATGTCATTGATACGGAAGATTTATTGTTTTGTGTATCTAAAGAGCATCCACTGGCAGAACAGAATACCATCCTTCTGAACATGATTGAAGGGGAACCTTTGATTCTGTTCAATACGGATTCAGTGCAGGTTATGACGCTGACCAGACAGTTCAAGGCAGCAGGAGTGAATCCGCATGTGATTCTGAATACAAGTCAGGTTACAACGCTGATCAATATGGTAAAATCAGAGCGGATCGGCTCCTTCCTTTATCGTTCCATGCTGGAAGATCATCCGGATCTGGTAGGAATTCCAACTTTTCCATCCATCGAGCAGAGAATCGGTGTAATCTGGCGAAAAGGAAGATACCAGAATGCGGTGACAGAGAAGGTTATCAATTATTTGAAGAAATATTAAAAGATGTTTTAGAGAGTATATAAAGCAGGAAAGACAGTTGGGATAAAATCCGCTGTCTTTTCATTATCCCATGAAATTACAAAATTGCTTGACGGTGTACAAAAAATGGGATATAGTATACAATACATTTGTTTACAATGTGAACTATTTTGAAACACTTTAGTGAGGGAGAAAAAAGTGAAGGACAGTAACTGGATGGAAATGGTCAGGAAACAGGGAGAACTGCGGCATTTTGGAAGTCTGGCAATTCGAAAAGCACAGAAAGGCAAGCATACTTCTGCTCAGGAGATTGATCTGTTGTTTCGAGCCGCATTATCAGAAGAGCCAATGACTCCGGGACAACTTACAGAAGCTATGGGAGTCAGCAAAACGATTATCAGCCGTGTAATTGACCAATTAGAACTGAAAAAGCTTATTGAAAAAGAAAAAGGAAGATCAGATAAAAGAAGTTATGTGATTCGAGTAACAGAAACAGGAAAAAAAGAGATTGATGATATGTATTACTATTATCTGGATCCCTTGTATCATTTGAATGAAACAATGGGAAATGAAAAATTTGAAACATTATTCCGATTAATTGCAGAAGCAAATGAGATTCTGGCATCTGGGAAATAGTGTATTATCAGGCAAAAAAGAAGAAAGGAAGATTTCATGACATTTTATCAGGAATTACAGCTAAGCTCAGTTGGTTCAAAACAACTGATCAAAGCGACAAAGGACAAAAAAGAAAGACGGAGACATATACTCATTTACAATTTTAAAGTATATCTTGTGATGATTTTCTGCGTGGCAGTTGTGTCGCTGTACAGTAAGTTGACGGGAAACGATAACAGTGTAGTGGGTGTAACAGTTCTGCTGGCAGTACTTGTACTCAGACAGGCAGATTTTGGGATAAAGACATCGCACGGATTGTTGTCGATCATGGGAATTTATGCGATTCTGATGGTGGGTCCAAGACTTTCCAATATGGTTTCTCCTGTTCCGGCATTTTTAATAAATATTGTATGCATTATGCTTTTGATGATACTGGGATGTCACAATGTAATCATGTATAATCATTCTACGTTTGTTCTGGGCTATCTGTTGCTTCAGGGATATGATGTAACCGGAAAGATGTATGTGTTTCGCGTTGAGGGACTTTTAGTCGGAATGGCACTGTGTATGTTTATTTTTTATAAGAATCAGAAGAACAGACCTTACCGTAGAAGTTTTCTGGATCTGTTCCGGGAATTTGATATCCATTCTGCAAGAAACAGATGGTATATCCGTCTGACACTGACGGTCTCAAGTGCGATGTTGATTATGTCACTTCTTGGACTTCCGAGAGCGATGTGGGCGGGAATTGCCTGCATGTCAGTCTGCCTGCCATTTTCAACAGACTGTGCGGGAAGAGCCGGAAAAAGAGGAGCGTTTAATATTGTCGGCTGTCTGTTGTTTGTCGTATTATACCTTGTACTTCCGGAATCTATGTATCCGTATATCGGAATGATCGGTGGAATCGGTGTCGGATATTCTGCTGGTTATGCATGGCAGACAGCATTTAATACATTCGGTGCACTTTCTATTGCATCCGGTTTGTTTGGAATGCCATATGCGGTAATGCTGCGTATCGGCGCAAATGTATTCGGAGCAGCTTACACATTAGTTTTTGGAAAACTTCTTGTTAAGGTAGAAGAATTATGTGCTGGGAAGAAAAAGGTATATTTGAATTAATCAGTATAATGAGCCTGATAGTTTTCTCCCCATTTCCACATTGCATCCAGGATTGGTTTCAGACTATAACCAAGATCAGTTAAAGTATATTCCACACGGGGCGGAACCTCTGCGTAAACTTTGCGGGAGACTAATCCGCTCTGTTCCATCTGACGAAGCTGGGAAGTAAGAACTTTCTGGGAGACATGTCCGATGGATTTTTTTAATTCACCAAATCTTTTCGTACCATCTAACAGATCGCGCAGAATCAGAACTTTCCATTTATCACTGATCAGAGTGAGTGTTGTCTCTACCGGGCAGGCAGGAAGCGGTGGTTTCTGTGCAGGTTCATTTTTTTCAAGAGCATCTTTTAGTTCTGGCATAGTAGAAATCTCCTTTATATCAGTTTTTTGTTTAGAAATATATTGTAAATTCACAATAGTTTCCTTCAGGTAACTACAGCACTTTATTGTGCTTACTTTACGAATTAGCTGTATGGATTTATTATAGAACCAACGAAAGGAAAACACAACCTTTCAAAAAGAAATCTATCAATCAAAACTTTTTAACAGTTCAGAAAATTAAAAAGTTACATATTCAATCTGGAGGTATTACAATGAACAAAGTAGTAGAATTTTTACAGGCAAATCCGGTACAGTATCTTGCAACAGTAGGTCGTGATGGAAAGGCAAAATGTCGTCCGTTTATGTTCTGCTTTGAAAAAGAAGGAAAACTTTGGTTCTGTACAAACAACACAAAAGATGTTTACAAAGATATGCAGGAAAATCCGGAAGTAGAAGTATCTGTATCTTCACCGGAATATGCATGGATCCGTCTTGCAGGAAAAGCTGTTTTTGAAAACAACATGGAAGTAAAGAAAGACTGTATGAATAATCCAATCGTAAAAGGTCAGTATGAGACAGCAGAAAATCCGATCTTTGAGGTGTTCTATCTTGAGAATCCACATGGTGTGATCGCTGATTTCTCTGGAAATGCACCGTATGAATTTTAAGACAGAAACTGGGGTGCATCCAGAGTGTATCTGAAAAATCATTCCTGTAATCTGCCTGTCCCACAAATTGTGGCATACATCTTACAGAAGGCGTTTTTTAGATACATTTCAAAGTGTAAATAAAATTTAATAAATCTTCAAGGCAAGGTGCAATTCCTTACCGGCGGTGACAGTCCGCAAGCTTCATGACAGAGCATGATTCGGTGCAATTCCGAAACCGACGGTAAAGTCCGGATGAAAGAGGATGGGGAATGCCTGATGATTTAATTTTAATTATCAGGCATTTTATCTGTTCTTAAGCCTTTTTAAACAGGATTTAGGAAGGAAAACAGAATGAAAAAGAATATGAATATTCGAGTTATGATTTTTACTGCATTATTAGGGGCAATATCAATGATTTTATCAATGATCAGTTTCCCGTTGCCGTTTGCTCCGGCGTTCTTAAAATTTGATATTGCGGAGCTGCCGGCCTTATTTGCCGGATTTTTCCTCGGTCCATTAGATGGATGCGTGGTTGTATTTATAAAGATTATTTTGAAATTGCTTATTCAGGGAACAGACACAGCATTTGTAGGGGAAATAATGAATCTTTTAGGAAGTTTCTGTTTTGTGCTGCCTGCTTCCTTTATCTATAGATGGAAACATACAAAAAGTGGTGCAATAACAGGATTGATTATTTCTACGGTGGCAGTCAGTATCGCATTTGTATTTATTAATGCATATATAGCGTTTCCGTTATATTCAACCCTTTATGGAATCCCATTAGATGCGATTATAGAGATGGGCCATTCAGTGAATTCCAATATAGACAGTATAACAACATTAATGATTTTTTCAGTATTTCCGTTTAATTTAATGAAACATGGTGTAACAGCAGTTATCACTTATCTCATCTATATAAGAGTAAGAAAAATGTTGGGAAGTATATTGGCACCAGAAAATAAATATAAAAATGTGTACGTTCAAAATGAAGGGATGGAAAAGCAATGTATGAACAGTGGAAAAAGAAAATGGAGATTATAACAGAGGAAATGATCAGTCATAAAGTATCTGCAGATCTTGTAATCATCGGAGCAGGACATGCAGGAACCTGTGCGGCAAGGACTGCGGCTGAAGCAGGCGGGTCAGTCATTGTGCTGGAACAACAGGAAAGAGACAGACAGTTTATTCTTGGAATTGGCGAAATTGGACATATTAATTCAGAATGGCAAAAAAAGCATGGAGTTCCGGAAGTTGATATTGATGAATTTGTTCAGGACTGGCAGATACGGACCAATAACCGCTCCAATTATCAACTGATACGTAAATATGCAGAAAATTGCGGTCCTTGTTTTGACTGGTTTCTGGATCCGCTGACAGAGGAAGAAAAGAACGCAATTCATCCGATGCTTACCCCACAGAGCGAGAATTTCCCAAAAACAATTAATGGATTTCATGCATACTCAGGAACCCCCAATATGGGAGTCACCTTACAAAATAAAGCTTTGAAAGGAAATCAGAAACTGGCGGAGGTGTCAGGTGCAAAATTTTTCTTTGAAACAAAAGCATGTCAGATTACTAAAAAAGAAAAACGAATAACAGGTGTAATTGGTCGACAGAAAGACGGAACCTTTTATTTGTTTGAAGCTCGAAAAGGAGTTCTTATTGCAGCAGGAGATTACAGTAAAAATGAAGAAATGTGTAAAGAACTGTTGACAGAGGCAGCTGATTTGATTGATGATGGAAACTGGAGCGGTCATGGCTGGGATGGAAGTGGAATATTGCTTGGTATACAGGCTGGTGGAAGACTGGAACCGAGATCACATGCGGCCATGGGAGGTAATTATTCATTTCCGGGATTTGATATTATAGGATCAACAGCAGTCCTGAGAGTAAATCAACATGGAAAAAGATATTCAGATGAAGGATTTGGAACACATATTCTTGCTGCAACAGCTGGAGCAAAACAACCGAATGGAAATCTCTGGGGAATATTTGACAGCCGAATAAAAGAACAGGTAACGTATCAGGCACCGTGTCATGCAGTTTTTGATTATTCAGATCCGGCAGAGTGTCAAAAATTGGATCATATTTTAAAACAGGCAGACAGTAACAGGAATAAAGAAGTTCGGATATCAGACAAAGCAGGGGCTACGCGTTCCTTATATTGTGCGGATACTTTGGAAAAATTATCGGAACTTCTGTTTCAAACGAAAGAAGAACAGATGAATTTCCTGAATGAAGTAAAAAGATATAATGAGCTTTGTAAAGAGGGAAGGGATATTGATTTTGGAAAAGATCCTCACTTACTGTTCCCTGTAGAACAGCCACCGTTCTATGCCTGTGGTACAATAAAGGACAGTCATAAGCCAGGCGGTCAGTCATTAAAACTTCTTGTGACAGTAACAGGGATGCTGATAGATGAAAATCAACAGGTATTAGATGAAGAATTTGAACCAATTTCAGGATTATTTGCAACCGGCAACAGCAGCGGATGCCGCTTTGGCTTTCAGTATACTACTTCAGTGCCCGGGCAAAGCATCAGTATTGCACAAACTCTTGGAAGAGAGGCAGGTAAATATATTATTGGACTGAAGAATGTCTGAAAATGCTTCCTGCAAAATGTATATTATAATTTTGGAAGAGTTTGTCTGAATGGGATAAAATTTTCAGAAAATAATTTTTCAGACACATTCTAAAATAAGGGGGAAAGAATATGAACACAACAGATTATTTAAGAATTCTTGTAGAAGAGATCCATTCCACAACCATTGCAACCATCGCAGAAGACGGGCATCCGCAGACCAGAGTCATCGATATGATGCTCTGGGATGAAAAGTGTGTGTACTTTCTGACTGCAAAAGGAAAGTTATTTTACGATCAGTTGATGGAGCAGAAATATATAGCACTGTCAGCTACAAAGGATAAACTTTCAGTTTCTCTGAGAGGAAAGATCAGAAATATTGGTGCGGAAAAGTTGGATGAGATTTTTGAGAAAAATACTTATATGCAGCAGATTTATCCGGGAGATACAAGAAGTGCGCTGGAAGTATTTCAGGTTTATGAAGCGGAAGGACAGTATTTTGATATCAGTGATCCGTCTCATATCGTGAGAGACAGCTTTGTAATTGGTGAAATGGAAATAAAAGAATCAGGATATTTTGTAAGTAAAGGATGTATCGGATGCAAAAAGTGCAGCCAGGTCTGTCCACAGAAGTGTATTGATGTTTCCAAGATACCGGCTGTGATTGACCAGAAACATTGTCTTCACTGTGGACGATGTGTGGAGGCATGTCCTGAGAAAGCAATAAAAAAGTTAAAAAGCTGAAGTATAGAGAATAAGATAACTTATGGAGAGAAAACAATGAATCAGAGCGAGCGCAGACATTACTTAATCGAATACTTGAAAAAAGAAGACAAGCAATATTTACATATGACAGTTCCTTCCCGCACAGAAGAACAGAAAATGCTGCTGCGCGGCCTGATGAACATCCGCGAGCCGAAAGAGATTGCGCCAGAATTCCTGAAAATACAGGATGAATATCTTCAGGAAGAGATAAGAAAAAAAGGAATTGTGACATTGAATGAGCTGACTCCGTTACAGGAAGGAATCTATCTGTGGCAAGGGGACATCACAAGACTGGCAGCAGATGCAATTGTGAATGCAGCGAACAGTGGAATGACAGGATGTTATCAGCCGAATCATTCCTGCATCGACAACTGCATTCATACATTTGGAGGAGTCCAGATGCGTCTGGAATGTGAAAAGTTGATGGAAGAACAGGGCTATCCGGAACCAACAGGTCGTGCGAAGATAACAAAAGGTTATAACCTTCCGGCGCAGTATGTATTACATACGGTTGGTCCGATCATCCGTGGAGCTGTGAGAAAACAGGATGAAGAATTACTTGCTTCCTGTTATCGTTCCTGTCTGGAATTAGCAGAAGAAAATAATCTGGAAAGCGTGGCATTCTGCTGTATCTCCACCGGTGTATTCTGTTTTCCAAATGAAAGAGCGGCGGAAATTGCAGTAGAGACAGTGAAGGATTATCAGAAACATGCGAAAAAGAAGATGGAGGTGGTATTCAATGTTTTTCTGGAAAAAGACTATGACATCTACAGAAGACTGCTCGGAGCAGATTAAAAAGCTGAGAGATGAGCTGGAACAGGCAGATGCAGTACTGATCGGTGCAGGAGCAGGAATGTCTACTTCAGCAGGATTAACATATGGTGGAGAAAGATTTGAAAAACATTTTTCAGATTTTAAGGAAAGATATGGAATCCAGGATATGTATTCCGGTGGTTTCTATCCATACAATACACTGGAAGAATACTGGGCCTGGTGGTCAAGACAGATCTATGTGAACCGATATGATGTACCGGCAGGAATCCCGTATCAGAATTTATTAAAACTGGTGAAGGACAAAGATTATTTTGTTCTGACAACGAATGTAGATCATCAGTTTCAAATTGCCGGATTTGATAAGAAGCGTCTGTTTTATACGCAGGGAGATTACGGTTTATGGCAGTGTTCCAAACCATGCCATGACAAAACATATGACAATGAAGAGATAGTACGCAGGATGGTGAAAGAACAGGAGAATATGAAGATCCCATCTGAATTAGTTCCACATTGTCCGGTCTGCGGAGCGCCGATGACGATGAATCTGAGATGTGATGATACATTTGTACAGGATAAAGGCTGGTATGCTGCATCAGACTGTTATCAGGATTTCCTCCGCAGACATGAAGAAATGCGTGTTTTATATCTGGAGCTTGGAGTGGGAGGTAATACCCCGGGAATTATCAAATATCCATTCTGGCAGATGACTGCCAAAAATCCAAAGGCTACATATGCCTGTGTGAATCTGGGCGAGGCAATGTGTCCGAGAGAACTTGAAAGACAGACAATTTGTATTGATGGGGATATCGGGGAAGTTATGGAAAAGTTACAAATAGATTGTTAGATTTGGCTATAGCTTTAAACTATGACCAACCGAAAGATATTTGTATTTTTAAAATCAGAAAAGTCATGATAATCTATTTCCAACGACAGAACACAGAATATCGGAGGAAATAGAAGATGAGCAAATATCAGACACCATGCAGATATGACTTCGTAGGAAGTTTTTTAAGACCACAGGAAGTAAAACAGGCAAAAGCGGATTATCAGGATGGAAAGATCAGCGAGGCAGAGAAAGATGTCATTATTGATAAAGCAATCACAGGAGTAGTTGCAAAACAGAAAGAATTAGGATTCCATGTGATTACAGATGGAGAATTCAGAAGAACCTACTGGCATCTTGATTTTATGTGGGGATTTGAAGGCGTTGGACACGAGCAGACCGGAAACGGAGTGCAGTTTAATGCAGAAATGGCAGCAGTAGAAGATACTTATCTGACAGGAAAGGTGAAAGCAAAGGCACACCCATTTGTAGAATATTTCAAATTCTTAAAACAGTTTGAAGATGAGAATACAGTTGCAAAATATACAATTCCTGCTCCGGCACAGATGTTCCAGCAGATGATCGTTCCGGCAAATTACCAGAACACAAGAAAATATTACCCGACCAATGAAGAACTGATTCAGGATATTGGGACAGCATACCAGGAAGTAATTAAACAATTCTATGAGGCGGGATGCCGTAACCTTCAGTTAGATGACTGTACATGGGGTGCCATCGTAGGAGATGCCGCAAAACAGAGATATAAATTATTAGGTCAGGATCTGGAAGAAGTAAAAGCACAGTTACTGCAAGTGAATAATCTTGCAGTTGCAGGAAAACCGGAGGATATGGTCATAACATCCCATATCTGCAGAGGAAATTATCATTCCACATTCTTTACAAGCGGACCTTATGATTCAGTTGCAGATTATGTATTTGCAAAAGAAAATGTAGATGCATTATTCCTTGAATATGATGACGCAAGATCCGGAGGATTTGCACCGCTGGCAAAAATATCACCGGATAAAAAGGTAGTACTTGGTCTGATCACAACAAAGACACCGGAATTAGAAGAGAAAGAGACAGTGATCAAACGTATTCATGAAGCTGCAAAATACGTTCCGCTGGATCGTTTGTATCTGAGTCCACAGTGCGGATTTGCATCCTGTGAGATCGGAAACAAACTGACAGAGGAAGAACAGTGGGCAAAATTAAAACTTGTAAAAGAGATCGCAGAAGAAGTCTGGGGACAGATTTAATAGTTTAGAAAGACTTTCCGGACATGCTTTGGAATTAGATTCATAAAATCAAGAAGAGAGATATTTCAGGAGACTGGGATATCTTTTTCTTTTATCCAAAAATCCGTCTTAAATGGCAGTTCGGTAATCATCAGTTTCACTTTGATATAAGTTTTGTTAAAAAAATATCGAATAGCACTATGCACAAAGAGGAAAAAGTCATATAATAAAAAACATACAAAATATACAAAGGAGGGCTCGGAATGTTAGATGCATCTTATTATGAGAAAGCGGATGAAATTATTGCACAGTACAGCTGTGAGGAAAGATCTCTGATTCCGATTATTCAGGGAATTCAGGAGGAATATCGTTATCTTCCGCCGGAGCTTCTGACGTACGTTGCTGGAAAATTGGGGATTTCAGAGGCAAAGGCGTACAGTGTCGCAAGCTTTTATGAGAATTTTTCATTTGAGGCAAAGGGAAAGTATATAATTAAAGTATGTGATGGAACAGCCTGTCATGTGCGCAAGTCAGTTCCAATTCTGGAGGGACTTTATAAGGAACTGGGACTCGGAAAGAAAAAGCATACCACAGAGGATCAGTTATTTACGGTAGAGACAGTTTCCTGTCTAGGAGCCTGTGGACTGGCACCTGCAGTTATGGTCAATGAGGAAGTGTATCCAAAGATGACACAGGAAAAAATGAGTGAACTGATTGAAAAATTGCGAGGTGAAGAGAACGTATGAAGATAGAGAACAGAATTCAGCTTCAGTTATGGAGAGAAGAGTGTAAAGAAAAGCACGAGAAAGAAAAATGCAGAGTTCTGATTTGCGGAGGAACAGGATGTCTGGCAGGAGGATCAGATAAGATATACGCACGTATTAAAGAACTGACAGAGAATCTGGATGGTGTATCAGTAAAAATCGGCGAGGAAATTGCACATGTCGGACTCAAGATGAGCGGATGTCATGGGTTCTGTGAAATGGGTCCGCTGGTGCGCATCGAGCCATATAATTATTTATATCTGAAAGTGAAAGTAGAAGACTGTGAAGAAATTTTTGAGAAAACAATTCTTCGCGGTGAACCGGTCACAAGACTAATGTATCAGGATAACGGACATATTTATGAGACGCAGGAAGAGATTCCGTTTTATGCGAAGCAGACACGACTGGTTTTAAAGAACTGTGGTCATATTGATGCAGAACATATTGAGGATGCAATCGCAGTAGGTGCTTATGAGTCCTTTGAAAAAGCTGTGTTTGAGATGACTCCGGAAGCAGTAATAAAAAGTGTGACAGATGCAGGACTTCGTGGTCGTGGAGGTGCAGGATTTCCGGCAGGAAGAAAATGGACACAGGTGGCAAACCAGAAAGAAAAGATCCGTTACGTTGTCTGTAATGGTGATGAGGGAGATCCGGGAGCATTTATGGATCGAAGCGTGATGGAAGGAGATCCACATCGTATGATCGAAGGTATGATGCTGGCAGCTTATGCAGTGCAGGCACAGGAAGGGTATATCTATGTGCGTGCAGAATACCCGCTTGCAGTACGCAGACTTCAGATTGCAATTGCACAGGCTGAAGAGAAAGGAATCTTAGGAGATAATATCCTGGGAACCGGATTCAGTTTCCATTTACATATCAATCGTGGTGCAGGAGCATTTGTCTGTGGTGAAGGATCTGCCCTGACTGCTTCCATTGAAGGAAAACGAGGAATGCCGCGTGTAAAACCACCGAGAACGGTAGAACAGGGATTGTGGGGAAAACCGACTGTACTGAACAACGTAGAGACTTATGCAAACATTCCGATGATCATTAAAAACGGAGCGAGCTGGTACAGCAGGATCGGTACACCGGAGAGTCCTGGAACCAAGGCATTTGCACTGACAGGAAATGTAAAGAATACAGGACTGATTGAAGTGCCGATGGGAATTACACTTCGTGAAATTATTTTTGATATTGGTGGAGGAATCAAAAACGATAAGAAATTTAAAGCCGTTCAGATCGGAGGTCCATCGGGTGGATGTCTTGTAGAATCTCAGCTGGACAGCAAGATGGATTTTGATTCACTGTCAAAGATTGGAGCAATGATCGGTTCCGGCGGTCTGGTTGTCATGGATGAAGATACCTGTATGGTGGAAGTTGCCAGATTTTTCATGAACTTTACGCAGAGAGAGAGCTGTGGAAAATGTGTTCCATGCAGAGAAGGAACAAAGCGTATGCTTGAAATCCTGGAGCGGATTGTAGCGGGAAATGGAACGATGAGCGATCTGGATGAGCTGGAAGAACTGGCTGACATGATTGAGAACACCGCACTGTGTGGACTTGGAAAGAGTGCACCAAAGCCGGTTATCAGTACCATTCATGCATTTCGTAAAGAATATGAAGAACATATTGTAGATAAAAAATGTCGGGCAGGAGTCTGTTCCAATCTTCGCGTATATAAGATTGATCCTGAGAAATGTAAAGGATGTTCACGCTGTGCAAGAAATTGTCCGGTCGGTGCAATCTCAGGAAAAATAAAGACCCCGTTTGTGATTGACAATGAGAAGTGCGTAAAATGTGGAAGCTGTATGGAAAACTGTTCATTTGGTGCAATCTATACGGAATAGAGGAGGACGGAAACTTATGGGAATTATGACAATTGACGGGCAGCAGATTGAATTTACAGATGAACCGAATGTGCTGTCAGTAATCAGAAAAGCAGGGATTGACATCCCTACCTTATGTTATCATTCAGAACTGTCCATTTATGGTGCGTGCCGTCTGTGTACAGTGGAAAATGACAGAGGAAAAACATTTGCATCCTGTTCAGAAAAACCGAGAGACGGGATGGTAATTTATACAAATACTCCACGACTGATGCAATACAGAAAGCTGATTCTTGAGCTTTTACTGGCTGCACATTGCAGAGACTGTACGACCTGTATTAAAAGCGGAGAATGTCATCTGCAGGAACTGGCACACCGTCTGGGAGTACATGAGATCCGGTTTGAGAATGTAAGAGAACCTCAGCCGATTGATATGAGTTCACCTTCGATCATCAGAGATCCAAATAAATGTATTCTTTGCGGTGACTGTGTAAGAATGTGTGATAATGTTCAGAATATCAATGCGATCGACTTTGCTTATCGAGGAACAGAAGCGCTGGTAACTCCGGCATTTAATAAGAAAATTGCGGAAACAGACTGTGTGGGATGCGGACAGTGCAGAGTTGTCTGTCCGACCGGAGCAATCAGTATTCATACGAATATTGATCCGGTATGGCAGGCACTGGCAGATAAAAATACAAAAGTGATCGCGCAGATCGCACCGGCTGTCAGAGTTGCGATTGGAGATCATTTTGGTTATGCCAAGGGAGAAAATGTCATGGGTAAGCTGGTCGGTGTACTGCACCGTCTTGGATTTGATGAAGTCTATGACACATCTTATGGTGCTGACCTTACCGTAGTCGAGGAGTCAAAAGAATTTATAGAGCGTTTTACAGCGGGTGAAAAATTACCACTCTTTACATCCTGCTGTCCGGCGTGGGTGAAATATTGCGAGACGAAATATCCGGAATTTGCTCAGAATCTGTCCACCTGCAGATCACCACAGCAGATGTTTGGTGCAGTAGTACGTGAATATTATAAAGATCCGGAGAAAAATGAAGGAAAGAAGATCGTTTCTGTTTCTATTATGCCTTGTACGGCGAAGAAAGAAGAAATTTTGCGTCCAGAATCTATGACAAATGGAAAACAGGATGTAGATTATGTTCTGACAACGACAGAAATTGTAAGAATGATCAAGAAATCCGGAATCGTATTTGATAAAGTGGAAATAGAATCAGCAGATGTTCCGTTTGGTATCGGTTCGGGAAGTGGAGTAATCTTTGGTGTGACAGGAGGTGTAACAGAAGCAGTACTTCGAAGACTGCAGCAGGGACATAACCGGGTTGATATGGAAGCAATCAAGAAGAGCGGTGTCCGCGGTGAGGATGGTATCAAGGAACTGACTTACAATTATAACGGACGAGAGATTAAAGCAGCGGTTGTAAGTGGTCTGGCAAATGCAGACAAGCTGTTGCAGAAGATTAAAAATCATGAAGCTGAGTATGATTTTGTGGAAGTTATGGCATGTAGAAGAGGATGTATCATGGGAGGCGGCCAGCCGCTTAATGCGGGTCCGAGAACAAAAAAAGCCAGAATGAAAGGGCTTTATGATGCGGACATTAATACACAGATCAAAAAGGCCAATGAAAATCCGATGATTCTTTCACTTTATGATTCCCTTCTTAAAGGGAAAGAACATGAATTGCTGCATCGGAATTTTGGCTCAAAATAATGAAATAAAACTATAGCAAAAAGGATGCTGTTAAATTATCTGGGATGATAGAACGGCATCCTTTATTTCTTTTTTGGGTTGAATGTAAATAAAAAGTAATACCATAATATTTACAGAAAAGAGAAAATTCATTACAATGACAGAAAAGACAGAATGTTTTTTTAAGATACTTTAGAGTAAGTCTCTGGGAAATCTGTAATTGGTTTTCAGAGAGATGGAAAATGGAGAAAAGACAGAGATATGACACTTCAACAGTTAAAATATATTATCACAGTAGCAGAGACAGGAACCATCACAGAGGCGGCAAATCAATTATATATTTCCCAGCCAAGTCTGACGAATGCGATCCACGAGCTGGAAAAAGAGATGAATCTGACTATTTTTAACAGGACGAATAAAGGAATTACGATATCCAAAGAAGGAGAAGAATTCCTCGGATATGCAAGACAGGTGCTGGAACAGGCAGACATTCTGGAAGACAAGTATAAAGGAAATGGCGGAGGAAAGAAGCAGTTCTGTGTATCAACACAGCATTATTCTTTTGCAGTAAATGCATTTGTGGATCTGATTAAGAAGTATGGGCAGGACGAATATGATTTCAGTCTCAGGGAAACACAGACTTATGAAATCATTGAAGATGTAGCGCACATGAGAAGTGAGATTGGGATTCTGTTTTTAAATGAATTTAACGAGACGGTCATCAATAAACTTCTGAAAACGCAGGACTTACAGTTCCATCAGTTATTTGTGGCACAGCCGCATGTGTTTATCAGCAGAAAACATCCGCTTGCAGGAAATGAGATTATTAAAAATGAAGAGCTGGAAGAATATCCTTATCTTTCTTTTGAACAGGGAGAGCATAATTCCTTTTATTTTTCTGAAGAGATTTTTTCTGCTTCAGAGAGAAAGAAAAATATTCGTGTCAGAGACAGAGCGACATTATTTAATCTTCTGATCGGTCTGAACGGTTATACAGTCTGCAGCGGTGTCATTGATAAAAAGCTGAACGGAAAGGATATTATTGCAGTTCCGCTTGCAGATGAAAGTGAGATGCGGATCGGTTATATTACGCATAAAAAAGGAAGAATGAGCAGATTAGGTAACAGTTATCTGGAAGCACTGAAAAGGGTAGTTACTCAATGATGCAAACAGAGCTGACTGTTGTGGTTCAGAGTGTGTTTGAAAAATGTTTTCCATGAGATATATACCACGATTTGTGGGAGATTTTTAAGATACAGTTTAAAGTTGATTTGCAAAGAGGTGACCGGATATGAAAAAAGAAAGAAATTTCCATGCATTAAAGGGCAATATTGTTTATTCTAAATCCCCGGATTGTCTTGAAATCTTTGAAAAGGGATATCTTGTATATGAAGAGAATAAAATAGAAGGAGTCTATCTGGTTCTTCCGGATGAATATGAAGGAATTCTGGTAGAGGATTATGGTGACAGACTGATTGTACCTGGATTTGTGGATCTGCATGTGCATGCACCTCAGTATACATTCCGTGGTCTCGGGATGGATATGGAGCTTTTGGAATGGCTGGAGACAAATACATTTCCAGAAGAATCAAAGTATAAAGATCCGAAATATGCAGAGGCGGCATATCAGATTTTTGTGGAGAATCTGAGAAAAAGTGCGACAACAAGAGCCTGTATTTTTGCAACGATTCATAAAGATGCTACGTTGCTGCTTATGGATCTGCTTGAAAAGGCAGGAATGAATACAATGGTCGGTAAGGTGAATATGGACCGGAATTCCCCAGACTATCTTTGTGAAGAGACAGAAGAAAGTGCAGAAGAGACCGTTGCGTGGATCGAAGAGGTGCAAAAGAGAAACTATAAGAATACAAAGCCGATCCTGACTCCGCGTTTTATTCCGAGCTGTACAGATGAACTGATGAGAAAACTGAAATCGATTCAGGTGAAATATCAGTTGCCGATGCAGTCCCATCTCTCGGAAAATTATGGAGAGATCACATGGGTGCAGGAGCTTTGTCCGGAATCTCAATTTTACGGAGATGCGTATGATCAGTTTGGATTGTTTGGGAAAGACTGCAGAACGATCATGGCACACTGTGTACATTCCGGTCCACAGGAAATTGAGCGGATGAAGGAAAATGGAGTGTTTATTGCCCACTGTCCGGAGTCCAATACAAATCTGTCTTCAGGTGTGGCTCCGGTTCGCACTTATCTGCAGGAGGGCATGCATGTGGGAATCGGAAGTGATGTGGCAGGGGGTACTACTGAGAATTTGTTTGCTGCAATGCGTTATGCGATTCAGTCTTCCAAGTTACGCTGGAGATTAAAAGATGATACACTGGCACCGCTGACGATGACAGAAGTATTCTATATGACGACAAAAGGTGGTGGAGAATTTTTCGGAAAAGTAGGAAGCTTTGAGCCGGAGTATGAGTTTGATGCGGTCGTACTGGATGACAGTCGTCTGAAACATCCACAGGAGATGAGTATTTCCCAGCGCCTGGAGCGGATGATTTATCTTGCAGATGAGAGAGAAGTCTATGCGAAATATGTGGCTGGGGAGAAGATCTATGGTTGACTGTTCAGACCATAGCTAATCACCGTGCTGATTAGCTATGAGGATGCACAGTTTGACATGAATGTATCTCGCCCATCGCCACAGGCGATTTAAAATGGCGATATGTGAAGCATTTTATGTTGTCAGATCCTCTCGTTTTTTTGTTTTCAAGGTGTTATAATAAAAAATACAAAAAATGAATATAAAACCTATTGACATAGTAGGAAAAAGGATATATAATTCCAAACATCAACAAAAAAGGAGAGGAAATTATGAAAAATTTGAAAAAGACAGCAGCACTAGCGTTAGCATTTACATTAGCAGTTGGAGCAACTGCTTGTGGAAGTTCCAACAGTTCAGACGGTTCATCAGATAAAGAATCAAAAGGAAGCGAAGTATACCGTACTTTAGATGAGATTAAAGAGGCAGGAGAAATCAACATTGGAGTGTTCTCTGATAAAAACCCATTTGGTTATGTAGATGAAAACGGAGAATATCAGGGATATGATATTTACTTTGCAAACAGACTTGGTGAAGACCTTGGTGTAGATGTAAACTTTGTATCTACAGAAGCAGCAAACAGAATCGAATATCTGCAGACAGGTAAGGTTGATGTGATTCTTGCGAACTTTACAGTAACAGATGAAAGAGCAGAAGAAGTTGACTTTGCACTTCCATACATGAATGTATCACTTGGTGTTGTATCAAGAGATGACAATGTAATTACAAGTCTTGATAACTGGAACAATGATGATTCTATCATCGTTATTTCAGGAACTACAGCAGAGACATATTTACATGAGAATTATCCGGATATTCCGCTTCAGAAATTCGATTCTTATGCAACAGCAAAAGAAGCATTTGAGAATGGAACATCTGTAGCATGGGCAAATGACAACACAGAGGTTATCGCATTTGCACTTCAGAACAAAGGATACACAGTTGGAATCCCGAATCTTGGAAGCGCAGACAGCATTGCACCGGCTGTAACAAAAGGAAATGATACATTACTGAACTGGATCAATGATGAAATTGAATCTCTGGGTGAAGAAAACTTCTTCCATGCAGATTACGAAGCAACACTGACAGATACTTATGGATCTGACTACGAGGATACACTGGTTGTAGAAGGCGGAAAGACAGAGTAAAAAACAGAATCATTATAAAGCAGCCCAGAGAATTCAGAGGAGTTTTCTGGGCTTCCTTTTGTCAATATACCAACAGGTTACCAGTGAGCAGTAACACTAGAGTGTGTCTGAAAAATCATTCCTGCAATCTACATGCCCCACTTTGCGGTATATTTTGTCTTCATTCGGTTGACGTAGCCCGCTACGCCGCCCTCATTCAAACAAAATCTCCCACAAATTGTGACATATATCTTGCAGAAAGCATTTTTAAGACACACTCTAGATTCGATGAATTTGTATGGCAGTTACGCCATATAAGTTCTTGTATATTGAGTTCGACAATGATAGAATAAAAAACATGTGAAAGAAAGGAGAATAAAAATTCATGAATTGGGAATTTATCATTAAATATATCCCTTTATATGAAAAAGCTGCGAAGCTGACCGTTAAAATTGGTGTGATCGGAATCGTTCTGGCTATTTTAATCGGTCTGATCTGTGCGATGATTCAGTATCACAAAGTGCCTGTAGCAAGACAGATTGTGGCAGTTTATATTGAACTGAGTAGAAATACACCGCTGTTGGTACAGCTTTTCTTCATATATTATGGATTCCCGAAGATTGGTCTGCAGTTGAATGCAGAGGTCTGTGGAGCAATCGGACTTGCATTTTTAGGTGGAAGTTACATGGCAGAGACATTCCGAAGCGGCCTGGAAACCATCGAACCGATTCAGAGAGAAAGTGCCATCAGTCTTGGAATGAGCAACCGCCAGACAATGCAGTATGTCATTCTGCCACAGGCAATGTCCACCAGCGTACCGGCTTTTGTGGCAAACGTAATCTTTCTGCTGAAGGAAACAAGTGTATTCAGTGCAATCAGCCTGATGGATCTTATGTTTACAGCAAAGGATCTGATTGGTCTGTATTATAAAACAACAGAAAGTCTTTTCCTGCTTGTTGTTTTTTATTTGATCATTCTGCTTCCGGTATCGATTCTGGGCAGTCTGTTAGAAAGGAGGCTGCGTCATGCTGGATTTGGGGCTTAATGTATTATTAAAAGGAAACAATATGATCCGTCTGCTGCAGGGAATGTGGGTAGCACTTGAGATCAGTCTTATTTCTATTGTTATCAGTATGCCGTTGGGGATTCTTGCAGGTTCTCTGATGACTGTGAAAAATAAAGTGATTCGTTTTATTTTCAGAGTCTATCTAGAAATTATCCGTATCATGCCGCAGCTTGTACTTTTATTTATTGTATATTTTGGAAGTACAAGAGCGTTTGGATGGAATCTGTCAGGAGAGATGGCATCAGTCATCGTGTTTGTATTATGGGGTACTGCGGAAATGGGAGACCTGGTCAGAAGTGCTCTGATCAGTATTCCGAAGCATCAGTATGAAAGCAGTGAGGCGCTTGGACTTACAAAGATTCAGACTTATCGCTATATTATTATTCCTCAGACTGTCAGAAGACTGGTTCCGCTTGCAATCAATCTGATCACACGTATGATCAAAACAACCAGTCTCGTACTTATGATCGGTGTTGTGGAAATGCTGAAGGTAGCACAGCAGATCATTGAGGCAAACCGTATGACAAGTCCGAATGCGGCATTTGGAATCTTTCTTGTTGTATTTATATTATATTTTATTGCATGCTGGCCGATCAGTATGCTCGCCAGATACCTGGAAAGAAAATGGGGGTAATGAACATGGCAGAGACATTATTAAGTGTAAAAAATCTTACAAAAAAATTTGAAGGACATACTATTTTAGATGGTATGGATCTGGAGATAAAGCAGGGAGAAGTAGTCGTTGTTGTCGGACCAAGTGGATGTGGTAAGAGCACACTGCTTCGCTGTATCAATGCGCTGGAGCCGATTCAGGGCGGAGAGATCAGTCTTCAGGGAGAAAAGATTGAATATGGCAGCAAGAATCTTTCAGCACTGCGCCAGAAGATTGGAATGGTATTTCAGAGTTATGAGCTTTTTCCACATCTGACAGTAATTGATAATATCACGCTGGCTCCGACAAAGGTGCAGAACCGCAAGAAAGAGGAAGTAAAGTCTGAGGCGATGAAACTTCTGGAGAGAGTTGGTCTGGCAGACAAGGCAGACAGCTATCCGAGACAGTTATCCGGTGGACAGAAGCAGCGTGTGGCAATTGTACGTGCGTTATGTATGCATCCGGAGATTCTGCTGTTTGATGAGGTAACTGCAGCGTTAGATCCTGAGATGGTGCGTGAAGTTCTGGATGTAATGCTTGACCTCGCAAAACAGGGAAGAACGATGATTATCGTAACTCATGAGATGCAGTTTGCAAAAGCAGTTGCAGACCGTGTGATCTTCCTGGATCAGGGGAAAATTGTGGAAGAGGATGCACCGGAAGTCTTCTTTGAACATCCAAAGACAGAACGTGCAAAACAGTTCCTGAATGTGTTTACTTTTGATAAAGTAGAACATAATAAATAATTGATGCAAAAGATACAAAAACGAAAGTTTTTTGAAGAGGGCATTGCGAAATTAGCTGAAGTGGCGATTTTGTGATGCCTTTACTTCAATTTGTTATAAACGATATTTTTGAAAATAAAATTATGTTATACTGTATGGAAGTTGAATTTGAACAGTAACAGTGAGGAGTGTTACTGTTCACAGCATAGCTGTAAACAGTAACGTATCTCGTCATTTAAAATCGCCTCTGGCGATGGACGAGATACATTCAAGACAATACGTGTATCCTCCATGCCAATCAGCGGAGTGATTGCTATGGGAATAAATAGGAACAGTGAGGAGTTCAATATGTTATACACGATACCAGATTATTATTATGAATTTACCTGTATTGCGGGAAAATGTGAAGATACATGCTGTGCCGGATGGCAGATTGTTGCAGATGAGGCAGCCTTGGAGAAATATAAAAGAGTGATCGGACCATTCAGGCGGAGGTTAAAGAACTCGATCAATTGGGAAGAAGGTACATTTAAGCAGGAGAAGGACAGGCGTTGTACCTTCTTAAATGACGAGAACCTCTGTGATATGTATACGGCACTTGGTGAGAGAAGTCTGTGCAGAACCTGTACCATGTATCCGAGACATATGGAAGAGTTTGAAGATGTGCGTGAGATTACGCTTTCAGTATCCTGTCCGGAAGTGGCAAGAATCCTGATGAATAAGAAAGAGTCGGTACAGTTTCTGACGCATGAAAATAATGAGGAAGAAGAATACGGGGATTTTGATCCGTTTCTGTATTCAAAACTGGTGGATGCAAGAGATGTGATGATTGATATCCTTCAGGACAGAAGGAAAGAACTGAAGCTGCGAGTGGGCCTGGTGTGGGGAATCGCACATGACATGCAGGAATGTATTGATCAGGAAGATATATTTTCCATTGATGATGTGTTTGAAAAATATCAGATGGAAGAAGAGATTCAGCATGTAAAAGAAAAATTGTCGGAAGAAGAGGATTTTTCTTTTATAGCGAAGATGTTCAGAAATCAATATTTGATGGAACATCTAAGAGATGACTGGGAAGCCCGTCTTCAGGAATCAGAGAGAATCCTGTATGGAAATGGAACGGAAGAAACCTCTCAAAAACAGGAGATGGATAAAAAACACTATCTGAAAAACAGACAAGAATTTCATGCATGGCTGAAAGAGAACATGCCGGAATCCGAAATTCAGTATGAACAGTTGCTGGTCTATTTTATCAGCACGTATTTCTGCGGAGCGGTGTATGACGGTGAAGCAGAATCTAAGATGCAGATGGCGGTGGTCAGTGTACTTTTGATTCACGAACTTCTGATGGCACAGTGGCTGAAACAGGAGAAAGAGCTGGAGATGGAGAATGTAGTAGAGACAGTGTATCGTTATTCCAGAGAACTGGAACATTCGGATCCGAATCTGGATTTGATGGAAAGATTGATGAATGAGATTGGATGAGCCATAAAAGGGAAAGTGGAATAACAGTAACCTATTTTCTATCACCACCTTCTTCCGCAGTTTCCCTTCAAATACAATCTGATTCTTTTATACCATTGACCGTTGAAAGTAGCGGTATTGTTCTATTATTAAGATTTCATCATTGCTGAATTAACTTTCTTTATCGTCAAATATCTTTTTAAAATAAGACATGTTTTCTTTGGCAGTCTTTTCCCGTTTGTTTTCACCGTCCACTAAGATCGGTGTACACTGCTCCAGAATCCGGTCATAGATTCTTCTCTTATCAATATTAGGTTCTCCTTTTATCTCTCTCAGAGGAAGATTTGTTGTCGTAATCAATGGTTTTCCAGAGCGATATCTGTGATCAATTACGTCAAATATAATTCCAAGTGCATATTCACTGCTTCTTTCAAGACCAAGCTCATCAATGATTAATAATGAACAGCGAGAGAGTTCATTCATATATTCTGTCTTATTTTCGGCTCTGAACATTGTATCGACAATCGTATTAAAGTTTGTCATTTTTACAGTGACTTTTCTTTCCAAAAGGGCATTAGCAATGCAGGCCACCGCATAACTTTTGCCTGTTCCTAATGGTCCCCAGAACAAAAGTCCCTTGGATTTCTGTTTCATTTTATCCCAGTTATCAACGTATTTTTTTGCTTTATCTATAACAGGGGTTATCTCTTCTGCGTTCGCAAAGGTACAGTTTTTCATTGCAGCTTCATCAAAACAATTTCTTCTGTTTCTAGCAATTTGTACTCTGCGTTCTTTTTCTTCTTGTTCAGCCTTTTTCATCGCATTTGCATCCCTTTCACAGGCACACTGCCGATAACGGAGCCTGACTCCTAATAGATTATTTTCTGGTAACCATGCTTGCTTAGGTTCCTTGCAAACAGAACAATATACCAGACCATCTTCACCTATAAATATTTTTTCTTTATCCATCATAAACTCTCTCCTTCCTGACATTCATAGTTCAGCTCTTTATTACTAATGTTATTTTTGTTTATTATTACTTTATTAGGCGTCGACTTTTTGACCCTCATGGAGCCAGTATTCTGGCTATGCAGTGGTTGTTTATATGACCGTCCATTTTCTAACTGGGTTGAATTTCTGTCCTTCTGATAAATCTCTTCTGCAGGAATCTTTATATACAAGTGGTTTGGCTTAGAAAACCCACCAGATCTTCTTACCAGTAGTCCGGCTTCGTCCAATTCCTTTAATGCAGTTTTTATGGATGACCTACATTTCCCTATATGTTTTATTAATTCCGTAATCGGATAGATCACATAAATCCGGCCATTTTCATCCAACCAGTCATTCATTTTTGAGAGTCGTGCCCGGTCATACAGCAGCATATACACCACTTTCCCGTTCTGTGAAATCGGATACTTCAACAGGAACTTAGGGAACTGAAAGTATGCAACCGAAATTTCTTCCTTGGTTATGTATTTATAATTCAATTTTTCACCTCATTTCGACTTTTTGATATTGACATATAGGTTTAAGGCCTTCATATGTAGAAACGTTTTAGGGGGCTTATACAACCATTTGACTCAATTTTTTTATTTTTACTAGAAAATTATTGCTTTTAACTATAAATAGCTGTTTTCCAAAAAAGGAACGAAGTTAATTAAAGACAATCCAATCATTTTAAGTTATTTTCGATGGTCGTTTTTTTGCCTTACATATACAAAAGACGAACGGGCAAAAAAATAGAACATATAGTTTCCATACGCTCTATCTCATATTTCATATTAAATTTTTAAATTCTACAAACTTGAAGTTTCTCACTTTTTCATCTTCGGAGCAATAAGCAGCACTACTGTCACAAGAAAATATACACCATACGCTTTCTATGTTTTTCTCCTGAACAAGTAATAACCCCCTTTTCTTCTGCTGTTAATAATATGTGGGCGAGAAGACTTAATAAAGGTGCAGTTTTCGATTTGTTTGATAGAGCAATAGTTGCAATTTACTTTACAATTATTTATAATCTCATCTTTGACAGTTAATTAGTTAAAAAAGTGCCACAATCCCTGTAAATGCAAGGGGTGTGGCACTTTTTTCTGCATACACGAAATATAGTAATATTTTATCTCCGCTTACTTTTTTTCTGAATTTCTTTCATTTTCCGTTTTGTTATGAATTGATAGTCCGTTTTGAATCCACAGATTTCATGGAGATCATCAGTGATTTCTTGACGTTCATATACCGGCATAAAGCCCTGTTCTTCTATGTCCGCAAATTTTATATCCTTTAAAGTATGAAGTAATTGTTCTGTAGTATAAGTTCCTTTCAGAGAGCGATTTAATAACCGAAAATGTAACAGAGCAAGAAAGCAGGTAAGGAAATGAGCTTTAATCCGATTTTCACGGTTTAAATAAACGGGGCTAGCTTCAAAGTCTGATTTCATAGCTCTGAAACAGTCTTCAATCTGCCATCTTCCTGTTCGATTTCAAAGTAGTAGTTTGTACAATCATAATAAAGAATCCGATCCATTCTGTTACCGAGAAAAAAGCTGTTTTTATAAACTTCCGATTGAATAAAATCCATTTCAGAAGCAAGAACAGAAAGAGCCCGATATACATCATGAAGTTCATAAGTTGGAGGCTCAAGGAACTGTTTTGCTGCTCGGAAGGAAGACCTTTTGCTGGAAGGTTCCAGAACCCTTGTATAAATTAAATCAGATAAAATCGCATTAAGATCATACTCGAATTTATGTCGGCTTTTGATTTTTCGGCAGACAGAATCGAGCTTAAGTCCATAGTAAATCGACTGAAGAAAAAGATATCCGCCAGAAAAAAGTTTCTGCTTATTATAGTCCAGGAGTCTGTTGGAATGAAATGGGATCATGACAGTAGCATCCTCTTTTTCACTTTTATATTTCAGTGTTTCAAGACGAGCCTGTTCATTTGCCCATTCAACAACTCCGTCACGATCCGTGTGGAGCTGCGCTGATAATTCAGCTAACGTACCTAATTTTCGTATGGTTTTGGAAGTACTTTTCCCATTGGCATTTGTATAGGACTGAGTGATGTAAAAGGACTCAGAATTTTTTGATTTTGATGTTGTTATACGCACAATAATCAACTCTGTCACTATTATACTATATATCACTAAATATTACTATATAATAAAAATTTGACAAAAAATAAGCCTATTTCAAGGCTTTGCAGTACTTTTTTGGATTTCAATGTGTCAAACTCTCGTGGATACAAGAAGCATGCTACAGTCAGTAAAGATCTGGGTTGAACAAGTTGCGGAAAATAGAGGGGTATATTATAATAAAATAAAGAATGAGAGCTTGGAACTGAGAGTCCGAGGGAAAGCGAGGACCTCTTTACGTGAAACGAAACACTAGACAATTATGCTTGATGATTCTTGTTTTTGGGATTATTGCAGTAGCATATGCTTGCCGGCTTCTTGCTATGTATGACATTGGCGGAAGCAATCTAAGTTATGTACGTGCTGCATTATACCTGTTGTTGTTTGGCTTGTGGGGATATTCCCTGGATCAGCGTATCATTCAGAAGCCGGTATTGCATTGTCTTCGTCTGATGGCCGCCTTGATACTGATATGGATGATACTTCGGACATTTAAATATGAGATCGTTACCGATCTGACGGTAGCACGTTATCTGTGGTATCTGTATTACCTTCCAATGCTGTTTATTCCGCTCCTTGGGGTGTATATTGCCATATATATGGGAAAGCCAGAGTCTTACCAGCTGCCTGCGAAGAGCCAGATACTGGCAGTGATTCCTACGCTGTTATTTCTGGCAGTGATTACAAATGACTTGCATCAACAGGTATTTGTCTTCAAAAGCGGGATTCCGGGAGTGCCTGATAACAAGGTGTATTCTCATCGCCTACTATATTTTGCCTGTCTTGGATGGATGGTTGTTTGCATGTTGTTTACCATCATTCATTTATTACGGCAAAGTCGCATTCCAGGAATTGGCAGAAGGAGAATGATGCCATTTATACTAGGTTGCGTCATGTTTTTGTACGGATTACTGTATCTGGTGGATTTTCCAAAGGTACGTTTTATGTTTGGCGATATGAATGTTATGTATTGTCTGTTGTATGCAGCGATTTATGAAAGCTGTATCCATTGCAAGATGATACAGTCCAATACCGGGTATGTTGGGCTATTTGAGGCAACAACACTGGTGTTCTGTATTGTGGACCGGAATGGTCATGTGCTGCTTCGCTCTAAGGCGGCAGGAGAGGACATGGTCTGTCCACAGGAGGGACAAACGATGATAAGCCCGGATGGCATGCGTATTTCTTCGGCACCGCTCAAGGTCGGTTATACGGTCTGGGGGGATAATGTCCGTCAGTTGATGGAACTTCGTACCAAACTGAATGAAAATAAAGTCAAAATGGAAACCAACAAAAAGAAATTGCAGAATGCCTATCTTGTACAGAAAGAGTTGTACGAGCTGGCTGAGAAGAACCGGATTTATGACGAACTGGAGGCAAAGCATGGAAAGCAGACAGACCGAATATGTGAACTGCTGGATTTATGTAAGGGAGCTGCGTCGGATGAAATACATACTTATATGAAAGAAATCTTGTTGATCGGTACTTATATTAAGCGCAGTGCGAATTTGTATTTTCTGGGTCAGGAATATGAATTTCTGCCGCAGCAGGAAATCAGACTGACTTTTGACGAGGCGGTACGTGCACTGAATGCCTGTGGAACGGAATGTGGTGTCGCATATCAGATGACAAGACCAATGCGGACATCTGAGGTTACACGTCTGTTAGAATTGGTGAAAATAGTAGTGGGAATGACAAGAGGCGGATTATACTCTCTTTTTATCTCTCTTGCGGACGAAGAGATGAATCTGTCAGTGGAATGTGCGTCAGATTTGTCAGAGGTGGCTTCTTCCAATGTGACAGTTTGTATGGAGGAGGGGTTGTGGCTCATCCGTACACAGATAGGAGGCGGGGAAGATGCGTAAATGGAAACAGTTGGGTTTCAATGTAATTAAAGATAGTTTCGATCAGCTTCCGACAGCAGTGTGTTTCTTTGACCCTTTTGGGCGGATTGTGCTTTGTAATCGACAGATGTATCGGTTGAGTCAGCATTTGTTTCAGCGTGATATGCAGTATCTGGGTGAAGTAGAGGAGGCACTTGCTTCACCGCCAGATGGTGTGAAAAAGCTTTCAGATATGGAACATACCTATTGGTTTCCAGATAAGACGGTGTGGCAGTTTGAACGGACAATGGTAACGGATCAGTCGGGGGAAACCTATATACAGATCACTGCTGCAGAAGTGACAGAATTGCACCGGGTATTGGTACAGCTTGCGGATGATAACCGTAAGCTGGATGAAGATGCAAGAGAACTACATGAGCTTTCGAAAAATGTTGAGGCAGTAGCGAAGGAAAAGGAGAGACTCGACGCAAAATCTGCCATGCATGACAGCTTGGCTGCGTGTATTACTGTGACAAAGCAATATCTTGCCGGAGAGCTTACCGGAATTCATGTAGATTCGGTGTTGCAGGAATGGGAAAAAAGTATAGCCTTCCGGGAGATGGCACTTTTATCTGCAAAAGAAAAGTTATTTCACGATGCAGAGCGTAGTGGTGTGACAGTACAGATGAAAGGAGAAGAGCCAAAGGGCTGTGCAGCGGATTTGATGTATGCGGCAATGCAGGTCTGCCTGAATAATGCGGTACAATACGCACAGGCAACGGAACTTTCTATAAATATTTGGGAAAATACAGGTAGCTATACGGTAATGATCAGTAATGATGGGAAGTCTCCTGAGAAGGTCATTATAGAAGGCGGAGGTCTTACCAATCTGCGCCACCGAATTGAAACGGCAGGAGGTACGATGATCGTACAGAGTTTACCGGACTTTTCTTTGGTAATAGATATACCAAAGAAATAACATCCGAGAAAGGGGGCTAAATGGCTGTGAAAAAGATACTAATTGTTGAGGATCAGGCACTTGTCCGTATGTATCTGTGTTCTTGCGTGGAAAAAAGCAAGGAATGCGAAGTGGTGGGGACGTTGACTCGTGCCGATGCAGCACTCCAGAGATGTGGTGAGGGACATATCGACCTTATCTTGATGGATATCTGTACGGAAAATGACTCCGATGGTCTGACAGCAGCAGAAGCAATCAAGAAGTTCAACCCTCGGATTAAAATTGTGATGGTCACCTCGATGTTAGAAGGACGTTTTTTGGACCGGGCAAGAAGAATAGGAGCGGACAGTTTCTGGTACAAGGATTCCCCTTCCAGTGATCTGATTGGTGTGATCGAAGGTACCCTTCAGGGCAAGCAGTTTTGGCCAGACAGTGTGCCAACAGTACAGCTTGGAAATGTGCTTTCTTGTAATTTGTCGGATCAAGAGATGGAAACCCTGCGTTTGTTGTGTGAGGGCAAGACGAATGCAGAGATTGCAGCCAGTCTTCATGTGGCAGAATCATCGGTACGGACGTATATTAACCGTATGTTGGAGAAGACTGGATATCCGAACCGCAATCGTCTGATGGTGGCAGCAGTCAGCAAGCGCCTGGTTGTGCCTGGTAATCAGCTTGATACAAAAAAATGCGAGTAAATTACATACAATGATGAAAAAAGGCATTAACATAAGTTGATGTCTTTTTTTGACGATGCAGAATAAGTGTTACAGAAAAATGTCTTGTCTAAAACACGGAAATACTGGAAAATCTGTCAATTTTGGGTGCATTAATAAATTTGTCCACACTTTTGAGGACAGACAAAATCGTAATTGTTCGCTAAAATAATACCAAGAAATAAGATGTCACACACACATTGGATATATCGCTAAAGAAAGGGGATGGTTTGATGCGAAAAATAGTGGTGGATATGCAGAATTTTCTGTTTGCCGACTCCGTAGCGACTGCCTTCAGGAGTTCGGACTATGATATTGATGTGATCCGTACAGAGTCTCCAAAAGATACCTTGGAATTATGTCAAGTGTACAAACCGTATGTGCTTATGATGGAAGTAACCAGTTATACTCCTTGGCAACTCAGTGAGAGGCTGAAGCTCCGGGATAAGGTAAAGGCAGTGTGTACCGGTTGTAAAATTGCCCTTATCGTAGATTCTAATACTGAAAAACAGGCAGCAAAGGACATTCGGGATGCAAAGAAAAATGGTCTTATCGACCAGTTTTTCTACGGGTCGATGACTGCCGAATATCTGATGGATCAGATTTATGCGATGTAAGAAGGCCGACTCATTTGAGGCAAGGCAAACGTATTTACAAGGAGGAAGAGGATATGAAACAGTTCCCGTTACGATTAGGTGTGATGTTACTGCTTGTCAGCCTTGTGTGTGGATGTGGACTGAAAACAGGGAAAACGAATTCAGATCCAGATGGCAGCAAGCATCAGAATGGTCAGCTTGTTACGATACCAGGTAATAATAAAATAGCAGATGACGATAAGGCAGAAGCGGAAGCATCGGAACTTTCGATATTGCAAAAGCAGATTGGCCAGAACAGTTGTGGAGCAGGAGTGGCTCTTCTGGGATATGTAGACAGTGAACTGAGTATGACAGATTTATCCATTTATCTGGAGGCAAATGCATTCGTAGAGACCTATCCATTCTTGTCTGATGCGGCTTATTTTATGACAGAGGGCCAGGAACTGTATGCAATCGTACCACCGAATGATAAGGGAAGGATTACGATATATGCTTCTGAAATAACAGAAGAAGGGGAATACATAGATGAGAAAAGCACCCCGTTGTTTCAAGGCAAGCCAGGAGAAGTTCTTGTACTACGCTGTAACTTCAGTGAGATTTATTCCAATGTACTGATTTCTGTTACGGATGGTGGTAGCGCTATGGAATTCCGCCCGTCGATTTCTTTGAAAGATGGGCATTTGACAGAGCTGGAAGGTGTTTATGATTTTACCGTATATGGGGATTTTTCAGAGGGTCAGTCGATAGAGATTGGATTAGAAATCCTGCAGGAGATCGATGAGGTCAGGCAGGGACTGGAACAAGGCATGAGCCTTATGTATATAGGCAATACAGACGAGATCGATGGAGGATGCTGTATGCTGTTTGCGCTGGGAACTGATAGTGACGAGCAGTTTGTACAGGAACAGCTTTATGGTGTCTGTGATAACCGGGTTTATGCTTATGATGTCATGGGGGATGCATGGAATATCATATATTAAAGTATTATTTTTTGTGATCTGCCGGTAGAAACCGGACAACATAGAGAAGATCATTTTTTAGGAAAGGAGCAATTATTATGGGACTTATTAAAGCAGGTATGGGTGCTGTCGGCGGCACTCTCGCTGATCAATGGAAAGAGTTTTTCTACTGTGAATCTATGCCAAAGGAGGTACTTGTTACTAAAGGGCAGAAACGTGTTACGGGGCGTTCTTCAAACACAAAAGGAAATGACAATATTATTTCAAACGGTTCAGGTATTGCCGTAGCAGATGGGCAGTGTATGATCATCGTGGAACAGGGTAAAGTCGTAGAAGTCTGCGCTGAGCCAGGTGAATTCACTTACGATACATCAAGTGAACCATCTATTTTCGCAGGAAATCTTGGCGAAAGTATCAAAGAGACATTCAAGACTGTAGGAAAACGTTTTACTTATGGCGGAGATACCGGAAAAGACCAGAGAGTTTACTATTTCAATACCAAGGAAATTCTGGAGAACCGTTTTGGTACACCGAATCCGGTTCCATTCCGCGTAGTAGATTCGAAGATAGGACTTGATATTGACGTATCCATTCGTTGTTCTGGTGTATATTCTTATAAAATTGCCGATCCATTGTTATTCTACTCCAATGTTTGTGGAAACGTAGAACAGGAATATTCTCGTGAAGAACTGGATACGACACTGAAGACAGAATTTATTTCTGCTCTGCAGCCGGCATTTGGACATTTGTCTGAATTGGAACTTCGCCCAAACCAGATCGTAACTCATAATACCGATCTTGAAAATGCAATGAATACTGCACTTTCAGAAAAATGGGGCGCACTTCGAGGATTACAGGTTGTAAGTATTGCACTTGGATCGGTAACTCTTCCGGATGAAGATGCAGAACTCATTAAACAGGCACAGCGTACAGCAATCATGCGTGATCCAACTATGGCGGCAGCAACGTTGGTTGGTGCACAGGCAGATGCAATGAAGACAGCAGCAGGCAATCAGTCCGGTGCTATGACTGGCTTCATGGGCATGGGTATGGCAATGAATCAAGGTGGCGGTATGAACGCACAGAATTTATTTGCCATGGGACAGCAACAGCAGGAACAGCAGGCACAGCAACAGATGGCAGCGCAGCAGGCGGCTCAGGCAGCCCCGGCAGCAGATGGATGGAAATGTACTTGCGGTGCAGTGGTAAGTGGAAACTTCTGTCCAAATTGTGGATCAAAGAAGCCAGAACCTCAACCAGCGCCAGGTGCATGGAAGTGTAAATGTGGTGCTACAGCGACCGGAAAGTTCTGTCCAGAATGTGGATCACCGAAACCAGTAGAGGAAGATGGATGGACCTGTTCTTGTGGTACTGTAAATAAGGGTAAGTTCTGTCAGCACTGCGGTTCCAAGAAACCGGAAGGAGCACCGCTCTACCGTTGCGACAAGTGCGGATGGGAACCGGAAGACCCGACACATCCACCGAAGTTCTGTCCGGAATGCGGAGACATCTTTGACGAAAACGACAGACAGTAATTCGAGAGAGAGGAGGGAATGCTATGTATAGACTTCCATCTGAAGAAAAGGCACATAAAGAAAAAGTCGGTGCTTTGATTTTAAGTATCATCATTATTATCGCAGGAATCGGCGGCATGATATATACGAAGCATGAAAGCAGTGAGTATAAGAATTCCACCGACGTTCGAACGATTCGAGCAACTGTTTACAGTTGTGAACAAACGAAAGAAAAAGATGATAAGGGAGACCGAAAAGAAAAATATAAAGTAAGGTTTACTTATGAAATCGATGGAACGACATATGATGATTTTGATACTTACTATAAAGAAATCAGGAAAGGGGATACTGTACTGATCACAGTTTACCGGAACTCTAAGGGGAAATACAAATTGGAACCGGGACCAACTCCGGTTTACTTCTTTGCATTTGCTGCAATGATTCCGCTAGGCCTCATTGGTTTCGTCGGACTAAGTAAAGATCTTATCAAGTATCACCGGGAAGAAAAAGAGGGTAGAAGACTGTAAGTATGGAAGGAGGGAGTTGCATGAAGATACTTTCAGATAAAGCACAAAATAAGGTGGCATGTGTGTTCTTACTGATTGGTTCGATTTGGCTCGTTGTATATGGAGTTACTCATATTTTTTCCAGTATAGAATATAAACTATCTTCCGATGTTCGGCAGGTAACCGCCGTTGTAAAAGATTATCAGATAAGTGTTAAGACCCGTGAAAATGGCGATGAAGATGTAAAGTATCACGCAATTCTGTCCTTTGAAGTGGATGGAAAAACCTATACAGGAAAAGATGTGTTTTCCAGAGATATATCCCGGGGGGATGAAGTGACAGAGAAGGCTTACCGGGCTTTGAATGGAGAATACAAGCTTTACACAGGCGATATAGGTGATAACATTACCTCCGTTATGATGATCCCGGCGGGAATCATTATCTCCATATTCCTGATTTATGAAATATTTGGTAAGAGCAAAGAGAAGGAACAAGAGGAACAATAGGTCAACCAGATAGAATGATAGATGAGGAGGGATGAATATGGGATTGTCAGAGGCGATGCTGTTTGCATTTGCAGCCACCATAATCTGTGCGTTTGCCATTGCTGAGAAAATCATTGACATAGACTTTGAACAGTTTATGCCAAAGAATTTGAAAAAAGCAAAAATGAAAAGAATTCTTGCAAAGCGTGGAACACCGTTGCAGGGGGCAAGGCTTCAGAAGGACATCAAGGATTCCTTTGAAAATGTATTACTTCCACTTGGAAAAGCAGATAAGGGTTATCTTCCAAAGAGAATGGATCTTACATTTCGCAGAAAGATGGTTCATCAGGTGGAACTGCTGGGAAAGCGTAAGCTTTGCCGAGATATCCAGGTGACGGACGTTGTACCACTTCCGAAAAATAATTTCAAAAGATGGAATGATGACGGACGGGAGTGGAGGGAGTCTATCCTGCAATGTAGTTCTTTGGAACGTCTTATTTCTCCTCAAGCTGATAAAACAGTACATCAGATTTATCGGAAAAACAGTTACCTTCGGATTCTTCAGTCAAGGCATATCCGTCATTCTGACCGTCAGGGCAAGAACAAGGAATTTTATTCCGATAAAGGGACGATTACCTGTCCATCCTGTGGAGCTGAGGTGGAACTGAGCAGTCAGCAAGTCATCTGTCCATATTGTGGCGGTGTGATACAAAGTGAATTTTACGACTGGCAGACAGAGGAATTTGAAATATATGAGAAAATGGGTGCGAACATGCAATACGGATTATTATTGCTTGCCTACTCGGTCATCATGTTCCTGTGTCTGACCTTGTGCCTTTACCTGATTAAAGATACGGATATTTCTCTTACCATAGGTGTAATTGCTACACTGCTTATACTTCTGGGGATTGCAAAATTTTTTCAATCCAAGAAAGAGAAACAGGAAAAGCTGCCGAAGGAAATCGTAAGATACTCGGAAAATTATCTGAGATCCTGCATCAATGAAGCACTTTATAAAGATGTAAACAAGCCCGATCTGATGGATTATGGAATCGGATCGATTATACTTAAAAATGTTGTAAATACAGACAAAACAACAGAAATTACCGCTACGGCATATGGAAGTGAAACCTACCTGCCTGAGAGCGGAAAACCGTATACAAAGAAAACAAAAACGACACTCGTTTTGCAGAGGGCGAGGTATCCAGAAAGAAGGAAGACGGACGGAGCATTTTTCAAAGAAAAAGATTGCCCATCCTGTGGAGCCAATTTCATACCAGATGAACACAATTGTTGTTCCTTCTGTGGTTATAGCTTTCAGGTAGACAATGCCAAATGGGTCGTGAAAGCAACAGGAGAATCATAAACAAGAAAAGAAGATGGCCGGGATTCCGGTATTGGCTGAAAGGAGAATGAATTATGGCAAACAAATGTGCAATCTGCGGAGCAGAGGATATCGGTCTGGTGGCATTTACCCAGGTGGATTATAAATTCTGGATATTCGGAAAGAGTACCAGAGCTTGTGTATATCGGATTGCCGATCTGCGTGCTTATGAATTCGAAAAAGAAGAAGTAAGAAATGGCGATAAGACAGAGAAAAAAGAAGTAGCACACCTTGCATTTATTAATACTCCGGGACTTTATGATGTATTGCTTCCGATGAATAATTGTCTGGATTTTGAAAAACTGAAAAAATATTTTGATAGTCTGTTTGGAATCCAGAAAACACTGGGCAATGCAATGAATAACTGGAAGAAACAGATGGATGCAGTGAAAGATATTTCTGTTGGATTCAATGCTGCGGTACGAGGAGATGCGGATATGGCAGAAAAGGCAGAGCAGGCAATGAACTCTTTGGATGCTGCAATCTATGGCGACCGTACAGAGTGGATCCGGAGAGCGGATGAAGCGCTTGCAGAATTTGATCGACAGGCTCAGTAAGAGAGGAGGGTTTTCATGGCAACCTTGCAGGAATATAAATGTCCTTGTTGTGGTGGTGCGATAGCCTTTGACAGTACGATTCAGAAGATGAAGTGTCCATATTGTGACACCGAGTTCGAAATGGATGCACTGAAGGGGTATGACGACGAACTACAGAAAGAACAGACAGATAGTATGGAGTGGGAAACCCATGCCGGTGGAGAATGGCAGGAAGGAGAAACCGAAGAATTACGTACCTATGTATGCAAGTCTTGTGGAGGAGAGATTGTGGGAGATGCCAATATGGCAGCGACCTCTTGTCCATTCTGTGGCAATCCGATCGTCATGATGGGACAGTTCTCAGGAGCATTAAAGCCGGATTTGGTAATACCGTTTAAGCTGGACAAAAAAGCGGCAAAAGAAGGATTGATGAAGCATTTGACCGGAAAGCGTCTTTTACCGAAGATCTTCAAGGATCAGAATCATATTGATGAGATCAAAGGAGTCTATGTTCCATTCTGGCTTTTTGATACCGATGTAGATGCCAATGTGCGTTACCGGGCAACCAAGATCCGTGTATGGAGTGACAGTGATTACGATTATACGGAAACCAGCTACTTTATGGTACATAGAGGCGGTAACGTTGGCTTTGAAAATGTTCCAGTAGATGGTTCGTCTAAAATGGCGGATGATCTGATGGAATCTATTGAGCCATACAACTGTGCGGAAGCAGTGGATTTCCAGACTGCTTATCTTGCCGGATATTTGGCAGATAAATATGATGTGACAGCGGAAGAGAGTATCGAACGAGCGAATGCACGTGTGAAGCGATCAACCGAGGAGGCTTTTGCTGAAACTGTTCAGGGATATAACAGTGTCATAGCAGAAAATAGTAGTGTACAGTTTCATAATGGAACAGCGAAGTATGCATTATATCCAGTATGGCTTTTGAATACGACATGGAATGGAAACAAATACACATTTGCAATGAATGGACAGACCGGAAAATTCGTCGGAGATCTGCCAGTAGATAAAGCGGCAGCAACTCGCTGGACAGCGATTCTGGCAGTAGCATTCACAGCAGTAACCTATGGTGCGGCGACACTTCTGCACTTTATTGGACTATTTTAGGGGGTGACGGAATGAAAAAGAAAATGATATCGTTTTTACTTATCCTCATCCTTTGTCTTGGTATGACAATTCCGGCATATGCAGAGGATTCCGAAGGCTTTGCGGATGAATATTGCCGAGTGCAGGATCTGGCCGATCTTATGACTGACAGCGAGGAAAACGAATTGCTTGATGTCCTGGATGAAATCAGTATCCGACAGAAGATGGACGTAATCGTCATGACAACGGATACACTTGAAGGATTGACGGTTGAGGAATTTGCAGATGACATGTACGACAACTGCGAATATGGATATGGAGCGGATAAAGATGGTGTGCTGTTATTGATCAGTACAGAAGATAACGATGTTTATATATCAACCTGTGGTTATGGTATCACTGCTTTTACCGATGCGGGCATTAAGTATATTCCGAAACAGATGATGGATGATCTGAAATCGCAGGATTATTTTTCCGCATGTATGACATTTGCTGAACTTTGTGATGATTTTATTACACAGGCACGAAACGGAAGCCCGTATACAGCAAGGACACTTTCAAAAGATGCATTACCATTCTATTGGATCTTTATTTCCATTGGTGTTGGTGTGATTTTAGCATTCATTATTGTTGGAAGAATGAAGGCACAGTTGAAGACAGTTCGCTTCCAGGCAGCAGCAGGAAATTACGTGAAAGATGGAAGTATGAATGTCACAGAAAGCAGAGATTTGTTCTTGTACCATACGGTAACAAAGACTGCAAAAGAAAAGAGTTCTTCAGGCAGCAGTACACACACCTCATCTTCTGGAAGGACACATGGTGGTGGCGGTACGAAATTCTAGGAAGATTCTTTTTGTTGATCACAAAGAGACATGTTTGCGAGGAAGGAGTTGCTTATGAAAAAACAATCCCCTATCCGATTGCTGACCATTCTCCTTAGTATATCATTGCTGACCGCGCTTGTTGGATGTAGTTCCCATTCTGGGTCAGAGGACTTAGGAGGAAATAAGGACACCGAGTCGTACATAAAAAGAACGTATCCTGAAGAAATATCACATGATGACGCTCCCCTTGGGGAGCGTTCTCGTGATAGCTTCAATCTCGCGTCCTATGAAAGCGCCTATAATGAATTCAGTAGTCTTTTGGAAACGGAAGGAAATACCAATCGACTTCTGGAACTATTTGAAATCATAGACGATCTGGTGCTGGACTGTAAGACGGATGCTTCTCTTGCATTGTATGATCGGGACATGGATATCACAAACAAAGAATATGCGGAGTCTTATACTTCGAAACAAAATATATACAGTCAGATAGACGGAAGAAGTATCCGCCTGTTTCAGACTGTTTTTTCAACAGATTATGCCGATGCCTTTCGCGCATATATCGGGGAAGAACTTGCAGAGCAAACGTCCAAATATAAGTGATATCAGAGCACCATACCGCATCGGGATGTTCTGGGTTAAATTGTTCATTTAAAATATTTTTTAGTTTCTGGCTTAGGTCGGAATCAATAGTTGTTTGAATATAAGGTTTAACCCATTGTGCTTTTATTCCCATTTGACGCATATAATTTCCTACTGTTTTTTCAGCGACATGTTCTCCGGATTTCCGTAATTCTGCTGCAATTTTAGGAGCTCCATAATTTTGATGTGAATCCTCATAAATCTTTTGGATTTTCTCTTTTAAAACAGTTCGACGAATAGACGTGTCCGAAGGAACCCGCTTCTTCCATGCATTATAACCAGATCGTGAAACGTCTAATTTTTTCAGTATTCCGCTGACAGAAACTTGACGTTTCACAGGCAGCTTGTTAATTTCGCCTACATACGCAGATGTAGCAGCATAAAGAGTTTTTGTCATTTTCCCAGAATACCGATTGCTTTTTTTAATACTTCAAGTGCATCCTTTGTATCTCGTAATTCTCGCTGCAAACGAGCAATTTCTTTTGCCTCATCACTCGCATAATTGCCTGATCCACGAGTCGGAACAGCTCCTTCATGATTCTTTGCTGATTTCATCCAATTCTTCAGTGCCGACTCACTGATTCCGAGATTTTCAGCACATTTACGGAGTGCCATCTCTGGATGCTCTAATCGATACCTTACTGCATCTTCTTTAAACTCCTGTGAATATTTTGTACCTTTTGCCATAACCATTAACTGTATTATGCTTCGACTAACTGATTCAGAACTTGCGATTGTATCTGAACAAGCAAATCAGCTAAAACAACCACTTACTGTATATGTTAGAGAGAACATATTATACTCCGCTTCTCCCAAAAAACTTCTATTTATTTTGATTTGAGTGAATTTAGATCGGTAGTTACCGAATTCAGTCGTATTGGAAATAATTTAAACCAGATTGCTAAATATTACAATGGCGGCGGTATTGAATCTCAAGAAATGGAATCTGAAATCAGAAGATGTATCAAACAATTCAAATATGATGAAACAATGGATAAACCTATTTTAGATGCGTTCAGGAGAAGATTACATTTTCAATCTGTGGTGTTAATATCTGGATAAAAAGAAATGTCCTAACAGTATTCTTCATGTTTATGTGAATATGAATTAATCTGCTAAGGCATTTCTTTTTATTTGTATCTTTAAAATATCATTTGAAATAATCAAATTTTTAGCAAAGTAGGTCTTTTTGGTACCATATGAGACGCATTTGTGCAAGATTTCCTCCTTCTTCAGATGTTTCAAACATATGGTTGATTACCTTTTTGATTACCTTTGCTTTTTGGAAAAAAAGAAAAAGCCTTAAAACAGCGATTTTACGCGGTTTCTAAGGCTTTTTAATACAGGGGATGAGAGAATCGAACTCCCACCAAAGGTTTTGGAGACCCCTATCATACCATTTGACCAATCCCCTATTTATTTGTATCACTTAACTCAAGCGACTTGTTTAGTATACTTCATGCAAAGGGAATTGTCAAGAAAAAAATGTAAATTCATAGTAAAAAATTGAGACGACCATCGGGATCACCTGGGGAAAGACTGTCTACACTATCCCAGAGAAAAAATTGTAAATGAAGAAATGAAAAGGTTTATCTGCTATATGCAAAAATATCACCGTCTGAAATAGGCGGTGATATTTTTTACAAATCTTTATAAAATTCAGGAAATAACTTTCTAGATTGCAGGAATGATTTTTCAGACACACTCTAGATCAGACCGAATTCTTTCATGGCTTTTCTGAGCACTTCTTTGTGTCCGTCTTCCATCTCTGTCAGAGGAGCTCTTAAAGAGCCTACTTCTTTACCCATCATGTTCAGTGCAGCTTTTACTGGGATTGGGTTAACTTCACAGAACAGTGCATCTACCAGCGGAAGAGCATTTAACTGCATCTTGCAGCTTCCCTCAACATCTCCGGAGAAGAACTTATAGCACATGTCATGTACATAAGCAGGAGCTACGTTAGAAAGAACAGAGATAACACCGATTCCGCCGAGGGACAGGAGCGGTACTACCTGATCATCGTTTCCTGAGTACAGATCAACGTTACCGTCACACAGATGCATGATCTGAGCAACAGTGCTGATATTTCCAGAAGCTTCTTTTACACCGACAACATTCTCAACATCTTTTACAAGAGTTGCGATTGTTTCAGGCTGAAGAGAACATCCTGTACGGCTTGGTACATTGTAAAGGATTGCCGGAATTTTGATCTCATTACAAATAGAAGTATAATGTGCGATCAGTCCGTTCTGTGTTGCTTTATTATAATATGGTGTTACGAGAAGAACTCCGTCTGCGCCGTCTTTCTCAGCTTCTTTGGAAAGTTCGATCGCAGTGCGTGTGCAATTAGAACCTGTACCTGCGATAACCGGGATACGGTGGTTGACACGCTCAATTGCGAAACGGATTGTTTCAGCATGCTCAGCTTCAGTCATAGTAGCGGATTCACCAGTTGTTCCACAGATGATGATGGCATCTGTACCACCGGTGATCTGTTCTTCCAGCATCTCATCCAGTTTGTCGTAATTAACCTCAAGATTTTCTTTCATTGGTGTAGCAATTGCTACTCCTGCGCCTTTAAAAATTGCCATTCTTTCTTCCTCCTGAAATAGTGAACATTAAAAGAAACGGCAAGATGCGCCGTTCCAAAATATACCATAAATGTGTATAAATCAGATAGCTCTCCATCTTGCGATGACAGTCATGCCACTCTTAATGTCATGCCCAAGAACGGGTGTTCAGGCCACTCATCCTTTCGGCATCTTTCCCTTTCTGATGAGTTCTTCTGTTCCTGACACATCCGTCACCTTACTAATGAAAAATGCAACCTCTATCTACGTTTCCGTGTTTAAGGCAATCATAACACCGAGGCATAATGATGTCAACCAGTTTGGTATTAATTTATGAAAATTATTACGGAAATGTTACAGTGATTTTTGAAAGAAAATTTAAAATGCTATATAAGTGATACTTATTAATAATGATAAAAATGTTTAATGAATATAAAAAGGCTAATCCTTTGACAGGATATTCTGTTTGTGATAGTGTGATAAAGAGGAATGTGAATGGCTGGAAAATAAGCGTTTGCATTTTTTTTTGGGAAGTTGGACGGAAAAGAACGACAGAAGATACAAAGAAAAGAATAGAAGAAATAAAAAAATAACTTGAGATGAAGAGAAAAATGCTGTTATTAGTCTTCCTAATTAAATAAGAAGATAAAAACTTCGCAAACAAATAAAAAGGTTTAGATTTAAATAGGAAGAAAGAAGGTTACTGTTCACAGATAACCTGTAAATAGTAGCGAAAGACCTACAGCAGAGGAAAGGAGATGCACTGTGCTGACAATCAGTAATTATGTGAAAGCGAAGAGTCTGGAGGAGGCCTATGAACTGAATCAGGCGCGTACAAGCCGCGTGATGGGCGGTATGATGTGGATGCGAATGAGTGATGCAAGAGTGAAGACGGTCATTGATCTGTCGGGGCTTGGCCTGGATCAGATAGAGGAGGAAAACCATGTGTTCCGTATCGGAGCTATGTGTACGCTTCGCCAGCTGGAGCAAAGTGAAGAATTAAAAGCATTTTTTGGGGATGGTATTGCAGAGAGTGTACGTCATATTGTAGGAGTACAGTTTAGAAATCAGGCAACTGTAGGTGGAAGCATTTATGGAAGATTTGGATTTTCAGATGTTCTGACTGCGTTACTTGCACTGGATACATTTGTTGAATTATACAATGGAGGAATCATTCGTCTGTCCGAGTTTGTGAATAGAAAACCGGACAAAGATATTCTGGTTGCGGTAATCATCAGAAAATCTAAGAGAAAATTCCGTTATCAGTCAGTGCGTCAGACAAAGACAGATTTTCCTGTTCTTGCATGTTCAGTTGTTACAGGTGTGATCAACGGGCAGGAAACCTGGTTTTATTCTGTAGGAGCCAGACCGATGAAGGCAGCACTCAGTGAGCAGCACTGGGAAGTTCCGTTAGAGGTATCAGATGAAGAACTTGCAGAATATGCAAAGAAGGCAGCGGCAGAGTTCTCTTATGGAACGAATATGAGAGGAAGCGCAGAATACAGACAGCACCTGGCAGAAGTAATGATCCGTCGTGAAATGCGTTCTATTATAGATGAAAAAAGATCGGAGGAGAAATAATGGAAGTACAGTTTGTTCTCAACGGAAAAAAGGTAAATGCTGAGGTTGAGGCAGGAACGGTTCTTTTGAATCTTCTGCGTGATCTTGGATGCAAAAGTGTGAAATGTGGATGTGAAACAACGAACTGTGGATTGTGTACTGTATGGATTGATGGAAAATCCAGTCTGTCATGTTCTGTCCTTGCTGCAAGCATAGCAGGCAAAGAGATTACAACACTGGAAGGACTTCAGCAGGAAGCAGAAGAATTTGGGGCATTTCTTGCAGAAGAAGGAGCGGAACAGTGTGGATTCTGTTCGCCTGGATTCATTATGAATGTACTGGCAATGTTCAGAGAACTGAAAAATCCGGGAATTGAAGAAATTAAAGAATATCTTGCAGGAAATCTGTGCCGTTGTACAGGGTACATGGGACAGCTTCGTGCCATTCAGAAATATATGGAAATCAGAAACTCAGCCATGAATATAAAAGTCACAACAATGAGCGGGGAGGCGTAGACATGAGAAAATTAAAAGATCTTCAGAAAGTTGTTCCGGCAAAATCTGAATTTGTCCATGACGCTCAGTCCAAAATGGAAAACCATGAGGAAGTAGAAGCACTTAAAGTTGTCAATCATGCAGTGGCAAAGAAGGATGCAGCAGCGCTTGTGACAGGAAAAGGTGTATATACGAATGATCTGGCTCCGTCTGACTGTCTGGTTGTAAAGATAGTAAGAAGTCCTTATGCACATGCATTGATTAAAGAGATTAACACATCAAGAGCGGAGATGGTGCCGGGAATTGAATGTGTTCTGACTTATAAAGACTGCCCGGATAAGCGTTTTACAATGGCAGGACAGACATTCCCTGAGGCGAGTCCATATGACCGTCTGATTCTGGATCAGAGAATGCGATTTGTAGGAGATGCGGCTGCAATCGTAGCAGGAACTTCAGAAGAAGCAGTTCTGAAAGCCATGAAGATGGTGAAGATTAAATATGAAGTGCTTGAGCCGATCCTTGATTTCAGAAAATCAAAAGATAATGAGATTCTGGTACATCCGGAAGAAAACTGGAGAAGTCTCTGTCCGGTTGGTGCAGATAATAAGCGAAATCTCTGTGCACACGATGAATGTGGTGAGGGAGATGTGGAAGCAGTACTTGCCTCCTGTGATTATGTCATTGACCGTGTTTATCATACAAAGGCAAATCAGCAGGCAATGATGGAGACGTTCCGCACTTATACTTATATGGATGCTTACGGAAGACTGAATGTAGTTTCATCTACTCAGGTACCGTTCCATGTCAGAAGAATCCTTGCTAATGCACTGGATATTCCGAAGAGCAAAGTGCGTGTGATCAAACCGAGAATCGGGGGAGGATTTGGAGCAAAACAGACTTCTGTAACAGAAGTTTATCCTGCACTTGTTACCTGGAAGACAGGAAAACCGGCAAAAATCATTTATACAAGAGAAGAATCTCTGATCGCATCTTCTCCGCGTCACGAGATGGAGATGCATGTACGACTTGGCGCAGATAAGAATGGTAAGATTCGTGCGATTGATTTACATACATTATCCAATACAGGAGCATTTGGTGAGCATGGACCGACAACAGTAGGACTTTCAGGTCATAAATCGATTCCACTTTACAGTGGAGCTGAGGCGTTCCGCTTTACATATGATGTAGTTTATTCAAATGTAATGTCTGCAGGAGCGTACCGTGGATATGGGGCAACGCAGGGACAATTTGCAGTGGAATCAGCAGTGAATGAGCTGGCAGGAATTTTGGGTATGGACCCGACGGTACTCCGTACGAAAAATATGGTTCGTGAAGGTGACATGATGCCGGCTTATTACGGTGAGACAGCAAACAGCTGTACACTTGACAAATGTCTGGAACGTGCAAAAGAAATGATCCACTGGGATGAAAAATATCCATGCCGTGATATGGGCAATGGAAAAGTCCGCAGTGTGGGTGTTGCTATGTCTATGCAGGGATCAGGTATTTCTGCAATGGATACCGGTGCAGTAGAGATTAAGGTGAATGATGATGGATTCTACAGTCTGCTTGTCGGAGCAACAGATATGGGAACCGGATGTGACACCATTCTGGCACAGATGGCAGCAGAATGTCTGGAATGCGAACTGGAAGAAATCGTGGTTCATGGAGTTGATACAGATATTTCTCCATATGACTGTGGATCCTATGCATCCAGTACAACGTATGTAACGGGTATGGCTGTTCTGAAAACCTGTGAATCTCTGAAGAAGAAAATCTGCGAACGTGGCGCAGAATACATGGGATGTGATGTGGCCGATGTAGAGTTTGACGGTGAAAATGTAATCAATCTGAAGACCGGTGAGTCTATCTCAAGAAGAGACATCGGAAACAGAGTTATGTGCTTCAGCAATGCACCACTTTCAGCAAGCGAGGCATTTTCATCTCCTGTATCACCTCCGCCATTCATGGTTGGAATCGCAGAGGTAGAGATCGACAAAGAAACAGGGGAGATTGAACTGATCGATTATGTAGCGGTCGTTGACTGCGGTACTGTTGTAAACCCGAACCTTGCCCGTGTGCAGGTAGAGGGAGGAATCGCTCAGGGAATTGGTATGGCACTGTATGAAGATGTAGTGTATAACGAGAAAGGAAAGAATTTCAGCAATTCTCTGATGCAGTACAAGATCCCGAGCCGTCTGGATGTAGGAAATATCCGTGTTGAATTCGAGAGCAGTTACGAACCAACCGGACCATTCGGAGCAAAGTCCATCGGCGAGATCGTAATCAACACACCATCCCCGGCAATCAGCAACGCAATTCAGAATGCTACCGGAGTGATTATCAGAGAACTGCCGATGACTGCAGAGAAGATCTATAGAGGGATGCAGAAATAGATATTCATTTTTAGTTCCTGAGAAACTTGAAAAATTGTTATGAGTGGGGTCGCAGAAAAGCAGGCACATTGCATCGCAGCACCGGCCCGCTCTACCTCAGCCCTTGGAGAGTATGTAACGCCAGAGCCAGACGCTCGCCGTGAGTGGCTCCTGTCTGTTCTGACTAACATACTCGGCCAAGTGTCTTCGGAACGCTCCTGCCTTAAATGTGCTGCTCACGCAATGTGCCTGCTTTTCTGCTGGTGTATTCTAATGGAGAAGTTTAAGTGGACAGGGACGTAACTGAAAAATAAATATGTAGGAGAAAATAAAAAAATGTTCCAGAGATTGTAGTCGATGCCGTTTTTATATACTTTCTTCCCTGTTATATTTTCTTTTGAGAAAGCGGATTCGTTTCACTTCTGGTCAGATGAGTGTAAGCAGGGAGATGGACTCTTGCATAAGCAGTGCATTTGGCGTAAGAACGGACGAAGACATTTTGCGTGAATTGTTAGAAAAGCCGGATACAAACCACTCACGGTGCGTATCCGGCTTTTCGTTACAATTCCTCAAAAGGCTGAGGGAGTGGGCCCTGCACTGCGTTGCAAGAGTCCGTCTCCCTGCGCCCATTCAATTACATCCATATTTAAATACACATTTTCAAAAGAAAATAATTACAATACCTTCTGGTAGGCGATTCGTTCGGTTCCGTCTTCTACATAGACAACTCCGCAGTACTTAAACTCATTCTTATCCAGCAGATGCTGCATCACAATGTTATCGCGGTGTGTGTCAATCTTCAGATTTCCGCATTGTTCCAGTGCCCACTGCAGGCAGAAAGAAGCAGCTCCCCTGATGCTTCCGTCGGAAGTGATGCGGTGTACAACTCCATAATGAGCTTCATTCAGCCATTCTCCTTCGTAAATACGCATATAAATGTCATCCGGTCCTTCTTTATAATAGAAAGTTGCGATGATGTGATCGTGTTCTGTGCAGACATAACTGTTGCCGGCATTGATATCATCCATAAGAATCTGAGGGGACGGGTAAGAATTTCCCCACTGAGATGGATTCCCATGGCTGGCCATGAACATCCGTGCATGTTCGTACATTTTCAGAAGTACGTCAAGTTCTTCCGGTCTGGTTTTTCTGATTTCCATAATGTTCCTCTTTCATAAAATAATCTGCACTGTATTCCTGTCAGTGAATATTCGCGATCCACTGTCCTTTTTGTTTCTAACCTAATACCCTTTTACGGTTATGTTAACTGCCCCGATTTTTCAAATACATAACACTCCAGAGTGAAAAAAAGATTACTGAACACAGCGATTATGAACAGCAATAAAAAATGCTCTAATTCACTATTATAGCAAAAGAAAGTATTTCTCTCAATGAGTAAAAGTGGAGATAATCAATGATGAAAATCAGCAGATTTGTGTGCAAAGTAGTGAGATGTATGTATCAATTCGCAGGAGAGTTGCCTTCATTCGGTTGACATAGCCCGCTACGCCGCCCTCATTCAAACAAAATCTCCCACAAATTGTGACATATATCTTACAGAAAGCATTTTTAAGACACACTCTGTGAACATCTGTATATGTTCGAAAGAAGAATTTCAAGAGCTTCAAAAGTTGGAAAATCGAGAGGAAAAGAGTCCTGTATAATGAAAGAAAAATAAGTCGAATATGTTCTTTTAGAGGTACAATTTCAATGTATTCAAATTCGTACAATCCCTTGTAAAATGGGCGTTTGCGGGCATGCTTTGTACAAAATCAAATACAAACGCGTTTCCGATATTTATTCTCAGATTTTGGCTTGTCATTTATTTAACATGGTGATATACTATGCCCGTAAACGAATTACAAATTACAAAACTATTTTAGGAAAACAAAATTATAAGGAGGATTTTTTCGATGGCTAATTTTGAACAGTGGGCTGGCTTCGAAGGAAGAAAATGGAAACACTCAGTGGATGTACGTGACTTCATCCAGGAGAACTACACACCATATGATGGAGATGAGTCTTTCCTCGAAGGACCAACAGAAGCAACAGACAAATTATGGGGAAAATTACAGGAACTTCAGAAAGAAGAGAGAGCTAAGGGCGGAGTTCTCGACATGGAGACTGAAGTTGTTTCTGGACTTACAGCTTACGGTCCTGGATACATTGATGAGAGCATGAAAGATCTTGAGCAGATTGTTGGTCTTCAGACAGACAAACCGCTGAAGAGAGCATTTATGCCTTATGGTGGAATCAAGATGGCAGAGCAGGCTTGTACAACTTATGGTTACCAGCCAAGCGAGAAACTGCATGAGATCTTCACAAAATATCATAAAACACACAACCAGGGAGTATTTGATGTATACACACCTGAGATGAAAAAAGCTCGTCACAACAAGATCATTACAGGACTTCCGGATACTTACGGACGTGGACGTATCGTTGGCGACTACCGTCGTGTCGCACTGTATGGTATCGACTTCCTGATCGAGAGAAAACAGTATGACTTCGAGCGTTATGCAAGACACGGCATGAAAGGTGAGGACTTCCGTCTTCGTGAAGAACTTTCTGATCAGATCAAAGCTCTGAAAGAAATGAAAGAGATGGCAGCTGTATACGGATACGACATTTCCGCACCAGCTAAGAATGCACACGAAGCAGCTCAGTGGCTGTACTTCGGATACCTTGCAGCAATCAAGACTCAGAACGGTGCAGCTATGTCTGTAGGTCGTGTATCTACATTCCTTGATATCTACATCGAGAGAGATCTGAAGGCTGGAGTGATCACAGAGAAAGAAGCTCAGGAGATCATCGACCACATGGTAATGAAATTCCGTATGGTTAAATTCGCAAGAATCCCATCTTACAACCAGTTGTTCTCAGGAGACCCGACATGGGCAACACTTGAGGTTGGTGGACTTGGACAGGACGGACGTTCTATGGTAACAAAGAACGACTATCGTTTCCTCCACACACTGAACAACATGGGACCTTCACCAGAGCCGAACCTGACAGTTCTTTATTCTTCAAGACTGCCAGAGAACTTCAAGAAGTTCGCTTCTCTGATTTCTGTAACAACAAGCTCTATCCAGTATGAGAATGATGACGTTATGCGTCCGGTATGGGGCGATGACTACAGCATCTGCTGCTGCGTATCTGCTACAGAGACAGGTAAAGAGATGCAGTTCTTCGGAGCTCGTGCGAACCTTGCTAAGTGCCTTCTTTACGCTATCAACGGTGGTGTTGATGAGAAGAACAAAGTACAGGTAGGACCGGCTTACCAGCCAATCACTTCCGAGTACCTTGATTACGACGAAGTAATGGAAAAATATGACGAGATGATGGAGTGGCTGTCCAAGCTGTATGTTGATACACTGAACATGATTCACTACATGCATGATAAATACTACTATGAAGCTGCACAGATGTCTCTGATTGACACAGATGTTAAGCGTTCATTTGCAACAGGTATTGCTGGATTCTCACACGTAGTAGATTCCTTAAGCGCTATCAAATATGCTAAGGTTAAAGTTATCCGTGACGAAGATGGACTTGCAACAGACTTCGAGGTAGAGGGAGACTTCCCAAGATACGGTAACGATGATGACCGTGCAGATGAGATCGCTGTATGGCTGCTGAAGAGATTCATGCACAAACTGAACAAGTGCCACACATACAGACATTCTACACCTACAACATCTATCCTTACAATTACATCTAACGTTGTATATGGTAAGGCTACAGGATCTCTTCCGGATGGAAGAAAAGGTGGAGAACCACTGTCACCAGGAGCTAACCCGTCTTACGGTGCAGAGAAGAGCGGACTTCTTGCTTCACTTAACTCTGTTGCTAAGCTTCCTTACGAGCTTGCACTTGACGGAATCTCTAATACACAGACAATCAGCCCGAATGCCCTTGGACATTCTGATGATGAGCGTAAAGAGAACCTTGCTCACGTACTTGACGGATACTTCGATCAGGGAGCTCACCACCTGAACGTAAACGTATTTGGTGTTGACAAACTGAAAGATGCTATGGAGCACCCAGAGAAACCTGAGTATGCTAACTTCACAATCCGTGTATCAGGATACGCTGTTAAATTCATCGACCTGACTCGCGAGCAGCAGCTTGACGTTATCGCAAGAACATGCCACGAGGCTATGTAATTTTTGCGAAAGCGTAAAAATTGGGGAAAGCAGAGTAGCTTGTCTGAATAAGACAGGATGCGATGTGGAAATCATAAAAACATCAGGACGCAGTCATTTTACGATGCCTGCGTCCTTTTTCAAACACACTCCGGAGTAGATCTGGAAAAAATAAGTAATAAAAAAAGAGAGGGAGAAGCTATGTCAGAAGTAAAAGGATATATTCATTCTACAGAGAGCTTTGGATCTGTAGATGGACCGGGTGTCCGTTTCATTATCTTTGTAAATGGATGTCCAATGCGCTGCCAGTTCTGCCATAATCCGGATACATGGAAGATGCAGGATGGAGAGCTGAAAAGCGCGGATGAGTTATTGAAGACTGCACTGCGTTACCGTACTTACTGGAAGAAGGAAGGCGGTATTACGGTCAGCGGTGGAGAGCCTCTGATGCAGATGGATTTTATGATCGATCTGTTTAAGAAAGCAAAGGCAGAAGGTGTTCATACCAATATCGATACCAGTGGTGCGGTATTTACAAGAGAAGAACCATTCTTCAGTAAACTGGAAGAACTGATGAAATACACAGATATGCTGATGCTGGATATCAAACATATTGATGATGAGCAGCATCAGATCCTGACAGGTCACACAAACAAGAATATTCTTGATTTTGCCCATTATCTGTCTGATATTAAGAAACCAATCTGGATCCGCCACGTCCTTGTGCCGGAACGCAGTGACAAAGATGAATATCTGCACCGCCTGCATGATTTCATCGAGACACTGGATAATGTGGAACGAGTAGAAGTGCTCCCGTACCATACACTTGGAGAGTATAAGTGGAAAGAACTTGGATATGATTATCCATTAGCAGGCATTGATCCGCCGACAAAAGAGCGTATCGAGAATGCAAATCAGATTCTGGAAACAGCCAAGTACCTGAAATAGTTTTAATATATAAGAGAAAGCAGCCATAGATCTTTTGAGGAAATGAATAAGATTTATGGCTGCTTTCTTATATCGAGTGGAAGTGGGTTAATGGTCTGTAATTTTAAGAAAGATTACAGACAGCAGGCATACAATTCCTTCTGTAACAGGAAGTGACATCCAGATTCCGTTGAGTCCGAACAGCCGGGAGAGCAGAAATGCTGCCGGGATGATCAGGAGAAATCCACGGAGGATGGAGATAATGAATGCCTGTGCCGGTTTGTCTGAAGCACTTAAAAAGGTTGCTGTTACCATATTGATTCCGGTGAAAAACAGACTGATAAAATAAATTCTCATTCCATTTGCTGCAAGAAGAGTCAGTGACAAATCATCAGAATTGTTGAACAGTCCTGCAATTGGAGTGGCAAGCAATGCAACAACCAGATAAGAAATCAACGCAAGTAATAATGCAGTAAGCAAAGCGTAGCGTCTAGTTTGCTGCCGGACTATTTTTCCGGATTTCCCTGAATGACTGCTTACAATTGGCTGAATTCCCTGTCCGATTCCGGTGAAAATCGCGACAAGTACCAGTGCAATATTTGCAAGGATTCCATAAGCTGCAACGCCGGTATTTCCGCTCAGATCAAGAATCAGGAAGTTGAATACAAGAATTACAATTCCTGAAGACACCTCTGTAATCAGGGAGGATACGCCGAGAGAACAGATATCTTTTATGGATTTAAAAGTCAGGTGTGTTCTGACAAGATGGAAGTGATTATGCCTTCTCCAGAAATGAGAAGAAAGAATACTCATTCCAATCAGCGGGGCAGTGGCAGTTGCCAGTGCAGCACCGGTCATTCCCATATTCAGAGGATAAATGAAAATATAATCCAGTACAATATTAGACAGGCTTCCGATGATCATAGCTGTCATGGAAAGTTGTGGTTCTCCATCATTTCTGACAAAACAGTTCAGAAGATTGTTCATCAGAAAGAGAGGGGAGAATGCCAGCAGGATTCGGATATAAGGTACTGCATAAGGCAGAGTACTGACATCTGCTCCGAGAAGTCTGCAAAGTGGAGAAGCAAGCAGGAGACCTGTTCCTGAAAAGAAGAACATCGCCAGTATTGCAAGCAGTACAGAACGTGTGAAAATTGTTTTATGAAGTTCTCTTTCAGGCTGAGCTGAAGAAAGAGAATATCGTGCGGCTCCGCCCATTCCGATCATTAGTCCGGTTCCGTTGAGCAGACTGTAGGCTGGCAGAACAAGATTTAATGCAGCCAGCGCATTTGCTCCAATTCCTCTGGCAATGAAAAATGTATCAGCAAGAATATAACAGGAAAATCCAATCATACCAAGTACATTGGCAGAGACATATTTCAGAAAAAGTGGAAAGACTTTTTCAGGAGCAGATGCGATTGAGTTGGATGACATAATTAGGAACTCCTTTCCCTATGATTTTTATGCTATTTATATTTCGCAGAACAATTTGCCGGCAAGTGCATGATTCAGCATACTGGAAAAATGTATTTTTGAAATACAATTACAGATAAATTCGGAAAAAGCATTCATAGACTGTATCTTCTGGAATATATCAAAGTTTATAATATATTCCAGAGCCTGCTGATACAGAATACGAATGCTCTTTTAAATTCCTACCCGGCGGCAGGAAGTGGCATTAAAATTTAAGTTATGTTTGGGTAGTTACAAAATCGATGAATATAAATATATATATTGCTGATTAATGAACCTTGTAACCCTTGCGTATAATATCATAGAATCGCAAGAAAATCAAATCTTTCTTTCTAATCTGAATCGATGTACAATAAGGTTATTGTTTGCAGCTATGCTGTGAATAGTAATAGAATAAGGACAGTGTTTACAAAGAAAATTTAAAATAGAAATAAAAGAGAGGTAGTACATATGAATAAAAAAGAAGTGCTTGAGATCCGCAAGCAGTTTTCACCGAAAAACTGTGCGATCACTAGAATCTGCGGATGTTATGTAGACCATGAAAAGAATAAAAAGATGCAGTCTAAAGAGGCATTCCTTTCCTTACCGGAAGAAGAAGCATTTAAATACTTTGATATTTTTAAGAAGACATTATCCGGCAGTATTGGAAAGAATATGTTGAATATGGAATTCCCACTGGATGCGGAGATGCCGGGAGGAACACAGGAATTTCTTCTGAAACTGCGCGACAGTAAACTGGAAGATGATATGCTTCTGGAAGAGTTTTACGATAAAGTTATTGCAACTTATGAGTATGCAGAAAACTATTATATTATTTTGATCCATGCCATGTATGATATCCCGGGAAAATCATCCGATGATATTGAGATGTTTGATGCATCTGATGAAGTATATCAGCATATTCTGATGAGCATCTGTCCGGTCAGCCTTTCCAAAGCAGGACTTAGTTATAATGCAGAAGAGAACTGCATTCAGGATCGTATCCGTGACTGGATCGTGGATAAACCGGACAAAGGATTTCTGTTTCCTGCATTTAATGACCGCAGTACAGATCTTCACAGCGTGCTTTATTACACAAAGAAATCAGAAGATCTCCAGCCGGAGATGATCGATCAGCTTCTTGGAGCAAAGATGCCGATGTCTGCGGATACACAGAAAGAAACTTTCCAGATGATCATTGAGGATACTCTTGGAGAGGATGGAGATTATGAGACTGTCCGAAACATCCATGAGACATTGAATGATCTGATCGAAGAGCATAAAGAAGAGCTGGAGCCGTTAACACTGGACAAAACAGACGTGAAGAAAATCTTTGAACAGAGCGGCGTGCCGAACGAAAAGATGGAGAACTTTGATCAGAATTTTGAAGAAAATGCAGGTGCCAAAACATCTCTTCTTGCATCCAACATTGCTGAGACAAAGAAGTTCAATATTGAGACGCCGGATGTAGTAATCAAAGTGAATCCAGACCGTATGGATCTCGTAGAGACAAGAATCATCGATGGAAGACAGTGTCTGGTGATTCCGGTAGATGATCATATCGAAGTAAATGGAATCAGCGTAAGAACAATGAAAGTGAAAGGCACAGCCAGTGCGAAAGCAGATGAAACGGAAGAGACAGAAGAAGATGTTGTTCCGTTTGATGAAGATTAACGTTACTGTTTACAGATTACCTGTAAGCAGTAACAGATTAACAGGTGATTTATACCCGTTCGGGAGTAGTTTTTCTGTAAAAGAAAAATTATACCCGAACGGGATTTTTGATTATAATGTATAAGTTTAAAGAATAGTATACTGCATCAACTCATAGTGCAGTTTGCATCCTTCCACAATCTCAGCCGGAAGCAGTGCTCTGGCAACCAGTTTTAATTCTTCATTTGGAAGGTCAACTCTTCTTAAGTGAGCGTAATCTCCGTCAATCTGTTCTACAATATAATCACATACAAGCATGTTTCTGATCTCCTTTTTTATTATATTTGTCATTCATGATTTTGAATTTGAAAATCATTTAGGTTATTTTTAGAATATCTTCTGTGTGGCTGGATGTAAAAGAATCGGAAGATGGAGCATCAAATAAATTACGGGCAATCCGGATAAAATCATGAGCATAAGAAGGCAAATAACTGCCATGTCTGTGTGCAACAACGAAATCGGATATAGTTTTAGGTTCTCCAAAGCTATAGCAGTCAATAGGATTTGAAAAGGTATGATGCTTGAGATGTGTCTCAAAAATAAAAGCGACACCATAACCAACAGATACTAATTCCATGATAGCAGGAAGACTGCTGGTTGTCATCACATTTTTGAACTTTAATCCGATACTGTCAAAATAACGATCAGTTAGCTGACGAGTTCTCTGTTCATGCATTAATTGAAGAATTAATTCATTTTTTAATAAGGTTGGATCCAGTTTTGGGTAGCGGCTGGAAGGGTTTGGTTGTGCGTAACGACCTAATGGGTGATTCTTGCACAAACAGATCAATAATTCTTCTTTGTTTAAGGTTTCATAATCAATTAAAGGATTAAGCGTATCCGGTTTGCTGTAAAAAGCAATTTCGGCTTTACCGGAAAGAAGACGCTTATCATTTTCATCAGAGCTTCCTTCAAATACATTGACTTTTATATTGGGATGCTCAGACTGGAAAACAGGCAGTGTTGCCGGAAGCATATAAATACAGCGCATACGTGGAAAAGCAACATTTAAAACACCAATATCTTTTTTCAGAATATCAGCAAGTTGTATATCAAGATCTGATTTTAACATTAGAATTTCTTTTGCTGTTTTTACATATTGCTCACCGGCATAAGTAAGAACATATTTATTTCCTAATTTTCGAAAAAGTTTTTGCCCCAGGGTATTTTCAAGATTCATTAAGAATTTACTTAAAGTTGGTTGACTGACATAAAGAGAGTCAGCAGCTTTGGTAATATTTTGATATTTTTCAATTGCGAGTACATAGTTTAATTCTCGAAAGTCCATAAATTTCTCCCCTTACAAGAAATATAAAAGTCTGATGAAATTTGTGATCAGATTATGCGGTTACTTTTATTATAACTGCCGATAAAGAAAAAAACAATATTCAAATAGATGAAATGTATAAAAAGTATGAAAAAAAGGAATATCTTTGTATTGCTGCCCCAAATAAAGAAAAAGGAAAGAAAATTGTTAAAAATGTACAGAAATGAATGTGCTGTATTAGATGAAGTACACATAATCATAGATTAGATGCATGAAAAAAATAAAAAATATGAATTTTACAAATACTATTTTTAAAGATAAAATCAAATCAAAGATATCTAATAGAAACCAAAGACCGGCCAGTTGGATAAAAACTAATGAAAGGAACATATATTATGAAGTTATATGATTCAGGGGTATTTCTTTTAAATGGAACAACTGTTGTTCCAGAGAATGAAGCAGATCAGGAGTTATATGAGAAAAAAGAACAATATAAAAGTGGGACAATTTCATATGAAATTTTGCAGGCACATAATACAGGTAGTGACAAAGAAAATTTAAAAATCAAGTTCGATGCGATTACCAGTCACGACCTGACTTATGTAGGGATTATTCAGACAGCGAGAGCTTCAGGCGTTGAAAAATTCCCACTGCCTTATGTGTTAACATGCTGTCATAATAGTCTGTGTGCTGTGGGGGGAACTATTAATGAAGATGATCACGTATTTGGATTAACAGCTGCGAAAAAATATGGTGGAATTTATCTCCCACCGCATCTTGGAGTGATTCATCAGTATATGCGGGAGACAATGGCCGGTGGCGGAAAGATGATTCTTGGTTCTGATTCACACACAAGATATGGCGCACTTGGTACAATGGCGGTTGGCGAAGGCGGTGGAGAACTTGTAAAACAGATTCTTGAACAGACCTGGGATGTGAAGTATCCGGAAATTGTAGCTGTATATCTGGATGGAAAACCAAATCCGGGAATAGGTCCGCAGGATATTGCGATTGCGATTGTTACGGCAGTATTTAAGAATGGATATGTGAAAAATAAGGTGATGGAATTCGTAGGACCAGGGATATCTTCCATGAGTACAGATTTCAGAAATGGAATTGATGTAATGACTACAGAAACTACATGCCTGTCATCAATCTGGAGAACAGATGAAGATACAGAGGAATTTTTGAAAGTTCATGGACGTAAAGAGGACTTTAAGAAACTTGATCCAAAAGAAATTGCTTATTACGATGGATGCATTTATATCGATTTGTCCAAGATTCACAGTATGATTGCACTTCCATTCCATCCGTCAAATGGGTATGAAATCCGCGAATTAAATGCAAATATGGATGATATTTTACATGAAGTGGAAGAAGATGCCAAGAAACTGATTAAAAATCCAAATTTACATTTGAATCTCTGGGAAAAGGTTCATGATGGTGCATTATATGCAGATCAGGGAACGATTGCAGGCTGTTCCGGAGGGACATATTCTAATATTATGGAAACTTCATATTTGCTGGATGGAAAAGGAACAGGACAAGATGTCTTTAATTTAAGCGTTTACCCAAGTTCACAGGCAGTTATGATGGATCTGGTTCGAAAGGGCGCAATTGAAAAATTAATAGCAGCAGGAGCGACTATCCGAACAGCATTTTGTGGACCATGTTTTGGTGCAGGAGACACTCCGGCTCATGGACAGCTTGCAGTTCGCCATACAACAAGAAATTTCCCAAACAGAGAAGGATCTAAACCGGGAAATGGACAGATTGCAAGTGTTGCACTTATGGATGCACGGTCTATTGCAGTGACAGCAGCCAATGGGGGCAGAATTACAGCGGCAGATGAACTGGGCTACGAATATGATTGCCCGACGTATCATTATGATCCCATTGCATATGAAAAAAGAGTGTATCAGGGATTTCGAAAAGGAAATCCGGAAGAAGAGCTGGTATGTGGTCCTAATATTAAAGACTGGCCGGAACTTCCTGCATTAAATGAAAATATGCTTTTGAGAGTTTGTGCGTATATTACAGATCCGGTAACAACTACAGATGAATTGATTCCATCAGGTGAAACTGGATCATTTCGCTCAAATCCAATGGGGCTTGCTGAATTTACATTGAGCAGAAGAGCTCCAGAATATGTGAGAAAAGCAAAGGCTGTTATGAACAATGAAAAAGAACGAAAGAGCGGAAAGTGCCCGGAAGAAATTCAAAAGATTATAGACAGAATTCATTCAATTAAAGGGTATGAAAATTTAAAGGCTGAAACAATAGATCTTTCCAGTACAATCTATGCGGTAAAACCAGGTGATGGGTCTGCAAGAGAACAGGCAGCATCCTGTCAGAGAGTACTTTTAGGTGGAGCGAATATTACTGTAGAATATGCAACGAAGAGATATAGATCAAATCTGATCAACTGGGGGATGATTCCATTTGTTTTAAATGGTGAAGCTGATTTTTCAGAGGATGATTATATTTTTGTGCCGAATATTAAAAAAGTGTTAGATACGAATATGAAACAGATAGAGGCGTATGTTATAGGAAAAGAAATTTCTCCGATATCTCTTGCAATTGAGGCACTTACGGAGGAAGAAAAAGAGATTATACGTTGTGGTTCATTAATTAATTATAACAGAAAACAAAAAAAGATGTAGAAGGTATTGGAAATATTATATGATAAATGATAAGAAAGAAAATAATAAAAATATTCCGGCGATGATTATTCGTGGAGGAACAAGTAAAGGAATCTATCTTTTAAAAAGTGATCTTCCGAAAGATCCGGCTCAATGGGAGAAAATACTTTTGAAAATGATGGGAAGTCCGGATAAAAAACAGATTGATGGTCTTGGCGGATCTCAGTCAGTAACAAGTAAGGTTGCTATTGTAAGTCCGTCAGGAAGAGAGGATGCGGATGTTGATTATACTTTTGCGCAAGTATCAGTAGATAAACCACTTGTCAGTTACAAGGGGAATTGTGGAAATATATCTTCAGGGGTAGGCCCATTTGCTATCGAAAAGGGACTTGTCAAAGCGGAAGAAGGAACCACATCGGTTAGAATCTATAATACGAATACGGATAAGATTATTGTGGCAGATGTTAAAACAAAAAATGGACAGGTTATGTATGAGGGGAATTTCAGTATTGCAGGAGTTCCAGGAACAGCATCACCAATTCGTTTGAAATTTCTGAATCCGGCGGGGACACTTGGCAGAGGACTTCTGCCTACAGGGAATGCAGTGGATATATTGGATATTCCGGAATTTGGGAAAGTGGAAGTTTCAATTGTAGATGCAGCGAACCCTTTAGTATTTGTAAAAGCAAAAGATCTGGGACTTACAGGAAGAGAACTTCCGGAGGAACTGAATGCAGATAAAGAAAAACTGGAAATTCTGGAAAGAGTAAGAGGTATTGCAGCAGTAAAATTGGGACTGATTGATGATTATGCGAAAGCAGCATGGGAAACGCCAGGAATTCCTAAAATGACATTTGTGTCAGAAGCAGAAACTTATAGTAACATGGATGGAATAGAAATCAAAAAGGAAGAGATTGATCTTCTTTCGAGAATGATGTCAATGCAGAAAGCACATCCGAGTTATGCAATGACAGGAGCAATGTGTACAGCAGCAGCAGCGGTGATTCCAGGCAGTATAGTAAATCAGGTGTGTTCAGAAAATGTAGATACACAATTTATCCGAATTGGACATCCGGGAGGAATTCTTGAATGCGGTGTGGATTATAAGGAAACATCAGAAGAACTGATGATTTATGATACCTTTGGGTTTCGTACAGCTAATCTTCTTATGGAAGGAATTGTAAGAAATTATTAGTAAATAAATACGGAGGATGAATATATGAACCTTTCAATTATTTCGCTCATTGTCCTGGTAATTGTAGTGGCAATTGGCTTTATTAAAAAAGTGAATCTTGGTTTCTTATCAATTGGTGTTGCCTTTTTTCTTGGTACCTGTGGTGGGATGACGGCGAAGGAAATCGCATCAGGTTTTAGCAGTTCAATGTTTGTAACTTTGGTTGGTGTCACATTTTTGTTTGGTATGGCATCGAACAATGGAACATTGGAACTGTTTTCAAAGAAGATTGTTGCATTAGTAGGGAAACATACAGTGTTGATTCCTATTCTGATGTTTTTCCTTTCAGCATTTATTTCGGCAATTGGACCGGGACATATTGCAGCAGGAATTTTAATGACAACATTTGCGATGTATCTTGCGTTTGAAATGGATATCAATCCGATGGCGACAGCACTTTATGCAAAACTTGGTGCGAATGCAGGATGTGCATCAGTACTTTCTATTACGGGAGTTCTGGCAAAGAACCTTTCAGAACCACTGGGATACAGCGGATTTGGGTTACATTTGTTTTTATCTACATTACTCTCAGGTTTTTTATTTACACTGGTTGTATACATACTTTATAAAGGATATAAAGTAAAAGCAGATAATCCTCTGAAGTTTTCAGAAATCCCGAAATTTAACAGAGATCAGTGGTTAACGATTATTGCAATTATTATCATGGTAATTTGTTGTATTGGATTTAAGCTTGATACAGGTTTATTTGCTTTTGCGGCTGCAGCGGTATTGATTTTACTTGGAGCAGTAGATGAGAAAAAAGCGATTAAGGGTATTCCATGGGGAACACTGGTATTTATCTGTGGAGTAGGTGTATTGATTAATGTTATTGATACATTAGGTGGCATTACGATGATTTCAGATTTCCTGACAAAATTTATGAATGAACATACAGCAACCCCTATTCTTGCAACAACATCAGGAATTCTTTCATGGGTAAGTTCTACAACAGGCGTTGTTATGCCGACACTTTTCCCAATTGCAGCAGATGTATGCAAAACCTTTGGCAGTGGTGTAAATTATGTAGAACTTATATCTGCAATTACTGCAACTTCTTTTGCAGCAGCTATCAGTCCACTTTCAACAGGTGGTGCGATTATTATGTCTTCTTATTCAGCTGCAAGAGAAACAACAACAGAAGAAATGAATAAGATGTTTAAAACATTATTTCTTCTTTCTGTAGGAAATGTACTTTTAAATGTATTGCTTTCAGCATTAGGAGTATTTAAACTTGGAGGATTATTTTATTAGAATATACATGGCAAAGTAATTTTGCCATGGTGTTCTGAATATACAGGAGGTTAGAGGAATGAAGATTGAAAAATTAGCAGTTGCCGGAACATTGGAATCAAGTGATTGTATGGTGACAGTAGAACCGGGAAACGGAACAATTGAAGTAGATCTCGAAAGTGCAGTTATGAATCAGTTTGGAGAACAGATTTGCAAGGTAGTGAAAGAAACATTGGAACGGTTAGATGTAGATGATGCAATGATTCGTATTGTAGACAAAGGAGCTCTTGACTGTACAATTAAAGCACGTGTGGAATGTGCAGTATACAGAAGTATTGAACAAAAAAACAATCTGCCATGGGGAGGTGCCATTAGATAATGAATCCAAATAAAAAAAGATTAAGACGTACAATGATGTTTTTAAACGCTCAGAAACCAGGTCTTATAAAAGATCCATATATTTACAGACCGGATTCTATTATGTTGGATCTGGAAGATGCTGTTGCTGAGAAAGAAAAAGATTCGGCCAGATTTTCTCTGTTTCATGCATTGAAAGAAATAAATTATAGAGGAATCGAGTGTATTGTAAGAATTAATGGACTGGATTCAGATCTGTGGCAGGAAGATATTCGATGTGCAGTTGCTAGTGGAGCAGATGGAATCCGTATTCCAAAAACAGAAACAGCTGAAGATGTAAAAAAGGTTGAAAAAGCAGTGGAAGATGCAGAAAAAGAGTTTGGTATTGAACCAGGAAAAGTTCTGATTATGGCAGCACTTGAATCTGCAAAAGGTGTATTAAATGCACTTGATATATGCAAAGCTTCAGAAAGATTGTTTGGAATAGCTCTTTCAGGAGGAGATTACACAAAAGATTTACAGACACACATCACAGGAACCGGGGTAGAACTTATGGGAGCAAGACAGCATATGATTATTGCTGCAAGAGCTGCCGGAGTACAGTGCTTTGATACGGTTTATACAGATCTTGATGATATGGAAGGATTTTACAAAGATGTGGAGACAATTCATTTAATGGGATTTGATGGAAAATCAATTATCAATCCACGTCAGATTGCACCGGTACATAAAATTTATACACCGACACAAAAAGAGATTATTTTTGCACAAAAAGTTGTAAAAGAGATTGACGAGAAGAAGGCACTTGGTATTGGAGTATTTACCGTAGATGGAAAAATGATTGATATTGCTTTTTATGATGGAGCGAAGCGTACAATTGAACTGGCAAAAGCTTCAGGTGTTTTAAAGGAGGAATATTAAGATGTTAAATGCAGTAGGGCGTGAAATTCCAGATGAAATTTTAAAAATTACAGGAAAAGAACCATTCCAGGGGAATAATTATAAAGAAGGAGTTGAATATAGAAAACAAGGACCAATTGTGAAGCCGGTAATGGATCATAATACAAGCAAAATGGTATCTTCAATTCGTGAGGCACTTGAAAAATGTGGAGCACATGATGGGATGACACTTGGATTTCATCACCATTTTCGTGAAGGAGATCTGGTGGTCAATATGGTCATGAAAGAAGTCCATGATATGGGAATTAAGGACGTGACCATTTGTGCCAGTTCTTTGGGAAAGGCTCATGATCCATTAATTGAATATATTGAAGATGGAACAATTACAGGAATTGAATCTTCCGGTGTACGTGGCAAAATTGGTGAGGCGATTTCACATGGAAAATTAAAAGGTCTTGCGATTATGAGATCTCATGGTGGGCGTGTCCGGGCAATTCAAAGTGGAGAAACAACAATTGATATTTCATTTATCGGAGCACCAACCTGTGACGATTATGGAAACTGTAAAGGAATCGGAGGAAAAAGTGATTGTGGAGTATTGTCCTATTCTTTTGTAGATGGACAGCATGCCAACAAAGTGGTAGCAGTAACGGATTGCTTAGTTCCATTTCCTAATTTCCCTGCAGATGTTGCAATGACAAGAGTTGATTATGTATGCGTGGTTGATGCAATTGGAATTCCAGAGAAAATTGCGACTGGCGCAGCGAAGCCAACAACAGATACAAGAAAGCTGATGATGGCTGACTATTGTACACAAGTTGTAATTAATACGCCATATTTTAAAGATGGATTTTCTTATCAGACAGGAGTTGGAGGAGCATCTATTGCATCAGCGGCGTCTTTAGCTAAAATTATGGAAGAACGTGGAATTAAGATGGGATTTGCAGTGGGTGGTATGAGTAAAGGCATGGTAGATATGTTGGATGCCGGGCAGGTAGGAAAACTGCTTGATACACAGGACTTTGATCTTTTTGCAGTAAATTCCGTAAAACGCCCTAATCATCATAGAATTAGTGCAGGAGCTTATGCAAATCCATTTAATAAAGGAAGCTTTGTAAATAAACTTGATTATGTTGTACTTGCAGCATTAGAAGTTGATACACATTTTAACTGTAATGTAGTAGTGGGATCTGATGGAATGATTACAGGAGCGCAAGGTGGACATCCGGATGCAGCACAGGGGGCAAAATGTACAATTGTAATCTGTCCGCTTCTGCAGGGAAGAATACCTGCAATATGTACTGATGTGACGACAGTAACAACTCCTGGAGAGAGCATAGATGTGGTTGTGACAGATTATGGAGTAGCCGTTAATCCGGCAAGACAGGATCTGCTTGACTGTCTTAAGGAAGCTGAGTGTGTACCGTTAAAAACAATTGAGGAACTTCGCGATATTGCATATGATATAGTCGGAACTCCGCAGCCGGTTCAGTTTGGTGAAAGGGTAGTTGGTATTATCGAAGGTCGTGATGGAACGATTATGGATGTTGTACGTGAGGTGAAGGAATGATATTTCCGACTGTAAACTTTTGTCAGTCGAAAATATAAAAGTAGTGATGCAGAAGGTGTAGTGATGATGGAAAAAGATAAATTTTCAGTTAAATTTTCAGATGAAATTGCAGGATATGCGACAAGAGCATTGTTGTACGAAGTATCAGTTACGCCTAAACCGGGGCTTGTAGACCGAAAGAATCAGGGATCACATAATGATATGGATTATTATACATTTTTAGACAGTGCAGTAGCACTTACACCTTATTTTAAAGGTATGACTGAGCTTGGACAGATTACTTCAACAGAAAAACCAGAAACTACATTTTACAGGTTACAGGATTTGGGCAAAGAAGCAGAAGCAGCAATGTATCAGTCCACTTGTGGTGTGAACACGCATAAAGGAGCTATTTTCTCACTGGGAATTTTATGCGGTGCATTGGGTAGACTAAATGGCGCCGGAAAAAAGCTGTTAACTGAAAACCTTGTGAGTGAGTGTGTCAGAATGACAAAAGTTCCGATAGAATACTTTTTTGAAACGATGAAGCCGGAAATGAACACAGCGGGTTGTTGCTTGTACAGAAAATATGGAATACAGGGAATAAGAGGCGAAGTAGCATCCGGATTTTTATCTGTTCGCAAAGAAGGTCTGCCTGTTCTAAAGAAACTTTTGAAACGAGGATACTCATATGACAGGGCTGGAAGTATTACCCTGCTGTACCTGATTGCAGAAACTATTGACACAAATATAATCACAAGATCTGATTATGAAATGTGTATGAAAATAAAGAACCAGTTAAAGAGATTAATAAAAGAAAAAGATGTTATAACTACTGCCATGTTGGAAAAAATAGACCAAAAATTTATAGAATATAACATTTCACCTGGAGGCTCAGCAGATTTGCTAGCAGTTAGCTGGTTCTTATATTTTCTGGAAAACAGAAATGAAAAATAAAGTGATTCTTTGGAATTGCAGGAGATTATATAGAACAGGCATAAACAGCAAGATCACTTAATGAAAAAAATTATGGAGATGTTACATGTATGCTAAGTTGCATCATGTAACATCTCTTCAATTTTCGCCTGCATTTCTTCCACACTGTGTTTTCTCATGCGGGCGCATTCCTGTGCCTGACAGCCGCAGATGATGCATTTGCGGTACGAACCGCGTGACAGTTTTTGACCATCGGTGTCAATTACATCAAGATCAAAGAGTCTTCCGAAAGGATGAGTCTCTTCAATCTGTGTGGTCAGTTCCTTGATTTTCTGAGCCGGATAATCAATCGCAAGCAATAATTCATCCCCGGTTTTCTCATGGATTTCCATAGAATTTTTAATTTCTGCCGGTGTATTTTCAAGCTTTGATAACAGGGCAGTTTTTCCACTCTCAAATGCAGCACGGATCTGCTCATTTGTTTTCACTGGTCCCGGAATGTTCATACAGAATGAAATGACAGGACAGTGATACTGAGAGATAAAAGTCTCCTGAATCTGAGCCCGTCGTTCCCGGCAGAGAAGCATATCAGTTAAAATAACCTGTTCTCCTTGCATGATAGATAGGTCTCCTTCAAATTTTTAATGATGCACCACATGATCTGCAGCCTTGATTTTCTCGATTACAGGTGCAGCCTCTTCGCTCTGAAAATAGTGAAGTGTTGTCTTAGGTACAAGTGTCTTCAACAAATCTATATTACCACGTTTCAGTGCAGTTCGTACAGTAGAAGCACTGATTACATCACCATCTGCTTCTTTACGTGGAACAATGATACATTCCACTCCGTTCTCAGGAAGCTTCTGCGCCATGATATCATTATAAATTCCGGTAACCTGACTGTTTGGTTCTTCTCCGACATAGCGGCGGCTGATCTGCAGAGCTTTCGCAATCTGCGTAAAAATAGTCAGATCCAGATTGGCGTGGCTTTCCATAACGGCGGTGGCATCTTTCTGGAAATAACTCGGGAAAGTAGCACTGCTGATAATATACGGACCACTTTCATGGTAGATAATATTTTTCAGATGCTTTGTCCCTTCCATGACCAGTTTTTTTCTTACAGAGAAAGGAACCAGACTCTTGTCTTCACTGACGATAAACAGATGAAGAATATCATTTTCAGCTGCCGCTTTCTCTACCAGATACTGATGCCCAAGTGTAAATGGATTGGCATTCATTACAAGAGATGCGCATCGGAGATCTGTTATATTGTTGTTATGTTGTGCAGGCAGATCCTGCATTACAGGAGAATTCGCTGTTTCTTTTTCCAGCCGTTTTATATAATCATTAAAACCAGTGCGCCGGTTTTCCATAAAGACAATCTGACCATCGATTCTTGCAATTTCATAAAATCCAAGATCACCGAAAAATTTAGCAGAGTTACATTTTGTATACAGAAACAGATGGGTATTATAACGCTCAAACTGTACGCTGATGAGATGCGTAACAATCTGATTCATCAGTCCCTCGCCCTGATGTGAACTGCTGACAGCCATACAGCGCAATGTGTTGCCGAAGCAGCTTCCGGTGGCAATGAGATTCATCTCATCATCGAACATGCCACAAGTGTAATCAAGATTGGCATCTCTGCGGATTCCCTCAGCCTGCAAAAGCTCATCCACCTGTGCATTTGCCCGTGAATCGGACGGATAGATCTGTGAAATAGAGTAGTCTGACATTTGATATTACCTCCCATGGTTTTTTACAATATTTATAAATGCCTGTGCCTGCGGAAGCGAGGCAACTGCATTGGTATAGATCAGATAAGTAGAGCGAACGAAAGGTTCGCCGTTTTTGAAAATCAATGGTTCAGCATGCCCGGAAAAATTTTTGAGACATAATTCAGGGACAATTCCCCAGCCAAGGCCACGTTCCACCATTTCCATGCAGGTTACGATACTGTTTACAAAAATTCCCTGACGAGAAGGATGAATTTCATTTTCGCGCATCCACTGTGCGATCTCCCGTTCCATTACAATATCGGTAGAACGTCCGATATAAGGAATTTCCTTCAGCGATTTTCCGGCATCAGAATGACTGCGGATTGCACAGATATTCTCTCTGGAAAGAAGGAGTTTCGCTTCCTGCCAGGGATATTCTCCACGTACAATTGCAACATCTACTTTTCCATTCATAATCATTTGATAAAGATTACGACTTTGGTCAGTAATGATATGGGTATTTACATGTGGATATTTCTGTCGGTATTCAGCAAGCACATCCGGCAGTTTATACAGTCCATAGTTAATGGAGATTCCTGCATTTAATGTTCCGGAGATATAAGATCTGCTTTTTTCAATATTCCGTCGCATTAGTGCAAGTTGTTCAGCTGCTGCCTGAGTCCTGATGAGAACTTCTTCACCTTCAGGTGTAAAATGAATTCCCTGCCTGGAACGAAGCATTAAAGGAGCACCGAGTTCTTCTTCCAACGTGTTGATTCGTTTTGAAAGTGCGGATTGAGTAATATATAGAAGATCCGCAGCACGGGTAATGTTTTTTGTCTGATTCAAAGCGGAGAGCAATTCGAAATCTCGTTCGTTCATATCAACCACCTCTCTCTTTACGCGGTAGAGCATATTTGAAAAAATATTTCGGTAATCTGTATGCATTGCTGTTTGTTATACAGTGCGATCAGTAAAGTATCTTGTTGTCAAAAATGAAATATACATATTACAGAAAATCTTTATCAAATATGATATTAGTAATAATTCATAAAATTCAACGCCTTAAATTGTATAAAATCCACAAATTAAAATTCCTTAAAAGAATAGAAAATAAATAAAATAAATTCCTGATAAGAATGTATATATAAAAGAATATGAGAAATAGAATACAAAAAAAGTATTGAATTTATAAGCATATTTTAACATTATATGAAAAAAAGTAAAGGGATATTAACATTCCTAAAAGGAATGGAAAAGAATGAAAACTGTGCCTTTTACATTTCCAGAAAGTGGGTGTTTAATAAAGGCAGATCGAGAGAGAAAAACGATCGGAAAAATGAAAAAGAAAAGGAGAGATACGACAGATGGAAATTCAGAAAACAGCAATTGCCGGAACATTAGAATCCAGTGATGCACAGATTACAGTAGAACCATCAGAGAATGGAATTGAACTGACACTGGAGAGCAGTGTGATGAATCAGTATGGAAGACAGATAAAAGAAGCAGTATTAAACGTACTGGAGGAACTTGGTGTAGAAAATGGAAAAGTAACCGTAGTAGATAAAGGTGCTCTTGAATGCACACTGAAGGCACGAGTTGAATGCGCTGTATTCAGAAGCTGTGGCATTTCAGAGAAAAACATTCCATGGGGAGGTATTGTGAAATGATTACACGTAAAAAACCAGAAAAAAACCGTCTGCGCAGAACAATGATGTTTATGAATGCCCAGAAGCCAGGATTGATCAAAGACGCATATATTTATGGATCAGACAGTATCATCCTGGATCTTGAAGATGCTGTTGCAGAAAATCAGAAAGATGCAGCTCGTTTTTCTCTTTATCAGGCATTAAAAAATATTGATTATGGTGATACAGAAGTCATTGTCAGAATCAATGGTCTTGATACACCTCACTGGCAGGAAGACATTCGTTGTGTGGTTGCCGGCGGAGCAGACGGAATTCGAATTGCAAAATGTGAGAGTGCCGCAGATGTAAAACTTGTCGAAGAACATGTACTTGCAGCTGAAAAAGAGTTTGGAGTAGAAGAAGGAAGAACACTTCTCATGGCAGCGCTTGAAAGTCCTCTTGGAATTATGAATGCATATGAGATTGTAACAGCGTCTGAACGAATGTTTGGATGCGCAATTTCAGGAGGAGATTTCCGAAAGAGTATGCATGTCCGCATTGAAAAAGGCGGAATTGAGATGCTGGTTGCCAGAGGACAGATGCTTATGGCAGCTAGAGCAGCCGGAGTACAGTGCTTTGATACAATGTTCCCGAATATTGATGATATGGAAGGATTTAAAGAAGAAGTAATTCAGAATCGTAAGATGGGATTTGATGGAAAGAGTGTCGTTAATCCGAAGCAGATTGAATTTGTACATAAGACATTTGCCCCGACATCAAAAGAAATCGCTTATGCTGAAAAACTGGTACGTTCTTTCAATGAACAGGCTGATTCAGGAGTTGGTGTATATACAGTTGACGGAAAGATGGTTGATATTCCATTCTTCGAGGATGCAAGAAGAGTGATTGCACTTGCAAAGGCATGTGGAGTTTATGAGGGAGATCTGTAGAATTAGTAATTCTGATGAATATGAAATAACAGAATTTATTAAAAATGAAAGTATTTAGTCAGAACTGATTTTTTGAAATTCTAAGTGTATCTATGAAGAAAAAGAAACAGGTGCAAAAAGGTAATTAAAGCAGGAAGGAGCATATCTAAAATGATTAATGCAGTAAATAGAGAAATACCAGATGAACTCCTGAAAGATGGAAAAGAAGTTTATCAGGGAAAGAACTATATGGATGGAAAATATGTGAAAAAAGATTCTCCAAGAACACGTGCATGTGTAAAACCTCAGGAAAGTAAGATCTGTGAAACAATTCGTGAAGCATGTGAAAAATGCGGAGCTCATGACGGAATGACATTTTCTTTCCATACAGAGTTAAGAGATGGAGATTATGTAGCAAGTATGGTTGCAAAGGTCCTTGTTGAAGAAATGGGACTGAAAGACATTACTGTTGCGGCAACATCTCTTGGAGCTGCACAGGACGTAATTGCAGATTATATTGAAGAAGGAAAAATTATCGGAGTTCAGACCTCCGGTGTCCGCGGAAGAATCGGAGAAGTGATTTCAGCAGGAAAACTGGCATCTCCGGCGATTATCAGAAGCCATGGCGGAAGGCCGAGAGCAGTTGAGGCTGGGGAAGTACATATTGATATTGCATTCCTGGCAGCAGCAAGTTCTGACTGCTGTGGAAATGCAAGCGGAGTAGGTGGAAAGAACAATTTTGGATCTTTTGGATTTGGAACACATGATTCTCATTATGCTGATCATACAGTAATTATTACAGATACTCTTGTAGATTTCCCAAATCTTCCGTCTTCTGTATCAGCGATTGACGTAGATTGTGTATGTGTAGTTGATGATATCGGGGATGCAAAGAAAATTTCTACAAAAGAGGCACGTGTGACAGATAATCCGCGAGAATTGATGATGGCTGAAAATGTAGCAAAGGTTATCGCAGCAACTCCATATTTTAAGGATGGATTCTCTTTCCAGACAGGTGTCGGCGGTCCATCTCTTGCAGTAAACCGTTTCCTTGAGGAACATATGGTAGAGAAAAATATCAAGATGAAATTTGCACTTGGCGGTACAAGCAGTTCTGTATGTAAACTGCAGGACAAAGGTCTGGTAGAGCATATTCTTGATACACAGGATTTTGATCAGGGAGCGATCGATCACATTTTTAAACATCCAAATCACCATGAGACAAGTTTGAGTGAATATGCAAATGCAGCAAACAAAGGTGCATATGTTAATAAACTGGATTATGTTGTATTGTCTGCGCTGGAGATTGATATTGATTTTAATGTAAACGTAATTACAGGATCTGATGGGGTACTCCGTGGTGCTCCGGGTGGACATCCGGATACAGCAGCAGGAAGTAAATGCTGTATTATCGTAACACCACTTACAAGAGGACGTATGGCTACTGTTTGCGATAAAGTTGTAACAGTAACAACACCGGGAGATTGTGTAGATGTTCTTGTAACAGACTATGGTATTGCAGTAAATCCTCTCAGACCAGATCTGATTAAGTGTCTGGATGAAGCCGGAATCCCGCACAAGACAATTGAAGAATTAAAAGAAAAAGCATACAGTCTTGTAGGAACACCAGACGATCTGGAGTGGGAAGATAAAGTTGTGGCTATCGTGGAAGCAAGAGATGGCACAATCCTTGATGTTGTAAGAAAAATCAAACCATATAGTGTTGATTAATATCAAATAGTTCAGAAATGAATTCTGAAAATTGCCAAAATCAAAATTAAACCAAAATTGCCATGTGATTTTTAGAATCAAAAGTATAAATGCCAGAGTGTGTCTGAAAAAATGATTCCTGTACTTTAAAGAAAGTCTTTTTCAGACACGCTCCAGGGAAAGTTGAAAAACTGTGTATTACGGCCTTTAGCTGTTTTAAACTTTCCCTGTTAAATACAGGAAGATAACGGCTTATAAGAAGAGTCTGCAAATTCCGAATATTTAACAGATTGCAGAGAAAGTACAGTTACAGATGTGCAGCAATCCTGAGGCATAGCATAAAAAATAAGGAGGATATACTTATATGCGTTTAGCAATTATCGGATTTGCACTGATGCTTATATTAATGTTTGTGCTGATCAAAGAAAAACTATCCCCTCCGGTCGCGTTTATTCTTCTTCCTGTGATTGCTGCAGTTATAGCAGGATTCGGGGTAGAAGATATCTGTGGATTTGTTGCTACCGGATTAAGTACAATGCTGGAAACAGCGGTATTATTTATCTTTTCCATTTCCTATTTCACGTTAATGTCTGAAGCAGGACTGTTTGATCCTATTATTAATTTCTTGATAAAAAAAGTTGGAAAAAGCGTAACTACAATTTTATTTGCAGTTGTCATGACTACAATGGTAGCTCATCTGGATGGCTCCGGAGCAACTACATTTCTTATTGTAGTACCGGCATTTTTACCAATCTGCAAGAAATTAAAAGTAAGACCTGAGGCATTGCTTGGAGCAATTTGTGGAATGTATGCGGTAATGAATATCGTTCCATGGGGTGGTCCTACGATCCGTGCGGCTTCTGTTATTAATGTAGAAGTTTCTGATCTGTATAAAATTATTCTGCAGGCGGTGGCAGTTATGATTGTGCTGGCCTTTGTAATTGCATTTCTTGTTGCCAGAATAGAAATCCATCATGGAGCAGGAGTTCCGGAAGGTGGGATTGTTCCGGAGCATCATGAAGTGGATGTGGAGGAAGAAAAGGAAGAAGGAAAGAAAGGAAAAGCATTGTATTTCTTTAACCTTATTCTGACACTTGTTATGTTGTTTTTCCTGTTTGTTGATGTAGGATTGCCACTTCATTTTATTTTTATGGTAGCGTTCTGTATTGCATTGACTGTAAATTTTCCGAAAGTTGCAGATCAGACAAAACAGTTGAAATCATACGCTTCTTCTGCGATGATTATGACAATGACTTTGTTTTCAGTGGGTATCTTTATGGGAGTGATTAAAGATTCCGGGATGGTTGAGGCAATGGCAACAGCCATCGTTAATGCACTGCCGGCTGGAATTGCTCCGCATATGCACTGGTTCATGGCGTTGTTCTCTGTACCGCTGATCATGATTTTGGGAACAGATGCGTTTTATTATGCATTGCTTCCAATTATTCTGGGTGTTGTTCAGCAATTTGGAATTTCAGCAGAAACAGTAGCAGCAACCTTCCTTTTGACAGCGACGTATGGAACTCCAATCAGTCCAAGTGTAGCTGCTGTTTATGTGGGACTCGGTCTTGCAGATACTACGATTGGAAAACATATTAAATATTCACTGCGAATTCTGTGGCCGGCAAGTATTATTGTATTGCTTGTATCCACAGTGCTTGGTGTGATTCAGTTTTAAATAAAGAGAACTGCAAATAAAAAGAGAGGAGTGCAAAAGGGATGAAAGAACAACTGATTGATAAAATTGCTTCTGCTGCCATGGAGGCAATGTTATATGAGGTGTCCGCTACACCGAAACCAGGACTTGTAGACCGTAATAATTGCGGAGCGCATTATGATATGGATTATTTTACGTTTATGTCTTCTGCTGCTTCACTGCACGCCTCTTTTGATGAAATGGTTCGTGTGGGAATGGAGTATCGGGATACACCTGTTAAAGAACTTCTTACCCCATTGCGAGAATGTGGAATGAAAGCAGAAGAGAGAATGTTTTCATTTACAAAAGGTGTGAACACACATAAAGGTATGATTTTTACATTGGGATTACTGTGTGGATGTGCAGGATGGTATCTGGGAAAAGGAAACTATTCCTGGGACAAACTCTGCATTCTTGTATCTGAAATGTGTGAAGGAATCTGCGCAAAAGAATATAAAAATCTTGCGGAAAAGAAGAATCTGACCAAGGGTGAAAGAATGTATCTGAACTATGGACTTACCGGAGTGCGGGGAGAAGTAGAGAGTGGGTATAAAACAGTAAGAACAATTTCTCTGCCGGTATATGCAAAACTCCGGAATGAGGGAATCTCTGTTAATGAAGCTCTTGTGCAGACTTTGTTGCATCTGATTGCAAAGACAGCAGATACAAACATTGTGTCCAGACATAATGTCGAGACAGTAGAATATGCAAAAAATTATGCGAAAAGAGTACTTACGGCCGGAGGAGTTCTTACAACGGAAGGGAAAGAAATGATAAATAAGATGGATCAGGATTTTATAGAACGTTACATAAGTCCTGGCGGATGTGCAGATCTTCTTGCTGTAACTCACTTTCTGTATAGTTTAAAAGAAAAAGAAGTTTTCAGATATTATATCTTCATGGAAGAAGAAAGTGTAAAATATCAGGTATAAAGGTGTTTCACAGATCGATTTAGGAGGAACGGTCTATGGTATTACAGATGACAGCGTTATTATTTTTAGTTTTTGCAATCGTACTTGGATTTGTAAAAAATATCAATGTGGGGATTGCCTCCATGGGACTGGCACTTGTGCTCGGTCTGATTGGAGGTGTGGATGCGAATGAGATTTTGTCAGGATTTCCGGGCAAGTTATTTGTTACATTGCTTGGAACAATGTTTTTCTTCTGCCTGCTTCAGGAGAATCATACATTGGAACTGATGTCAAAAAAGATGGTGGCAGCAGTTGGAAAATGTACATTTCTGATCCCGGTAATTATTTATCTGGTTTCTTATGTACTTTCAGCAGCTGGTCCGGGAGCAATTTCTGTACAGTCAGTTATGATTATTTTTGCAGTGTCACTGGCTTCTCAGATGGATGCATCTCCAATTCTTATGGGCGGAATGGCAATTCTGGGAGCAGTAGGAGGAACTGCATCTCCAATCGCTTTGTCAGGGATTATTGTAAATGATCTGACACAGGAGATGGGATATACAGGAATGGCAATGCCGGTATTTCTTGGGGTGACAGCTGCTAATTTAATCTGTGCAGTGCTGCTGTATGTGGTGTTCCGGGGATATAAATTAAAACCAGTTGGTCAAATGGAAAAACTTGAATCATTTAACAGAAATCAGAAAATATGTATCGTTGCATTACTTACACTTGTTATTGCAGTTGTTGGTTTTCAGTATGATGTAGGTCTTGTGGCATTTACATTATCTGTAATACTGCTTCTGTTTGGCGTAGTTAATGAAAAGGCTGCACTGAGGCTTGTACCGTGGAGCGTCCTCCTTTTAATCTGCGGGGTAAGTATTCTGATGGGAGTTACAAAGACGATGGGAGGAATCGATCTTTTGTCGGAGCTTCTTTCAAAACTTATGAATCGGATTACAGCAGTTCCGATTATCAGTCTGACCGCCGGATTGATGTCCTGGTTCAGTTCTGCGAATGGAGTAGTGCTTCCGACATTGATTCCGGCGGCACCGGGAATTGTAAACAATCTGGGAGATTCTGTTACTGTTCTTGAAATGATCATGGGAATCGTTGGTGGAGCTACAGTTGCCGGAATCAGTCCTTTATCTACAGGAGGAAGTCTGATTCTTGCAAGTTATACACAGGAGACAAATGCGTCAGAGCAGGAACAGAAGAAAATATTTTTGCAGTTGTTTGCAACTTCATTTGCAGCGGTAGTAGTTATTGTCCTTTTCGGACTCTTCGGAGGGTTTAAGTTATTTGGATAATTGGAGGGAGACACAGAGAGATGAATAAAATGAGCAATAGGGGAAGAGTTGCATATGTCGGATGCAGAACTACAGAGGAAAGAAATGCAAGAGGAAAAGGAATTAAAGTTTTCGAGATACAGCCGGATGGAGCATGGAACTTAATTCAGACAGTAGAAAATCTTGTGAATCCATCTTATTTATGTAAAGATACAACAGGGAAATTTTTATATACAATACATGGGGATTTTAGTGAGATCAGTTCTTTTTCAGTGGATGAAAAGACAGGAAAACTGGCTTACATTAATACAGCATCTACAGGAGGAATAAATCCGGTTCATTTATCTGTGGACAAGACGAACCATTGGATCTATGTAGCGAATTTGCAGACGGGAACAGTAGCTGTTATTCCAAGAAATGATGATGGAAGTGTAAGTGATGTAGAAAAATTATATACTATTTCAGGTAAGGAAGAAGAAACTGTATCCCATCCGCATCAGGTAATGCAGGATCAGACAGGGGAATATTTGGTTGTATCCTGTCAGGGAAGAAAAGCAGGATTTGGGCAGGTCGATGTATTTCAGATGAATCATCAGGATGGAAGCCTTAAGAAAACGTGTGTAGTAAAGTCCAGAGAAATTGCAGAACCAAGACATGTAGCATTTCATGAAAATAATCAATGGTGTTATGGAGTGAATGAAAAAGATTATTCTGTTACATTTTATCAATTTGATGCGGAAAAAGGGCAACTCACTCCAAAGCAGATTCTTCCTACTTTGCCGGATACTTATACAGGTGATGGATGGGCGAGCGGAATCGTTTTGAGTCCGGATGGAAAGTGCGTAGTTGTATCGAACAGAAAGCATGACAGTATCACGAGCTTTGTAATTGACCAGAAAACAGGAAAGATGAGATTTACAGATTGTATCAAGACAGGTGGAGGACAGCCGAGATTCATTACATTTGCAGAGGATAGTAATCTGCTTCTTGCGGCGAATGAGACGACAGATTCTGTTGTTGAGATTGAGCTAAATACTGAAACTGGAAAGTTGTCTGAAACTGGAAATATCATTCAGACGGAAAGTCCTGTATGTATAGTTTTTTAATATAAGATATGAAAAAATCACCTCAAAACTGGGGTGATTTTTTCATGGCAAAAGCATAGCCTTTTTCAGAAATTAAGCAGAAACAGTAAGGACTTCCTCTGCAATATTTCTTGAATGGTCAGAGATACGTTCCAGACATACAAGTGCATCAAGATATACGATACCTGCATCAGTATTACATTTATTATCAGCCAGTCGTTTCATGTGACCGGAACGAAGGCGGATTTCCAGATCATCTGCCTGACTTTCTTTTTCAATTACTTTCATAGCTTTCTCTTTGCTGTTCTCAACAAATGCTTCCAGTGCATATCTGTAACTGTCTGCACAGATTTCGATCATCTCTTTCATCTCCTGTGTACCAGTTGCTGTAAATGTAGCATTGCGGTCTTTTAATGTCTCAGCAAATTCAGTCATATTTTCACAGTAATCACTGATTCGCTCAATATCAGAGAGAATCTGCAACAGGCTTGCAAGACGCTGATGCTCCTTTTCATTCACAGAAAGAGAACTCAGACGAATGGTATAATCAGTAATTCCTTTACAAAGTCTGTCTACAGTACTTTCATCTTCTTTAATGTCGGCAATCTGATCTGCATCTCTTGTGAAGAGAACATCCTTTGATTTCTCTACGGCGCGAAGTACAATATTACCCATACGTTTACTCTCGCTGATTACAGACTGAATTGCGATAGAAGGTGTCTCTAACATACGTTCATCAAGCAGAACAGCACTTTCTTCTTTCTCTGCCGGGTCAGCTTTCTCGAATTTCTTCGCAAGCTTGATAATCAGATTGGAGAACGGGAATAATAATACAGTTGTTCCGATATTAAAGATTGTATGCACCGTACTGATTTCTGTCTGGCTGATGAGTCCTTTTCCAAAGTCCGGTACGACAACTTTGAACATTATGATTGCAAAGATGCTGAAAAGAATTGTACCGATAATATTGAATAACAGATGCATGATAGCAGCGGTTTTGGCATTCTTTTTAGCTCCGATACTTGACATCATCGCAGTTACACAGGTACCGATGTTCTGTCCCATGATAATATATACCGCTGCACTTACCGGAACCAGTCCCGCAGCTGCAAGACTCTGCAGAATACCGACAGATGCAGAGGAACTCTGGATGACCGCGGTAACAACTGCACCGGTGATAATACCCAGGAACGGATTATGTCCCAGTGAAACAAATGCAGTACGGATTGCTTCTACTTCCTGTAATGGAGCTACAGCACTTGACATCGTTGTGATTCCCACAAACAGCAGACCGAATCCAATGATAATGCTTGAAATGTCTTTTGTAGTTCTGCGGCCGCCTGTGAGCATCAGGATAACACCTAACATAATTGCGATTGGTGCCAGATTTCCTGGACTTAAGAATTTGGCCCATTCAGCACTGGATACCAGCCATCCGGTAACAGTTGTACCGATGTTTGCACCCATGATGACGCCCATTGCCTGAGACAGGTTCATGATTCCGGCATTTACAAAACCAACGACCATAACTGTCGTTGCAGATGAACTCTGGATTACAGCAGTAATCAAAGCTCCGAGAAGCACGCCCATGAATTTGTTTTTCGTCAGTGCTTTCAACAGGGATTTCATCCTACTTCCGGCTGCATTTTCAAGTCCCTGAGACATGATCTGCATTCCGTAAATAAACATCCCCAGTCCCCCGATAAAAGGGATGATAATGCTTGCGTAATTCATACGTTTCCTCCTGTTGACCTTGTTACTGTTCACAGAAATTACTGTTTAGATGTTATCCGCGAACAGTAATAAGTGAACAGTTACTTAACACATGTTTTACAAATATTTTCGATACATGCGATATTGTAAAATGTATGTGTACTTTTTTTACAATAACATCGTTAGTAACAAAATACAACCTTATTTTACAAAGCAGCAATAAATGATAATAAATTTTAAATAGGTGCTGAATCTGTAGTTACTGTTCACAGGTAACCTGCAAACAGTAACGTATCTCGCCATTTAGAATCGCCTACGGCGATGGGCGAGATACATTCAGGACAAAACGTGCATCCTCCATGCCAATCAGCGGAGTGATTGACATGGGAGTGAACAGTAACAATCTGTATACAAGGTTGGGACAATTTCACGAAATAAATCCAGCATGAGTGCCAGGTGTTTATTCTGATACTGATTTTTTCGGTAGATCAGACAGATTTTCCGGGTGTCATGATAGTGCTCAATAGAAAAGTAAGTTACATTTTCGGCAAAACGCTTTTGTCCTGCAAAATATTCCGGGATAAAGGTGGCTCCCAGTCCACGACTTGTCAGTGTCAGGGCAGACTCCACATTGGAGCAGGTAATACTGGTTTCCGGATAGAGAGAACAGGTCTCGAAGATACGGCGGCTCATCTGGCCGATGACCTGCTTTTCTGTCAGCAGGATAAAAGGCAGAGAAAGTTTTATTTTGTCAAGCTGTATCATTTTATGGCTGGCTGCAGGAAGATCTGAATCAGAAGCAAACACTGCATGTGAAACGTGTGGCAGCAAGGAGTTTGGAACAGCAAGCAGGATGTGTTCTTCTGCAAGAAGTTCACTCTGATAATTCAGGGCATCCGGATGTGGAACATCGATCATTAGGTCCAGTTCATTCTGTTCCAGAAGTTCTTTTAATGCATAAGTAGGTTCTTCGATAATCTGTACATCACAGTTTCCGGCTTCGGCATAAAAACGTTCCAGTATTTCGGGCAGCATGATCACACTGCGGTGGGGACTGAGTCCAATACGGATCTTGTGACGAAGATGATTAGAAATATCGTCCAGTTTATCGATGAGGGACTGCTTGGAGCGAAGAGAAGATTCTGCCCATTCATAAAACAATTCTCCGGCATAAGTAAGAGTCAGTTCACCATTTTTCCGTTCAAAGAGGGAAGTTCCCAGTTCTTTTTCCAGAGTTTTCAGACTCATGGAAAGAGAAGGCTGTGAAATATAGAGTTTCTGTGCAGCCTTTGTGATATTTTGCTCACGGGCGATAGTAATAACATAGTGTAATTGATTCCAGTTCATAAAAATTCTCCATTCTGCCATCAGGCGTTGACATAAATTTTCCTGAAAAAGTAGTAAATGCGGTAGTCAGATTTTTCTGAATCACTATCATACTAAAATTGTGAAATAAATAATGCAAAAATAGTGCTTATTATTTATAGAATACCGTTTTAAATACACCAATTCAACAGAATATAAGTAAAAACTATATTTTTTATATAAAAACATATATTTCACTTATAATTATAAGGCTGATAAAATAAATAACGAACGAAGGTAAAGAAAAGTTTAAATAAAACCTTGAATTCAGAAGGAAGTGTTAGAAATTGTATGAAGTGAAAAATACAGGAATTCATAAAAGAAAAGAAGAAATTTTCAAAAATAGAAAGTCTGTTTCTTCGAAAACAGAGGAAAGGGATTATAAACCTAAAGTATCCGAAGAAACAAGAAAAAATCCAGAAAATATGACAATACTTGAAAAAATGAAAATGGGCATTGAATTATTTTTATTTTTCTTCAAGATTGGCTGTTTTACATTTGGCGGTGGCTGGAGTATTCTGGCTCAGATGGAGCAGGAATTTGTGGACAAAAGAAAATGGCTTACGCAATCAGAATTATTAGATATGGTAGCGGTGGGAAGATCTGTTCCGGGAATTATGATTACGAATATCAGCATGATTTTCGGATATTCTATGGGAGGAGTCTTCGGAGGATTTTGTGCAGCACTGGGAATGACAGCACCGGCAATTTTAATTCTCTCTGTTGTGACCTTATTTTACAGCAAACTGAAAGACAATATCTGGTGCGCGGGAGCTCTCAGAGGCATTCGCTGTGCAGTTGTTCCGATTATAGCAAGTGCGGCACTGTCACTGGGAAAAGCAGCGTTCAAAACGAAGGTATCCATTGCTGCCGGAATGATTGCATTGCTTCTGTGTATCTTTACAGACATAGGAAATATAGAACTCGTGTGTCTGGGAGTGGCAGCAGTGCTGATCTGGCAGGGATATATAAAACTTACATCTAAGAAACGAAGCAGAAAAGCGAGTATTATGGATAAAGAGATATAGAATAAATGATTTAATTGCAGGGGAAAGAAAAATGGGAACATTAATACAATTATTTCTGGCTTTTATGAAAATCGGGTTTACCAGCTTTGGGGGAATGTCAATGGTTCCTTTGATCCTGGAAGAAATGAGATCACATCATTGGATGTCAACGGAAGATTTATCCAATCTGATTGCGATTGCGGAGATGACGCCGGGACCACTGGGAATCAACTGTGCAACATTTGCGGGGGAACGCACAGCAGGAGTGATCGGAGGAATCGTGGCAGTTGCAGGAGTACTGATGCCGGCATTTACATTGACATTGGTGACGGCAATCTGCTTCGAAAAGTTTAAAGAGAGCAGTTTGTTTACTAATATTCTGCTGGTCTTAAAACCAATCTGTATTGTTCTGATCGTGATGACCATTGTACAGCTTACAGGAGAAAATTATTTTACAGAACATAAGACAGATCTGTGTGCCTGTGGAATCGGAGTGGTGATGTTTTATCTGATTCTGAAAAGAAAATGGTCTGTGCCGAAAGTGATTGGATTGTCTGCGGTGATTGGAATTGGGTTCTATACTATAATTCCATTAATTTTAAAGTAGGTATATTGAAAAATGAACATTGTATTTTAGTTATTTTAGAATGTGTTTAAAATCTAATTCTATAATCTGTACGCAATTATATTGGTGTGAAGATTTGGAAATGTATTTTAAACACATTTTTCATTCCTGATTCTGTTTCATAACAGAAATATTCTGAAAATATATTAAGTTTACTTGCAGTGAGTCAGTGACCGTCTATATAATAGAGAAAAATGACACAGTAAAAACAGAAAGGACAGAGAAAAATGATTGAACAGATTGTAGAGTATAATCAGAAATTTGTAAATGAAAAGGGATATGAGCCATATCTTACAAGTAAGTATCCGGATAAGAAGCTGGCAATTCTGACCTGTATGGATACACGTTTGACAGAACTGCTTCCGGCAGCACTTGGAATCAAAAACGGTGATGCGAAAATTATTAAGAATGCCGGCGGTGTGATCACACATCCTTACGGTAGTGTTGTGAGAAGTCTTCTTGTGGCAATCCTTGAACTTGGTGTGGAAGAAGTTATGGTAATTGGACACACGGATTGTGGAGTACAGGGCATGAACGGTGAAAAACTTCTGGAAGAACTGGTCGAGAGGGGAATAAAACAGGAGCATATTGATGTGATTCGTCACAGCGGTGTGAACCTGGAAGAGTGGCTTGGTGGTTTTGAGTGCGTGCAGCAGTCTGTTGAAGATACCGTATATGCACTGAAAAATCATCCACTGATGCCGAAGGATATCAATATTCAGGGATTTATTATGGATTCGGAGACGGGAGCGTTGCTTGCTGTTTAAAGCAATGATGACAATAGTAATTTATAAATCATTATTTTGTATATTCGTGGTTGCCCTTGTGGGTCTTTGCTATGAGATCTTCAAGGGTAAACGTAGATAGCCGCCAACTACTGGTCATAGCTGGCGGCTGTTGTAAAATAGCTTGAAATTATAACCGGGTAGTCGCTTGCGGTTTCCTTTTTGTATTCTTAATATATAGCATATCAGAGTGTAAGATTCACTCAGGCAAAACGTGCATCCTCATGGCTAATCAGCAAAGTGATTAGCTATGGTTTGAACAGTAACCCAAAAGTCAGTTGCCGCCTGCTGCTATAAATAAAAGTGATTGCGAGTCAATTATTGCTATGATATACTCTGAGTAGAACAACCGTGTTACAGGGTGGCGGACCTCTATTCTTACATAGAATGGGGGTGGTGCTGATGAACAATAATCATTTTGATTTTAAAGATCTTATGGCTTTTGGCATGTTCATTCTTGCATTGCTGACATTCGTTTTTACGTTTATCAGATAATGTTTTAAGGCATAGAAAAACCACCCTCTAAACTTTGGCGAGTTAGGGTGGTGATTCTATAATTACTTTTTCTAACGAGGTCAACCCCTTGTGGGCGGTTGTTCTCTTTACGTCTTAAATATAGCATATCGGGCAGCAGTATGCAAGGGTGACATCAGAAGTTATACTGCTCTTGCCGGATTTGTTACTGTTCACAGCATAGCTGTAAACAGTAACGTATCTCGCCATTTAGAATCGCCTACGGCGATGGGCGAGATACATTCAGGACAAAACGTGCATCCTCCATGCCAATCAGCGGAGTGATTGACATGGGAGTGAACAGTAACCCGGATTTTACAAAATCATCAATCTTAATAAATATTAAGGCAACTCTCATTCTCTCTGTAAGATTCCACCTATATGATAAGTACAAGAAACCAAAATAAATGCCAGCCGGACAGGCCGCCAGACCTGATCCGGCACCGCGGGAAAAAGGCCGGGAATGCCAACCCGGACCGCCGGCGGAGTAACAATCAGGTTACACAGATGAAGGAGGAATATGTGATGGAGATCTTAAGACCTGCTGTAGCGGGAACACTGGAATCCAGTGACTGCCAGGTGACAGTTGAAGAGGGAGATGGCACAATTGAATTAACGCTGGACAGCGCAGTAATCAATCAGTACGGAAATCAGATCAAGAAGGTAGTATATGAGACATTGGGAAACTTGGGAATTGACAATGTCAGAATTTCAATCGTAGATAAAGGTGCACTGGACTGCACAATCAAGGCAAGAATCGAAGGAGCTGTATATCGTTCCATTGGACAGATTGAACATTTACCATGGGGAGGTGCCATCAGATAATGAATCCGAATAAAAAACGTTTAAGAAGAACCATGATGTTTTTAAATGCACAGAAACCGGGACTGATCAAAGATCCATATATTTACAAACCGGATTCTATCATGCTTGACTTAGAAGATGCAGTAGCAGAGAATCAGAAAGATGTGGCAAGATTTTCACTGTATCATGCATTAAAGACAATCAATTACAGAGGATGTGAGAGAGTTGTCAGAATCAATGCGCTGGATACACCTTACTGGAAAGAAGATATCCGCTGTTCTGTAGCCGGTGGATGCGATGCAATCCGTATCCCGAAGACAGAGTCAGCACAGGATGTAAAAATGGTAGAGCGTGAAGTGCAGTATGCAGAGCGTGAGTTCGGAAGACCGGAAGGAAGCGTTCTGATCATGGCGGCTGTAGAGTCTGCAAGAGGTGTCATGAAAGCCCTGGATATCTGCGAATCTTCCGAGAGACTTTTCGGTATCGCACTTTCAGGTGGAGATTACACAAAGGATCTTCAGACACATATCACAGGAACAGGAATCGAGCTGATGGGAGCAAGACAGAATCTTGTAATTGCAGCAAGAGCAGCAGGAATCCAGTGTTTCGATACAGTTTACACAGACCTGGACAACATGGAAGGATTCAGACAGGATGTTGAGACAATCCATCTGATGGGATTCGATGGAAAATCTATCATTAACCCAAGACAGATCAATGTGGTACATGAGATCTACACACCAACACAGAAAGACATCATTTTTGCAGAGAAAGTTGTAAGAGAGATTGATTCCAAGAAAGCACAGGGAATCGGAGTATTTACTGTAGATGGTAAGATGATCGACATTGCATTCTATGACGGTGCAAAGAGAACCATTGAACTGGCAAAAGCTTCAGGCGTATATAAGGGGGAATTGTAAGATGTTAAATGCAGTTGGAAGAGATATACCAGAAGAGATTTTGAAAGCAACAGGAAAAGAAGTATTCCAGGGAGTACATCATTTTGACGGATATGTTTACAAAAAACATGGTCCGGAGACAAAATGTGTCATCAACTCTGATGGAAGCAAGCTTGTAGACAGCATTCACGAAGTACTTGTAAAATGTGGAATCAAAGACGGAATGACACTTGGTTTCCACCATCATTTCCGTGAAGGTGACTACGTTGTAAATATGGTTATGAGAGAAATCCACGCTATGGGAATCAAGGACATCACAATCTGTGCAAGTTCCCT
>NZ_CAKRDI010000010.1 GCF_934309415.1 uncultured Mediterraneibacter sp.
TGTCTGAAAGCAAGACGTCCGATACGTCCAAAACCATTAATCGCTACTTTTACTGCCATGATTAATTCCTCCTAAAAGTTTTTAAAAAGTTTATGACTGTTCTTCAGTCATGGCGATAAATCCTCTGCAATGATTGTTAAGAATTCATCAACTGAACTCATTGTACTAAAACAAGAACAAAAATTCAAGTACTAAATCCATTTAAATCCATTTTTATGGAACTATTCTCTTAAATGACGGTTTCCGCCCCCGAAATTCTGCATAATAACTAAAACCACAGCTTGAAAGTATAGATTCTGCCTTGTCAAAAGCATATGCTACAAATTCCGGGCTGTGTGCATCTGCTCCAATTGTGACAATTTCACCACCCAGTTCTCTGTATCTGCGCAGTACATCCGGGTGAGGATTCGGAAATCCAAGACCATATTTCAGTCCCGCCATGTTCATTTCGATTCCTTTTCCCATCGAAATGATTTTTTTCAGAATCGCATCGATCTCATCTGAAAATTTCTGATAAGAATATTCTTCTGCCTGATAAGTTCCGTAACGGACTACGTAATCTAAATGTCCCAGCACATCAAAAGAATCTACTTTTCCGATATTCTCCAGTGTTTCCTGGAATGCCTGACGGTATGCGTCCGTATCTTTTTTTGTTTTAAAGAGTTCCCGGTAATATGGGTCTTCTCCACCCAGCAGGTGATTGGAACCAATGACAAAATCAAATGGATAAGATTCTGTCAGCTTTCTATATGCCTCGCCAAGATGGGACTGCAGGCCAATCTCCACCCCGATCCGGATCTCCAGTCTGCCTTTGTACTGTTCTCTCAGTTCCGTCAGTGTCTGAAAATATTCATCCACATCAAACAGGAAGGAATTGGCCGGGAAATCCGGTGTCTCCGGAAAATCATAATCCATATGATCTGTAATGCAGACCGCTTTCAATCCCTTTTCAACTGCCGCATCCAGCATAGAACAGACATCTGTATCGCTGTCTTCGGAAAATCTTGTATGCATATGGCAATCACTTGTTATCATAAGATTGTTCCGCCTCCCAGTACATATTCGCCGTCATAAAGTACTACAGCCTGTCCCGGTGTAGCCGCACGGATCGGTTCGTCAAAAGTACAGGTGATCTCATCTTCTCCTGTCTTTTCCACCGTACACCATGCTCCTTTGTGATTGTAACGGATCTTTGCAAATACACGCATTGGTTCCGTAAGGTCTTCCACGCTCATAAAATTCAGATGGTCGGCGCGTACTGTATGAGTCAGTGATTCATCATACGTTCCGATCACAACTTCGTTGGTCTCCGGGCGGATCTCAAGAACAAATGCCGGATATCCAAGTGCCAGACCCAGACCTTTCCGCTGTCCTACCGTATAATGGATAATTCCTTTGTGTCTGCCAAGGATCTTTCCATCCGGAGATACAAAGTTCCCCTCCGGCAACGGATGGTCTGTTGTTTCTTCTATAAATGATGCATAATCTCCGTCCGGGACAAAACAGATATCCTGACTGTCCGGTTTATGAGCTACCATCAGACCGATCTCATCTGCCATTTCACGGATTCTGTCTTTGGAATATTCTCCTACCGGCATCAGTGTATGTGCCAGCTGTTCCTGTGTCAGGTTGTACAGCGCATAGGTCTGGTCTTTTGCCAGTGTAGCAGAACGGCGGATCGCATATCTTCCGTTCGGGAGTCTGTCGATCCGCGCATAATGTCCTGTCGCTATATAATCCGCACCGATGGAAAGGCTCCTCTGAAGAAGTGCTTCCCATTTCACATACCTGTTGCAGGCAATGCACGGATTTGGTGTTCTGCCGTTTAAATATTCCTCCGTAAAATAGTCGATGACTGTCTTTTTGAACTCATCTTTAAAATTCATGACATAATACGGAATCCCGATCGAAGCTGCCACTCTTCTGGCATCGTCCACCGCACTCAGACCACAGCATCCACCGTTCTCTTCCTGGACTACGTTGTCTTCATCCTGCCAGATCTGCATGGTGACACCGATCACATCATAGCCCTGCTCTTTTAAAAGCCATGCAGCTACGGATGAATCCACTCCACCGGACATTCCTACAACTACTTTACCTTTACTCATTAATATTCCTCTTCTTCTGCTTCTTCGCCTTCGTGGATATCTGACTTCGGTTTCTTGAGTCCTTCGATCTTGATATCATGTTTCTCAGCATAGTCCCAGAGTGCTGCGTGGATTGCTTCCTCTGCAAGAAGAGAACAATGTACTTTTACCGGCGGAAGTCCGTCCAATGCTTCCATAACTGCCTTGTTTGTTACTTCCATTGCTTCCTGAATGCTCTTTCCTTTGACCATCTCTGTTGCCATACTGGATGTTGCAACTGCTGCACCGCATCCAAATGTTTTGAATTTTACATCGCGGATGATCTGGTTCTCATCGATATCAAGATAAATTCTCATGATATCTCCACATTTTGCATTTCCTACTGTTCCTACACCGCTGGCGTTCTCAATTTCTCCTACATTTCTTGGATGCTGAAAATGATCCATAACTTTCTCTGTATACATGGTTAAATTCCTCCGTTTTTTCTTCGTATCTTCTGTTTATTTATTCTGTTTTTTGATGAAATCTTCATACAGTGGTGACATGCTTCTTAAGTGTGCCACGATTTCTTTCAGATTATCAATTGTGTAATCCAGATCTTCTTTTGTTGTGTCTGCTCCAAGTGTCATACGTACAGAACCGTGTGCGATCTCGTGAGGCAGTCCGATTGCAAGAAGAACATGGGATGGATCCAGTGATCCAGATGTGCAGGCAGATCCACTGGATGCACAGATTCCTTTCATGTCAAGCATGATCAGGAGGGACTCTCCTTCAACAAACCGGAAACTGAAGTTGATGTTGTTTGGAAGACGTCTTGTACGGTCTCCGTTCAGTCTGCAGTATGGGATCTCTTTCTCAATTCTTGCGATTGCATAATCTCTGAGCTCTGTCTCGCGTTTCATTCTCTCATCCAGTGTAGCCATCGCAAGCTCTACGGCTTTTCCAAATCCTACGATTCCCGGTACGTTCTCTGTTCCGGCACGACGTTTTCTCTCCTGAGCTCCGCCATGTACGAAGGAACGGATCTTCACACCTTTTCTGATATAAAGGAAACCGATTCCTTTTGGTCCGTTCAGTTTGTGTCCGCTGGAACTAAGCATATCGATATGCATCTCATCTACATTGATCGGAACCTGTCCAAATGCCTGTACTGCATCTGTATGGAAAAGAACACCATGTTTGTGCGCAATCTCTCCGATCTCTTTGATTGGCTGGATACTTCCAATCTCATTGTTTGCAAACATAACACTGATCAGGATTGTATCCGGGCGGATGGCTGCTTCTACAGCTTCCGGACTGACGATACCATTCTCATCTACATCCAGATAAGTTACTTCATAGCCACGTTTCTCAAGATATTCTCCTGTATGAAGAATTGCATGATGCTCGATCTTTGTTGTGATGATGTGTTTTCCTTTTGACTCATATGCCTCTGCTGTTGCTTTTAAAGCCCAGTTGTCAGACTCGGAACCACCTGCTGTGAAGTAGATCTCATCTGTCTTTGCTCCAAGTGCATTGGCGATTGTCTCTCTCTGTTTTGTGATTACTTCTTTGTTTGCTGCTGCAAATCCATATACACTGGATGGATTTCCAAAATGCTCTGTAAAGTATGGAAGCATTGCATCTACTACTTCCGGTGCTGTCTTTGTTGTTGCAGCGTTATCAAGATAAATTAATTTTCCCACGATATTTGACCTCCGTATCTTTATGTGTTTTCTGACTATGCATTTGCCCGGTCAGTTCTTGTCTTTATTAATTCTTACAGCATGTGCGGCTGCTCTCCTTGTCCTCGCATCCAAGTTTCCGTCCTTCTTCAACGAGCTGGCTGAGCCAAATCTCATTCACCGTCTCATTAATGCTTTCGTTAATCCGTTTCCAGACGTACTTTGTGACGCAGCTGTCAGAAGCATTGCATCCGCCTTCCGAGGTAAGTCCTGCACAGTCGACCGGATCCAGACTTCCTTCCAGTGCCCGAAGTACATCTCCGACCGACACCGTTGCTGCATCCTTTGCCAACACATAACCACCGCCTGCTCCGCGAATACTTGTGACGATCCCCGCTTTTTTTAACAGGGACATCAACTGCTCCAGATATCGTTCTGAGATATCCTGACGCTTTGCAATGCTTGTGATTGAAACAGGTGATTCCTCGCTATATTGGGCAAGATCGATCAGAGCTCTCAGACCGTATCTCCCTTTCGTCGATAATTTCAATTTATCACCTTCTCTGCTTTTAAGAGATAATCCTAGTAAATCACTAGGGTTTACTTTTGTAGGATATCATTCAAAACCGGTTCTGTCAAGAAAGTTTCTCAAATAAATATAAAATAAGCAAGATAGGTAGGTATAACAATGACTAAGAATACGCATCGCCTGATCAAAGGCACTTTCATTTTAACATCTGCCGGAATCCTCAGCCGGATCATGGGATTCTTCTTCCGGATTTTTCTCAGTCACATATTCGGTGAAGAACAGGTAGGACTCTACCAGTTGATTTTTCCTTTCTACATACTCTGTCTTTCTCTGAGTACCGCCGGAATTGAAACTGCCATTTCAAGGATGGTCGCTGAAAAGATTTCTCTGGGGAAGAAGCGGCAGGCTTTGGATATCCTGAGGACCGGCCTGTTCTTTGCAGTCTCTCTTTCCCTGGTAGAATGCCTTTTTGTACAACAATATGCCGACGTGATTTCTCTTCGTTTTCTGGACGATGTACGCTGTACAGAGTTGTTGCGTTCTGTCAGTTACGCACTTCCGGCTGCCTCTGTCCACGGCTGTATCTGTGGATATAATCTGGGAATTCAAAAAGCCACGATGCCTGCTGTCTCTCAGTTAGTAGAACAGACTGCACGAATTCTTTCCGTCCTTCTGCTTTTCTTCCTTCTGCAGCGGACCTCCGGTACCTGCAGCATTCAGATTGCCGTATCCGGAGTGATCCTGGGCGAATATCTGGCTGCACTGTACTCCATCTGGCATTTCTATAAGGTTCATCTGACACCAGATGTATGCCCACCATGTATCTCCTCTACTCCCGATACCAGGATGCACCTGCACTCTGCTTCTGCTTCCGAAAAAAGCACCTGTTTTTCCCACTTGTTCTTGCCCCTCCCGCATACGCACTGCATCGTAGAGCTTCTGAAGCTTTCTGTACCGCTCACCCTCAATCGTTCTGCTGTCACTCTTCTGCAAAGTATTGAGGCTGTCTCCGTCCCGGCCTGTCTGAAACTTTGTCAGTATTCAGATGCCGAAGCCTTAAGTATCTACGGAGTCCTGACTGGTATGGCACTGCCCTGCATTCTGTTTCCTTCCGCAGTCACCAGTTCTGTCAGTATGATGCTGATGCCTGCTGTTGCCGGAGAGCAGGTCGCCGGGAAACATCAATCTATGATGCGCCTGATCCTGCGCGCCGCATCTGCCTGCTTTATGCTGGGACTCCTGTGCTGTATCTTTTTCCTGCTCTTTGGAACTGCCATTGGGCAAATTCTCTTTCACAGCAGTCTCGCAGGAAATTTTATCGTAACTCTTGCATGGATCTGCCCGTTTCTATATACAAACACAGCACTGACCGGCACGATCAATGGTCTGGGAAATACAGCTGTCACTCTGATCATCAACATTTCCGGTCTTTCTGCACGTATCCTGAGTATCATTACTGCTGTTCCACGATTTGGCATCCAGGGATATCTCTGGGGACTTCTTGCAAGCCAGACCCTGGTCTCAGTTCTATCCATTGCCGCACTTTATAAGATCACAGGAATTTCAAAAAAACTCTAAGTAAAACAGGATTAATATACAGTTCGCAAAAGATTCCTGCGACCATCATGCCGGCAACAAATAATGTCTTTTGCCTCTTCCAATGGCATTGCGGCCATCTCCAGCAATAGAGAAGGATCAGTAAAATCGCCGGAATATAAAAAAGGAACTGGGGGAAAACACCGATTACACACAGCAAGCTGCCACGAATCCCCAGTTCCAGAATGGCAGTCGAGATCAGAACCCCGGCGGAAATGCCCGTCCAAAACAAAAAAATGCCAGCTCCGGCCTTTTTCGCCCTTGTTCTGGAAATCAGGATCACAATTGCAAGCGGAATGCCTCTTGCTTTCAGCAGATACCATAAGTATTCTCCTGTTTTGACTTCCATATTCTGAAGCTGGTTTAAAAAATAAGCACTGAACAAATCCGATCTTCCTGAATACTGTCCTGCCATTAGATTCACGTATATAATTCCGGCTAAAAATCCAACCATAAATAAAGCGGAACACTGTCTTCCTGTATGAAATATCTTCACATTCTCTCCTCCAATTTTCCTGCGATATTTCATTATATGCCGGAGAGTACCTTAAAAATGCTTTGCGTAAGAAGTATTGTATCACCTCTTACACAAAGCATCCCTCAGATACGTTTTAAATAAAATCTGCCCAATCAATTTATCTCAGTTTTATCGACAGTATTTTGTCTCATAGGCAAGTAAGGCTGATACTGTCTTTGCATCTTCAATCTCACCGGAATAGATCTTTTCTTTTAACTCCTCCATCGTATAAGCACCGAGATCGATAAATTCATCTTCATCCAAATGCTGTTTGGACGGAATCAGATCTTTTGCCACGAATACTTCGATCTTCTCGTTACAGAAAGCGACTGTAGTACGCAGATTGATCAGCCATTCCAGATGTTCACTGCGATATCCCGTTTCCTCTTCCAGCTCTCTGGAAGCACATTCAACCCCAGGTTCATCCACAGAATCCAGTGCCCCGGCAGGAATCTCCAGCGTATAGCGTTCCAACGCATTTCGATACTGTCTTACCATCAGGATCTTTCCTTCATCTGTCACCGGCACAACTGCTGCAGCACCTTTGTGTTTGATAAAATCCCAGATTGCTGTGTGATCTCCGTTAATCTCCATCGTGTCCTGATAAAAATCAATGATTTTTCCTTTGAATTTCAATTCTCTGTTCAGTCGTTTGATCTTATCACTCATACTTGTTTCTCCTTTTTATTAAAACATTTTATTTTTTCCAAAACCGGCTTGTTATTGTTCACGGCACAACTGCAAACAGTAACACCGACTCTTTGCAAAGTAGGAAAAAAGCCCTTGTCTTTCGACAAGGGCTGTAATTTCATCTTTTGTTATGATTCTTTTATTTCGCGTAATCTGTTGCTCGTGATTCACGAATAACATTTACCTTGATCTGACCTGGATATTCAAGTTCGAACTCAATCTGTTTTGCAATATCTCTGGCCAAAAGCACCATATCATCGTCAGATACCTGCTCCGGAACTACCATAACACGAATCTCTCTACCTGCCTGAATGGCAAAAGACTTATCCACACCTTTGAACTGGTTGGTAATATCTTCTAACTGTTTTAATCTGTTTGTGTATGTCTCAATTGTCTCTCTTCTTGCACCCGGTCTTGCTGCTGAGATTGTATCTGCAGCCTGAACAATACATGCAATCAGACTCTGTGGCTCTACATCACCGTGATGTGCTTCCACAGCATTGATGATCGTTGCAGATTCTTTATATTTTCTACAAAGATCTGAACCGATCTGAATATGTGATCCTTCTACATCATGATCGATAGATTTACCTATATCATGAAGAAGTCCGGCACGTTTGGCGATTCTGACATCCAGTCCGATCTCACCGGCCAAAAGTCCGGATAACTGTGCTACTTCTACAGAATGTTTTAATGCATTCTGTCCGTAACTTGTTCTGAATTTCATACGTCCGAGAAGACGGATCAATTCCGGATGAATTCCTGTAACTCCAACTTCAAGAGCTGCAGCCTCTCCTTCTTCACGGATCATCGTATCGACTTCTTTCTGAGCTTTCTCTACCATCTCCTCAATTCTTGCCGGATGGATACGTCCATCTACAATGAGGCGTTCCAATGCGATTCTTGCCACTTCACGACGAATCGGATCAAAACCTGACAGAACTACTGCTTCCGGAGTATCATCAATGATCAGCTCTACACCTGTCAGTGTCTCGAGTGTTCTGATGTTACGTCCTTCACGTCCGATAATTCTTCCTTTCATCTCATCACTTGGCAGCTGTACTACAGAAATTGTAGTCTCTGCCACATGGTCAGCCGCACATCTCTGAATTGCATTCACGACATATTCTTTTGCCTTCTTGTCTGCTTCTTCTTTCGCTTGTGTCTCCAGCTCTCTGACCATCTTTGCGGTGTCATGTTTGACATCGTCTTCAACAGTTTTTAACAGATATTCTTTTGCCTGTTCGGAGGTAAGTCCTGAGATTCGTTCCAGTTCCTGTACACGCTTCTGACTAAGTTCTTCCACTTTGGCTTCACGCTGACGAAGATGTTCTTCTTTGGATGTAAGTTTGTTCTCACGATGTTCAAGAGCATCTGATCTCTTGTCTACAGACTCTTCCTTTGCAAGCACACGCTTTTCATAGCGCTGCAGCTCCGCTCTTCTTTCCTTTGTCTCTTTCTCAAGATCATTCTTTGTTTTGATGGATTCTTCCTTCACTTCTAAAAGAGCTTCTTTTTTCGTAGTCTCGGCAGTTTTCACTGCATCATCAATGATTTCTCTTGCTCTTGTTTCCGCATTTCCAATTTTGCTTTCCGCATTGTTCTTCAGCATGGAAATGGTCGCAAAACGAGTCACAACTCCAACGATCAACGCGAGGGCCACGGCAATGCCTATAGTTACACCTAGACTTATTTGCACAGGAGCACCTCCTTATTGAATTTTCATTGTACGTCTTAACTAAATACAACACTTAAATTTTATACTGTTTCCACAACAATGTCAAGCATTCTCATTATAATTTTGTGTCACTTGACGGATGGTCTCATAACGGAATCCTTTGCGTGCCAGATAACCGTATATTTTCTGCATTTCCCGGTCATCTGCGGTCTTTGGATCCACTCTTTTTTTCTCTAAAATCCGGCGGACAGCTTCCTGTTCTTCCTGATTTCCATAGCAGTTTTCAAATGCGATGCTGATCTCCTCATCTGAGATTCCCTTCCCGAGAAGCAGCGCATGAATCTCTTTCCTGCTTTTGGAATTTCTCCGGCTCAGGATAAAGTTTTCCGCATATCTGGCATCATTCAGATAACCAAACGATCTTACATAATCGATTGCTTTCTCGATAATTTCTGCCGGATACAGGCCCTGTCTCAGTTTCTCCCTCAGACCGGATTCCGTACGGTCCATATCTTCCAGAAGATGCATGGCGCGCTTTTTGGCACGTTTCAGAAGTACTGTGTTGTAAATCTCGTCCACGGTCTCTTCTGTCAGTTCTGCACCTTCTTTTACCCCATATCGGGACAATTCGCCCTTATATAACACAAAGGCGAATTGTCCATCCAGATCTACTTTATATTTTGTCTTCGTCAGTGATTCTGTTCTGGTAACAATCATTCTGCATCCACCATGCCGGCATCCTCTGACTTACTCTGAGAAAGTTTGAATTCACTCTCTCCTGTTTTCTTTGTTTCCTCAGTCTTCTCCGCGGTCTCTCCCTCAGCATCCTCTCCGAGTTTATAATGGTCACGTACTTTACGGTCCAGTTCTTCCATCACTTCCGGATGTGTTGCAAGATAACTCTTTGCATTCTCGCGTCCCTGTCCGATCTTTTCTCCTTCATATGCATACCATGCACCACTCTTCTTGACAATATCCAGGTTGGCTGCAAGATCCAGAATATCTCCTTCTCTTGAGATACCTTTTCCGAACATGATATCAAATTCAGCCTCTTTGAACGGAGGAGCAACCTTGTTCTTTACGACACGGATCCGGGTACGGTTTCCAACCATCTCTCCGCTCTGTTTGAGTGTCTCGATTCTTCTTACATCCATACGGATGGATGCATAGAATTTCAGCGCACGTCCACCGGTTGTTGTCTCCGGATTACCGAACATAACTCCCACTTTCTCACGCAACTGGTTGATAAAAATCACAACACAGTTGGACTTGCTGATTACAGGAGTCAGTTTTCTGAGTGCCTGTGACATCAGTCTTGCCTGAAGTCCTACATGGCTGTCTCCCATATCTCCTTCAATCTCCTGCTTCGGAACAAGTGCTGCTACAGAGTCGATAACAATAATATCGATCGCTCCGGAGCGGACCATTGTCTCTGCAATCTCCAGTGCCTGATCTCCACTGTCCGGCTGGGAGATATACAGTTCGTCAATATCTACACCGATGTTCTTTGCATAAACCGGATCCAGGGCATGCTCTGCATCTACAAAGCCTGCAATACCACCACGCTTCTGTACTTCCGCGATCATATGCAATGCAACGGTTGTCTTACCACTGGACTCAGGTCCGTAGATCTCAATCACACGTCCCTTTGGCACACCGCCAAGTCCGAGTGCAAGGTCCAGACTCAGACATCCTGTCGGGACTGTCTCCACTGCCACATTGGCACTTGAATCGCCGAGACGCATCACTGCACCTTTTCCAAAATCTTTCTCAAGTTTCGCGATCGCTGCTTCCAGCGCTTTCTTCTTTTCTTCATTATTTGTAGCTTTTACAACGCTTTCTTTACCTGCCATAATTCAAATTCTCCTTCTAACGTATCGAACAGTTGTTCGCTTCTGTTAATATACTATTATACTTGCTCCCAATTGTCAACAAATTTTCTTGTTTTCTTTTCTGCCGTATCAGATGGATTGTCACTGTTCACAGCATAGCTGTAAACAGTAACGCATCTCGCCATTTAGAATCGTCTGCGACGATGGCAGTAACGATGGATTTACGATAACATATCCCATCTCCGATTGCAAGGAAAGCCCTGCCAGTAATTCTGGCAAAAAAATCCGGTGAAATACGCCAGCTCTTTCTCTTTCTCCGCTGCCATATCTCATCGGATTTTCCTATTACACTGCTTTCCAGTGTCGTACTTCTTCTTTGTAAAACACCTGATTCTCTTTCACGATCTTTAGGTTCTTTCCTTCTACATCTACCGTTGTCACCGCGCAGTTTGGAGGTACTTCTTCTTTCCAGAATTCTTCCACGGACACATTGCCGCGGATCCGGTTCAGGAGTGCAGTCATCGCTGCTCCATGTGTAGAGATCAGAATCTTTTTATCTTTCAGATCCTCTCTGCCACAGAGTTCTTTTAGAAATGCTCCTGTCCTTTCATACAGCTGAAGGACTGTCTCTCCATCCTTTGGAGCAACATAATCTTCTGTATCACTGAAGAACTTCCGGAACGCTTCTGTACTGCTTCCTTTTCCCTCAAAAGAGCCAAAACCAATTTCCATAATGCGCGGTTCTTCTATTACAGGTATCCCTCGATCTCCCAGAACAATCTGAGCGGTCTCCTTCGCACGGAGCAATGGACTTGTAAAGCAAAGATCCATCGAAATATCTTTCATACCTTCTGCAGTCTCTTCTGCAAGATGACGACCATATTCATTCAATGGAATATCTGTATGCCCCTGAATCTTCTTTTCCTTATTCCAGTCTGTCTCTCCGTGACGTATGATGTATAATCTCATAATTTTCTCCTCGGAATCTGTTTCGTTTACAATCCATATATAGCGGGAATGCATTCCGTCATTAACACAAACCCTCTTTAAGGACCTCCCTGCGGATATACTGATACGTTGCCTCCTCGCCCTTCTCTGCCAGCATCTTCAGCAGAGTCTCCAGAAGCTTCCGGGTATCCTCATGCATCAGCTCTCCGACTTTTCCATTCTCATAATATTCCAACGGATCTGTCTCTTTGTAGCTGTCTCCTTTATACACTTTGCTTGCTGCAATACGGTCCAGGAACATCTCGACCACATAATTCTCGGGCATTCTCATCCCTGACAGTACACTCTGCCCGATCGTCCCATTTCCATCTGCACTGTAATCGATCCAGTACTCATAATGATGTTTATTTCTTCCTTTATGGTGCAGCCATGCGGAAGAATATCCTTTTTCTTCCCGTTCCGCATTGTTCGGGCTTCGGTCTCCCTGATAATATTTGCATCCCACACGGAACTCGGTCCAACTGTATTTGGAAAGATCATGGAGCAGACCCTGTTTATAAAGTCCTACTCTGAAACATTCTTTCATCACTATGATCTTATGCTTTGTGATCGTGCAAAAATGCTGTATTGCCTTCATTTCTTGCCTGCCCTTTCCCTTTTCTTCTACGTTTTTTCCCTTCTGTCTTTCTGCTGACCAGCAGGGAAATACTGCGCTCTTTTAATACAATTTCTTTCTGTTCTTCCAGATATACCGGCTGCTCCAGAAATCCTCTTTCAGTATCTGCTGCCAGATACCACACTCTGTCTTTTCCCGGAGACGGAAGTGCATAATGATGGATCAGCCAGTGCATATTATATGCCACGAAGCAGGCTTCCTTTTCCTCCCCACACAGAGCATACATCACGCCGAGCTGTCTGCTTGCCACCTCTGCTTTTACCTGCCATGCATTCTCGCCGTGATAAGATACATCCGGCATGCCACATGCTGTCCGGTCCATCCCTTTCAGTTCTTCTTTCTGATGCAGGCACAGATGGCTCTTACGGAATACGATCATCGCCTTCACATACCGGTACAGATCATCTTCTTCATGAAACTTATTCCAGTTCACCCATCCGATCTCATTGTCCTGACAGTAGGTATTATTATTTCCCTTCTGGGAATTATAAAACTCATCTCCTGCCAGCAGACACGGTGTTCCCTGCGCTGACATTAGCAGGGCGAATGCATTCTTGACCTGATTCTTTCTCAGTCTGAGGACAGAACGTTTTCTGCTCGCTCCCTCTGCACCGCAGTTCCAGCTGTAGTTATAATCCGGTCCATCCAGATTCCGTTCTCCATTTGCTTCATTATGTTTTCCGTCGTAAGATACAAGATCCCACATTGTAAATCCGGTCTGTGCTGTAATGTAATTGCATTTTCCGTCCATGGCTGAATTATGACGTAATGCCCAGATCACATCATTTACCATGTTCTCGTCCCCTTTCAGGAAACGGCGCATAATATTCTGGAAGCCGTCTTCTTTGCGCATCAGTTTGATATCCTTCAAAAACGGATCCGCATTCAGTTCCTCCCAGGAAACGCTGTATGGATTCACAACAAACCCATCCACATGATACTCAAGCATATAATAGCGCAGACATTCCAGAGCCTTATCCACGGAAATCTCCGGGGTAAAAGGCATCTCAAGGACAACTTCAATCCCTTCTCTGTGACACGCCTTTACCATGTCTTTCAGTTCTTTTACCGCACTCTTTCCCGCCGCATAAGCCTGCTTCGGTGCAAAATAAAATCCTTTTCCATATCCCCAGTAGTTAATCCGTTCTTTTCCGCATTCCTCGAACTCATACACAGGCATGCACTGGATCTGATTGATTCCCAGCTCTTTCAGATACGGTATTTTCTCCATCACACCGAGAAATGTACCACGATGTGCCACTTTAGAAGACACATGCTTTGTAAATCCACGCACATGAAGGCTGTACGCGATTACTTCATTCCACGGAAGATGCAGGCGCTGATCATCTTCCCAGTCATAGGCATCTGATACAAGTCGTCCCCGCACCTGATGTTTCTGAATGCTTCTGGATGCGCCGAACTTCTCTTTTCCTGCAACTTCTTTCACATAAGGATCTACATACACTTCGTCATCGATCTGAAAATTATATTCGTATTTCTCCGGATCGATCTCTTCGATCGCGAGGAACCGCACCTCGCCGATTCCTTCTTTCTCCGGCAGCTCAAACCGATACTTTGGCACTGCCTTTCCCTTCTCGTATAATAACAGTTCACACTGCTTTCCCGAAGGAACCTGCAATGCAAAATTCACCTGATTTTCCTTTACTTCCACACCAAAGGGCTGAGGATTTCCCTTTATTTTCTTCATACTCATATACTCCTACTGCCAGCCGTCTGTTCCATACATTTCTACGTTATCCCGGTTAATGAAAAACGTTTCCTCATGGGTTTTCTTGTCATAATCATCTCCGGAAAGAATCGCATCTGCCACTTTTACTGCGGTCTTGCCCAGTGTGATCGGAGACTGTGCTCCTACTCCTGTCATCCCGTTTTTTCCGTCAAGGATTGCCTTTTTGATCACCGGTGAACCATCTACACTGTAGACAAGCACATCGGTACGTTCTTCTGCTTCGATCGCTGCCATCACCTGTTCTGCTATCGGATCGCTTCCACACATGATCGCATCCAGCTTCGGATTCTCTTTCAGAAGTGTTTTTACCTCATCCTGAATCCCGCTCACATCATTCCCGGTGCGGATTCGCTTTACAACTTCAAATCCAGAACCGGCAATTGCTTCCTCAAATCCTGTGATTCGCTCATTGATCGAATTCATGGTCGGATTCTCGATAATTGCAATCTTTCCTCCGTCCGGTTTCTTTGTCACCAGATCCTGTCCGCACACAGATCCTGCATTTTTGTTGTCAGAACCGACAAATGCATCTACAAGTTTTGTCTCTTTCGCTTCTGTATCCAGGTTGATCACCGGGATATCCGCCTCATTGAGCGCCTCCAGCGCCGGTGTGATCTCTTCCCAGTCTGCCGGGCATACAAACACTGCGGAAGCGCCTGCGTCGATCAGCTCCTGGATCTGTGTCGCCTGAAGGCTGGCATCTCCGGCAGGATCTTTCACCATGATCCGGTCTCCCTGCTCCTCCAGCTCTGTCTGAATGGAATTCTTCAGTGTCTCATAAAAAGGATTGGACATATCCACTCCGCAAAAGCCGAACAATCTGCCTGACTCTTCTGTCTTGTCCTTTCCCTCATCTTCGTCTTCTTCTATTACCGCATTGTCTTCCGGTGTACCTACATTTTTCTTGCATCCGGCAAGAACTGTGGCTGCACAGGCGATCAGCGCCATGCATAACATCCATTTTTTCTTCATGCCTTGATTCCCTTCTGTCTTATTCGAATTTTACTGTGGTCAGTAACTGTCCCACCATTTTAAACCACCTTTGTCGATGGAGCAGGATCCGTTCAGACCAAAGCACGCATTCCTCAATCGAATCACCCCTGTGGTTCGACCGGATAGGAACAGTCTCTTTCATTATTCTACCTTGTTTCGAAAGAATGTCAATATCTCTTGCTTTTTTCTGAGCTTTTTGCTACCATCGAATTATGGGTTACTGTCCGCCACATACTGTGCGTGACGAGACCACGTTACTGTTTGCAGGTTACCTGTGAACAGTAACGAACTACTGCTGTTTGCAGAATTTCTGCAGGCAGCCATGTACATGGTACGAAAATCTATTTATTATTTTAAAGGAGAACACCTATGAATGAAAATGAAGCGCTCACTGTCACTCTGACACTTGACAATAATGAGGAACTGGAATGTGCTGTTCTGACAATCTTTGAATGTGGAGATCAGCAGTATATCGCACTTCTTCCGCTCGATGAGAACGGAGATAATGAGGACGGACAGGTATTCCTGTACCGCTTTATTGACAACGGCGAAGACGAAGAGCCGGGACTGGAAAACATTCTGGAAGATGAAGAATTTGAACGCGTATCCGAAGTCTTCAACGACTGGATGGAATCTCAGGAATTCGGAGATATTGACCTGGATGCACTGGAGGATGATGCTGAATAGTACAGCATCCTTTACTCCATCAATTCTTCTACAAAACGGGAAGTCGAGACAGACTTTCCGTTTTTTGTTTTCACATAACAGATCTTCAATACATTCTTCGCTCTTGTCATCGCAACATAGAAAAGCCGGCGTTCTTCTTCTGTCTCTTCTTCTTTCTGTGCCTTCTTGTACGGGAGTCTGCCTTCGTTGGCCTGAATCAGAAAGACTGTATCAAACTCCAGACCTTTTGCGGCATGGATCGTCATCAGACGGACACCGTCCTTCTGCGTATTCCGCCGTTTTTCTTTTTCTTTGAGTGCTTCTGTATATTCTTCAATATGCGCGAACCACTCTTCAATGGTAGCAAATGGTTTCGCCGCTTCCTCCAGTTCTGCAAGAATATCGTTCAGATCCGCACGTTTTACATTGTGCGAATACGCATATTCTTTCAGATAGTCATCGTAGCCGATACGTTTCCTGATATACTGGATTCCTGCATAAGGTGCCATCTTCGCCAGCATCTTGATGTCCCACTCAAATTGATCTACACGGTCCATCATCCATGCCTTGTCACAATAGAACTGTCGCATCTCTTCAAATGTAAATTCCTGATTCTGCAGACTGTCACGTGCAATATACCGCTTTGGACGGTTCATGATCTGATACACATCCTGACGGTGTCGTTCTCCTTTTGCCAGGCGGAAATACGACTGTATATCTTTCGCAATAAAATGGTTGTAGATATTCGGCATATGTTCCTTCATCTGAAAGGGAATCTTCCGCTCTACCAGAGCCTCCATGACCGGTCTTGCATCCGTATGGATACGGAATAATACTGCAATGTCCTCCGGTTTCAGTCCACTCTGCATGCAGGCTTCAATCTCATCCAGAACATAGTCTGCCTCTTCCGCAGGATCTTTCACTTCCTGTACATGCAGACAGGCACCACCTTCCCGGTACGCTTTCAGTTCTTTATCATAACGTTTTTCATTATTTCGAATTACTTTGAGAGAATTCTTTACGATATTGGATGTAGAACGATAATTGATATCAAGAAGGATCTGCTCTGCGCCCGGAAAATCTTCTCCGAACCGCAGCATCAGCTCTGAGTCTGCTCCACGAAATCCATAGATCGCCTGATCGTCATCCCCCACCGCAAACAGATTATTTTCCGGCTGTGCAAGCATACGGATCACATCATACTGGATCTTGTTGATATCCTGAAACTCATCGATCAGAATATAGCGGAATTTCTTCTGCCACTGTGCGAGAATATCCGGTCTGGATGCAAACAGATTGTAACAGAGCACCAGCATGTCATCAAAATCAATCTTACGCAGCTTCTTTCTCTGTGCTTCATATTCCGTGTAAATTTCCCGGAATGCATCTGCATCACACTTTTCTGATTTGAATTCCTCCAGATTCAGACGATTATTTTTTATCTTTCCGATCTCGGCCGCAATGTCCTGAATAAAATCTTCTTCATCAAACACTTCCATCTTCTGACGGCTAATCACTGCTCTTAAGATCTGGTATTTTTCATCTTCGGAGAGTATATTCTCCTGATTCATCCGATAAGCCCATTTCAAAATTCCATAATAAATCCCGTGAAATGTACCTACTGTCACAGGGAGATTTTTTCTTCCCATAAGTAAACAGAGGCGGGATTTCATCTCCGCCGCTGCAAAACGGGTAAAAGTAACGACCAGAATCTCTTCCGGTCTCACTTTATAACCCTCTATCAGATATTTTACTCGGTTCACAATTGTAAGCGTCTTGCCTGAGCCGGGTCCTGCCAGTACAAGGCAGGGACCATCCCGGTGCAGGACCGCTTTTTTCTGTGCTTCGTTGAATCCCATAGTATCCTTTCTATTACTGAAGTTTCTCGATGCCAAGGCGGATTCTTCTGAGAGATTCTTCTTTTCCTAATACTTCCATCAGCTCTGTTGCGCCACCCGGTGTATTCTGCTTTCCTGATACAGCAGTACGAAGCGGCCACATTACGAATCCGACTTTGTATCCTTTCTCACCAGCAAATGCTTTTAATGTCTCGAATAAAGCATCGTTGCTGAAATCATCCTGCGCTTCAAGTACCGGAAGTACTTCATTTAAGAGTGCAAGGGATTTCTCTGCATCTGTCTTCATCTTCTTGTGTGTGTACAGTGCGATGTCGTAATCCGGAAGTTCTTCAAAGAAATCAATCTGGTCTTTGATATCCGGTAAGATCTCGATTCTTGTCTTTACAAGTGCTGCAATCTTCTTCAGGTCATAGTCTTTTGTCACTGTCTCACGGATGTAAGGCTCTGCAAGCTCGAAGAATTTGTCAAAGTCCATTGCTTTGAGGTATTCTCCGTTCATCCATTTCAGTTTTACAATGTCAAATACCGCCGGTGATTTGCTCATATGACGGTAATCAAAAGCTTCTACCAGTTCTTCCAGTGAGAAGATCTCACGGTTATCAGACGGGCACCATCCAAGAAGTGCCACATAGTTTACGATTGCTTCAGATACAAATCCCTGATCCAGCAGATCTTCATAAGAAGAATGTCCGCAACGTTTGCTCAGTTTCTTATGTGTCTCATCTGTGATCAACGGACAGTGAACATAAACCGGTACTTCCCATCCAAATGCTTCATACAGACGATTGTATTTCGGTGCAGAAGAAAGGTACTCATTTCCTCTTACAACGTGAGAGATCTCCATCAGGTGATCATCGATTACATTTGCAAAGTTATAAGTCGGATATCCATCAGATTTGATCAGGATCATATCATCCAATTCTGCGTTCGGTACTGTGATATCTCCGTAAATCTCATCGTGGAATGTTGTTGTTCCTTCGTTCGGAACATTGAGACGGATGACCCACGGTTTTCCTGCCGCAAGGTTTGCCTCTACTTCTTCTTTGCTCAATCCAAGACAGTGTTTATCATAAACTGCAATCTCTGTTCCGCTCTCGGAAACAGTTGTCTTCAGTGAATCCAGACGCTCTTTGTCACAGAAGCAGTAATAAGCATCTCCCTGTTCCACCAGCTGTTTCGCATACTTCAGGTAAAGACCGGATGCATTTCTCTCGCTCTGTACATACGGACCGTATCCTGCATCTTTATCCGGACCTTCATCATGAACAAGTCCTGTCTTTGCAAGTGTTCTATAAATAATCTCAAGTGCTCCCTCAACAAAACGCTCCTGATCTGTATCTTCAATACGAAGAAGGAAATCTCCACCTTCATGTTTTGCGATCAAATATGCATACAGTGCAGTTCTGAGGTTACCTACATGCATCCTTCCTGTCGGGCTTGGTGCAAATCTAGTTCTTACTTTCTTACTCATTCTTATCTTCTCCAATTCAAAGTTTCTGATGCGGATCACAGAATCTCCCGACCCGCAACAAGTTCTCAACACATTATATATCAACTCTCTGAATTCTTCAATATGTTTCTTTTTGCTGACTAATATAGGTTACTGCGTTACTGTTTGCAGCTTGCTGCGAACAGTAACATTATTCCAGAATAATATGCTCTGGGATATTTCCAAAATCAATCTCGCGGTCACGCAGATCCGAAATCTTTTCAATGGATGCCCCTGCAAATGCATCTGTTGCAATTCTTGTCACAGATTCCGGAAGCGGATAAGTCCCGGTTCTTCCTGCCGGAAATGCAAACAGGCAGGTACCATCTTCAGAGAACAGTACTCCGTCTTCACTGAAATAAACCGGATTTTCTTCTGTCTCAATCCATTCTACTTCATTCAGGCCAAGAAATGCGCCTTCTTCCAGATCAGTCATATTAGCCGGAAGAGAAACTTCTACGATTCCATCTCCTGCGCCAAGGAACGCGCCCGCCGTAATTCCTGTACATCCTTCTGACGGAAGTATCAGACATCCGTCGCTGACAACCAGATCTCTGTTACTGATTCCTGTGATCTTTCCCGACTCATCGATCAGGAAACCAGAATTCATCTCCGCTGTATTTTCACCGGCTGGCTCAGAATCGTCCTCTGGTTTTAATTCCTCGATCTGTTTTTCTTCCGTTGGATCCTTTGTAATCGCATCAATCTTAGTGGAGTCATCTGTCCCCGGGACTTCCGAAGGTGTCACCGGTGTAATTGTTTCTATTTGATTTTCCTGTTTCTTTTCATCTTTTCCTGCGGCTTCATCCACAGCAATCTCTGTTTTGTTCGTCGGTAAAACAGGATTTATCTGTTCTGTCTTCTTTACATTGTCATTCAGACGATCCGAAGAAATTTCTTTTACTGCATCCTTCTCGTCTGCATTCGGAACATCGTTCACAGGATTCCATACAACAGACGGCATCTCTGCTGTCATTTTCTGCAGATTTTCCAGGCCCGGGGCCTCTTCGATAGCTGTTTCTGTGAGACTCACAGCAGCTTCAGTTTCTGTTAACATTCCGATTTCAACCGTTTCTCCCGCAATCTTACGAGTATCTTCTCCGGCAATTCCTTTTACGCTTCCGGCACCCGCCACTGCATCCGGATCCATTTCATTCGCCATTGTGTCAAACTTCTTCAGGTTTTCTGTCGTTCTGACATGCTCTGTAAATCTTACATCTGCATTCTTTCTGCTCTGTATCTGCAGCGGATTTTCACCCAGACTCATAACTGCAAGGCATAATACCATCAGTTCGGCAGCAACACGTTTTCCGATAACCAGGCGATTGGTTTCTTCTGCCACGTTGATCACGTTGTTCTTTTCATTCCATACCACTTTTCTCAAATACCTTTCCCTTCTAACTCACCACATGCGCCACTGAAACCACAGTTCCAATGGAACCCGTATAAGATATCAAAGAAAAAGGAACGCTGCAATGATTTGCAACATTCCTTTGCACTTTTCAGATTATATGTGTTACTGTTTACAACTATGCTGTGAACAATAACTTATACGTTAATCTCAGCCTTTACTCCAAGAACTTCTTTGTTCTTCTCAAGCAGCGGATGGATCACATTCTTCAGATATGCCTCTACCTGCTCTTTTGCACGGCCTACATATTTCTCCGGTTGCATTGTCTTCTGAAGATCTTCCAGTGACAGGTTGAATGCCGGATCTGCTGCAATCAGTTCCAGCAGGTTGTTGTCCAGACCTTTTTCTTTGACATTTCTTCCTGCTTCCATAGAAAGTTCTCTGATTCTCTCGTGGAGTTCCTGTCTGTCTCCACCGGCTTTTACTGCATCCATCATGATATTCTCTGTTGCCATAAATGGAAGCTCTGACATCAGACGTTTTTCAATTACCTTCGGATATACAACCAGACCGTCTACTACATTCAGGCAGAGGTCCAGGATGCCGTCGATTGCAAGGAAACCTTCCGGAACGCTGAGACGTTTGTTTGCAGAATCGTCCAGTGTTCTCTCAAACCACTGTGTTGCGGAAGTGATTGCCGGATTCAGTGCATCGATCATCACATATCTGGAAAGGGATGCGATACGTTCGCTTCTCATTGGGTTTCTCTTATATGCCATTGCAGAAGAACCGATCTGAGTCTTTTCAAATGGCTCCTCTACTTCTTTTAAGTGCTGAAGCAGACGGATATCATTGGAGAACTTATGTGCACTTGCTGCGATTCCTGCAAGTACATTCAGTACTCTTGTGTCTACTTTTCTGGAATAAGTCTGTCCGGATACCGGATAACATGCCTTGAATCCCATCTTCTCAGCGATCATCGGATCGATCTTGTCGATTGTTTCCTGATCTCCGTCAAACAGTTCCAGGAAGCTTGCCTGTGTACCTGTTGTTCCTTTGGAACCAAGAAGCTTCAGGCTTCCAAGTACATATTCCAGATCTTCCAGATCCATCTCAAATTCCTGCATCCAGAGTGTTGCTCTCTTTCCGACCGTTGTCGGCTGTGCCGGCTGGAAATGTGTAAATGCCAGTGTCGGCTGTGCTTTCTGCTCATCTGCGAATTTGGCAAGTTCTGCGATCACATTGATCAGCTTTGTACGAACCAGTTTCAGTGCTTCTGACATGATGATAATGTCTGTATTATCTCCTACATAGCAGGAAGTTGCTCCAAGATGGATGATTCCTTTTGCCTTCGGGCACTGTACTCCATATGCATAAACATGAGACATAACATCATGGCGAACTACTTTCTCACGCTCTTTTGCCACATCAAAATTGATGTCATCTGCATGGCTTTTCAGTTCCTCAATCTGTTCCTCTGTAATATTCAGTCCCAGTTCTTTCTCTGTCTCTGCAAGTGCGATCCACAGTCTTCTCCATGTTTTGAATTTCTTCTCAGGTGAAAAAATATACTGCATCTCACGGCTTGCATAACGCTCTGAAAGCGGGCTTACATAACGATCATTACTCATAATAGTGTCTCCTTTTGTCTGTTTCTCAGATTACCCGTTGTGGATTGTAATGTAACAGAATACCTTCATAACTGTCTGCCGATTCTCCATGAACGATGATCGATCATCCTATAATCTGCAACGGGTCTCTTTTTTATTTTATCTGATTTTTTCTTTTTATTCCATCTTAAATTTTACTGAAATTGATTTTTCTTTATTCAAATGCGTGGCTGATATCCTCGTTCGGCACTTCCATCGGATAATTTCCTGTAAAACATGCATCACAGAATTTCAGATCCCCGACCATATCTTTCAGTTTGTCAATCTCCATATATCCCAGTGAATCTGCTCCGATCATCTCACGGATCTGCTCTGTTGTGTGGGAATGTGCGATCAGCTGTTCATTGGACGGCACATCGGTTCCAAAATAGCATGGATACAAGAACGGAGGAGAACTGATTCTTACATGTACCTCCGTAGCTCCTGCCTTTTTCAACATCTTGATGATGTTCGCACAGGTTGTACCACGAACAATGGAATCATCTACCATAACAATTCGCTTTCCTTTGACTACTTCCGGAATGACATTCAACTTGATCTTTACGCTGGACTCACGGTCACTCTGCTTTGGCTTGATAAAAGTTCTTCCTACATAACTGTTCTTATGGAATGCCATCCCATACGGAATTCCCGACTGCTCGGAATATCCCATGGCAGCCACAAGACCGGAATCCGGAACACCGACTACCAGATCTGCATCTACCGGATAAGACTGCGCCAGTGCTTTTCCTGCTGTGATACGTGCATGATACACATCCACACCATCAATCTTAGAATCTGTTCTTGCAAAATAAATATATTCAAAAATACAGCGGGCCTGTTTCTCTGGCTCCATCGCCATACTCATATCAGATGTAATACCGTCTTTTGTGATTGATACAATCTCTCCCGGAAGTACATCTCTGACAAATTCCGCATCCACTGCTGCGATCGCGCAACTCTCAGATGCAAGGAAATAAGTATTATCCCTCTTTCCGATACACAATGGTTTCAGTCCAAACGGATCACGTGCCCCGATCATTTTTCTCGGGCTGCTGATTACCAGGGCATATGCGCCTTTGATCTTCTGCATGGCAAGTTTTACCGCTTCTTCTACATTCGGAGCCTGCAGACGTGCTCTCGCAATGTGATATGCGATCACTTCTGAGTCAATCGTTGTCTGAAAGATCGCTCCTGTATATTCCAGTTCTTTTCTGAGTTCGATCGCATTGACCAGATTTCCGTTGTGTGCGATCGCCAGTACTCCTTTTACATAATTAATAACCAGCGGCTGGGCATTCTCTACACGGGTGCCTCCTGCTGTAGAATAACGTACATGTCCAACTCCGAGGTTTCCTTTCAGTTCTGTAAGCACTTTTTCGTCAAAAACATCATTGACATGCCCCAGTCCTTTTTTAGACAGTACTTTCCTTTCTCCGTAGGTATCAGTTACCGCTATACCACAGCTCTCCTGACCTCTGTGCTGTAAAGCAAATAATCCATAATAAATTGACGCTGCCACGTCGTGTCCATCCATATCATAGGCACCAAACACACCACATTCTTCGCCTAATCCCGTCACAGCCTTTTCAAATTCACTCATGTAGTTTCTGCTCCTTATCTATGATTTTAGAGTGTGTCTGAAACTATCTCACCTTTTCAGGCATACTCTAACTGACAGTTTCCGTGTTACAAGTCAGATTATAATATAAGGCAGAGGGAAAATCAACAATCCCTCTGCCTTGTATTCTGATCTGTTCATTATTTTCTCAGCTTCATTTTAATAAGCACTTCTTATATGTTTGAAGCTTTTATTCTGTTTTCCTTATAATTCAGGTTAATTTCATTCAATTTTTGTCAAAATTGTAGAATTTTTGTTACTGTTCACTCCCATGTCAATCACTCCGCTGATTGGCATGGAGGATGCACGTATTGTCTTGAATGTATCTCGCCCATCGCCAAAGGCGATTCTAAATGGCGAGATACATTACTGTTTGCAGGTTACCTGTGAACAGTAACGAATTTTCCAGAGTATGTCCAGAAAAATATTTTTTATCCCTGTGTAAATCTGGAAAGGAACTGTCTTGTACGCTCCTCCTTCGGATGTTCAAACACCTCCTCGGAAGTACCCTGCTCCAGAATCTTTCCACCGTCCATAAACAGCACTTTGTCAGATACATCTCTGGCAAATGCCATCTCATGGGTTACGATGATCATAGTTGTATTCTGATCTGCCAGTCCTTTGATTACTTTCAGAACTTCACCTGTCAACTCCGGATCCAGTGCAGAGGTCGGTTCATCAAAACAAAGAATATCCGGGCTCAGTGCAAGTGCACGAGCGATTGCCACACGCTGACACTGTCCACCGGATAGCTGATGCGGATAATTGTTCATTCTCTCAGAAAGTCCCATCTGATCCAGAAGATGTTTTGCTTCCTTCTCAATCTCTGTATGGATCTCTTTCTTCCGCGCTTTATAATCCGGCTGTGATTTTGCCAGAAGTTCCTTCGCCAACATTACATTTCCTAACGCTGTATACTGTGGAAACAGATTAAATGACTGAAAGACCAGTCCAAAATGAAGTCTTTTTTTACGGATCTCACTCTCCTGTGTCGTCACCGGATTGGCCGCGTCAAATAACAGCTCGTCATTGACACGGATCACGCCTTTGTCCGGACGCTCCAGAAAATTCAGACAACGCAGAAGGGTTGTCTTTCCACTTCCCGAAGAACCGATCAGGGAAAGTACCTGCCCTCTTTCAAGTGAAAAACTAATGTCTTTAAGTACTTCTGTATGACCAAATGTTTTATTGATATGTTCTACTTCAAGTATTGCCATTCTTCTTATCCTCCTATCTGAAATATTCCAGTTTCTTCTCAAGTTTTCCAAGAAGAACTGTCAGAATACCATTGAAGATCAGATAATAAAATGCTGTAAAGAACATCGGCCAGATTGCTCCTGAGATTCCCTGAGAACCTTTTAGGAACGCCTGTCCTGCCCAGATGATCTCCTGAAGTGCAATGATACGTGCAAGAGACGTATCTTTTACAAGTGTGATAATCTCATTTGACATCGGTGGAACAATTCTCTTAATCATCTGAAGCAGCTTCACCTTAAAAAAGATCTGGCGTTTTGTCATGCCAAGTACCAGGCCGGCTTCTGTCTGTCCTTCTGGTATTCCCTGAATTCCTCCACGGTAGATTACTGAGAAATAACAGGCATAGTTAAAAATAAATGCAACTGAAGCAGCCATGAATCTTCCGCTCTCGCCGCCTCCCCAGATTGGATTACCAAGCACCAGTCCCGGGAAAAAGTAAATGATCAGCATCTGTATCATCAGTGGAGTTCCTCTGACGATCCAGACAATGATATTGGTAAAATAACTTAAAGGCTTAAAATGTGACATCGATCCGAAGGCAATGATCAGGCCCAGCGGAATCGCACCAAGAAGTGTTGCAAAGAACAGCTTCAAGGTCTGTAAAAATCCCACATTCAGCGAATGAATAACGATTGGAAATTGTTCCATTATAAGTTCCATTTTAATAAAGCTCCATCCTAATTATTTGTATTCCTGCCTGCATGCAGAATCGCTGTTCACCCTAAACTGAACAGCGATCCGGCTTTGCCTGCAATTGCATATAATGTTTTTAATGTTCCTATTCTTCGATCAGAGCTGCCTGTACTTTGTATGTTTCAGCACATTTTGCCATGCTTCCATCTTCCATACTTGCTTTGAAGAAATCATTGAGAGCTGCTGCAAGATCAGATCCCTGACGGAATCCTACACCATACTCTTCACTGTTCAGGCTGACTGTATATGTGAGATCTGCATATCCTGTACCTTCTCCGATCATAGCTGCTGCCATCAGAGAGTCGATGACTGCTGCGTCAGATGTACCTGCTGCTACTTCCATCAGCGCATCTGCCTGTGAACTTACAGATGTGTACTCTACACCAAGATCACTGACCTGTGCTTCTCCGGCACTTCCTGCCTCAACTGCAAAGGACAGATCCTTTAAGCTGTCTTTATCCTGATATTTATCTGCAACATCTTTCGGAACAACAACAACCTGTGCATTGTTCAGATATGCATTTGTACACTCCATAGAGCTTGTTACTTCATCTGTCAGTGTCATACCGTTCCATACGCAGTCGATGGATTTTCCATCCAGCTCAAGTACTTTATTGTCCCAGTCGATCTCTACGAACTCTGCTGTCACGCCAAGGCTCTCTGCAAATGCTTTTGCCATATCAGCGTCAAATCCGATCCACTCTCCGCTGTCATCTTTATAGTCCATCGGCTCAAAATCTGTGATTCCGACTACCAGTGTTCCTTTGTCTTTCACATACTGCATATCGCTTTCTGTATCAGAAGACTCTGTCTTTGTGTCGTTGTCAGCTTTTGCGTCTGATTTGTCTGAACCACATCCGGCCAGAACAGATACTGTAAGTCCTGCACATAATAATACACTTAATAATTTCTTTTTCATCCTCATACCTCCACTGCCAGATCCCCGGCTTAACTTTTTGGGCCGTTCGCAGCTTCTCCCGGACCTCATTATAGTCAGGCGGATATTCACACTTGCTGCGTTCGCTGTCCTTTTATTCTCTACCAATGAGTCACTGCACCACGGTAAAGTTACTGTTGTATTCTATCACAGCACTTTTCACCTGTCAAGTTAAACAGATCAGGTATGATTTCTTCTGTATCTTCTCTTCCATTTCTCCAGCAGTGCCGCATCCGGCTCCACCTGAAGATTTTCTTTGATTTCCTCGATCTCCTGCCGCATTTGGGCATTAGACTCAAGATACTCCGCATGCTTGGTCAGAAGAATATGGTATTCTTCCAGTGACATATATTTATAAGAAGCATACAGATACGGTTTGATCAGTTCCGGATCTTCACAGATCTGGTAAGCGCGGTCATACATTCTGGCTGATTCCTGATACAGGAACAGACGTCCATACGCAGCTCCGAGACCGGCATAGATCTTTCCGTAGAATTTCTCATCCACGCTCTCATCTTTCTCGCCGTTAAGGATTTCCTGATAAACAAGAATCGCCTCCTCGATCTCCCCGCTTTCCAGAAGATTGTCGCCTTTATATTTCTGACGCTCAATGTCCTTCTGATTTTTCAGATGTTCCAGCACATTCTGAATCCGGATCATCTCCGGTTCTCTGTAGATCCTGGATTCTTTTAATATAGTAAGTACAAACTTCTCAACTGACCCACGGACTCTTAATACATCTTTCAATTTGTCTGCCAGATCTGTCAGTCCAATCTCTTCATCCAGCCAGTTGCAGAGCTGCTCATTCATAATCGTGTAATCGATCAGATACAGATTATTGCACAGATAATAGCAGAGTTCTTCAATTGTGAAAATCCTGCAGTGGATCCTTGCAATCTCATAAGGATGTTCCGCATGTTTATCATGACAAAGAATTAAATTTCCCATCATTGCCTCCTAAGTGAATCAACTTTTCTTCCCGGAAATCCGTCGGCAGGAAAAAGTCTCCGAATCCGACATCCCACACAGTGATCTTACAGGTTTTCTCATCCAGGAAGGATGTCTCGATCTGCAGACGTGTGGAATATTCCGCACGCTTCGGTAATTTTGCAAGTGAGATTGTCTCTGTCTTTAAGTTGCCCTGAACCAGCGATTCAATGCGAAACTCAATATCATCCACATCCTCCAGAAGTACTTCCCACTGATTGTTTGACTCATACCAGTGTGCACCCCAGGACACCAGCGGATACCACATATCCTGCCCATCCACACGCATATTCACTGTAATCTGATCTGTCAGCTTATCCTCGGAAAGATAAACTGGATTCTCAATGTGCATATACAGCTTTCTGTATGCCGTATAACATGCACCTTTGCTGTACAGATTGTTTCCGATGAACGCTCTTCTTCCATTACATAATACACGAAGAGATCTCGGATACCATTCATTTTCAAATCCTTCTCCTGTCAGGAACACAGAAGAAACAATTCGCTTGTCAAACACGCTCTCGATAAATTTGCAGAACATGTTATCTACTTCTTTTGCCTTATCTTCATTCAGCACCGGATAAACCATGGCAAGTTCTTTCATATGTGCGCTCGCCACTTCATCTACCGTAACAAAAGTGGTCTTTCCACCGCCCAGTCCCGGTTTCAGTCTGCGGAGCATGTACGCTTTGATCTCATTTCTGTCGCAACAGAAAAGTGCCGCGTCATACTGCCACAGTTCCTTTGGCTGATAGAAAAGATAGTTGCAGAAACTTTCTTTATAATCCTGTATAAAAATATGTCTTTTATCAATCTTCATCCGCAGTGCGATCTTACGAAGCATCTGCGCAAGTTCCTCTGTCAGTACCGGAACAGTAAACACGATTCCGTCGATCTCCGGAAATGACTGCAGAGACATCTGGATAAACTGAGACAATAACCAGACTGCATCGTAACTCTCGTCTCCGATCTCTACTGTCTCTTTTGCCAGACTCCGGTGCAGAAGTCTTGTGACTGTAAAGCCTTCCTTCACAGTCGCAAGACGTTTTGCCTCTTTTCCGTAAGCCCATGTATCTCTTAATTTTCCTATAATCAGAGGAATCTGATAGTTATCGGTATCTACTTCCAGAGTCTGCGGCTCCATCTCCTGTTCACTGTAATAACTGATCTGACATGTTTTTTCATTGATCTCGTATCCAATTATACTGCCCTGTCCCATGTAAAGAGACCCTCCTTAATACTGTATGAACATGTGGTTTGCAACTGCGTCTTCCAGTGCATATGCCCGCATCTTCTTCTCTTGTTCTTCTTTCTCCTCTTCCAGAAGGATATCGTTCAGTCTTCCGTAACGTCCCGGCTCTCCCTTTCCTGCTGTTCCCGCACATACCGCTTTTTCACTGCGATAGGAATTGCCGTCGATCGTTTCTTTGAAATAGTAGTTCAGTTTTTCATTCGTAAATAATACGAATTTCTTCACATAAATATTCTCATACATCGGAGTCAGAACTTCCATCCGGTAACCGGAATCGTCTTTTCCGCCCTTCTGAAGCTGGTAATAAAGCATGACACGGCTTCCCTTCTGGCCTTTATACTCAACCAGTGTCTTGTCACCTAACTGCAGTTCTACCAGCCATTCTTTGTCATAAGCCAGATAGAACGGGAAATAGATCTGTTTTCCACTGAGTTCCTGGAGGAACTTCTTCAGTGTTTTCCGGATCTTCGCATCATATTCTCTTGTGGAATAATATTTCAGGACGGCAATCTTACAGATGTCGATCGTCTCTTCCCCTTTCTCATATTCCTGACAGATAATATTGATCACGCTCTTCTCGATTCTGCGCTCTTCTACCACATATTCTCTGGATATGTAAGACAGATAAGCCTGCTGAAGCCTTGCATAAGCACCGCCCTCATGATATGCCTCAAAGACCTGAGACTCATGGAAGATCTCTTCTGAGAACAGCATCTGTGTCAGAATTCGTTCTGCCAGTTTATGACTCGGCACTTCATAATCTTTCGCTTCTTTCCAGAGCTGTTTCATCTCCAGTGTTGCACCACAGTAGTAATCTGCAAGATAAGTAAGGATCACTTTATCATGCTGGCGCTTTTTAAACAGATCATAGCAGACATACGTAAGGAAATCATCATTCGCATAATTGGTCTCACGGATGGTCTTACTGCACAGGATCATCAGTTCATCTTCTCTGAAATTCTCCAGTCCTCTGTCCTTCACGATCTCAAGTGTCAATTCTTCCTTCGCAGCTTCCTGATGATTCTTCAGGATCGTTCCCATATGTTTTCTGCACATATCCATGTAGCGCAGCTCATAGAACAGTCGTTTACTGTCATACGGGATAGAGTCTGTGTAATGTCTGCCGTCTTTCGCCTCCCAGACGATCCGGTCAGTTTTGGCATAAAGGAAGACTCTTGCTCCGTTCTCTGTATAAGGTGCACGCTGTGTGATCGTTCCGTCCGCCGCAATCACGTAAACAAATTTCATATTCGGCACTTTCGTTGTGATCCAGTACGCATGACAGATGTCATACAGAGCCTTGATCCGCTCCTGATCCATTCCTTCTTCAAACAGAAAACGCTTATAAATAATTCGCAGATCTTCATCGATATTCCGTTTCTCCAGCTGATTCCATGCGAACACGCCCATCTCATCTCTGTAATGTGCATAGATTTCGCTGGATTCATCTTCATATGTGATCAGATTTGCGTACAAAAATGCACACTTGTGATAATCCAGAGAATTTCCGTGCATGAAATACAGATAAACGGATCTCGGAAGCTGTTTATTGAACTGCTCCGGTTCAGCCGCATCCATATAATATTCATACAACTGTGCGATCTTTAACTCTGATTCAACCGCCTTTTCATACCAGCGGAAATATTTATGTTCTGTCCGGTTTCCTTTGATCAGAAGTGTACAGATGGAAGTGAGGATCATGGACTCTCCGTACATCTCATAAGACTGTACAAGGACTTCATACAGATGTCTGTCAAAATATTTCGTCTGGCTTGCAAGGTTGGCTGTATACAACGCAAGTTCCTTAGTCATCAGTTTGTATTTCACTGCAAATGACAGAACCTGCACTTCAAATTCTCCCAGCTTTTTCAACGCAGAGCTCTTCTCTTTAAAACAACGGAATGCCTGCAGATAGAACCACAGGCTGTGGGAACGGTATTCTTCAAACTGTTTTTCCAGAGCCCGCAGTCTTTCGCTGTAGATCTTATATTCTGAATCGATATCTACCAGCATGCAGAGGATCTTCCAGCTGTCCGGATGCTTCATGAATGATTTGGACAGTTCTTCCGCCACACGTCTCTGGGCGATGGAATCATTGCTCAGGAATGTCGTCAGATAAAGATAATAAGAACTTAATTCTACATCTTTTCCGATCGCAAACCGATTGTAATTGTAAGATTCCAGCAACTGTTTTGCCTCATCGATCTTCTGGCTGAGCAGGCAGATGTGGGCATGGGCGAGCAGATAGATCTCGTTATTCTCATCCTGCTGTCGCAGATGGTTGATTCTTCTCAATGAATCTTCCGTCCACTCCTCCAGACTCATGCTGCCGCCTTCATATTTCAGATAATTCTTCAAAATTCCGTTGAGCTCTTTATCATTCGCACGATGTTCTTCATCTCTGCTGATATCTTTCTCTACGACCACTTCATAAGTCAGTGTCTCATACGGTGTCTCGAGAATGATCTGTCCGAAATTACTTCCTTTGTGTAACTTCTTCATGGAAATGAAGTACTCCAGCCGGCAGGCATTTCCTATAAATTCTTCTGTCGTAATATGTGTATGCTCTACAGAAAGGAAATCTCCCTCTGTTTTCACATCGATCTCCAGGAATCCCCAGGTGTTCTTCTTCACCGTAAAGGTCTCTTTTCTGTCCTCGACCAGTGAAATAAAGGCACGGCTTTCTTCTTCCAGTGTCAGGAAGATTTTCTCTTTCTGCTTGCATCCCACCAGGAATTCTTCCAGCGCATGCTGATCCAGCTCCCATTTACGCATGTTGCTGTACAGCGCCTGAATTCTGTCATCCTCGTACTTCAGGATCTCATAGAATTCTCTGGAACGGAACAGCTTCACTGCTTCTGCTGCATCGCGGAAGGTCAGCTTCTTGAAATCTTCCAGACTCTGGATCTTTCCATATCTTGTCATGACATATGGCTTCTCTATGATCGCAGTAAATGCCACGTCATATTCTCCGCCATTACATACAATCGTAAACTTTCCGTGTTCTACATGTCCCGGGACCAGTCCGCGGCCATCATATGTATAATATATATTGACCGGATTCCCGTCAAATCCCTGTTCTGCACACTGAATACGATAAGAAGACGGGTATACCAGTCCACGGATCGTTCCCTCTCCCTGATTCTGGAGAGAAAAACTTCCCTGGTACTTTTCTCCTTCTCCTACACGCATGATAATGTGTGTCTCTGGAAATATGATATCCGGCTGTGGGATATGAAAATCCCCTTTTGCAAAACGTTTGATCTTATTTTTCAAATCCGTCACCTACTCAAAATGCTTCTATCATTGTTAAGCGGATCGCTGAAATCCACCTGACTGTTTACATTTATTTCTTAAGTTACTGTTTGCAACTATGCTGTGAACAGTAACGCATCTCGCCATTCAGAATCGTCTGCGACGATGGGCGAGATGCATTCAGGCCAAAACGTGCATCCTCATAGCTAATCAGCAAAGTGATTAGCTATGGTCTGAACAGTAACTTCCTAAACAGTAACAGTATAGCATCATTGTACATCTTCTTGCAATAGTAGAATCGAAAGTGTTATAATGGTAACTGTCTCAAGTGTTACTGTTCACAGCATAGCTGCAAACAGTAACGCATCTCGCCATTCAGAATCGTCTGCGGCATGACGATCAACGGAGTGAATTGTAACGCATTTTGTCATTTTTTAATCACCGGCTACTGTTTCTGTCAGATTCTCGCAGGCAGCTGCCGTGTACACAAAGGAGGAGTTCCCTATGAAGTTAGTTATTACCATGAGCCGCCGTTTTGGAACCGGAGCCAGCATTATCGCTGATGAACTTTCCAGACAGCTGGACATTCCTGTTTATGATAAAGCATATATTGAAGAAAAGCTCAACGATCATAAATATGAAACAGAAGCCGAAGCGATCCGCAAGCTTGCTGAAAAGCCTTGCATCATTCTCGGCCGCTGTGCATCTGATATTTTGAAGGACAAAATGAATGTCCTCAATATCTATGTATGTGCAGATAAAAAAGATCGTATCGAGCGTATTATGAAGAAGGAAAATCTGGATTATGATGCTGCAAAAGAGAAAGTAGAAAAGACCGATGAAGAACGTGCCTCCTACTATTACGAACATACCGGAAAGACCTGGGGCGATGTGAACGATTATCACATGATCCTTGATACTTCCGAACTTGGAGTTGAAAACTGTGCGGATATTCTGATGCATTACTTTGAAAAATGTGAATATATTTAGAAACAACTATTTGCACGTGTCGAAATCGGCACGTGTTTTATATTAGGAAAGAGTACTTTCCTAATATATTAAAAAGGGAAAAAGACCCTCTCATCTCTTCCCCCTTATAAATACCTGTCTGTTTTCTATTGCCGATTCCTCCTGCCACAGGTAACACGACTTTACGCAGTAAAACTTTCTTTGTTCCTCCGTACTGTTCGCAGATAACCTGTAACCATGAACAAGTCTCTTTCTTATTCTGCTGAATCAGAAGAGGATGTCTTGATTGTCACACCCTGTTTCTCAAAGTTGACTTTCTTCCATACACCTTTATTCACATCGATTGTAGTATCATCTTTCCACTCTTTCAGAAGTGAATCATACTGGTCCTGTTTTCTTTCCTCTACAATGCTTGTTTTCTTGCTATCTGTTGCATCACGGTCAAGAAGACTGGTCAATTTTCCGATGTAAATTCCATTATCTGTCTCAACAAGGTCTGTCACATCCCCTGCTTTTTCCAGCTTATCTGCTGCCGCGATGAGATCTGCATCCGGGCTTGTGCTCTCAGAATCAAACGTTGCTGTCAGTACAGTAACTCCTGCGTCCTCTGCCAGCTTCTCAAAATCTCCACCAGCCTTTACTTTATCCAGCACATCCTGTGCTTTCTTCTTCAGGTCTGCCTTTTCGTCATCTGTTATCGTTGTGCTGTTTCCTGAATCATCCGTTGTTGTATAAGAGAAGATCACGTACTGCATAGCTTTCTGTGCCGCCTCGTCATCTGATACGTTCTCATCCACACCTTCTTTCATGGCTGTGCTCATCTTTGTCTGGATAGTCATAAGTTCCAGCACTTTTTCTACATTTTCTTCTGTTCCGGATACTGCATCCTTCGCCTCATCTGTGTTATCTGACACGAAAGTTTCAGCTGCATCTTTAATGGATGCTTTCTCATCATCTGTCAGTTCAACGTCATAATCTGATGCATGCTGTGATAACAGATACATATTTTCCAGATTCTCAAGAAGTGTCTTCTTCGTCTGACTCTCAAATGTCTTGCCGTCAGACACTTCCTGTGTCCACATATCCTCACCGGTTGTTCCCATCATACTTGCATAATAGGTCTCATACTGTCCCTGCTGAAATCTTGCATAAAAATTCGCAACTCCCAGTGTAATCTTTTCGTCTCCTACTGTTGCAACTGTCTCATCACTGTTCAGTTTGCTTCCACAGCCTGTTACAGTCATTGCTGTAAGTACTCCGGCAGCAGCCAGAACTGTAATGCTCTTTTTTAACTTCATCTCTTCTTTGTCTCCTTTTATCTTCAGGTCTGCTTCGCGCCATACGTACGCTGTCACCTGAAAATGTATTTTCAAAAATTATACTTTCTCATTATACCGTCTTTCTGTGTTCCCTACAAGTCCCGGACACAGAAAATCCACTTAAGTCAGGGTGATTAGGTTACTGTTCACTCCCATGTCAATCACTCCGCTGATTGGCATGGAGGATGCACGTTTTGTCCTGAATGTATCTCGCCCATCGCCGTAGGCGATTCTAAATGGCGAGATACGTTACTGTTTGCAGGTTACCTGTGAACAGTAACGTGATTAGCTCTGGTCTGAGCAGTAACTAATCTTAATCCTGCAATATCTTCCAGAATCTTCCTCAGCAGCTGCAATACATCCTCCCCGGTCTCTTTTCCGCTTCTTCCGCGTTTCTGATAGAGGAAATACGGCGGTTCTTCCATCTTAAATATAAGCTTGTTGCCATAACTCTGCAGCAGCCCCGGAATCTTCTGAGGATCCAGTTTTGCCTTTTCATACAAGGTAAACTTATAATCCTGTCCTTTTTGTTCTACCGCAGTCACATAAGCAGAATGTGCCAGACTCTTCAATGCGGCAACATGAAGAAGCTGCTGTACTTTCTTCGGAATGTCTCCGAAGCGGTCGATCAGCTCTTCCGTCATGTCATCCATCTCTTCTTCCGTCTCAATTGCGGCGATCCGTTTATAAATATCCAGTTTCTGATATTCATTGCGGATATAGGATTCCGGAATAAATGCATCCACATTGATATCGATGGTGGTCGTAAAGTGTTCCACTTCCTTCTCACCCTTGAGTTCTTTTACCGCCTCATTGAGCATTTTACAGTAGAGATCGTATCCAACTGCCGCCATGTGTCCACTCTGTGCCTCACCCAGCAGATTTCCCGCACCGCGGATCTCCAGATCCCGCATGGCGATCTTAATCCCGGAACCAAGATCCGTAAACTCACGGATCGCAGCCAGACGTTTTTCCGCCACTTCCTTAAGCAGCTTGTCTCTCCGGTACAGCAGAAATGCATAGGCCATCCGGTTGGAGCGTCCCACACGGCCGCGAAGCTGATAGAGCTGTGACAGACCAAACCGGTCCGCATCCTGAATGATCATCGTATTTGCATTTGGGATATCCAGCCCGGTCTCAATGATCGTTGTAGAGACAAGCACATCTGTCTCACCATTGATAAAATCATACATAATGTCTTCCAGCTGGCGTTCGTTCATCTGCCCGTGTGCAAAAGTCACGTTCGCCTCTGGGACCAGCTTCTGGATCCTTCCGGCCACATCTGCAATATCTTCCACGCGGTTATACACATAGTAAACCTGGCCGCCACGTGAAAGCTCGCGCTCAATGGCCTCACGGATCATCTCATCGTTATATTCCATGACATAAGTCTGGATCGGCATACGATCCATCGGGGCTTCTTCCAGTACACTCATGTCGCGGATTCCGATCAGACTCATATGCAGCGTTCTCGGGATCGGGGTCGCTGTCAGCGTCAGTACATCGATATTTTCACGCAGTTTCTTGATCTTCTCTTTATGCGTAACACCAAACCGCTGCTCCTCATCAATGATCAGCAGCCCCAGATCTTTATAGGCCACATCTTTGGACAGTACCCTGTGGGTTCCGATCACAATATCTACCAGTCCTTTTTTCAGATCTTCTACTGTTTTCTTCTGCTGTGTGGAGGTTCGGAAACGGCATAAAAGATCGATCCGGACCGGGAAGTCTTTCAGTCTCTGCACAAAGGTATTGTAGTGCTGCTGCGCCAAAATCGTCGTCGGAACTAAGTAAACAACCTGCTTTCCTTCCTGCACCGCCTTAAATGCAGCCCGGATCGCCACCTCTGTCTTTCCATATCCTACATCCCCACAGATCAGACGATCCATGATCTTTGTGCTCTCCATGTCTTTCTTCGTATCCGCAATGGCATGCAGCTGGTCTTCTGTCTCCTCAAACGGGAACATTTCTTCAAATTCCCGCTGCCACACGGTATCCGGTCCATAGACAAATCCTTCCGACTGCTGTCTGGTCGCATACAGCTCCACCAGATCTTCCGCGATCACCTGAACCGCCTTTTTCACCTGGCTCTTTGTCTTGCTCCACTGTGCTGTTCCCAATTTATTCAGCTTCGGTTTCTTCGCATCTGCTCCGGCATACTTCTGGATCAGATCCATCTGTGTTGCCAGAATATAGAGTACACCGCCATCCGCATAGGAAATCTTCATGTAATCCCGGGTCACTTTATCTACTTCGATCTTCTCGATCCCCTGATAAATACCAAGTCCATGGCTCTCATGAACCACATAATCTCCCGGTTTGAGTTCTGTAAATTCATGAATCTTCTGTCCTTCGTATACTTTCCGCCGCTTTTTCTTCTTTTTCTTTCCGAAAATATCCGACTCAGAGATCACCGTAAATTTCAACATCGGATACTCATAGCCTTCTGCCACATATCCATAAGTCACAAGGATCTCGCCCGGATTGACCTTCCGCTCCATATCTTCGCTGTAAAAGCTGCTCAGGTCATAATCTCTCAGATCTTCTGCCAGACGTCTTGCCCTGGTCCGGGAACCAGAGACCAGAACCACCCGGTACCCATTCCGCTTCAGACGCTTCAGATCTCTTGTAAGAAGTTCAAAACTGTTATTATACGGATTCACACCGGCCGCCTGAATATTATACACGCCGCGCACCTTAAATTCTCCGCACTTTGTCTCCAGTGTTGTAAATCCGATGCAATGACAGGTATTCAGCATTCCGGTAATTTCATTTGTCTGAAACACGCGAATCTCTGTCTCTTCTTCCGTAAGCCCTGCATCTTCCCGGTTCTCCAGACTGTGGAAATATTCCTGCTCCACAATCTTAGAAGCCTCCAGCAGCCTCACTGGTTCATCCAGAAAGACCAGACTTTTCTCTTTCGGGAAATAATTCAAAAAAGAAACTGTATCCGTCTCCTTTGTCCAGTTTTCAGAAGCCGGGTAGATCACTGCTGATTCCAGATTTTCAATGGATCGCTGACTCTCCACATCAAAGCTGCGAATCGAATCTACCTCATCTCCCCACAGTTCGATTCTGACTGGCACTTCCTCCGTCAGTGGAAACAGATCGAGAATACCGCCGCGCACTGCAAACTGTCCCGGTCCTTCGATCTGGCTTTCACGCGCATATCCAAGCTCAGAAAGTTCCCGCTGCAGTTTCTGAAAATCCAGTGTATCTCCTGTACGGATCTGGAGCTTTGTCTCACGCAGTACTTCCGGTCGTGGAAGTCCATCCAGAAATGCATCCATCGTTGTAAACACTGTAACCGGATCTCCCGGCTGCTTTTCAACCAGAGCACGCAGTACTTCCATTCGTTTTCCCGTCAGAACCGCTCCTTTGATATTGGCATGATAAAAGAGCAGATCCTTCGCCGGATACAGATAGACATTTTCCTCCAGAATCCGATATTCTTCGTACGCCTGTTTTGCCTTTTCCTCACTGGAAAAAACGATGACTCTGTATTCAAAGCCATCGCCAAGTGCATATGCCAGATGTGTTTTCTGAGAATTCACACAACCTGTGATCTGCAGAATTCCCACACCTTTTCCTCGTTCCTGCATCAGTTGCTGATATTCCGCAAGTTCTGTCAGCGGTTCCAAAAAAGCCTGCATATTATTCTTCCTTCTTCTTCCGGTTATATTCGTTCATTGCACCGTTTATATCTCCGGAAAGGATCATCTCCACTGCATTTACAGCCTGATCATATCCTTCATCCATCAATACCTGTTCTTCTTTTGAGAAATGTCCGAGTACATAATCAGCCAGATCATATTTGGAAGGTTTCTCTCCCACTCCCACTTTAATCCGCGGAAATACCTGGCTTCCCAGATGTGCAATGATATTTTTAATTCCATTATGTCCGCCCGCACTTCCTTTGGTGCGGATTCTTAATTTTCCTACGTCCAGACTGATATCATCATAAATGACCAGAAGTTCTGTCTCCGGGTCTACCTTATAGTAATCCACAATGCTGCGGATACTCTCTCCGCTCAGATTCATATAAGTCTGCGGTTTCGCCAGGATCACTTTTTGTCCTGCGATCACACCTTTTCCAATCAGTGCCAGATGTTTCTTTGTCTCCACATCTATATTATATCTGTCTGCCAGCCTGTCTATAACATCAAATCCAACATTATGTCTTGTTCCTTCGTATTCTTTTGTCGGATTTCCAAGTCCTGCTATGATAAACATATTCTTTTCCTCTTTTCTTACTTTTAAACACCCACTATTGTACTCTATGCTCTTATATTTGTCACGTAGAAATCGATGAATAAAATGCATTTCAGCTTCATACACTTTACTAAAACAGCCGGGAACTGAATGCGTTGCTGAATGTTGCTGAACTGCCATTCACAGTATCCAGTGAGCAGTAACATTACGGAACTGTTCTTTACATCCGCCACTGTAAACGGGAGGTTATTCTATGGGTTCTAAGACAAAGATCATTGTACTGCATATGAAAGAGATCATCTATACTGCTGTGTTTGCCGCACTTGGTATACTTCTGATCTTTCTACTTGTTTTTATGTTTCGACCGGGCAGCAAAGCGGAAGTAAAAGAAACCAGAATGCAATACACCCCTGGCATCTATACTTCTTCTCTCACATTGAATAATACCAATCTGGAAGTAGAAGTTACGGTCGATGAATCTCATATTACAGGGATCCGTTTCTCCAATCTGGATGAAACAGTAACAACTATGTACCCTTTGATCCAGCCTGCCATCGAAAATCTCTCCGAGCAGATCTGTGCGACCCAGTCACTGGATGACCTTTCTCTCCCGGATGACACACCGTACACTTCCCGAATGATCCTCGATGCGGTTCGGACAGCAGTTGAAAAAGCCGCAGTCAATTAACACTGCGGCCTTTTCTTTTAAAACATTTCTTCTTAAATTTTCGTCCTGGGTAGTCTGCATTACCGTTCACAGTTTCCCTGTAAACAGCAGCTTATCGATGAATCTGTCTGATTCATCTGCTTTACCGTCTGGCTCTTCTATTCCATTCAGATCCAGACATTTTATGTTACTTTTACTTTCTGATTTTTTATCGGTCACTAACCTTCTACAATCAGATATGTTCCGTCCGGAAGTGCGAAGACTTCGGATGCATCTTCCAGTTCTTCTTCTGTCATATGATCCACATCTGCTCCGCTTTCTTCAAAATATTCTCTCACTTCATCCAGAGATTCCACTACAACTGCCATGCAGTCCTCAAGAAATGCCTCTGCCTCTTCCATTGTCTCTGCCACCGGCTCATCAAACAGACGGTCCTGCTGTTTGAGGAAAGTCAGAAGACACTCTTCACTGTAATCACCCATTACTTTTTCCTCCTATTCTTTCACAATGTCAAGTATCTCATCTACTGAGTCTACAATGCAGTCAGCTCCGTCTTCTTCCAGAGCCGCTCTACCTCGAAATCCCCAGGACACAAGAATTGTTTTCATCCCTGCTGCGATTCCGGTCTCAAGGTCTACCTCTGAATCGCCAATATATGCGGTCTCGGATGCATCTGCACCAAGTTCTTTTGCCATCTCAAGCGCTGCTGTCGGATCCGGTTTTCTCGGAACTCCTTCTTTCTGGCCCTGCACCAGATCAAATACGCCTTCTCCAAATACTTCCTGCACAACCTTCACAGCCTGCTGATCTGGTTTGTTGGACAGTACCGCAAGTGCGATCCCCGCCTCTTTCATACTCTGAAGCATTCTCACAATTCCTTCATATGGTTCTACATGATATGTACAATTCTCATCAAAAATGCGTGCATATGTCTTCATTGCCTCTTCCAGGTGGAGTAACTGTTCATCTCCTCCCGCCTTCAGCGCGCTCTCTATCAGCACCCTTGCACCATTTCCAACAAATCTGCGGCACTGATCTTTCGTGATCTCCGGCATACCAATCTCCCGCATCGTAGCGTTCGTCGAATATTCAAGAGAATCCAATGTACTTGTCAGCGTTCCGTCCAAGTCAAAAATACAAGCTTTCATGTTCCGCTGCCTCCCTGTTTTTCTCTGTATCGATTTTCTTTATATCTGTTAAAAGACTATTTCTGTAAATAGAATCATGAACTCGAATCTGTCCATGCACTTTCTTATTTCATAATAGTATGATACTGATAAAAAAACAAGTATTGACAGAAATATTTTATTTTCTTAATATATTTAGGTTACTGTTCACAGCATAGTTGTAAACAGTAACGTATCTCGCCATTTAGAATCGCCTTTGGCGATGGGCGAGATACATTCAAGACAATACGTGCATCCTCCATGCCAATCAGCGGAGTGATTGACATGGGAATGAGCAGTAACCAGGTCATATCTTAAAAATGTTTTCTGCAAAATTTAAGCTCCCATCAGATACTGCCGCATGGTCTTCAGAGCATTTTTTTCAAGCCGGCTTACCTGTGCCTGAGAAATACCGATCTGATCTGCTACTTCCATCTGCGTTTTTCCGTCAAAGAATCTCAGGCTGATGATCTGGCGTTCCCGTTCGTTCAGGCGCTCCATGGCTGCTTCCAGAGACAGTTCTTCTACCCAGTTTTCTTCCCGGTTCTTTTTATCGCTGACCTGATCCATGACATACAGGGCATCCCCTCCGTCATTGTACACCGGTTCATGCAGACTCATCGGTGTCTGTACTGCATCCAGGGCATAGACAACCTCCTCTTTCGGAATTCCGATTTCTTCTGCGATTTCCTGCATGGTCGGTTCTTTCATATAACGCCGCAGATAGCCTTCTTTGGCGTAGATTGCCTTATAAGCCGTATCTCTCAGCGAACGGCTCACCCGGATGCTGCTGTTGTCTCTCAGATAACGCCGGATTTCTCCCACGATCATAGGAACAGCATACGTCGAGAACTTCACCAGCCGGGACGGATCAAAGTTGTCCACCGCCTTCATCAGACCTACACATCCGATCTGAAACAGATCATCCGCATTCTCATTGCTGCTGTCAAATCTGCGGATCACGCTCAACACCAATCGCAAATTTCCTCTGATGTACTCTTCTCTGGCCGCTTCATCTCCCGCCTGAATGCGCCGAAAAAGCTCCTCCTTCTCATCTTCTTTGAGAAGCGGGAGCTTTGACGTATTCACTCCGCACAGTTCCACCTTGCTTACCATCATTTCAGAATCCTCCTAAGTCTGTTTCTACTTAAGAGGATTCTCCATCTGACAGAAAGATATTCTGTGCTTGATTAAATTTAATAAACTTTCAGACCTTGACAAAATTGCCAGTGTCTGTATATCTCAACTATAAACAGCGATGATCAGTCATTACTGTTCACAGATAACCTGCAAACAGTAACGCTCAGTCATCCCACTTATCTGCCAGATTATTGATCTGCGACTCAAATTTCGCTTTGTCTTTATTTGACAGACCTTCGTGGCTGTAAATAACATCCAGCAGTCTCTTTCCTGCTGCAACCAGACGATCAAATGCTGTGTCTGCCTTACGCTGTGCCGGCTTCTTCGCTTTCACCGGGATTTTTACACCTTCACTTAGGATCTCATTCTTCAGCAGATCCACCTCAGCACACGGATACGGTGCAAATGCAGGATATCCATAAGTCTCTTCTACTGTCTTTGCAAATTCATCCGTCACGGTATCCTCACCATGTACGACAAACACATGCTCGATTGGTGTATTGAAGCCTCCCAGCCATGCGAGCAGGCCATTACGGTCCGCATGACCACTGACTCCATGCAGACTTTCAATGTGTGCGTGCACTTCGATCGGCTCACCGAAAAGTCTGACATTCTTTTCACCTTCGATCAATCTGCGTCCCAGCGTTCCGTTTGCCTGATATCCCACGAAGAGGATCGTACATTCCGGTCTCCACAGATTGTGTTTCAGATGATGACGGATACGGCCTGCATCACACATTCCTGACGCTGAAATAATCACTTTCGGTTTCTCGATGAAATTGATCATCTTGGAATCTTCGCTGGATGTCGCTGTATGAAGTCCCGGGAATACAAGTGGATTGATTCCTGCATTGACCAGCGCCAGCGCCTCTTCGTCAAAGCATTCTCTCATATTCTTTGTGAAAATCTTGGTCGCCTCAATCGCAAGCGGACTGTCCAGATATACCTCAAAATCCGGATACTCACTCAAAAGGCCTTTCTCCTTGATCTCACGGATAAAATACAGCATCTCCTGTGTTCTTCCAACTGCAAAGGAAGGAATTACCACATTTCCGTTCCGGTCAAATGTCTCTTTCAGGATCCGTGTAAATTCTCCGATATAATCCGGTTTTTCCTGTGTATGGACACGATTTCCATAGGTTGATTCCATTACAACATAATCTGCGTGTTCTGTATAAACCGGATCTTTGATGATCGGCTGGTCAAGATTCCCCACATCTCCTGAGAACACGATCTTCTTCGTCACATCGCCCTCTGTCACCCACACTTCAATGCTGGCTGATCCGAGCAGATGTCCCACATCCGTAAACCGGATCTGAACGCCGTCACAAATCGTGATTCTTTCTCCATACTGGCACGGAACAAGCAGTTCGATCGCATCCAGTGCATCCTGCATTACATAGACCGGCTCGTATTCCGGCTGGCCGGCACGTTTTCCTTTTCTGTTTCTCCATTCTGCCTCGAATTCCTGAATGTGTGCACTGTCACGCAGCATAATATCACACAGGTCTGCTGTTGCGTATGTAGTGAAAATTTGACCTTTAAATCCTTCTTTCGCAAGCTTTGGAAGCATTCCTGAATGATCGATATGCGCGTGTGTCAGGAATACATAATCCACTTCACTGGCCGAAACCGGCAGTCCCGGATTCTCGTACAGATCCGGTCCCTGCTCCATACCACAATCTACCAGAATATTCTTTCCTACAGCCTGCAGAAAATGACAGCTCCCTGTAACTTCATGGGCCGCTCCTACAAAAGTAAGTTTCATAAGTCCACCAACCCTTCCGCTTTTTCTTTTATTGTATCACCATCCAAGAAAATATACACTATGTTTATTTATTAAATTTTTGATAACATTTCTCTCCTGAGCCGAAGCATGATCTTTTTCTCCAGACGGGAGATATAAGACTGAGAAATACCCAGCAGATCTGCCACTTCTTTCTGTGTCATTTCCTTTCCCTCCGGGTGATCCAGACCGAATCGCATCCGGATGATCATCTTTTCCCGTCCGGATAATTTATTCAGCGCGCGGATCAGAACTTTTCTCTCTGCTTCGTCCTCCAGATCCCGGTAGATCGTATCTTCCTCGGTTCCCAGAATGTCCGACAGCAGCAGCTCATTTCCATCCCAGTCTACATTTAGCGGCTCATCGATCGAAACTTCCAGTCTGGTCTTACTGTTCCTCCTCAGATACATCAGGATTTCATTTTCGATGCATCTGGAAGCATAAGTAGCCAGCTTGATTTTCTTTGTCGGATTAAAAGTATTGATCGCTTTGATCAAGCCGATGGTTCCAATCGAGATCAAATCTTCCACTCCCACTCCCGTGTTATCAAATTTTTTTGCTATGTAAACAACCAGACGCAGATTGTGCTCGATCAGCATCTTTTTGGCTTTTTCATCATGTTCTGTTCCCAGATAATGAATCACTTCCTTCTCCCGTTCCCCCTCCAGCGGTGGCGGAAGCACCTCTGTCCCCCCGATGTAATGCACTTCTCTCTGATTTCCAAAAAAAATCGTCTTAAGGTCCGGAACTACCTTCAGTTTAAACTGCTGTGGTACAGCTACTTTTACAACCATTTTTCTGCCTCCTGCTCATTTTATATATTGCTGATTCAGAATCATCTGATATTCTTCTTCCGTTCCAAACGGTTCTTCACTGATTCCGATCAGTGGATGGTCCACCCACATTTCTTCCGTTCCAAACACACACATTTTTTCAATCCGGATCACTTTCATGATCCCCTTCCCGCTAATGCACTGGTAGGGGATATATCGAAATTTTTCCTTCTCTGTGTCTGCCCTGTCTTTTGTAGGATCTGCACTCACTTTGTTTTCCCTGTCGGCTCTTTCCGTATTTTCATTCATCTCGTGGCTGATCTTTTTGCGGATCAGCTCTTCCGCCCTATTTACTTTGTCAGGACCTTGTTCTGATGGTATCTGTCGGATTTTATCATAAATCTCACTGCGTACAATACTTACCGGATCTCCGGTCAGAAGATCCGTCAGACTGTTTCCTGTATCTGCCAATGCTCTGACGGATATCTTTTGTCCTTTTATGTAAAGCAGTACGTCCAGAATCTTTTTTCTTCTTTCAGCAAAACAGGTCAGCAGGTTCCACCCCTGCATCCAGATGTGCCAGCAGAACACTGCACATCCATAAAACAGACTGATTCCGCGAAGCCAGGAACGAAAGAGCTGCATCATTCCGCCCAGCACAATACTGCACAGATAAAGAAGCATAAATGCCTGTGCAAATTGTCTCCTGCTCCCGAATTTTAATCCTGCTGACAGCATCACCATGTTGATCACACAGTGAAAAAGGAACTGTTTAATCCCTGGTGGAATGGGCACTGCCATCACAATGCAGGTCAACAGACTTCCCACAGCCCCTCCCAGAAAAGAACGGGCTGCCGGCTGTCGAAGTGCAAGAATCTTTCGAATTGCAAGCAAAATCAGACTGTCCATCATGAAGTTTTCAAGAAACAACACGTCTATGTACAGCTTATAGTGCATGTTCCACCTTCCTTCATGATTTTTATGTAAATTTTCTTTACATCAGACTCAGTATAAAATAATCTTTGTGGGAATTTTGTCAGATACTGACAGAAAACCAGAAACATGTTTCGACAAATATGGGGAAATTCTTCGACTTTTTCAGATATGATAAGAAAGATTTTATCTGAATAAGGGCAGTATCAAAAACTGCATCCATTAGCGACGCGACGTGCGCTGCCAGACATGCTCTAAAAAAAAGATGACCTGATTACTCAGATCATCTTTTACATACAGAGTCATTTACAAATCACTCTGCACATTTCTCTTTTTCAGAAATCAGCATTCCTTATTTCTTAAAGAAATCCGGAATCTTAATAGACTGTTCTCTTACATTGCTGGATGTTGTTCTCGGCTGTAATGTCGGAACTGTACCCCCCTGCGGTCTTGCAGCAGCTGTTCTTCTCTCCGGATCGACAGAAGCTCTTGCATAAGCCTCTCCATTAGAAGGGAGAACGGAACCAACTTTCTGCTGTCCTTCCAGTCTTGCTTTCAGTTTAGATGCACTTCCGCCTACGTTATGTAAGCCTGTCGCAATAACTGTGATTGTACATTCGTCTGACTTAGTATCATCGTACATAGCACCAAAGATAATGCTTGCACTTTCTCCTGCCAGCTCCTGTACATAATCTGCTGCATCAGATGCATCCATAAGAGTGATATCTCCGGATACATTGACGATGACATTGGATGCACCCTGGATTGTCGTCTCAAGCAACGGACTGGCAACAGCCTGTTTTACTGCCTCAAGTGCCTTGTCATCTCCACGTCCTGCACCGATACCAATGTGGGCGATTCCCTTATCCTTCATAACTGTCTGGATATCTGCAAAGTCCAGGTTGATCAGTGATGGAACGTTGATCAGGTCTGTGATACCCTGAATACCCTGCTGAAGAACTTCATCTGCTTTCTTCAGAGCTTCCGGCATTGTTGTACGTCTGTCAACAACCTCAAGAAGTTTGTCATTCGGGATCACGATGATTGTGTCTACATTTTCTTTTAACTTATCAATACCATTGATGGCATTCTGCATTCTTGTCTTGGATTCAAAACGGAACGGTTTTGTAACAACACCGACTGTCAGTGCTCCCTGTTCTTTTGCAATACGTGCAATAACAGGTGCTGCTCCTGTACCGGTTCCACCACCCATTCCACAAGTAACAAAGACCATATCAGCGCCTTTCAGTGCAGCCTGAATTTCTTCTGAACTTTCTTCAGCAGCTTTCTCCCCTACTTCCGGCTGTGCACCTGCACCAAGTCCTTTTGTAAGCTTCTCACCGATCTGCATTAATGTCGGTGCCTTACAGAGCTGTAATGCCTGTTTATCTGTATTTACAGCGATAAATTCTACACCAGCGATCTGCTCATCGATCATTCGGTTCACAGCGTTGTTACCGCCTCCACCTACTCCGACAACAATTATTCTTGCAGCCGCTTCTGATTCATTGGTTTTAATTTCTAACAAGAGTATTTCCTCCTTTGTCGTCTCATTAATCTTATATACATCCCTAATTTTAATTGAACGCTACAATTCAATAAGTATATAATAAAGTCTTTTTGACAAATAATCAATAGATTTTTTCTTTATTTTTCTTTTTTTCTAAATGAATGTTGGTTCTTCCACATCTGAGGTTCTTTCACAGCGTTACTGTTCACAACATAGCTGCAAACAGTAACGCATCTCGCCATTCAGAATCGTCTGCATTCAGAATCTGGTTTTCCGGCCTTATTGTTCCTGCAATTTCCCCTTTCCTGCTTCACTGAATAAAGAGGAAAGTGTATTTAAACTGTCAGAAAGATTATTCCTCAGCAGATTCATCACCCGAGCCATCTCCTGACGTATCCTCTGAGCTATCTCCTGACTCATCACTGGATCCATCTTCCGATTTCTGATCAGATGTATCCGCCTGCTTCGGCACAAAACGGATGGACGAAGATCCTTCTTCATAATTTTCAAGATGAAGGGTTCCCTCCGCATCGGCATCTTTCTCCTGAAGTGCGGCAAGGATCGGGCTGATCTGTGCCAGACGTTCTTCATAACTGCTCTCTCCGATCAGGACCTGCACTTTGCCAAAATAGAGCACCAGACTCTTCCCGTCCGTTCCACAGACCAGGCGGTCCGGTGTCAGCTGATATTTATTCAGATATTTTGCAGCCTCCACGATTTTCTTAAAAATGCTTTTGTCCGATACCGGCAGAACCTTTCCCATCTTTACTTTTGTTGCATCCAGTTCCAGTCCTTCGATCAGAGGCACTCCGTCAATCTCTTTCTTCGCCTGCAGTGCCGCCATCCCGTTCTGGTCAAAATACAGCCGCTCTTCATCGCTGATCTGTACATAACCGTACATCTGCTTTTCTGTCACAGTCGCTACCACTGTCCATGGATTCTTCAACGAGATCTTCATCGACTCTACTGCCGACGGAAGTGCAGCATCTGTATAATTATATTTTGCAAAAATATATAAGGTGTTCACCGCATACTTGTCATTCTGAATCCAGCTCTTCATCGAAGAATCGCCGTAATATTCATTCCCCTTCATCTGAACCTCGCGGGTCTGAAAGAGGAAGAACACAAGTACTCCCACTAAAATAAGCATTACAAGAAGTTTCAGCACCAGCCTTCCTCTTTTGTGCTTTTTTTTCTTCATCTAATATTCCTCCTCTCTTTGATCCGACACATTCAGGACCAGCCCCATCTCCAGAAGCAGAAACACAACCGATGTTCCGCCATAACTGATAAATGGAAGCGTGATTCCTGTATTTGGGATCGAATTTGTCACAACTGCAATGTTCAGGATGACCTGAATCATCATATGCGCCATCGCTCCGGCAGCGATCAGTGCGCCGAAGAGATCTCTCGACCTGGATGCGATCACAAAAAACCGCCAGATCAGAATCAGAAACAGAATCACGATCCCGCACGCACCGGTCAGTCCAAGTTCCTCACAGATGATCGAAAAAATCATATCGTTCTGCGCCTCCGGAAGAAATCCAAGCTTCTGGATGCTGTTCCCAAGCCCTCTTCCGAACAATCCGCCACTGCCGATCGCATACAGTCCCTGCAGTGTCTGATAGCCTTTTTCATATTTTTCCGGATTTCTCCAGATCGCGATGCGCTCCAGCCGGTAACTCTCCAGCGCAAGAAAGATTCCCATAAACGCTGCACCGGCAGCGATCATCCAGATAAAACGCGCATAGTCCGGACTTGCCGTAAAGATCAGGATCACCGCGATCCCGAGAATGATCACGGCCGTGCTCAGATTTCCGGCCCCGACCAGTCCTACCACCGGGAAGACTGAAAGAAGAACTCCCAGCAGTGTCCAGAAAGAACGCATCTTTTTTACATTCCGGTTGATCAGCCATGCAAGGAACAGAATGACTGCTACTTTGGAAAATTCCGATGGCTGAAATGAAACAGGGCCCAAAGACAACCATCTTTTGGACCCGTTATATTCGTCTCCAAAGAGAACGACTGCTATGGAAAGAAGAATGGATACCAGATATCCCGGCACAGCCAGCGGAATCCATCGATGATAATCGATTCTTGCAACTACGATCATCCCAAGTAATCCAAGCGCCGTCGCAAATCCCTGTTTTTTCAGATAATACAGTGAATCATGGAATTTCACCCTGCCGTTGTACGCACTGGTACTTGTGAGCAGTACCAGGCCCACCAGCACCAGTACCAGCACGGTAACGATCATGGTGTCATCATAAGTGTGCTTTTTCGCAGGATGTTCCAATCCTAATCCACTCCTTATAATCTGTTTACAAGCTCTTTAAACATATCTCCACGCTGTTCATAATTCTTGAACATACCCCAGCTGGCACATGCAGGAGAAAGAAGTACTGCATCTCCAGGCTCTGCGTACTCGACACATTTCTCAAATGCTTCTTCAAATGTATCTGCAAATACAGTCTCTGTAAATCCGTGTTTCTTTGCAGTCTCCGCAATCTTCTCTCTTGTTGCACCGATCAGGACAAGTTTCTTTACTTTTCCGTCAAATGCATCGATCCACTCATCATAAGCAGAATCCTTATCATAACCTCCACCGATCAGAACAGTCGGACGATTCATGGCCTGAATTCCCTTGATGGCTGCATCCGGGTTTGTTCCCTTGGAATCATTGTAATAAACAACCCCGTTCTTTTCTGCTACGAACTCAATTCTGTGCTCTACACCCTGGAATTCTTTCAGTGTCTTGCGGATCACTTCCACCGGCACACCGTATGCTGCTGCCATTGCAGTCGCTGCCATTGCATTCTCATGATTGTGAGTGCCGAGAATGTTCAGATCGTTCACATTACAGATGTCCGTCTTCTCTCCGTTCAGTGCGAGAATGATTTCTCCGTTTTCAAGATAAATTCCCTCTTCCAGTATACGCTGACTGCTGAAATATAGAACCTTTGCATTTATTTTTTCACCAAATGCTCTTGTCACATCATCTTCATAGTTCAGAACACAGGTATCTTCTGCCGTCTGGTTCTTCGCAATGTTTTCCTTCGCCTCAATGTATGCTTCCATTGTATGGTGACGGTTCAGATGATCCGGTGTGATATTCAGAATCGCACTTACCTTTGGGGCAAATGTCTGGATTGTCTCAAGCTGGAAACTGCTCATCTCAGCCACGATCACGGAATGATCCGTTGTCTCTGCTGCCACACTTGTGTACGGATTTCCGATATTTCCAACTACATATGTACTCTCGTTGTAGTTTTTCATGATCTCGCCCAGCAGAGAAGTCGTTGTTGTCTTTCCGTTTGTTCCGGTAATTGCAAGCACATCTCCTTTGCCAAACACATACGCCAGCTCGATTTCGCCCCAGATCGGGATTCCCATCTCACGCATCTCATTAACGATCGGAAGGTCTGTCGGAACTCCCGGGCTCATTACTGTCAGTGTCAGATCCTGGAACAGTTCGTTCTTCTCTTCCTCTGAAAGAGCTCCAAGTACAACTGTGATCTTTCCGTTCTCTGAACCACTGATCTTCGCAAGAATCTCTTTTGTATCCAATTTATCATTTCCGTCATAGAGCACTACCTCTGCTCCATTTGCAAGAAGCAGACTGCATGCAGCCTCTCCGCTGATTCCTGAACCAAATACAAGTACTTTCTTATCTCTTACGTCCATGTCTATACCCCCATAAGTGCGATCAGGCAAAGTACTGCTGTCACAATTGAGAAGACAGCCACAACTCTTGTCTCTGACCAGCCGCATAACTCAAAATGATGATGGATCGGTGCCATCTTAAATAATCTCTTTCCGCCTGTTTTCTTAAAATAAGTGACCTGAAGCATAACGGATACAACTTCTACAAGATAAATAAATCCTACAATGATGATGTACAGTGGCATCTGCATCATATAGGCTGTTCCTGCCACGAATCCTCCAAGTGCAAGGGATCCTGTGTCTCCCATGAACACACTGGCCGGATACACATTAAAAAGTAAGAATCCCATCAGTGCACCTACAACCGCACAGGTGATCGGCTCCACACCGCTTCTTGTTCCGATCGCAACAACTGTAAAGAAGGTTGCCACAAGAACTGTAACGCTGGATGCAAGACCGTCCAGACCGTCTGTAAAGTTTGTTCCATTGACTGTACCGATGACAGCAAAGAAAAGAACCGGAATGGCAAGCCATCCAAGATTCAGCTCATATCCACCGGAAAACGGTACGATCATAGTCAGCGGAATCTTTGCCACTTTCACGATATAAAATGCGAAAATAGCTGTCACCACAATCTGAAGCGCCATCTTCTGCATCGGGAAAAGTCCGTCGGAACGCTTCATTACTACTTTCAGATAATCATCCAGAAAACCGATCAGTCCAAACCCTACTGTCAGGAAAAGGATCGGAATGATCTTTGGATAATCCTTAACGTAAAACAGTGACGTAATCACGACTGACGCAAGAATCATCACGCCGCCCATCGTCGGAGTACCCGCTTTCTTCAAGTGAGACTGTACTCCTTCCACTCGCTCTGTCTGCCCCATCTTTAATCTTCTCAGAAACGGGATCACCACCGGGCCAAGCACAACACTTACCACGAAGGATATCAGTACCGGAATTACTACATGACTGTTCATATATACACCTCTTCATTTCTTTTGTTTTGCATCAGAGAAATCATCGGAAGACTATTGTTCACAAACATATTGGAGTATATCTGAAAAAACATTCCTGTCATCAGCATCGAATTTCTCTAAAATGCTCTATACAGTATAACCTATCAGTCATTTTTTTTCAATCCCGAGATACGGAAGTACATTATCATAAATGCTTCTCAGCACCGGAGCTGCGATTGTTCCTCCATAATAAACACCCTGTGGATTCCGAATGACCACCATTCCAAGTACCTGTGGATCCTCTGCCGGTGCAAAACCAATGAAAGAGGAAATATATTTATTCGCACTTCGCGGCAGTGTCTGGGAGGTAGCTGTCTTTCCCCCGATCGAATACCCTTCTATGTATCCATTTTTCCCGGAGCCTTCTTCCACTACGCTTTTCAAAAGCATCCGCATTGTCTCCGAGGTCTGTTCTGAGACGATTCCGCTCTCTGTTTTGTATGCAAATTTTTCCACCTGATTTCCTTCTGAATCCATAACTTCTACTGCAAGATGAGGCGTAACCCGGATTCCTCCGTTTACAAGGGAACTTACCGTCGTGGCCATCTGAATCGGGGTAATCTGAAAAGACTGACCAAATGACATGGTGGCCAGCTCCACCAGTCCGATCTCTTCTTTCTTATGCATGATCGTCCCTGCTTCTCCTGGCAGATCCACCCCCGTCCTCCGCAGAAGACCAAACTGTTCAAAGTAATCATAGAACTTTTCAGATCCAAGTCTCATCCCAATATCGATAAACACCGGGTTACAGGAATTCTGGATTCCCTGTACGAATGTTTCGGATCCATGTCCTCCCACTTTATGACACCGGATCTTCCGGTCTTCCACCACGCGATATCCGGGACAGGAAAATGTATCCGATATGGAAACTACTCCTTCCTCCAGGCAGGCCGAAGCCGTAATAATTTTAAATGTAGATCCCGGTTCATAAGTATCATTGATACATTCATTCCTCCACATCCGGTTAAGCTGTTCCTGCAGCTGTTCATCAGTCAGACTCTCTTCTGCCGCTCCTGTATTCAGCTGATACGGTTCATTCAGATTAAATTCCGGTACATTGACCATTGCAAGGATTTCTCCATTCTGAGGATTCATCAGCAGGATAGAAACACTGTCCGCCTGCTTTTCTTCCAGAACTTTCTGTGCCGCCTGTTCACAGAAAAGCTGGATGTTGTAATCCAGACTGATCCTTAACCTCCCCCCTGCCACCGGTTCGATCCTGTCTTCCGCTACACCATCCAGCTCAATCCCTCTGGCATCTGTGACCGTCAGGATCGTTCCGTTGGTTCCTTTCAGATATTCTTCGTATTTCACTTCCAGACCAATGATTCCCTGATTATCGCCTCCCGTGAACCCCAGAACCCTGGATGCCAGTTCATTGTACGGATAATATCGTTTATAGTCTTCATCGACTTTCACTCCCGGCAGATCCAGTTCACGAATCTTATCTCCGGTCTCTTTATCTACATTCGTCCGTATCTTTTCCATCGAAGATACTTTTTTCACCCGTTTCAGTACCGTCTCATAATCCATTTCCAGTAATTCCGCCAGCCTGACAGCTGTTTCCTCTTCATTTTCAATCTGATTATGAATGACCGAAATCGTACAGACCGTCCGGTTGGTCGCAAGCACCACTCCATTGCGATCCAGAATTTCACCTCTTGCCGCTTTGATCGACCGCTCTCTTTCATGTAAGTCCTTTGCCAGCTTCTGATAATATTCCGCATCGAAGATCATCAGAAACACCAGTCTTCCCATCAAGCCGGTGATCGCAAGAAATGCACAGAGAAAAATAACCAGTATTTTCTTTTTGTTATATGTTTTATTTTTCATTAAAATAACCCCACAGAAGATATTTTGTCACTGTTCATACCATAAATAGTCTCTTTTATGATATTACAATTTATTATATCTTCTGTGGGGTTATTCATATTCTTTAATCTGCAGAACTGTTTACGGTTGCCCAGCTGTCAAGATCCGGTGTATAGTTCTCATCTACATAGGATCCGTCTTCTTTATCATAGGTATCTGTGTAGTTCTCATCGAAGTCAGCATATTCTGTGTCCCCAAAATCTGTTCCGTCTTCACTGGAAGAATCGGATGAAGTTGTTTCATCTGTTTTGGTAATTCCCAGATATGGGAACGCCTCTTCCATGATTGCTTTTGACAGAGACAGTACAAGAGAACTGTCATCCTGTGACTCAACATTTGGCTCGTCGATGACCACATAGACAGCCACTTCCGGATTCTCCTGTGGAGCATAACCGATAAAGGACAGCAGATATTTTCCGTCTTTTCGTGGAAGTTTCTGTGCTGTACCTGTCTTTGCACCGATGTCGTAGCCTTCTACTGCCGCACGTTTACCTGTACCATATTCCATGGTAGCCTTCATGTATTCTTTCACCTGAGTGGAAGTCTCTGCTGAGATCGTCTTTCTAAGCAGAACCGGATCTTTTGTCTCAATGACATTTCCATCTTCATCCTGAATCTGCTTTACCACATGTGGCTGATAATAATATCCGCCATTGATCAGAGAACAGAATCCAGATGCAAGCTGTGTCATTGTCACATTGAAGTTCTGTCCAAAGGAGTTCGTTGCCAGATCCACCGCCGTCATATTCTCTGATGTGTAGAGAAGTGCAGACGTGCTCGCTTCCGCCGGAAGATCAATACCTGTATGCTCTCCGAATCCGAAGATTCTCTGATATCTTGTAAAATCATCCACTCCAATCGCTTCTCCAATATGCATCAGAGCCACGTTACAGGAATTTGCAATGGCATCTTTGATCGTCTCTGTTCCATGACCGGAACGCAGATGACATCCGATGTCATTATCTCCGACATGGAGATAGCCACCACAATAAAAAGTCTCATCACCTTTCAGTGCACCTGTCTCAAGTCCGGCCGCAACCGTAAATGGCTTCATCGTTGATCCCGGTTCAAACGCATCACTGACACAGAAGTTGCGCCAGATGTCGCTCATTGCCTGGAGCTGTTCATCGTCAGACATCTTGTTCCATTTTTCTTCTGTATATACATCCGATAAATCTCTTGGATTGTTCAGATCAAAATTTGGATACATTGCTTCCGCCAGAATCTCTCCTGTATTTGGATTCATAATCAGTACAGCTGTATTCTTACTTCCGTCCTGACCTTCTCCTGAATGTTCTTCGTTAAATGCAAGAATCTGCTTTTCTACGATACTCTGCAACGTGATGTCAATCGTTGATACCACTGTATTTCCGTTTTTCGCAGCTTTCACAGTTCTCTTGATCGAGGAGTCTGTATCGAAATAACCATATTCCCTTCCATCCGTACCATTCAGTACATCATTGTAAGCACGCTCAATTCCGATCGCTCCTGAGTTTCCAGAATAAGAAAATCCGATCAGATCACTGGCAAGACTGTTATATGGATAGATTCTTGTGTAATCATCTTCCAGCCAGATGCCTTTTACATCTGGATAATCTTTTGTATTATTATCAATCTCATTGAACTTCTGTGCTGTCTCATAATCGATTCCCTTTTTCAGAACCACATACCGGCTCTTCGGTTTTTCCTCGATCACGCTTCGCACTTCCTGTTCTGAAATCCCGAAACAGTCTTTCAGCACTTCAATCGTCGGCTCCACATAATTCTGATTTCCTGATTTATCCTCTGTTGTCATTACAGCAACATCAAGGATTACATTGTAAACTCGTTCGCTCGTAGCAATCTTTGTCCCGTTCCGGTCAACAATATCTCCCCTCTTATAGGGGATCACACGGCTTCCATAGTTCTGCTGATCCAGAACCTGTTTCGTATACCTGCTTCCTTTCGTAATATTGATATACGTGATTCTTCCAATAAGAATAACAAAAGCCAGTATGACTACCATAAATAGCATTACCAGCTTTCGTTGCATTCTTACCGGGAATTTTTTCGTCAGAAATTTAAATTGATTTTTCCTTCTTTTTCTTCCTGCCATTTTTCAATTTCCTTACTTTGACACATCCTTTGACTGAGCAAGTACCCCGTCCTCCGGAATATCATCATACTGTTTTACATAATCACTTGTAGGACTCTTGTAATGAACTACATTACCTTCATCCTCATAGACCATTCCCAGCTCATTCATCGCTTTTTCACGCACAGTCTCCAAATTCACGGAATCCACCGCTGCATTGTAAGCTGTATCATTCGCTTCCTTAAGATCTGCAAGTTCTTCCTGCAGAGATGTAATATTTTCCGAATGTTTTACCACTTCGCTCTGCAGTCGCAGGTACATAACACAGACAATGACCGCACAGACTGCTGCAATGATAAAAAACCTTGCATAAGTCGATCCGATCTTCATTGCTCTGTTTCTGTTTTTTCTGACCTGTCTGCTCGTCCTTCTTGTCTTTGCCGGACGTGAAGAAATCTGCCTTCTTACGGGTTGAGCTTCTGCCTGACTCACAGTGTTACCGTACACGTAGAATTGACTGCCCTGCGCATGTGCTCTGTTCTGCTGTCTGTAATTGCTTCCTGCTGCCATAGCGTATAGCTATCCCTTTCTTTCATAATTTTGTTCCCCGGGCTCTCCCCTTCCCGGAGGAACTGATTATCATATACTCTTAAATACTCCCTTTTAGGCACGCTCAAAAATTCTCAGTTTCGCACTCTTCGAGCGGCTGTTGACCGCCAGTTCTTCTTCTGACGGCAGAATCGGTTTCCTTGTGATCACTTTTCCTTTTGAAACTTTTCCACAGACACAGACTGGAAAATGACTCGGACATGTACACGGATTCTCATTCTTTCTGAAAGAGCTTTTTACGATTCTGTCTTCCAGTGAATGGAATGTGATAATGCAGAGTCTTCCCCCCGGATTCAGCAGTTCGATCATATCATCCAGCGTATCCCTCAGCACATCCAGTTCATGGTTCAGTTCAATCCGGATTGCCTGAAAGGTTCTCTTTGCCGGATGTCCTGATGTCTTCTGTACTTTCATCGGAATTGCGTGACTGATGATCTCACTTAACTGTCCTGTTGTCTCAATTGGTGCTTTCGCCCGCTCAGCGACGATATGTTTTGCTATATTCTTCGCAAATCTGTCCTCGCCGTAATCGCGGATTACTCGGTAAAGTTCCGATTCACTATAGTCATTGACAATATCTCTGGCCGTCATTTTCTGTCTCTGATCCATTCTCATATCAAGCGGTGCATCCGCACGATAAGAAAATCCTCGTTCCGCTGTGTCCAGCTGGTATGAGGATACTCCAAGATCTACTGTGATTCCGTCCACCTTGTCAATTCCTATCTTCTGAAGCTGCGGCTTCATATCACAATAATTGCTTCTGATTATCGTGACCTTCTCCCCGAAGCCTTTCAGACGCTCACCTGCGGCTTTGATCGCATCAGCGTCCTGATCTATTCCTATTAATCTCCCCTGATCGCCCAGTTGACTGCATACTTCAAAGGCATGTCCGCCTCCTCCGAGTGTCGCATCTACATAAATGCCATCCGGCCTTACATTCAGACCGTCCACTGTCTCATGCAGTAATACTGATACATGTTCGAATGCCATAACTTCCTCCTTCCAGCTGCCGACTCCCCCGGCCGCCTCATCTTATCAGATCCTGATTCCGATTGCTTCCATGCGTTCTGCAATCGCATCCAGATCTTCTTCACTAATCTGGCTTCTTTCTTCCCAAAGTGCCTTATCCCAGATCTCGACGCGGTCCTGTACTCCTACCAGGACAACCTCTTTTTCCAGATTTGCTGCTTTCCTGAGTGACGGTGGGACAAGAACTCTCCCCTGCTTGTCAAAACTGCCCTCAGATGCACTTCCAAAGAAATAACGCTTGAAGATTCTGGCATCCTTGTTCATTCGTGGTAAAGTTTCAAGCTCAGCTACAAATTTATTCCACTCTTCCTGGGAATAAACAAAGAGACATCCTTCCAGTCCATTACAGATAACAAAACTATCGCCCAAATCTTCCCTTAATTTTGCCGGGATGATCAGTCTTCCTTTTTCATCAATGTTATGGTTAAATTCTCCTAATAACATCTGGAATCCTTTCTCTTAATGTGAGACACCACTTCGCCTCCACTTCGTGCCACTATCCACCACTTCTTACCACTTAGCTCCATTGTAAACCACATGCCCCCCTTTTTCAAGCTTTTTTGGACATTTTTTTGTTACTTCGTTGAGTTTCTGTCCCTGTCCACTCCCCATTCTCCCCTTAAAAAAGGGCACAAAAAAAGATATAGTACACTTTTTTATTTCGCATACTATATCTTGTATTTACTTAATCTTCCACTTTTTCCCCACCAGCTACCACTTTTCTGAGTAAATTCTGTTACAGTTCACATGTAACTTGTAAACAGTAACGATTTCACATCTCCTCACTTCGCTCCACATGGTCTGAAGGGTAATGGGAATCCCACATTTTACTCAGAAAGGCTGTTCAGATAGTTGGAAATGGAATCGTAATTCACTTCTGCAACGGCTCTTACCTGATTCGACTGATACAGATCATAAGCAGAATAGCCAAGCCATCCTACCACTGCCACTGCAACAACTGCTGCCACGGCTTTACGGAGAATGCTCATTCTCTTCTCCTTCTTCATCGTCTTTTTTCGGTTTGCCTTTTCCTGTTTATAACGATCTACTTTTTCCTGACTCATAACGATCGCTCCTTTCACTGCAATAAAATGATACCAGTGTCAAAAGGTCAAAAAGCCGTTCGTGTTTACACGATAAGGCTTTTGAACCTGGGATCCGGGGTATCAAATGAGTGGCAAAAGACCTTTTGACACTCATGTCATAAAATGATTCTATCACAGGAAAGATTAAAGTACAACTATAATTCCACCATCATTTGCATACATACTGCTGATTCCGGCTGTATCTACGATAAAACAGTCTTTGAATTTCAGTCGATCCCGAAGAAGACGTTCCATCTCAGCCGCACGTTCCGGACAGTTACAGTGTGCGATTGCAAGTGTCTTCTCTTCCGGCCGGATCGCATCCAGCGCTACATGATCGGCCATCTTGACAAGTGCCTTCTTCATTCCGCGTCCCTGTCCCAGCTGGCAGATACTTCCAACAGGTGTAGATCCCATGACCGGCTTGATGTTCAGCGCGGTAGCAACCAGAGACTTAATTCCTGAAAGACGTCCATTTTTCCTCAGTGTGTCCAGGTTCTCCAGAACGAAATATGTGTGCTGTTCTTCTATATAAGTATCTACACAGGATACAACTTCTTCAAAGCTCATTCCTTTTTCTTCGCATTCCTGAATTTTCAGACCGATCAGTGTCTCACCGACGGATGCTGATCTGGAATTGAATACATGAATCTGCTTTTCTCCGTATTCTTCTTCATAAAGTTTCTTTCCAAGTTCTGCACTGTTATAAGATCCGCTCAGTTCTGAGGATAATGTCACTGCGTATACATGTTCTGCTTCACAGTGGTAAAGCTCCATGTATCTCTCCGGAGACGGACAGGATGACTTCGGGCACTCCGGGCTGGCAGCCACTCTCTTCAGAAAATCTGCCTGATCAAATGTCTCGTCATCAATGATCTGTACTCCGTCCACTTCCATCGTCAGAGATGCACTTTCAAATTTTCCACTCATTTTCATCTCATCTGTAAGTTCTCCGCAACTGTCTACAATGATTCTGTACTCCATTTATATATCCTCCCATACCGCAACGCGCATTTTCTTTTCCATTTCATGTGGTTTTCAATACTACATTTTAATATACCATACCTTCTTCTAAATGAAAAGACTTTTTGAAATAATTCGTTTAAATAAATAAACTAACAAATAAAGACTTTCCGCAGGAATGAATCTGTCATTCTCCACAGAAAGTCTCTGGTTTCAGTTTCTATTTTGTTTCTGTCATTTCTATATAAATACTGTCTTCAATATGTAACTACTGTTCTTTCAATTCAATCTTCGATGAAATTCCCAGTGCGATTCCCATCTCCGCCAGCAAGAACACAACCGCGGTTCCTCCGTAACTGATAAACGGAAGCGTGATTCCGGTTGTCGGGAAGATTCCGGTTACAACCGCCACATTCAGAATCACCTGTAATGCAATATGTCCGAAAATTCCTGTTGCGATCAGTGAACCGAACAGATCCGGTGCATTTCTCGCAATAAACATCAGACGATATAACATAAATCCAAACAGACACAGGATCACGATCACACCAAGTACTCCCAATTCTTCACAGATTACTGTAAGGATCATATCATTCTGCGCCTCTGGAATCGCTGTCAGTTTCTGCGTACTGTTTCCAAGACCTTTTCCAAAAAATCCACCGGATCCAATCGCATACAGTCCCTGCATCAACTGGTAACTTCCATCATCTGCCGTTCCACTTGGATCCAGCCAGGAAATGATTCTTCTCAGACGGAAGTTATCACTGTGTGTTACTCCGGTTGCAAGCAAAAGAATTATTCCCGCCACAACGAACGCTGCACACGCTCCGACAAATTTAATGAATGGTTTTGTCTTTGGATGAACAACAAAAATCAGAATACAGGTGATCCCCATAACAATAATGGCTGTACTTAAGTTCTCTGTCAGTACAAAAACACCACCTGCTCCGACAGCTCCAAAGAAAATGGTCCATATGATTCCCTCTTTGGAATATGCCCTGCGCCCCAAACGACATAGCTCATAAGAAATAAACAAGATCATCGCAATCTTAGTCACTTCCGCCGGCTGCAGCGTCAAGCCACCCGGTAGATTGATCCAACGCCTTGCCCCATTTACTTCTTTTCCAAGCGGGGTCTGTACCAGTGCCATCAAGATAAATGCAAAAATAAAACTCTCTTTTGCAAAAGCTCCATAGAAATGATAATCCACCTTCGATACAAACAACATCACGAAAAATCCTGCTGCCCCGATAATTGCCTGCTTTGAAAAGTAATACATATCATCCTGAAAATCTGCCTGTGCACTGTAAGCGCTGGTACTGTAAAGCATGACCAGACCAAAGCACATCAGAAAGACAATGACCAGAAGCAGATCATAGTCAAAATATTTGACATTCTGCTTCTTTTTGCTTCTCCTTCTCTGCACAGAAGCACTGATACTTCCATTGTATCCGGACGGTCTCCGATAAGCAGTTACCGCCGCATCCGGCCGCGGTGTCCGCACGACCCGGCTTCTCCGCTCCATCTCCTGCTGATAGCTGCGGTAACCGGCTCCGCGTGACATCGACTGATTCCCCATTTTTTTTCTCTGACTTTGCTGACTTTGTCCCCTCCGGGACTGTACAGTTCTGCTCTTCATAGATCTTCCCCTATTACATTACCTGCCTATCTTGCACTCATTGCCGGATGCATCGGTTTTCCGTGACCAAAGAATCTGTCATACCATACAAGGAAGATGTAAACTGTCCAGATCTTACGGCTGTTATCTGTCTTCTCATTGGTATTCTTTCCACTCTTATGGTCATCCAGCATCTGAATCAGAAGGTCTGTATTAAAGAATTTATTTGCTGCTTCTGACTGGAACATCTCTTTCACTCTCGCATAATAGCGGTCTTCTTTCAGCCATACACGAATCGGAATCGGGAATCCCAGTTTCTTCTTCTCAGCTGTCTTGCTGCGGATATTTCTCTCAGCTGCTGCTCTGAGTGCCACTTTTGTCTTCGGTGCACGGACTTTATAATCCAGTGGAAGTGTCTCAGCAAGTTCCAGCACTTTCTTATCCAAAAATGGGACACGGACTTCCAGTGAATTGGCCATTCCCATCTTATCCCCTTTCATGAGAATGTCATGTACCAGCCACAGGTGCATGTCCACATACTGCATCTTTGTTACAGCATCTTTTCCCTGTACTCTCTCATACAGCGGTTTTGTCACCTTCTGGATTCCCGGTTTGCATCCTTTTTTCAGAATCTTATTGGCTTCTCTCTCTGTAAAGATATTCGTTGCATTTGCAAAATATCTCTCTTCCAGCGTCTTTCCATGTCTCATCAGGAAACCTCTTCCCTTCATGCCACGCGGGAGACAGCGCTCCGCAAATGCACCGAGGAAACGGCGGATCGGCATCGGGATCTTGTTAAAAGAAGTATGCTCCAGTGGTTCACAGTAAATATTGTAACCACCAAATAATTCATCAGATCCTTCTCCGGAAAGAACAACTTTTACTTTCTTGGATGCTTCTTCACTTAAGAAATACAGTGCGATCGCTGCCGGATCTGCTACTGGCTCATCCATATAATACTGAATATCAGATAATCTGTCCCAGTACTCTTCCGGTTTGATCACTTTGGCATCATTCTTCATATTGATACTTGCCGCAAATTCTTTCGCATCCTGAATCTCACTGTATTTACCCTCGTCAAACCCAACCGTGAATGTACGGTCTACCTGACCAAGATAAGTCAGATAACTGGAATCCACGCCACTGGAAAGATAAGATGCTACCTCTACATCACTGATCTTATGCATTTCCACAGATTCTTTCATTACTGCTTCAATGTCATCTACCACTTCTTCAAACGGTTTCTTGCAGTCTCCTGTGAAATTTGGTTCAAAATAACGGGTAATCTCCAGTTTTCCATCTTCATATGTGAAGTAATGTCCCGGCTGAACACAGAACACGCCTTTGAAAAATGTCTCATTTGTAGGGACAAACTGGAATGAAAGGTAATTTCCCAGTGCCTCTTCATTAAATACTTTATCAAACTTCGGATGCTCCATAAAAGCTTTGATCTCGGATGCAAACATTAAAGTATCGTTCATCTGCGCATAATATAACGGTTTGATTCCAAAAATATCTCTTGCCGCAAACAGTTTCTTTTTCTTTGTATCCCAGATTGCAAATGCATACATTCCACGAAGTTTTTCAACCAGACTCTCGCCCCATTCTTCATATCCATGAATCAGTGTCTCGGAATCTGTATTTGACACAAATACATGTCCGGCTTCCTGAAGCTGTGCTCTTAACTCCTGATAATTATAAATTTCTCCGTTAAATACAAGCACCATGCTTCTATCTTCATTATACAGCGGCTGATCTCCAACAGATGACAGATCAATAATGCTGAGACGTCTGAATCCAAGTGCTGCATCATCGTCTACATATCGTCCTTCACTGTCCGGTCCTCTGTGTATGATCGTATTCATCATATTAACAAGTACCTGTTCTCTGTCTTCTACTTCTCCGACAAATCCCGCAAATCCACACATATACTATCCGCTCCTTTTACTCTGATCAAAATATATTATAGTCTCTTTGAATTTGAAAAAAAAGTCCCTTTAATTAGAAAAATACTGTGAGCGTCTAATTTTCACAGTATCCCCATCGACCCATTTATGAAATTCACAGATGTATCGTTCTGCTCTTTTATACCAGAGTATGTCTGAAAATGTTCCTTTTATTTCGAAACTGCTCTGTCATACTCTCTCACATAAACTATACACCCTCGGGGTGACAGGATTCGAACCTGCGACCTCACGGCCCCCAGCCGTGCACTCTAACCAAACTGAGCCACACCCCGTTAACTTGTAACATTATATATGATTTCTTTCTAAATGTAAAGAGTAACCTTCCCGAGTTTTTTCCATATTTTAATCGTAAAGACTAAGAAATTAAGGAGTTATCTGTCTATGCCATTTTATCCAAATCAGCGTTGCCAGCGCTGTTATCAGCCATCCGGCTGCTCCGTCCAGCGTCCGGTTCCCGAACCCCGGCGGCAGCAGATGGAATCAAACCATTCCGAATCTACTGTTCCGGCAACCCAAAGTTTCTACGACAATCATTCCATCTCCGGCTCTGACTGCCCATGTCACAGAGCCGATGCCTGTGAACACCGCCGGACCATACCGGAAGATCCTGTTATCGCAATGGCTTATGTTCCATGGCAGCGATGGGCAAATCTTTCAAACCGCGCAAAAGCACTGCAGCAAGGAACTATCTTTGCCGATCTTAACAAACCATTTTCAGGAAAAGGAGGACATTGCAGATGAATCAGACATCCAGAAATCGGAAAGAACTGCTTCAATATATTAATGAAGTAAGTTTTGCTGTCGATGATGCAAAACTTTTTCTTGATACGCACCCCTGTGATCAGAATGCCATGAATTTTCTTTATGAAAATAATAAAAAACGAAATCAGGCGCTGCTTGAATATGCAGCCGCTTACGGTCCACTCACGATTCATTCTGTAAATGCAGATGATTCAGACCGCTGGGCATGGATCAACGAGCCATGGCCATGGCAGGAAGGAGGATGCTGATCTATGTGGAATTATGAAAAACGACTGCAGTATCCTGTAAAGATCACACAGACAAATCCGAAGCTTGCTCAGGTGATCATCAGTCAGTTTGGTGGACCTGACGGGGAACTCGGGGCATCCATGCGCTACCTGTCGCAGCGTTATACAATGCCTTATAAAGAAGTAACCGGAATCTTAACCGATATCGGGACCGAAGAACTGGCCCACCTCGAAATCATCTGTGCCATTGTCTACCAGCTCACCAAAGATCTCACCCCTGAGGAAATCGAGCGTTCCGGTTTTGCCCCGTACTATGTGGATCATACCCTCGCGCTCTGGCCACAGGCCGCCAGCGGAACTCCATGGACTGCCACCTATTTCCAGTCCAAAGGCGATCCCATCACGGACCTGCATGAGGACCTCAGTGCGGAACAAAAAGCCCGAACTACTTATGACAACATCCTTCGCCTGGTTAAAGATCCGGAAGTCAGTGATCCAATCCGATTCCTAAGGGCAAGAGAAATTGTCCATTACCAGAGATTTGGAGAAAGTCTCAGAATTGTCCAGGATCGTCTGGACAGCAAAAATTTCTATGCATTCAATCCAGAATTCGATGACCGGGGATGCAGTAGGAAATAATAGTTAATTTATTTTTACTGTTCACACCATATCTAATCACTTTGCTGATTAGATATGAGGATGCGAGTTTTGGCCTGAGTGAATCTCGCCCATCGCCAAAGGCGATTCTAAATGGCGAGATTCGTTACTGTTTGCAGGTTACCTGTGAACAGTAACAAGCAGTTTTCAGACACACTCTGGTAAATATGGATAAAAATCGAAATGATACAATATTTTATATAAAAAGAAACCCATGCAGCAGCTCTTTCAGACCTCAAAATCTGTTCCAAGCCTGCCGCACAGGTTTCTTTTTATTTCATTTATTTTATCTGTTTTTTAGTTTGAAGATTTTGCTCCCAATGTTACATCCACTGACTGTTCTTCGTATTCTCCATTGCTCTGCGGAACCTGAATCGTCAGAGTTACTTTATCACCCTTTGCATAATACTGTAACTGTTCCTGAAGATCATCCATGCTGGATACCGTTGTTCCGTTGATTCCTGTAATGACACAGCCTTTTGTCATTCCGGCTTTTTCAGCTCCGCCGCCCTTTGTGATCTCAGATACATAGACACCATTTGGCATATTCAGCTGTTCTGCATACTCAGTTGAAACACTCATACCTTTGATTCCGATTGCCCCCTGATCTGCCTCAGCAACTTTCTTCTTTGTCTCCTGATTCATCAGTTCCTGAATCAGATCAGACACATCACTGATCGGGATTGCATATCCTACACCCTCAACAGTTGTTCCAACCAGTTTCGATGAATTAATACCGATTACTTCACCACTTGCATTTACAAGAGCTCCACCACTGTTTCCAGGATTAATTGCAGCATCTGTCTGGATCAGTTTTGCATCACTTGATACAGTCTCGCCTGTTGTCTCATCTGTAGAATCAACTGTACGATCCAGTGCACTGATGACTCCTGTTGTGACAGACTGTCCATAGCCAAGTGCATTACCGATTGCAATTGCAGGCTCTCCAACTTTCAGTTTTGTAGAATCACCTAATGTAGCTACTGAAATAGCACTCATTGTATCATCAGAAATAGAATCCAGCGGAACCGCTACCACTGCCAGATCATATTCTGAGTTTGTTCCTTTAATGTCTGCCTCTACATTACTTCCGTCAGCAAATGTAACTGTCAGTGTATCACTTCCTGCAACCACATGGTTATTTGTAACAATCAGCAGTTCTGAATCATTCTGGGAAATAATGATTCCTGTACCTGCACTCTCACTCTGCTGCTGTGTCGTACCACCAAAGAAATTCTGTACTTCCTGTACACTCATATTTGTGATGGATACGATAGACGGCATTACATTCTCAACCACATCAGAGACATCAGATGTAACAACACTGGCTGTCTTGGATAAAGAGGCATTACTGCTGACCGTCTTTGTTGTAGAAGCTGTTGCGGAACTTGAAGAATGAAGTTTCAGAATCTTGCTTCCGACTACATTGGATGTAAGGAATGTTGCACTGGACACAACACCAAACAGTAATGCCAGTCCAGTAACCGCTACCGCTTTCGGCATCTTCTTGTTTGAATTTTTGTTCTTATGTGGCTGACCATTCTGTCCGTTCTGCTGAAATTCATTAAAATTCTGTCCGTTTCCATAAGAATTATCTGATCCGTTTCCTGTTCCATTTGCATTATAATAATTATATTGATTTTCCATAAAAACTACCCGCTTTCTCTTGTATATTTATTTTATGATTATATAATAATCGTGTTTTGTGATGAATCTGTGTTCAATCGTTTAACAAATATTGAAAAGAAAGATTATAGGAAAAGAGGGCATCCGGCCTTTGCCGTTCTGCCCTCTCTCAGGATCTTTATCTATCCATCCATTGGATGAAATCAAACATCCTTTATTTACACAAGATTTTCTTTCTACAGATCGATGAAATCTACATCATAATCATCATCCGATGCTTTCTTTGACTTCTTTGATTTTCCTGCTTTTTTCAGATTCTGAGTTTTTCCGCTGACCGGCTCGTCATCGTAGTCATCATCGTCATACTCATCATCGTAGTCGTCATCATAATCATCGTCGTCATACTCATCATCGTAATCGTCATCATAGTCATCATCATAATCGTCGTCGTAATCATCTTCCTCTTCATCTTTCTTCTTACGACCGAACAGACCTTTGCCTGACTTTTCTTCTACCCCATCCTCGTCATCATCATCGAAAGGAATATCGTATTCATCATACAGATCATCCAGTTCCTGATTACGGTGTGCCAGTTTAATCGCAAAGACAATCATCAGAATAAGCAGAACAACTCCAATCACGCCACCTGCAACCACTACGATCAGAGTGTGGTCAGCCATGAAATTTCCAATTTTATCAATTACAGAATTACCGGAATTCTTCTTGCTGTTAGCAGTCGGAGCATCAAAACTCTGATATGTTCCATCTTCTGTATCATACTGATAGAATCCCTTTTCACCTGTTCTTGTATTCACTGCATAAACAATATCATACTTCTCATTTGACGGATCTGCCCAATAAGGATAGCTCTCATCTGCAATTGTAAGTTCTCCCTGCTGATAAGAGGAAGGAAGTGATACGTCATCTGTATTACTTAAAAGCACAATAGATGTTGTATCGGAAATCTTGATTTCTGTATATGGAGAGAATGTTGCATCGCTTTCATTGTAAAGGAAGAACTTGCCTGCCCCGTCAGAATTTACAAGGAAACCAAGGACAATTCCACCATCATTTTTAACAAACTTGTGGTCTTCTCCGTTGAATGTCATTGTTGTCTCACTATATCCTTCCGGGATATCAGCAGATGTAAATGCCTCTGAGAAGTTATAGTCTGTTCCATTTACTGTAACTGTAATATCTGTTGTCTCGCCTGCTGTAGATGCTTCTGCTGTTGTACTTCCGTCATCTGCCGCATCAATCTTGATAGCTGAAGAACCTTCATCCAAAGTCAGAGTTTCATCATTATATAAGTATGCTGTTGACTCATCTACACTGATTGTAGCATCCCCTGCTTTCAGCGCTCTGAACTGCATTGTAGTACGGAGCTCTGTCTGAGTTCCATCACCACTTCCAGAGTAAGTCAGTTTTCCGGATCCGTCTGCTTCCACACCATCTCCGCTTACAAATTCAAGAGCAGATGTATCATAGCTCATTGTAACATCTGCATCACCGACAGCACTGTCTGTTGATCTTACTACCAGATCAACATCCACTGTATCTCCTACTTTCGTTTCCGGATCAGTGAACATCAACGATCCCTGAGCTGCACTGACTACTGTACTGAATGTTGGAACTGTCAGGCATGCAGTTAACGCAATCGCTGCTAATTTTTTAAATTTCATGTAATTACCCCTTCTTTATCATTTTGTGTTTGTGTTTTGAAATGGCAAAACAGTCTCTTACTATCATACACGCTTTGTCAGATATTGTCTAGAGTGTGTTTCAAAAAGCTGTTACTTCTTTTTGCCGTTAAACACAAACAGTTTACTTATAAAATAATTAGAAATGATCACAAGCACCTGTGCCAGAATCTTAACCACCATGCTGTTTATATGAAGTAGATCAATTCCAATATACAGAATAACTTCTTCCAATGCAAGTGTGACAAGACGACCACTGAAAAAAGAAAAGATTTCTCTTGTTATCCCCTTTATCTCTTCCGCCACATCTTCAAACACCCAGATTCTGTTTGTAACATATGCAAAGGTTACTGCAAACACCCAGGAGAAAAGATTTGCGATTAATGGTGCGAATCCTACTGTATACTCAAAAAAAGCATAAGTAATAACTCCTACCAGAAACGTACAGCCTCCAAAGAACAGATAAAGCAGTGCTTCTTTATATTTTTTATAAAATGGCTGTAAAAGGCGAAGTATTCTCCATTCCATAATCCTGTCAAAAATGTCTTTTTTCTTCATATTCTCTGTATCTTTCCTTCATTTGTACAAATGGCGAAACGGATAGAGCTACTGTTCACCAAATCTCTGTAAACCATAACCTGTTATTTCTATCACGTTTCGCCGTCTTGTCATTGCTTTTCTTAACTATTCTATTCTTCTACAAGGTCTGCCGAACTGTCTCCTGCATCTCCTCCGGTATCCGGTACGGATGGTTCCGGTTCAACCACTCCGCTATCCGGTTCCTGAACCGTTCCACCACCTGTAGTATCTCCACCTGTTGATCCGCCTGTAGATGTATCTTCTGCCGGTCCCGGATCAGGAGTACTGCTTCCGCTGTTTCCATCTGTTCCATTTCCGGAACTGTCGCTTTCGGATGGTGTGTAAGAATCATCATAATCGGAATCATAGGACGGTGTATATCCACCGGAATAAGAATCATCCCAACTGTAATCCGGTTCTTCATAATATCCCGATCCAGAATTCACTTCACCGGTTCCTCCTGTTTCAGAAGTCACCTCTGTACTTTGAGCTGAACCAGAAGTCCTGTGGCCTACCACAGAATCCAGTTTTACTGCAATCGACTCAACCATGGAAGAAGGTTCATAATTTTCTTCTCCGAAGAGGAACTTATGCAGCTGCTTCACATTTGCACTCAGATCCACCGCATATACAATACTTCCCAGTCCGGAAACCGTATCCGTTTCTTTATCAAACGGAAATCCTGAATTATCTCCCAGTTTATATTCTGAATATGCCTGCGCATACTGCAGAAGTTCCTGAAGCGTAAAACTGGTTGAAATCTTCGGAAATACCTGATCAATAATTTTATTGATCGTCACAAGATCCGCCTTCTGGATCTTTTCTACTACTTTCTGGATTACAAGACGCTGTCTCTCTGTACGTGTAAAATCACCGCCCGCAGTAGAACGGATTCTTGCGTAAGTTGTCGCCTGTGCTCCATCCATCAGATAAGTTCCGGCTTTTTCAATCTTATTTGCCTTTTTTCCGGAAGATCTTGCAGTCTCACCTACATATTTATTCAGTGGCGCAACTTCTTCTTCCGAAACCGTGATCTCAACTCCGCCGACCAGATCGATCACATCTGTAATTGCAGCAAAATCTACGGAAACATAATCTTCAATATCCAGATCCAGATTCATGTTCAGCATATTTACAGCCATCGTCGGGCCGCCGTAACTATAAGCCGCATTACATTTCCGATAACTGTCGTCTGACAGATTCAGAACTGTATCCCTGTAGACCGATACCATCTTGATTTCTTTTGTCTCATTGTTCAGACTTGCAACAATAATCGTATCAGACCGGTTTCCTTTTCCAAGGTTCCCGTCTCTTGAATCAACACCAAACAGAGCAATATTGGTATATCCTTTTCCAAGGTCTACCTCTTGTTCCTTCTTTTTCCTTACTTCTTCGTTTATGATCAGATCCTCTGATTTAATCTTCTGGGAATCAATCTTGTCCCATTTTGCCTTTACATAAAACACTGCCCCGACTGCCACACAGATCAGAACAATAACTGTACATAAAAGTACTCTCTGCCACATACAGAGTTTCATAAACCAGTTTCTGACTCCCTTTTTTTCACGATCTACATTACGCGTTCTTCTCTCAAATGCCATGGTTCTCACACCTTATCTCTTGTATACTCAGAAAAACTGTTGTTGCTGTTATTGGTTACAGTACCTGTGTCCAATACAAAAACTATCCAAATATTCTGGACCAGAATGATTTTTTCTCGTCTACGATCAGACGATCCTTAAACTTATCTTCCAACGCTTTCTTCTTTTCTTTATCAGACATCGCATTCAGCTTGTCTACATATTCTGCATAGTGATCACACACTTCATCGATCGGTCCCATCTCAACCAGCTTACCGCCTTCGATCCAGAGTCCTGTCTTACAGAATTCTCTGACCTGAGGAAGGGAATGTGAAATAAAGAGGATCGTCTTATCTTTCTCATCTCTTAATTTCAACATCCGGTTCAGACATTTCTGCGCAAATCCTTTATCTCCTACTGACAAAGCCTCATCAATAATAAATATGTCCGGATCCAGCGCAAGAGAAATAGAAAAACCAAGTCTTGATTTCATACCGCTGGAATATTTTTTAACCGGCTGATAAAGGAAATCTCCCAACTCAGCAAATTCAATCACACCTTCTGTGATCTCGTTGATCTTTTTCTTATTAAAACCAAGCAACGCACCTTTTACATTAATATTCTCCAGACCAGTGAGCTGATTATTCAGACCGGTATTGATAGAAATCAATGCCTGCTCACCATGCACATCCATTGTTCCTTCATCAATATCTGAAATTCCTGAAAGAACCAGTGATAAAGTAGACTTACCGGAACCGTTCGTTCCAAGAATTCCAACCACATCACCTTTTTTGATCTTCATGCTAATATCATGAAGTGCATAAAAGCTTTCTTTTTTTGCTCCTTTTTTCGATTCTCCATCCTTTTTCTGGAGCTTGTAGATCTTCGAAACATGCTCCATCTCCACTGCATATGGACTGCTTGAATAACCTGATGAATTCATACTTTTTACCCTCTGTAATTAAATTAAATCGATAAATTTACGTTTGAATTTATACATCAGCATACATCCGAACACAAATACGATCAGGGTAACTACCCAGAAATAAGCTGTCAGTGCAGGATGCTGCCAAAATGCTTTTCCATAGAATACCGAATCTCTGTATCCCTGTACAATGTAATATACAGGGTTCAGTTTCATAGCAAAATTCAGGAAATGATGATGTGGGACACTATCTCCAAAACGACATTCCCAGATAACTGGTGAAAAGTACATCAGCATTCTCATCAGTGATGTAATAAGTTTTCTTACATCACGCCATAACATCGTCAGTACTGACAGAATCAGAGAAACCGACTCTGTGAATGCAAATGCACAAATCGCATAGTAAATCATTCCAAACCAGTAAAGATTTGGTCTGTATCCGCATAATCCAAGCGTCACAAACGAGATGATCAACATACATCCGTGGTTAAAAAATTCCTTGGCACAGATTGTTGCCGGCAAAACACTCACCGGAAATTTCATCTTGGTGATCACACTCGTCTTCGAGAAAATGGCACTACAACCGCTCTGAATACACGGCTGTATGAACCACCATGCCGCATATCCTACCACCAGCCACGGAAGATATGGTACATCTCCCACAGGTTTTTTATTCCATGCAACACCAAAAATCAGCCAATAGGTAAACACCTGAATTGCAGGAGAAGCAAAATTCCAGAAAATTCCAAATTTGGAATCTCTCATATCTGCCAGAAGCTCATATTTCGCAATACAGTAAATACGATATAAATTCTGTAGATTTTCTCCCAAAACATATTTTACACTGGTAAACACTCTTATTTTCCTCCCTGTTCAGTTTCTATCTCGTTTCCTGAACCGTTTTCGTTCCTGTTCCCACTCAGTTCTATTTCATTTCTTTATCAGCCGGAATAAACGTATAATCTGATTTTTTCTTCTTTCCGAAAGCTTCCGTACTGTCTGATTTCAACAGTACGACTGCTGTCTGTAAAATCAACTGAATATCTCTCAGAATACTAAACTGCTCAATATACATCATGTCCATGATCAGCTTGTCTCTCGGCGTTGTATTATACTTGCCTGAGATCTGGGCATATCCCGTAAGTCCTGCTTTCACACGAAGTCTGTATCGGAATTCCGGCAGCTCTTCTGTGTAATTCTTCACATTCTTGATCATCTCAGGGCGCGGACCGACAAAAGTCATATCCCCCTTCAGAACATTCAGAAGCTGTGGAAGTTCGTCAATTCTTGTTCTTCTTAAAAATTCTCCCGGTTTTGTGATTCGGTCATCATTCTTCTTAGCAGAATAGTTTGCCGCATTTACCTTCATTGTACGAAGTTTATAAACCTGAAATCTTCTTCCATGGATCGTCGCTCTCTCCTGTTTAAAGAACACCGGTCCACCGTCATACAGTTTTACAGCGATCATCCCGCCAATCCAGAACGGCGAAGACAGAATTCCAAGAACCAGAGACAACACAATATCCAAAAGACGTTTGATGATCCGCTGCTCCATCGTCAGTGATTTTATATTCTTATTAAACAGATACAGATCATCGATCACGTAATGTTTTGCATTTACTTCCATAATGTCTTCCACATATGGATTAAAATATACATTCACCTTGTACTGATAACAGAGGCGCATAATATAAATACGCCGTTCCGCCGGAACATCATACATAAATACCGTATCTGCCTGTTTAATATACATTTCCAGATGACTGCTTTTGTAATCCAGCACAGACATGATCCTGTATTGCTTTTTAAATCTGTTGATCGCGAATGCAACCGTATCCAGACTTTCCTGCGAAGATGTGATCACACAGCACTTTTCAGGTTCGTGAATCACAAAAAACAACCAGTTTCCTGCATATGCAAATACCACAATGATCAGAATCTGAAGCAACATCGCCACAATGAGCAGCTCCAGACCTCTCAGTCTGAATTCATGCACATTGGTATTGGCCCTCATGATCATAATCTCAAAGTATGTAATAATGTCTGTACATACCGTTGCAAGTCCCAAAGAATAAATAATGGGTTTGCTCTTCTTTCTTCCAACATCATACCCGCCATATACAGAAAGGAATAACAATCCTACTACTACGAAGGTAAAAATTGTAATACCAAGTGTTCTTGACAATCTGGTAAGCCCAATGTTCTCTCTTCCAAGAACCACAACGAATGCCTGAAGAAGCAGAAGGTATAAAATCGCTTTCACTACCAGCCATAATGTCGATTCAAATTTATGTAATTGTTTCCTCATCAATTCACCACCGTTAATTAATATAAGAATACCAGTGTCAAAAGGCCTTTTAACACTCATATCATATGATGTCAGGATTTAGTAATACTTCCCCCGGCCATCTTAATAGCTAACTGTTCGTTACTGTTCAGACCATAGCTAATCACTTTGCTGATTAGCTATGAGGATGCACGTTTTGGCCTGAATGCATCTCGCCCATCGTCGCAGACGATTCTAAATGGCGAGATGCGTTACTGTTTGCAGCTATGCTGTGAACAGTAACAACTGTTCAGATAGGTTGTCGGATACAACTACTGTGACCCACAGTTAGTTTCATATACCTGTAACATTATATATGAATCAACGAAGTATTGCAAGATACATCAAATCATATCGTTACAAACGTATTTTCGACGTTACTGTTCATTCCCATGTCAATCACTCCGCTGATTGGCATGGAGGATGCACGTATTGTCTTGAATGTATCTCGCCCATCGCCGTAGGCGATTCTAAATGGCGAGATACGTTACTGTTTGCAGGTTACCTGTGAACAGTGACTTTTCGACACAATCATATTTGTGATTTTTTTCAATACAGGTGCAAGCAACATTGCGCCCAAAATCACGATTGCTTCATATTTCAGTCTATAGGTCGGATGCTCTGTCTGATTCAGTACTTTTCGAATTGAAACATGAATCAGATACAGTTCAATAGAATGACATCCGAACCATTTCAATACCTTCGTCACACCCATCTTGATCTGACGAAGTAAAGTATTATCGCTCCACTCTGCCTTTTCAAAAAGACCTGTCACTAACCGACAGATGCAGTAATTAAACAATCCCAAAAGATATGTTCCCAGAATTTTTTTATCATACATCTGACCAGGAACCAGAGCCAGAAATGCCACCCCTGTCTGTATCCAGATAATATTCCATGGAATATTCTTCTTTTCCCACGACGCCTTTCCAATCCAGACGCCAATAAAAAATGCTGGGAGACGTAATATCGCAATATCAATATTCACAAACATATCATGATAGTACAGCTGGAATACAATCGCCATCACTGTGCTTGCTGTACATAACAACAGCAGACGCAACTTTCCTGCCATCGCATCTTCTGCAGATTCAATCACGTCATACACATACGGAAAGATCAGATAACAGATACCACTGACCAGAATGTACCAGAACCAACGTTTTTCTTCCATAAAAAAAGACAAAAAACTCAAATCCTTAATATAAGAAAACCAGCCTGTCTTCTCATGGATCAAATCCAGCCAGAACCACATTGGTACAGCAACGATTAGATATGGGATACTGATCCGAATAAATCTCTTTTTATAAAAGTGCATCTTATCACTGTTTTTTTTCCAGGAGTAATATAAACCAAGTCCTGACAACAGAAGAAACAGATCTACCCCGGAGCTTCTGACATAATTATAAAAGATATATACAATCCCTGAATACCGTATTCCATAGTTTTTACAGTCTTCTGTAAAATGGAAAAACATAATCAGAAGAATCTGTATTCCCATTAATGAACTACGATATTTTGATAAATTTTCATATTGAAACATTTTCGTATTCATAAGCCTGATTAAATATTGCCTTCTTCTTTCTCAATCTCAAGATAGTTGATTGTTCTTCCGAATCCCTCTTCAATTGTATGCCACGGTTTCCATCCAAGGCCTCTCAGTCTTGTACTGTCCAGAATTCCCAGTGTAAATGGTGCACAGCCCTTTGTTCCACCTTCTGGGATCTCCATCTTCACTTTCAGCTTTCTCTCAGGAGTAATCTTCACCAGAAGTTCTGCAAGTCCTCTGATCGAAATCTTCGCATTCTCATCTCCGATATTGTAAACTGGTGCATCTCCATTCAGCAGAATGAAAAACATACCTGCAACTGCATCTGCAATATAAGTATAAGTACGAACCGGCAATCCTTCGCTCTTCATAACAATGTCCTCATTAAAAAGTACATTCTTCAGGAAATCTGCCTGTACTCTTCCATCATAAATGGACATTCCCGGACCGTAAGTATGAGCCAGTCTTGCAACTTTCGCATTCAGTCCATATTCTGCTGCAAAAGAAGCACACATTGTCTCTGCTGCTTTCTTTCCTTCCGGATAACAGGAACGCGGATTCAGCGGATCTACAAATCCGTAAGTCTCTTCTGTAAAGAATTCCTGATTTTCAGAAGGCTGTCCGTATATCTCTCTGGAAGAAATGAACATATATCCTTCTGCATTCTTCTCCTTTGCAAGTTCCAGTGTATAATATGTTCCAAGTACATTGGCACCAATTGTCTCCACCGGATTGTCCTTCATGATCAGCGGGCTTGCAGGGCTTGCTGCATGAATAATATAATCAACAGATCCTGCATATTCCATTTTCTGAGTCACATCATGAGAGATTACCTCTGCCGCCTCTGAATTTCTGATATCTTCGCCAATCTTATTTGTATTTCTCACGACGCAGATGACATGGATATTCAGATTCTGTTCCTCATTTAATTTTAATAAAGTACGAACGAAATAAGAACCAACCATTCCACTTGCACCGGTTACCATTACGGATTTATTTTTTAATTTCCCCCAGTTTACCGGCTGTTTTATAATATCTAAAAGATCTTCTTCCAATATACGGTTCATGTCTTCTTCTCCTTATCTTAAACCTAAAATCTGTTCATTTTCACGATACTGAAGTAATGCTCTCAGTAAATAGAAATCTTCCGGAGTCGTTACTTTGATATTTCCTCTGTTTCCTTCTACGATATGCACTTCTTTTCCAAGATTGTAAAACAGATTACAGGAATCTGCAATATTTTCGTAATTCGGATTTGTTTTTCTGATCTTCTCATGTGCCGCAACGATTTCTCCAAGGCGGAAGCTCTGCGGTGCCTGCGCTGTGAACATATCTTTTCTCAGAGGCATCTTCTCCACGATATCTCTTGACTCGCTCACAACCGGTGTTTCAAAAAAGGCAGTACATGTGATCGCTGTTCCATATTTTTTAACACTCTCAATATTCTTCTCGATCACATCATCACTGATGTACGGTCTTACGCCATCATGCAGAAGAACGATCGAATCCTCCGGATTCTCTTTCAAAGCATATTTCAGTCCGTTGTAGATGGAATCCTGACCTGTCTTTCCACCTTCAACGATTCCTTTCGTCTTTGTAATTCTATAATAATCGATCATATATTTCAATTTCTCTATATAATCGCTCTTACATGCAATATAAATTTTATCGATCAGCGGATTATTCTGAAAATTATCCAGTGTATGAATGATAATCGGTTTTCCATTGATCTCCAGGAACTGTTTCGGCATTCCGGCGCCCATTCTGACTCCGCTTCCACCTGCAAATATAATTGCAATATTCATCTTCCTTACCTCTTTCTATTATTTATTGTTGTTGTACTCAGCCATGCTACTTACCACTTTAGCCTTCTCGTGCTGCTGAGCACGATGCACTTTTATTTTCTCATTTTATCTTTGTCAATCTGTGCCTGGCTCTTCATAATCTCATGATAAATTCTCTCACAGTTATTATGGTCATCATATTCAAAGAAATCATCCGCACGCTCTACATATTTCTCTTTCATCTTGCAGCCATGCTCCATGTAATCGCAGAGCAGATCCACAAGCTGTTCTGTCTTTGTACAGATCTCGCCAAATCCCATTGTATCATAGAAGAAGATACCATCCTCATAATGTGGTGGAAGTTCTTCCGGATGGAAATACACGATTGGCTTTCTCATATATGCAAAGTCAAACTGGACTCCTGAATAATCGGTCACCATCAGGCTTGACTCTGTCAGAATCTTTTCATAGCTCAGATTTCCGACCGACGGAATTACCTCTACTTCTGAATTCGGAGTAAAGTCATCCACCTGAGAACTGAGGATCGGATGAAGAAGGAACTTGATCTTGTATCCTGTCTTCTTCGCACATTCGATTAGTCTCTCATGATTGATCAGATTATTATACACATGATAATAGGTTGTATTTTTAAATTCCGGATTGTACCCTCTCTGCTCTCCTTCGCTGGTTGTAACTGGAAGTGCATTGTACATTCTCCACGTCGGTGAAAGAAGAATCTGCTTCTTGTCATTGCTGATCAGTCCGTCATATCTTCCGATACCTGTCATCTTCAGCACATCAAATCCGCCATATCCATACGCATGCTTGGACAGATTCTCATACTCATATTTGGATGCCAGGAAATATCCCGTTGTATTGTCAATAATCCTTCTCTGTGCCATCGCACATTTCTGCACTGACAGTCCATGCTGCAGACACATCGATGAAAAATTACAGAAGCCTCTGAAATACTTGGATTTATCCTTTGTAAATCCGTTAAATGGGAACAAATGTGAATTCGTGATCAACACAAGATCCGCATTCAAAAACGCCAGTTTGTGCATCAATGAATTTGTCGCCAGCGGTTTGTATCCGTCTTTTACCAGCTTCTTATAATCCGGAGTATTCTTGTCAATCACATAGTATCTTGTCACGCCATCATTCAGTTTTGCAGAATATCTGTACAGATATTCACAGCTGTCCCCGCCTTTATAAAGCTTATCGAGCATCAGCCAGATCTTCTTTTTCTTAAAATATGGTCTTGTGATCCAGTAGATCCATCTCAATCTTAACGCATATCGACTGTTTTTTGTATTAATTTTTAATAAATTAATCTGAAGCTGTGTCTCACGCTTCAATACATTATATAAATTTGCTTTCTTAAATACAATGGCCTGTTCTGCATGATGACACAAATATTTATTAAATCTCCAATAAGAATAGCGTGGAGATTTACTGAGTTTTGCCCAGTGATCTGAGAATGTAATTCTCAGCAGATATTTTTTATCTCCATGTTTCGCATAAAATCTTACCTGCTGCTTTTTCAGATCCAGGTTCAGATTCAGCTCCAGATGATATGTAATTCGACGGTATGCCGGGATTCCAAAATATTTTGTCAAGGAATAAGCATCCGTATCCTCTACCTTAATCATCTCATTATTGAACTCTGCAAAAAACTCAACATTTCCCTGCTCAAAAATACTGATCAGTGATCCATCCAGCCAGACTTTTCCATCCACATAGTTCATCATTGTAATTGAAAAATAATGACTGTTTACAGATGAAATCCTGTTTCCGTTATAATACATGACCAGATCTTCCACATCGGTCTCTTCATCCACTTCGTTCACATAATCATATTTCACATTGGAAATACCATACTTAATCCTCAAAAACATACACAGGATCTGAGGATTTTTCGATAAATACCCGAGTTGATCCTGATTTAACAGGTAATAATCGTCAATCAGATCAAATACCTTTTTCACCAGTCCGAAATATTCTTCTGAATTTTCATCCGTAATCTGCTTCTTATTTCGATTGTCCAGATTGCTTAAGAAGCGATTCAATGTATAATACACGGCATAATTCTGTAAGAACGGGCTTCTGTCCCCTTCTTCCAGAAGTGGCAGAAGATATTGCTCCATGGACTCCTGATACCAGCGCGGATCATGCGCCGGAATGTGATACAACACCTGATTTTCTTTCGGGTCAACATAATAATATTCGATCTGATCTGTGACCAGATATTTCTTTTCATCATTTAACATCCGTAAAAGAACATCCGTATCATATTCAAAACAGATTTCCTTATTAAACTGATAGTTCTTCAGAAATTTTGTACGAATCACAGTTCCATAAAGTGCTGTCTGTAATAATTCATAGTGCTTATCCAGATCAATTCCATAAGTCCCGTGAATTGCTTTTTTAGAAAAGACATGCTTTTTCGGTTTTTCTGACACAAGCTGGTTGTCACAGAAATTCTGTGGGAACAGCAGATTCACCGCCATTGGATCCATAATCTCGCCGACTTCATCCTCTTTTTCTTCATCGATCCACTGTTCCTCCGGATCCTTCATAACCTGTTTTGCATGCTCCAGGAAATCTTCTCCCAGCCAGTCTCCTTCTTTCATAAAGATTGTAAACTCAGCTTCACTTTCCTGCACGCATTCGTTAAAGCCGGTCGGAATATCTGAAACTGTCTTAATAAAAACTCTCTTCTTATTCTTCTTTACCGCTTTTATCTTTTCCAGTTCCTGCTTTTTCTCTTTACACAGAATTGTAATCCTGTCATTCTCTTTTAACTGTTCAACACAACTTTTTACTGTTTTCTCCAGATTTTCTTTATTTTCCTGAAATGCGATTATAATTTCATATCTTATCTTATTCATTAATTGTCGCTCCTTCTTAGTAACTGTTCACTTTCCATACTAGAGTGTGTCTTAAATCCCCGGCCTCTTCACACTGAATATATTACTTACTGGTGCTGTGAACTTTTTTTAATATAATGTCATCAATAAGACTGTCGCTTGACCACTTTTTCTGCTGGTCAAAGGATTCCTGTACAAAATCATGTATTTTTTCTAATTCAAATGCTTTCTTCCGGATTGTATCGTCCACTGCTTCAAATGTGGTACATACTACCCCCGGTGCTTCATCCAGTGTTCTGTGCACGCCTCTTGTTAATTGATAATAATCTTTATCCGGTGCATAGAAAATAATCGGTTTTTCCTGCAATGAGAATTCATAAATATTGGAGGAAAAATCCGTAATCAGTATTTCCGTCACATAAAACAGACTGTTAATATCTCCCTCACTCGTCAGATCTATAATCCGCTCCCTGTACTGTGGTTCGATTTCAATCTTCTCGGTAATAAATGGATGCATTTTATATGCAAATACATACTCATCTCCGCACATATCATAAGCCTGTTTCTGTGGGATCCACTCCTGTGGATAATAAGCGTCTGCCTGCCCTTTTCCTCTGTAGGTCGGTGCAAACAGTATGATTTTCTTCTCTTTCAGCTGTGGATATTTTTCATAAAACTGTTTCCTGTAAGACTCCATCTTTTCCGGATCAAAATATCCGTCCAGACGTGCAAGTCCTAATGGAAGGATCTGTGACGGATCGATTCCAAAGACTTCCTCATATACATGTATCAGACCTTTTCCTCCGACGATCGCATAATCATACTGTCTGTGACATGAATCCAATGGCAGTGGAGACCCTGTCTTGCCAAATCTTGAATAACCAACGGACTTAAATCCAACACCTGCATGCCAGAGCTGAACCAGTGTCGTATCCTCTTTCAAATGGATCGTCTTAAAAATCGGTACATAATCATCTACGAAGATAAAATCCTGTTTCGGGATCATCCATAATAATCTGGACCAGGACAATAACGTCTTCCACTTACTCTGCTGCAGAGTCTTCGAGAAAGAATAGCTGATCTTATACGTCTGATCCAGTCCTCTCTCTTTCATTCTGTCATCCAGCGCTTTTAAATTGCCTCCAATCGGTGTTCTCGTCTCTGACAGCAGCAGGATATGTTTTCCGTCTTTCTTCCTGAATGCCGCCAGAATATGATATGCCGTATCGATTCCTTTTTTTAATACAATGAACATCGCTTTTTTCAAAAGCTCTTTCAAACTTCCCGCCTCGATCAGAATATTCCTTTTTGCATTCTTCCTGTTTTTCATCATGTAAGTCGTATGAATCGCACAGACCATCTGTCCTTCCGCTTCTTCTTCTACATTCAGAAGTTTCCCTTTATTCTGTTGTTCCATGGATGTCAGAATCTCTGAAGGATCTTTCACTGCAAATGTAAGCACATAACCATAGATTTCTTTTCCATAGCGGAACACCTTATCCATCTGTTCCAGTTTATATCCGCAGGACGGCCTGATCTTCACAAAATGAAACTGCCCTTCTGCTTCCGCCATAATATACCATTTATCATTTTCCAGCAATTTAACGTCTGGAAAATTCACCACATTCAGTACACATTTCCGATCCTTCACCTGAATTGGATACTGTTTTCCCTTCAGGTTGCTGATATAGAAATGATAAGAGTCTGTCTCTTCGCCTTCGAATAAAATGTAAAGATATATGTTCTTCCAGTACATATCTGAAATATATATGTCTTTTTTCATTTAAATCCTCCCTGTCTGCATGAGAAAATCAACCAACTTTTCGGTAGCATGATCTGTCTCCTGTATGTATTTATTTATAAATGTATGAATCTCATCCATATGAAAATCGTCTTTCTGAATCGCTTCCATGATTTCCGCAGGATTCTTTGATATGACTCCTTTTACTTCTTTCATGTAATCGATCGCAAATCCTCTTTTTTGCGTGTATTCATCAAAGTCAAAAATATAATAGCACAATGGGAGCTCCATTACTCCTGCCTCGTAGATTACACAGGAATAATCACTGATCACATAATCTGCAACAAACAGCGCATCAAAAGTCGAGAATCCTTTCAGATCCCATACATTCTCCCGTTCAATCGAAAATTTGGAAAGCGGATGCAGTTTGACGATCAGATCATAGTCTTCCGGAAGATGTTCTACCAGTCCATTCAACGCATCTTCCATTAATCGTTCATTTTTCCTGAAAGTCGGACAATATAAAATTCTCTTTTTATTTCTGAGTTCCGGATATCTGCCGAAAATCTTCTCCTGCATCTCTTTCTTATACGCACTGCTTTTCAGCAGATCATATCTCGGCAATGGGCAAATAAACGCTTTGCTTTCATCACACCCGAACCCTTTGGCAAGATGATCCTGATAATTTTCTGATGCCGAAACGAAATAATTGTAATTTGCATGCATATGCATGCTCTCCGCCAGTTTTCTGCTGCTTCCTTCCTGGCTGTCCAGGGCTGTATAGCCAAAGAGTTTCATCGTTCCCATAGAATGCCACATCTGAACCACCTTCAGGCTTTTCCGGTGTTTCAGAAGACTCACAACAATGCAGTATGTATCCAGAAGTACTACTTTGGACGTAGCAATATGATACATCTGAACAAACATGTGAAATCCATACTTGATCTTGTCAAATACGGTCGCCTTCACACCTCCGTCCAATGTTCTGCACAAAACAACTACTTCTGTTAACGGAGACTTTTTCTTTATCTCCTGTTCCACAAGCTGAAAATCAATAGACGGTTCGTTTCCCTGACGGGAAATCATAGTCACCTTATTTTTCACCGGGCATAACTTGATGCACTGATAGATGCACTGTAAAAAGAAGGTTGCTATATTAATCAAATATTTCATTTTATATTAAATCCTTTATTTTCAAATTAAAATCTTCTCAGATACACGGATTTCTCCGCACTTCGTGCTCCCGAAATCCTAAAAACATTCGAATTCCACCCTGACGGGCTACATTCTCATGTTTTGCGGGTTGCAAGGTCATGTATCTTCATGCAAGCATGAAATACATGACTTTGTTTATCTTCTCAGATACACGGATTTCTCCGCACTTCGTGCTCCCGAAATCCTAAAAACATTCGAATTCCACCCTGACGGGCTACATTCTCATGTTTTGCGGGTTGCAAGGTCATGTATCTTCATGCAAGCATGAAATACATGACTTTGCAACCCTTGTATCTACATATTTTTTTATTATAATATATTTTTCGTCATTCTTCAACATTGCAATAAAAAGCTTAATAGAAAATAAATATTTAAAAAGAGAGAAACATGTCATTTTAGGATCACTTGTTTCTCTCTTTCTTATTAACTGATTACATTTTATCTATAAGATTTAAAATTTTATATCCATAATTTTCCGCTGTTGCCCAGCCGGTTCCGTTTGGATTTTCTTTTGCACCGAGAATTTCTACAAATTTTGCAGCACCTTTTGAAACGTATTGGAATCTTGGATCTACAAGATTATGTTTGAGATTCTTTTCTGTTGCTGTTTCATCTGCGTAGGCCTTCAAATGCTGGATCTGGGCTCTGACTCCTTCTCTTACATTTGAGAAAGATGCACCCTGGGCTCCACCTCCTGTTGCTCCAAGTCCCGCAAAATTGTATTGTTCGACTTTTACATCACCATTGAATTTCAGATAACCTGTTTCGATCATCGCCTGGCACCATGCCACCTCTGCACGGATTCCTTCATCGTTGGCTTCTTCATAAAAAATTTCTGCAAGCTGCTGAATATCTTTTGCTCCACCTTTGGCTAACTGCTGTGGATACTCTGTAGTTGCATACTTCTTATAAAGATTCACCATCTGTGCTACAGTTACTTTTGATGTTCCAAGAATCTGATATGCACTTCCTGAAACCCCGACTGTATCATAATAACTCCAGTATTCGCAGCTGTATTGATTTTGTTTTGCCTTATTGAACTTTCCTTTATAAGCACGCACTGTATAACTGTACTCAGTCCCATCAAACTTTGCTGATGTATCTGTGTATTTAGCACCTGTGACTGTGCTGATCCACTTCCAGCTTTCCGTTCCTGTTTTTCGATAAATCGCATACCCGGATGCACCAGACACAGTTCCCCAGCTCACTTCTATTCCTGTATTAGAAATCTTTGTCTTATTTAAAACAGGAGTTCTAATATACTTCGCCTTTAATCCAGACGGATCATAACCACTCCACCAGGATGCATTGTACTTGTTCTTGGAAGCTCCATCATAATTGCCTCTGTACGCACGTACAGTATAGCAATATTCTTTTCCCACATCAATTCCGTTTTTATCTGAATATGTAGTCTTTGTTGTCGTATCGATCATCTTCCAGTCTCCACTGGATGTCTTACGATAAACTGCATATCCTGATGCACCGGCTGACTCTTTCCATTTTACACTGATTCCCTGAGAAACTGCCGTTGTCCGGATCAATGCAGGAATTGCAGTGTATACAAATTTCACACCTTCCGTCTGATAATAACTCCAATACTGACTGCTGTATTTATTAGCTGTAGCCGTTTTCAGACTTCCCTTATAGGCACGTACTGTGTAATAATATGTTTTTCCGCTCATCAGATTTGCTGTATCAACATACTCTGTCTTTTCTGTTGTGGTAATCATTTCCCAGCTTCCACCAGAAATTTTTCGGTAAACCGCATATCCAGATGCTCCTGATACGGACTGCCAGCTGACCTTTGATCCTGATGCTGTTGCTGTCACTGTCTTAAGCTGAGGTGTTGCAATATACTCGCTTTTTACACCTTTAGAATCATAATGGCTCCAATATTCTGCATTATATCTTTTTTCCATTGCTGTAGCAGCATTTCCGCGATATGCACGAACGGTATAATAATACTCCACCGTGGATTTTGCATTCTTGTCCTGATACGATACAGAAGACGTAGTTCCAAGCAGTTCCCATCCGGCATTTCCACTCTTACGATAAACTTCATATCCGGTTGCGCCTGTCACAGCATTCCATTTCACTTTAAAACCAGAATTTGCTATTTCAACTGAAGTCAGCTGAGGAGTATTCAAATAAACCGCTTTTGCTCCGTTTTTATCATATCCGCTCCAGTATTTACTGCTGTATTTATTTGCTGTTGCTGTTTTCAGACTTCCTTTATATGCACGGACCGTGTAGTAATAAGTCGTATTATTGGACACATTCTTATCTGTATACTGGGCATCCGTTGTTGTAGCAAGCATCTTCCAGCTGCCATTCACAGTTTTTCGATAAACTGCATATCCCGATGCACCATACACCGTTTTCCATTTCACTAAAATTCCACCCGCTGCTGTGGAATTTCCTTTCAACACCGGAGTTACAAGATAATCCAGTCTCGTCGCCTGCACGCCCGTTCCATCATAATAACTCCAGTATTCTGCATTATATTTATTTGATAACGCCTCAGATCTGTTTCCGTGATAAGCACGCAATGTATAGTAGTATTTTGCACTTTCATCCAAACTGCTCTGATCTGTATATTCCAGACTTGTTGTGGTTCCGATCATGCTCCAGTCTCCGCTGCCTTTTTTGCGATAAACCGCGTATCCGGTTGCCCCGCTCACAGCTTTCCACGTAACCTTTATTCCTTTTTCGTTCTCCTGCGCTTTGCTTACTTTCGGAGTGGTCATATAGAATGCAACTGTTCCATTTGCATCATAGGAAGTCCAGTACGCCGCCTTGTATTTATTGGATAATGCCTGAGACTTGCTTCCTTTATATGCACGGACCGTATAATAATACATGGTTCCTGAATCCAAATTCTCAACTGCATCTGCATAACTTGTCGAACTGGTTGTACCAATCATGCTCCAGACCTGTCCTGCTTCTTTTCGGTAAACTGCATATCCCGATGCACCTTTTACGCTCTTCCAACTTACATTGATTGTATCTTTCGCTGCTTTTGCAATATTCAGCTCAGGAGTATTTCCCCAGCTTTCATCCTCTTTTCCTTTACTCAGGCCAAGATACTTTGCAATTCCTGTAGCATCAGCTACTCCCAGTTTCTGTAAACCAGACTCTGTTTTCAGGAATTTATTCACATCATTTTCATTTGTTAAAAATGCATGCTCCACAATGATTCCCGGAATTCCGGCTTCTTTTGCATAAATCTGAACGGAGAAGTAATCCGATTTTGATCCGTCCGGATATGTCTCATCAATCGTTGTATCTTTACTGTAAATTTCTGTCGGTCGCATGTTGACACCAACAGCTTTTAATTCTTTTAATATCGCCTTTGCAAGCTCGGTTCCTTCTTCTGCAACTTCAGGTTTCCAGTTTTTGTTTGGAACAATAACTTCTGCTCCATTGGATCCAGAAGATGACGCTGAACTGTTCAAATGGATACTGACGTAAATATCCGCCCCTGCTTTCACTGCAGCCTGTACACGTTTTCCTATATCGTCACCGGAAGATGTACTGTTTGGATTCGGGCATGCTGCTGTTGTTCTTGTCATATAAACAGAAACTCCGGAATATTTTTCCAGTTCTGTTTTACAATAGTTCGCGATCTTAAGAGTCAGAACTTCTTCTTTCAAGCCGCCGATTCCAGAAGCTCCCGCATGGGTTGAATCATGTCCCGGATCCAGGGCTACTACATATTTTCCTGCTTTTGTCTTTGTATCTGCCAGCTTCTGAATCTGAGCTGCCACAGCTGCCATAGAACCAGCAAGCACAGATGTGGATCTTGAAGCTGTCATTGAACCTTTCTCTTCTGAAGATGCCTGTGCAGATAAATCTGTCTCTTCTTCCGCATTCTCCAGTGCATCTTTGATTTCTTTGACCGAAGTCTCCGGGTTCTCAGAATTGACCTCTACAACCGTTGCACTCACTGCGCCTGCATCTTCTGTCTGAACCGCCTGTGCTTCTGCCGTTTCCTGATCCAGAGGTTTCAGATCTTCCAGACCGTCGTACTCTCTGTTTACACCAAACTGAGCTTCCATTTCATAATCAGAAAGTATTTCTTTATGCTCACCACTTTCATCTGTAACCAGTAGATCTATAACATTATAAATTCCTGTCGTAGATTCATCCTTATACTCTTTTTCAAACAAATAAAGATTCTCTACATTTACTGTAGATTTCCACTGCTCTGTCTCTCCATCCTGATTCTCAACTTCCAATACAGCAGACTGAACCTGTTCTGTTCCGTCTCCATAAGAAACTGCGATGCGTTCTGTTCCCGGTGTTTCCAGATACGGAGTTTCGACAAAAACATAATTAATCTGATCTTTATTCTTTTCAATTACACTTTCTTCAAATATTTCTTGTCTGCTTTCCTCTCCTTCAGCTTCCGTATTACCAGAAACATCTTCTGCATCCTGCTTCTCCTGCACCTGATTCTGTTCTGCTTCTTCTGCTGAATTCTGGTTCTTTTCTTCCAAAGACTCCTGCCCTGCTTCTTCAGCAGATGCCTGGTCTTTACTTTCTTCTCCAGACTCAGCCGTTCCATTCTCCTCTGCATATGTAAGTTCTACCGGAAAACAACTTGTAATCATACAGGATACCATTAGCATTGCCATCAGTTTTTTCAAACTTTTTTTCATTCTCTTTACTCCTCTTTCATCACTGTTTGTACAGTAACATAAACGTTACTGTTCACTCCCATGTCAATCACTCCGCTGATTGGCATGGAGGATGCACGTTTTGGCCTGAATGTATCTCGCCCATCGCCGTAGGCGATTCTAAATGGCGAGATACGTTACTGTTTGCAGGTTACCTGTGAACAGTAACACATAAACAGTGATCGTTTTTTCTCCATTACTTGCTCCCTTACAATTCAATTCTGCCCACATATCCGTCGAGGTTTGCTCCATCTCCTGTATCCGGTACGTTCCCCTCTTCTGTCAGCTTGATTTTTTCGCACGAATAAGCATCCAGATAAGTATCTACAATACATGCTAAAATTTCTTCTGTTCCTGTTGTCCCCATACTCCGGATTCTTTCTCCTGTTGCCGAATTAAAGTCCAGTTCCATCCTATTGGATTCCTCATCCACAGTTATCCCAAGCAATTCACATTCTTCTGTGATAATCCCTGTGTTCTGAAGACAAGTCCATATTTCCTGTTCATCTTTTACTTCCGTTTCTTCTGATTCCAGCTGACCGGTTTCATCATTAATATAATATATTTTTACTGTTCTAACCTGCTGCTTCTCTTCAGAATCGTCTTTCGTATCCTCTGTTGTATCTGATTTCTGTTCGTTCTTTTCTTCCTGTTCCTTGTCTGTCCCGCCTTCTGTTTCAGAATTTTCTGTTTTAGGCTCCTCAGTTTCTGAAGTACCTTTAGTATCTTTTACATTCTCTTCTTTTGCAGACTCATCAACAGACGGAACTGTCTTACTTCCGCACCCCACAGCCAAAAACGCTACTGTCATAACAATACCCATCAGATTTAAGATTTTCTTACGTTTCATGTTTCCCCTTTCTTTCTTATGTCAAGCGGATATTCGCAATCCGCTTCGCTACTTGCTCATAACCGAATAACTGCTCCGCAGTTTATCAGAAGGAGCTTGCACTCCTCCTGATACAAGCAAGTCCCCACCCACTGCTTATTGCTTTTCGCAATTGAAGCAGGGGACTTACTTGATTCGGTTAAACTCCACCTTGTCTTTTTCCATGGTAACAATTTATCAAATAGGATGCAACAAGTTTTTGCACGAAAAAGAAGAGTGTATGATTTTTCCATGTTCCTGTTCACACATAATCTGTAAACAAATGATTTTCACTTTCATACACTCTTCTTTCATATTAAAATCTGTCTTAAAAATCATTCCTGCAATCTACATATCACAAGAGCATTTTTTATACATGACCTAATTCAGGTTTTCTCCATCTTCCTGAATTCTTCCTTCTTCAACTACATTAACTTCATCAATAATCTGCTGTACAGAATCCTCATCCGGAATTGTAACATACAGCGACTGTTCTGATGAAGAATAACAATATTCTCGTGAAGCTGTTCCTGTTGCAGCCACAGACTTAATAGTCCATGTAGCACCTTTACTTAACTGATATTTGATCAATGCATTAATCTGACTCTGGGAAACATTCGTCTCAAGTCCTGTTCCCACTTCGTCCATCAATGTATTTGCTTTCAAAAGCATGGTCGGTGAAATCACTTTCTTCAACATCGCAGTAATTACCGCCTGCTGGTTCTTACCTCTCTGATTGTCTCCATCTTCAAGATTCTTTCTCTCACGGCTGAATGCCAGTGCTTCTTCACCATCAAAATGATTCATGCCCTGCTTTACATCCATTACCACACCGGAATTCGGACTGGTTGTAAATGCATACTCTGAATTCACATCAACTCCGCCAAGTGCATCCACAATATTGATCATTGACGTGAAATTAAGTCGTACATAATAATTGATATCTGTCTCATACAGTTCACCAAGTGTTCTCATTGATGCATCTATTCCATAAATTCCGGCATGCGTCAGCTTATCACTGATTCCGTTCGACACACCTGGAATTGGCACAAAATAGTCACGCGGTGTTGTAACTAACAGGATCTGACAGGTCTGTGGATTCACTACTGCAATAATATTCACATCACTTCGACTGGTCTGATCAATTTCCCCATACACATCAATTCCACTGATATAAACTGTAAATGGTTCTTTTGTAATATTCGAATTAGAGGTGCCAAAATCCAACTCCGTGCGGATATCATGGCGATAAATAATCTTCACATTACTGCTGTAATTATCAAACGCTTCTTCCAAATTCTGTGTATATGCCTGATTATATACAATTGCATCAACTTCTCCGTCATGCAGTTTCTGCGCCTGTTGCTGAATAGAATCACATTCTGTCATCTCGATCGATTTGCTGCCCAGCTCATTTTCAATATCCAAAACTGCCGCCTTCATGTTGTCAGCTCCCCGCTGAAACTGCACACCGAAATTATAATTTGCAGCATCCGTCAATGTCTCAGCCGGATCATCCGCTAATACAGCAACAACCATCTTGTCAACTTTCAATCCACCGTTTGCAATCTGGCTGATCATATTATTTGTTTTGGCAATGTAATAGGATCCTGTCACCAGACAGAAAATAATCACAAAACTGATGATCTTTCCGATTGTACCTTTTTTTCTTCTGGCAACCTGTGTATTCAATGTAAGTGACCATAAAAAAAACAGAAACGCTCCTACAATCATAAGATAATTCATCGGCAAGATATTTAACAGTACAAGAACTACCATAAAAACGATGCTAAATAATGCCTGTAAAATAATAAATGCATTTCCTGTCCTGTTACGTTGCGAACGCTTTTCATACCGGTCCGCTTTTTTCTTCCTTCTGCCGGAATCTCCGGCTGCTCTGCGTTTTCTTGACATATAAAAACCCTTTATCCTGTTAGTATGTCGTCACAATTATGACTTTTTAATCTTATCTTAATACAAATTTAAAATATTTAACATATACAATCAAAAATTATAACAGTTATGACATCATTTGTCAATTTATTCTCCAAGTCCATCCATCACAAGACCTGTTATCTCCGCCAGAGCTTCCTCTTCATCCTCACCATCACAGATAATCTCAATCTCATCGCCGCTTTTTATGCAGGCTCCCAGCACACTGAGAACACTTTTTGCATTCGCTGTTACATCTTCATGTTTTCCTTCTTTGTGAATCACAATTTTACTTTCGTACTGCATTGCAGTTTTGCAGAACAGTCCCGCCGGTCTCAGATGCAGTCCGGTCGGATTTTTTATAATCACTTTGCTGCTAACCATTCTAGTTTTCCTGCCTTTCTACTCACCCTGTTCACTATTCTGTTCTTCATCCTGCTCATCGCCCTGATCTTTCTCCTGAAGCGTGAGCTGTATTGTGACAGTTTCTTTCAGAGTCACACCCTCTGGCACATTTACTTCCACAGGTACTTCATAATCACCCGGCTGTGTATAATTCTGCAGATTCACAGAAACCGCATTCGTGATATCCATTGCATCCAGAATATCCTGTTCTCCCTGGAACGTCATAGTCACTTCCGCGTCCGGTGCATACTTAACCTGTAAGCCATCTGCCAGATTATTAAGCTTGATAGATGCGACCATAAAATCAATGGTCCTTGTTCCCTCCTGCTCTATCATAGCAGTAGCCGTAACCTCACCGACTGCGCCCTCTACCAGCTCCACGCCTTCCGGCAGATAAGGGATCACATTCACTGTTTTCTCTACTTTTTCTGTAGCCCCACTTATATCAATCTCCGTATCCGGTATATCAATTTCATCAATTGTATCCAGAATCTCTTTCTTTCCACAGATCTGAATGCTGGCAGGTTCACTCGTACATTCTGTAAATTTATATCCATCAGCCGGTGTTCCGGAAACATTAAAGCTCAATGGAACACTCTTCGTCTCAAGAACTTCCACATCCACTGTAATCCCCTCATCGCCCAGATTATTGGTCAGCTGGCTCTGGCTTAATTCATTTCCGTTCTTATCATACAGTTCAAGTGTTGCATCTTTCTCTTCATCTTTTGAGATACCGTCAACTTGAATTTTAGCAACTACTTTATCAATCTCCCCAATCTTAGACTGGGCACCGGTAATTGTAATCTTTTCAGGACTTACTTTCATCTCGCCCAACATGTATCCGTCTCTCGGTGTTCCTGTTGCGCTAACTGTAATTGTAAATACAGCTTTTCCTGTCTTTTCTGTCTTAATCTGCAAATTCTTTGGTACAGAATCCGCTGACTGATACTCCCCACTGTATTTCGGGATAGTGATTTTGATCGGAACAAGTCCTGTATGTGCATCCATCTCTTTAATGTCAGCCGTTGCGACAATATCAGCAGAATCAATCTGTTGAATCACAGAACGCTTCGCATAAACTACAACGCTCACTGTCTGATCGCCGATCACCTGATAAACTTCACCACCTTGCGTAATAATATCCTCGTTTGCAAACTGAACATTAATATTCGAAAATGTCCCTCTGGTAATCGGATTATCCACATTGGCAACAATCAGCCACAGAAACGCAGCAAACACAAACGCAATGATCTTCAATGTAAGGTTTGTCGTCAATTTATATTTCTTCATACATTGCGCCATCCTTTCCGTATAGTGAACTTCCTCTTTTTCTCTGCATTCCTATACTGGATCTGGCTTAATCTCTTTCTGAGTTCTTCCGCATTGATTCCACGGAAAAGTTCTCCTCCCGCCGCAAGAGATACAAGTCCTGTCTCCTCCGATACAACAATAATCAATGCATCACACACTTCACTCATTCCAAGTGCTGCCCTGTGTCTTGTTCCAAGATCCTTGCTGATCGTCATATTATCTGACAATGGAAGGTAACAGGTCGCGGATGTGATTCTGTCTCCCCTTATGATCACGGCTCCGTCATGCAGTGGTGTATTGTGTTCAAAAATATTGATCAGTACCTGTGAAGAAACTTTACAGTCCAGTTCGATTCCTGTCATCTCATATTCCGTCAGCTGAATCGCCTGTTCAACTACGATCAGCGCACCTGTACAGACGCTTCCCATGGCATAACATGCCCTTACAATGCTGTCCAGCGTTTCATCTGTAAAACGCTGGTTTTCACGATTTTTATCAAATGGATTGATATTGCTGAATAAATTCTTCTCTCCCAGTTTTTCCAGTGCACGCCGCAGTTCCGGCTGAAATACGACAACCGCCGCGATTGCAAGAACACTGATGGAAGCCCGGGCAAGATATAAAATTGTATTCATCTGGAAAACCCACGCCAGTAAAATAAATAACGCCAGCATCAGTATTCCGCGCAGTAACATCCATGCCTTTGTATTCTTAATCCACAACATGATCTCATACACGATTACCGTGATGATCAGGATCTCAATCACATCAATCACCTGTATATGTGGCAGATACATACCATTTGTGTAATTTTCAAGAAACGATTTGATCCATGCCATCATCCAAGTTCCACCACCTTATTAATCTCTGAGCATTTTTTCTGTACCTGTTCACAGTTTCTGTGCCACTCTGCTCAATTGTTCGTCTGTTCTTTATTGTTTCGTCTGTTGCTTATTATTATCCAGTCCCAGTTCTTCACTCAGACTTTTGGTCAGAAGAATCTCTTCTGCTGTTTTCGACTCAGCCGGTTTTTCTTCCGTCTGAATTTCCTGTGTCTGATGTTCTGTGATATGTTTTACTTCTTTCTGTGGCACATGTACCTCAATCTTAGGTACAGCCTTTACATAATAGTAATATTCGTCATCTTCAAACTGTACATGCTCTGTTCTTGTATAATCTACCGAAAAGAAGAAGAATTCCAGAATCAGACCGAGAACAAAACCAAGCATTGCACTGGAAATCATAATAGAATAAGACAGATGAAGTCCAAGCATCATATCTGCAGTCGCTCCTGCAGCAACACATACTACTGCTCCTGCGGCAGATGCGATCTTCCATGCATGATCCACAGAACGGTTGCGGATTACATTTACAAGCAGAACCCCGATCACAATGATCAGTACCATCAGCCACATCTCTCTGTTATCTAAAACCTGTTTTATAAAATTCATCAGTCCATCCAAAAGGTTTCCGGCTCCCGCTTCCTTCAACGCTGTTGCAGATGCTTTCACAAAATGAATCATATAGTAGACAATCACTCCACAGGCAACCGGTACCACACATACCGGTGTTCCAAGCAATCCGAATATAACCGGAATGATAAACGGAATTTTAAATCCCATCGCAAGTGCCGATATCAGAAGCATCCATGCCTTTCCTGGCGTAAAACGGAAATAAAATATGTACATTATCAAAAACAGTAACGCTGATACCAGCGCGATCGGTATGGACAATGCATAAAAATGTACCAGGACAAGGATACAGGCCGCCAGAGCCATCACCACTGTTGGGAAAAAAGCACAAACAACCGCCATTCCAACTGTGCACACAAGGGACGATGCAGATTTCATAAACCCGACATTGGAATTAATCATCCCAAACACCAGCAGTCCCATAATAAATTCAGCAAATTTAATGATATACGAAGAGTACGACGCATAAACCTGCTTTATTCTCTCTCTCAAAACGAATAAACTGTTCATAAACTGTCTTTCTCCTTTTTATACATTTTCTGAAGTCGTGAAAGATCCCGATAATATTTTTTCATATTTTCCTTTGCATGTTTATGCTTCTTTCGGTAAAAAACAGCGGCTCCAACTCCATACGCAATCAGAATAACAATATACAAGCCAACTGCTGTCCCCATCAAAATCAGCATTTTTAGAATCGTCAGTCCTTCAAGTAATGTCTCCATTGTACAGATTGCAAATAAACCAACTGCAATTCCATATCCGATCGTAACCCAGATCAACGTGATCCAGACATGTAGACTTGTATAGTCTTTCCTGTAGTATCCACTGATCTGCAGGTCTTCTTCTGCCTGTTTCTTTTCATAAATCGAAATTTTTGTCATTAGACGGATTCTTTTCTCGTCGATCATCCCGGTATCCTTCCCCTGAAATGTATCTGAAAAGGCTCTCCTTTCATCCGTATACCACACTTTACAGGAACTATTGTGACACACATATAACAATAAGCTTTTTCAGGCACACGCCAGAATGTATTCGCAGTCTCTGCCCATTATTTTTAAGTATATCATATACTCATCTTCCTTGTCCAATGCTTACCGTTAAAAAATATACATTTTGAGCTCCTGCTTTTCGCAGCAGTTTTGCAGCCCGCTCAATCGTACTTCCAGTTGTATAAATATCATCAATAAGCAGTACATTTCTACATGGTTTCCAGGCTGAAGACACTCCGAAAGCACCCTGCAGATTCCTGCGTCGTTCTTTACCATCCATTTCTTTCAGGGGTTTTGTATTCCTGATCCTGTAGAGTACGTTCCTGTTTATCGGAATTCCTGTTTTCTGTGCAAGTTGTTCCGCGAGAAGTTTCGACTGATTAAATCCTCTCTTTCTCCTCCTCACCCGATGAAGCGGAATGGGAATAATTTCTTCAATTTCCCAGGTTTTCAGCTGCTTTGCATATTTTGTATCCATTTTTTCAGCGAATATTTCTGCATAACAACGGCGGTTATGATATTTAAAACGGTACAGTGCCCCGGACACAGGTTCCTGATGCAGCCATACGCTTCTTCCCGCCCGATACCATGATCTTCTTCCGGTACAGTCGGCACAAAATTCCTCTTCTTCACTTTTCAAAGGTTTTCCACAGTGCATACAGTGCGGCTGCGTTACATATTTTATTTTAGATTCACATTCTGAGCAGATCCCGGCACGGTTAATTTCTTCACAGAACGGGCAAACCGTTGGATAGAGTAGTTCACTGATCTTGTTCTGTATCCACTTCCCTTTGTTTACTGTTTGCTTTATATTTTGTATCCATTTTTGTTTTTTATTTATTTTCTCTGCCTTTTTCTTTAGAACTCCCGAATTCTTTCGTCCAGGCTGGTATATCGTCCCTGTTCGCTTTTGTTTTGTATCATTTCCTGAAATGTTGCTTCACTCCCCACAATTGTAAGACATTTTTTCGCTCTGGTAACCGCGGTATATAAAAGATTTCTGTTATAGAGAAGTTTTGGTCCCGGAAGTAATGGGATGATCACTGCCGGATATTCGCTTCCCTGTGATTTATGTACAGTAATCGCATAGGCCAATTCCAGTTCTTCAGTCAAATCAAATCCATATTTTACCTTTCTTCCTTCGTCAAACTCCACTTCTACAGTCTCTTTGTATTCATTAATTTCTGTGATCACACCCATATCTCCATTGAAGACCCCTACACCTTTGTCAACTGTAAGGCCAAATTTGGTGCATACTTCCCACTCAAGCTGGTAATTATTCTTGATCTGCATTACCTTGTCGCCTTCTCTGAACAATCTTCCATTAATCTCCCGCTCCACCTTTTTATCCTCCGGTGGATTCAGGTACTGCTGAAGAATTCCATTCAGTCGTTCCACGCCAAGCAGCCCCTTTCTTGTCGGAGTCATGACCTGGATTTCATTCGGATGTGCCTGCACATACTTCGGCAGTTTCTTCTGTATCAATGTAATCACAACACTGATGATTGTATTCGCATCCTGTCTTCTCAGGAAAAAGAAATCTCTGCTCTTATTGTCCGGCACAACCGGTTCTCCCGCATTGATCTTATGCGCATTCACGATAATATCGCTCTCTCCCGCCTGTCGGAAAATCTTTGTCAGTGTTACAACATGAAATTTTTCAGAAAGGATAATATCTTTCAGAACGCTTCCCGGACCAACGGAAGGAAGCTGATCCACGTCTCCTACAAGAATCAGACGTGTTCCCGGAATAATTGCAGAAAGTAATGCATGCATCAGATTCAGATCCACCATAGACATCTCATCAATAATAATGACATCGGCTTCCAGCGGATTATCTCTATTTCTCATAAATCCATCCGTATTCCCCTCTTCCTCCGGATTTCCACTCACTTCCAATAATCGATGGATTGTCTGTGCCTCATATCCGGTCGCTTCTGTCATTCGTTTTGCTGCCCTTCCTGTCGGTGCCGCAAGGAGAATACTCATATTTTCACTTTCAAAAAACTGGATCATCGTATTGATCGTTGTTGTTTTTCCTGTACCCGGCCCTCCGGTAAGAACAAGTAATCCATGTTTGATCGATTCAATCACTGCCCGGTGCTGCATTGGATCCAATTCTATCTTTTCTTTTTTCTCTACTGCCCGCAGTCTCTTTTCCATCATGTCTTCCGGCATCTTGCAGTCAATGTCGAGATCATTCAACATCTTGGCTGCATTCAATTCCAGATAGTAATAATGTGAAGGATACACCCGGATTCCCCCTTCTTTTTCCTTCATCACGGTCTTTCTCTCAATACAAAGATCCATCACATACTTTTCTATATTCTGAATCTCCACTCCGAGCAGTCGTCCGGCGCGATACGTCAACACTGACTGCGGAAGATAAACATGCCCTTCATTTACCGCCTGCTGAAGTGTATAAAAGATTCCGCTTCTGATCCTGTAATCAGAATCTGTATGAATTCCAATTCTGGATGCAATTTCATCCGCTGTCTTAAATCCGACTCCTTCAATATTATCTGCCAGCTGGTATGGGTTCTCTTCCAGAACCTGATATACTTTCATTCCATAATGTTGATATATTTTTGCTGCCAGTTTAGTAGAGATACCGTATTTCTGCAAATAAATCATTGCCTTACGCATATCTTTCTTTTCTTCCAGCTGCGATGCAATCTCTCTTGCCTTACGCTCACTGATCCCCTTAATCTCAGAAAGCCGTTCCGGTTCCTCCTCAATAATCCGGAAAGTGTCTTCTTTAAACTTTTTAACAATTCGTTTGGCAAGCGCCGCTCCAACTCCTTTCACAGCACCTGAACCAAGATATTTTTCAATCGAAATGAGATCTTCCGGTTCTTTTACCTGATAAGAAGAAACTTTCAGCTGATTTCCATATACTGCATGTGTTGTATATTCTCCATTTACTTCCAGCAATTCACCTTCATTGATGAAATTAAAGCTTCCCACACAGGTCACATCCTCATCATCCGTTTCCAGATGAAACACTGTGTATCCATTTTCTTCATTTCGAAATACAATATGTCCCACATACCCTGTTACTGATTCCACTCTTTCTTCTTCCTCTCATCCTGCATTTTTCATAGTAAAACTTATTCTCAATAAGCATTATAATCGTTATACCTACAGAAAAAGGGTGTGTCATATCTGCGCACACCCCTCATCTTTATCAATCGTTAAATTAAAAATCTTTTCTTCCACTCATGAATTCTACAAACTCACCGGTTCCAATTGCAACAACCTTCATCGGATCTTCGGCAGTCATTGTGTTGATTCCTGTCTTTTCTTCGATCAGTTCTTCCAGCCCACGAAGTAAAGAACCTCCTCCGGTAAGAACAATTCCACGATCAAGAATATCTGCTGACAGCTCCGGCGGTGTCTGCTCAAGAACAGATACTACAGCTTCTACGATCTGGCCTGTACATTCTCTAAGTGCCTCTTCTGTCTCTGAAGAAGTAACCGTTACAGTCTTTGGAAGACCTGTCACAAGATTTCTTCCTCTTACTTCGATTTTTTCTTCTTCCACCTGTGGATAAGTTGTTCCAATCTTAATCTTGATATCCTCTGCTGTTCTCTCACCAATCAGAAGATTATGTTTCTTTCTCACATAACGAACAATTGCCTCATCAAAGTCATCCCCAGCGACTTTGATTGAAGTATTCACAACCGTTCCTCCAAGTGAGATTACCGCAATATCTGATGTACCTCCACCAATATCTACAATCATGTTACCACATGGTTTTGAAATATCGATTCCGGCTCCAATTGCAGCTGCAACCGGCTCTTCGATCAGATGTACTTCTCTTGCTCCTGCAGCGAAAGTTGCTTCTTCTACCGCTTTCTTCTCAACCTCTGTCACACCGCTCGGCACACAGATACTGATTCTCGGCTTTTTGAATGTTCGCTTTCCAAGTGCTTTCTGAACAAAATACTTGATCATCTTTTCAGTCACTGTATAATCAGAAATAACTCCCTGACGGAGTGGTCTGACTGCCACGATATTTCCCGGAGTTCTTCCAAGCATCAGACGGGCATCCTCTCCGATTGCTTTAATCACGTTAGAGTCACGGTCAAATGCAACAACTGATGGTTCTTTTAAGACGACTCCTTTACCTTTTACATACACCAGTACACTGGCTGTACCTAAATCTATTCCAAGATCTACTGACATCATACTCATACTTCTCCCTTCTAAAACGCTCTATTCTCTCTTATCCAGACTTGATCCAGTGTCTTATTCCCTTGAAGGGCTTTCTCTGTTATCGTTCACAGGCAGATAACCTGTGAACAGTAACCTTTTACTAACCTAGTATAATAGACTTTTCCAAAAATGGGAAGTCTTTTTTTGCATATATTTTTTGCATTTTTGATGCGCTTTTTCGTCTTTATTTCTGTGAGCAGTAACCAAAGTAGTTCTAAATTGTGAGTTTTTCTGCATTTTTCCAATTACTATTCACAGCATATTGTAGGCAACAGCAAAGTTTCCCAATTCATGTCAACTTTCATAGCAGATGAAATAGATTCAGTCAAAAATTATTTCAACTCTTTATCAAGAATTGCCCGAATATATTTTCCTGTATAAGACTTACTGTTCTCTGCAATTTCTTCTGGCGTTCCGCACGCTACTACCGTACCACCGCGGTCGCCGCCTTCCGGTCCGATGTCGATAATATAATCCGCCGTTTTGATCACATCCAGATTATGCTCGATCACGATCACCGTATTTCCATCTGCTGCAAGTCTTGCCAGAATTTCTGTCAATTTATGAACATCCGCAAAATGAAGTCCGGTTGTTGGCTCATCCAGAATATAAACTGTCTTTCCGGTACTGCGCTTACTTAATTCTGCTGCCAGTTTAATACGCTGCGCTTCTCCTCCCGACAATTCCGTTGATGGCTGACCCAGTCTGATATAAGAAAGCCCCACATCATTCAATGTCTCCATCTTTCTCCGGATGCTTGGAACATTGGCAAAGAATTCCACTGCTTCTTCTACGGTCATATTCAGTACGTCATAAATACTCTTGCCTTTGTATTTCACTTCCAGTGTTTCACGATTATAACGCTTTCCGCCACATACTTCACACGGCACATAAACATCCGGCAGAAAATGCATTTCAATCTTTAAAATTCCATCTCCCGCGCATGCTTCACATCGTCCGCCTTTTACATTGAAGCTGAATCTGCCCTTCTTATATCCTCTGGCTTTCGCATCCGGTGTTGCTGCAAAAAGATCTCGGATCAGATCAAAAACGCCGGTATAAGTCGCCGGATTCGAACGTGGCGTGCGTCCGATCGGAGACTGATCAATGTTGATTACCTTATCCACCTGATCCAGCCCCTCAATTCTCTTATGCTTTCCAGGGATTGTTCTCGCACGGTTCAGATCTCTTGCAAGACGTTTATATAAAATTTCATTTACAAGAGAACTTTTTCCGGAACCTGAAACTCCCGTAACACAGGTCATCACCCCAAGTGGAAACTTCACATCAATATTCTTCAGATTGTTCTCCTGTGCTCCTACTACTTTCATCCAGCCCTTGGGCTGTTTCCGGACTTCCGGTACAGGAATCTTGATCTTTCCGCTGAGATAAGCACCTGTAACAGAATCCGGATTCTTCATAATTTCCTGTGCATTTCCCGTTGCCACTACCTGGCCGCCATGCTCTCCTGCTCCCGGTCCGATGTCTACAATATAATCTGCTGCAAGCATTGTGTCTTCATCATGTTCCACAACAATCAGCGAATTGCCAAGATCTCTTAAATGTTTCAATGTGGCAAGCAGTTTATCATTATCCCTCTGATGTAATCCGATACTTGGCTCATCCAGAATATAAGCCACTCCAACAAGCCCGGAACCAATCTGTGTTGCGAGACGAATCCTCTGTGCCTCTCCTCCTGAGAGTGAACCGGTCGCTCTTGCAAGTGTCAGATAATCCAGTCCCACATCCATCAGGAATTTAATTCTCGCTCTGATCTCTTTCAAGATCTGGCCACCGATCATCTCCTGCGTACTTGTCAGTTTTAAATCTTCCAAAAATTTCTGCAGTTTTTCAATTGAAAGCGCTGTCACATCTGCAATATTCATTCCACCAACCGTCACCGCCAGAGCTCCTGGTTTCAGTCTCTGACCTTTACATGCAGAACACGGAGTAATATTCATAAATGTCTCATATTCCGCTTTCATCGTCTCAGATCCTGTCTCACGATACCGGCGTTCAACATTTTTGATCAGACCTTCAAATGCGACATCATAAACACCTTCTCCACGCTGACCTTTGTAATACACTTTCACATTTTTTCCATTGGTTCCATAAATCAGAACATCATGGATCTTTTTTGGATACATTTCAAAAGGAGTATCCAGATCAAATTCATATTCTCTGCAAAGTGCCTGCAAAATAGCATTGGTAAAGCTTGATTTATCCGTACAGGACTGCCATCCCAATACTGCAATTGCCCCTTCATTAATAGAAAGAGAAGAATCCGGTATCATCAGCTCTTCTGAAAACTCCATTTTGTATCCAAGTCCGAAGCATTCCGGGCAGGCTCCAAACGGATTGTTAAATGAAAAGCTTCTCGGTTCAATCTCCTCAATACTGATCCCGCAATCCGGACAGGAAAAGCTCTGGCTGAAATTCATCGGTTCTTCTCCGATCACATCTACAACCAGCAGTCCTTCTGCAAGATGAAGCACTGTCTCCACTGAATCCGTCAGTCGTTTCTCGATTCCCTCTTTCACTACAAGACGATCCACGATAATCTCAATATTGTGTTTAATATTTTTATCCAGTTTGATCTCTTCTGACAGCTCATACATGTTTCCATCCACACGCACACGAACATAACCACTCTTCTTTGCGCGCTCCAAAAGCTTGGCATGAGTTCCTTTTCTTCCCCTGACTACCGGTGCAAGCAACTGAATTTTGGTCCGTTCCGGCAGAGCCATAATCTGATCTACCATCTGATCTACCGTCTGTTTGCGGATCTCACGTCCGCATTTCGGACAATGTGGGATTCCTACTCTTGCATAAAGCAAACGGAAATAATCATAGATTTCTGTCACTGTTCCTACTGTAGAACGTGGATTGTGGTTTGTTGACTTCTGGTCAATTGAAATTGCCGGTGAAAGCCCCTCGATACTTTCCACGTCCGGTTTCTCCATCTGTCCGAGAAACTGTCTTGCATAAGAAGACAAAGATTCCATATAGCGTCTCTGACCTTCCGCATAAATCGTATCAAATGCAAGGGAGGATTTTCCTGATCCACTCAGTCCGGTCAGAACAACCAGTTCGTTTCTCGGAATATCTACATCTATATTTTTCAGGTTATTTTCATTTGCCCCCCGGATCTTGATGTACTGGCGGGCATCCATTTTCACAGCCATAGTTTTACTCCATATCATTCAGCATTTTCTTTAATTCAACTAACTTATCACGCAGCTCTGCTGCCGCTTCGAAATTCAGTTCTGCTGCCGCTTTCTTCATCTTCTTTGTCAGTTCCGACACAAGTTTTTCCAGTTCTTTCCGGCTCATCGACTCTGGATCCTTCTCCATTCTCAGCTCTTCTGCTGCTACTTTCTTGGAAATACTAATCAGATCACGTACCGATTTCTGAATTGTCTTCGGTGTGATTCCATGCTCTTCATTGTACTGCATCTGAATCTCACGTCGGCGCTTCGTCTCATCAATCGCCAGCTGCATCGACTCTGTCATTGTATCTGCATACATGATTACATGACCTTCCGCATTACGCGCAGCACGTCCAATCGTCTGGATCAGGGAGGTCTCGGAACGCAAGAAACCTTCTTTGTCCGCATCCAGGATTGCTACCAATGTAATCTCCGGAATATCCAGGCCCTCTCTCAGAAGGTTAATTCCGACCAGAACATCAAATACATCCAGTCGCATGTCCCGGATAATCTCGGTTCTTTCCAGTGTATCAATATCCGAATGCAGATATTTCACACGAATTCCCACTTCCCGTAAATAATCCGTCAGATCTTCTGCCATTCGCTTCGTCAGCGTCGTGACAAGTACTTTATTTTTCTTCGCTATTTCTTTATTAATCTCTCCCAGGAGATCATCGATCTGTCCTTCAACCGGGCGTACCTGAACTTCCGGATCAAGAAGTCCTGTCGGGCGAATTACCTGTTCCGCGCGCAACAGTTCATGTTCCTCTTCATAAGCTCCCGGTGTGGCGGATACAAATAAGACCTGATTGATCTTGCTCTCAAATTCATCAAAATTCAACGGTCTGTTATCTTTTGCAGAAGGAAGGCGGAAACCATAATCTACCAGCGTCTGTTTTCTCGACTGGTCACCGTGATACATTCCCCCAATCTGAGGCACTGTCTTATGTGACTCATCGATCATCATTACAAAATCATCCGGGAAATAATCAATCAGTGTGTATGGTGCCTGTCCCGGTTCCAGTCCTGCCAGATGTCTGGAATAGTTTTCAATACCGGAGCAAAATCCCGTTTCCTTAAGCATCTCTATATCAAAATTCGTTCGCTCTGCAATTCGCTGTGCCTCAAGGAGCTTGTCGTTTCGCTTGAACTCCTTCACACGCTCTTCCAACTCTTCCTCAATCGCTGCTACTGCCCTTTTAATATTCTCCCGGTCAACAACATAGTGAGAAGCAGGGAAAATCGCCACATGCTTTAATTCATCTTTTACTTCTCCTGTCAAAATATCGATCTCCGTGATCCTGTCGATCTCATCTCCGAAGAATTCCACACGAATCGCTGTATCACTTTCATATGCCGGAATAATCTCCAGTACATCTCCTCTAACTCTGAACGTACCACGATGAAAATCCATCTCATTCCGGTCATACTGAATCTCGATCAGTTTTGCCATCACTTCATCTCTGTCCTTGATCATTCCCGGACGCAGTGAGATGACCATGTTCTGGTAATCCACCGGGTTACCCAGTCCATAAATACAGGAAACACTGGCAACAATGATCACATCCCGCCGCTCCATCAGCGCCATGGTGGCTGAAAGACGAAGCTTGTCAATCTCGTCATTGATGGCCGAGTCCTTGGCAATGTAGGTATCTGAGGATGGGACGTAAGCTTCCGGTTGATAGTAGTCGTAATAGGAGACAAAATATTCCACTGCGTTATCGGGGAACATCTCCTTGAACTCTCCGTATAACTGAGCTGCAAGTGTTTTATTATGAGCGATGACAAGTGTCGGCTTCTGTAATTGCTGAATCACATTTGCCATCGTAAAAGTCTTTCCAGAACCCGTAACCCCTAGTAAAGTCTGGCATTGATTGCCTTCCTTGAACCCTTTCACAAGCTCTGCAATCGCCTGTGGCTGGTCTCCGGTTGGCTTATATGGGGCTTTTAATTTAAAAGCATGTCCGCCCTGCGGGCTGCTTTTATGAGCAAGTAGCTGACTATTGTCAGCGGATTGCGAATGTCCTTTTTCTGCATTCATGGTAAATTCCTCCATTCATGCTTATTGAACTACTAATGTTCAATAAGATGTGACTTTTAATCGCATTTATGCGATTGAAAAAGTTCTGTGAACTTTTTTACTATGACCATTGTCAGCCAAAAATTCGTATCCGGATTCGTAATGAAAAGCTCATTTTTATGGTGAATAGATGTCTTTTTCACCTCGTTACGAATAAAAGTCACAAAACTGATTTTTACGGATAAAACAGTATTAACAGTCCCTATTATATCAGACATTTTTTTGAAAGTATATAGATGAAGGCAAGAAAAAAGTACAAATGTTCGATTCTTGTTACTGTCCACTCCCATGTCAATCACTCCGCTTTCTTAAAGTCAAAGGTCTTATGCATGGCTATCCCTCCGTTCCAGTTCGTTGTGGTACATTTGTAAGTGCCTGATTCATTGCCGTCAATGATCGGGGTTCGCCATTTTCCTGACAACATACATAATCAAAATCCTTGTATTCTATGCCTGGATCAGTTTTTCGCAATTCAATCAACTGCTGTCTGCGTTTTACTTCCCGCATCACCACTTTCATAATAAACATTTTCTATAAATTCATATGCCTTGGAGCGTCCCAGCCCAAGCAAATTCTGAACATTTTCTACTTTATATACTTTCTATTTCGTTGACAGAATAACCTTTTAAGATATATAATATTTCTATTACATCTGTAAGATTTGGAGGAATATCACATGAGCAATCTGCCTCAAATTTCAGAAGCTGAATTTGAAGTTATGAAAATCGTT
>NZ_CAKRDI010000011.1 GCF_934309415.1 uncultured Mediterraneibacter sp.
TCTTCTGTCATCTGATTTATAGAAACTTATTAACCAAGTAGTCTTGATTGACTACACCATTATTATACTAGGAGGAATTTCATCATGCCAACAACTTACGCACATTATAAATTTGGTAAAGAAGTTATTAGTGCGCTTCCGAAAAGGATTCAGAGTGCGATTGAAAATCACAGAGAATTGTTTGACATCGGGCTTCATGGTCCGGATATTCTGTTCTATTACAATGCATTGAAGAAAGATCCGGTCAACCGGCAGGGAAGCGAACTTCATGAGAAGTATGCGGATGAATTTTTTGATCATGCGGCTGAGGTGATCGAGAATGCTGAAGATCCGGCAGCGGCAAGAGCTTATGCCTATGGATTTATCTGTCATTTTGCGCTGGACAGTGAATGCCATCCTTATGTGGAGAAGATGATTCAGGTGAGTGGAATCTCACATAACGAGATAGAGATGGAATTTGACCGTATGTTGCTGAAAGATGATTATATCAATCCGATTCGGAGTCTGAATACAAAGCATATTCACCCAACAATGGAGAATGCGAAAGTAATCGCCCCGTTTTTTGAAGTTATCACAGCAGAACAGATTGAAAAGAGCCTGAAATCCATGATCTTTTATCACAAGTTATTTATTGCACCGACACCGGGAAGAAGAAAAGTACTGTTTGGCGCAATGAAAGCCATTGGAAAATATGAGGCTCTGCATGGAATTGTAATGAGCATGGAACCGAATCCGGCATGTCAGGAGTATTGTATGATTCTGAAACGGAAATATGCAGGAGCAGTGCCACTGGCGGCAGGACTGATCATGCAGTATCAGAAAAGGCTGTTTCAGCAGGAGCCGTTGCCGAAGCGTTTCCATGAGACATTTGGTGCAGGAGATGACTGGGAGAATCTGCGGTTACTGTTCAGACCATAGCTAATCACTTTACTGATCAGCTATGAGGATGCACGTTTTGGACTGAATGTATCTCGTCCATCGCCAAAGGCGATTCTAAATGACGAGATACGTTACTGTTTGCAGCTATGCTGTGAACAGTAACAATCTGCGATTATAAAAGAAAGATTTACATTGGGATGAATCGACTTCGTGTTTGGCAGGATGTATAACTGTGTTAGTTTCAATGTATCTGGTCCATTGAAAAGGAGATTGTAAATTGTGGCAGATGACAGATGACAGAGGAGCATAGACATTATAAAAAAGACAGACGGAGAGATGCAAATGGAAGAGTTTGTAAAACTACAAGATATTACAAAGACATATAAAATGGGAGAAGTGGAGATCCATGCGGTCAACCATATCAGCTTTTCCATCGAGAAGGGCGAATTCGTGGTAATTGTAGGGCCAAGTGGTGCAGGAAAGACGACGGTTCTGAACATTCTTGGTGGAATGGATACGGCAACCAGTGGCAAACTGTATGTGGACGGACAGGATATTACAGCATACAATTCTAAAAAACTGACAGGGTACAGAAGGGATGACATCGGATTTGTTTTTCAGTTTTATAATCTGGTGCCGAATCTGACAGCAAAAGAAAATGTGGAACTGGCGCTTCAGATCTGCAAGGATCCACTGGATGCACAGACAGTGCTTGAGGAAGTGGGACTGGGACACAGACTGGATAATTTCCCGGCGCAGTTGTCCGGTGGAGAGCAGCAGCGTGTATCGATTGCAAGGGCTCTTGCGAAGAATCCCAAACTGTTATTATGTGATGAGCCGACGGGCGCACTGGATTATAATACAGGAAAATCCATTCTGAAATTATTGCAGAATATGTGCAGGGAGCGTGGAATGACAGTGATTGTTATCACGCATAATCAGGCGTTTGCTCCGATGGCAGACCGGTTGATCCACATTAAGAACGGTCAGGTTTCAGATATGAAGAAGAATCTGCATCCTATGTCAATTGATGAGATTGAATGGTAGGAGGGTTACTGTTACAGGTAACCTGTAAACAGTAACGTATCTCGCCATTTAGAATCGCCTGCGACGATGGGCGAGATACATTCAAACCAAAACATGCATCCTCCATGTCAATCAGCAAAGTGATTGACATGGGCGTGAACAATAATGTAGGAGGAACAGATGAAAAAGAACGCACTAAGAAAAGATTTTTATATGGAAATCCGGCGCAGTCTGGGAAGATTCCTTTCCATCTTTTTTATCGTTGCAATCGGATGTGCATTTTTTGCAGGAATTCGTTCTTCTGAGCCAGATATGCGTTATTCGGGAGACCAATATTTTGACCGGACGAATCTGATGGATCTGCAGGTGATCAGCACCATGGGACTGACAGATGAAGATCTGGATGCAATCGGAGAAATTGACGGAGTCAGTGCGGTCGAGGGCGGTTATTCGACGGATGTATTATGTACGGAAGGGGATAATCAGGTTGTTATGCATGTGATGTCCCTGCTGCCATCGATGAATCAGATGCAGATGGAAGACGGGCGGCTTCCGGAGAATGAAAAAGAATGTGTCGTTGATGCCAGATTTCTGGAACGGAGCAGCCTGAAAATAGGAGATGAGATCCAGGTTTCCAGTGGAACAGAAGATCCGATTACAGATATTCTGAAAAACGATACATTTACAATTGTAGGAAGTGTCAGCAGTCCATGCTATATTTCATTTCAGAGAGGAAGCACCACGATCGGTGATGGAAGTATCAAAGGATTCATCGGAGTTGAGGAAGAAGTCTTTGATCTGGACGTTTATACGGAGATTTATGCGCAGGTAGAAGGAGCGAAAGATCTGACGGTTTTTACAGATGCGTATGATGAATGTGTGAATGAAGTGATGGACCGAGTTGAGGCAATCAAAGAGGAACGTGAAAATGCCAGATATGATGGGATTGTCTCAGAAGCGCAGGAAAAACTGGATGATGCGAAGCAGAAAGTAAAAGATGCTGAGGAAGAACTGGCGCAGGGAAAAGCGGATGCAGATAAGAAACTTTCGGATGCGCGAAAGAAACTCGAAGATGCACAAAAAGAGCTGGACAGTGGAAAGAATGCGCTGCAGGCTTCTATGGCCCAACTGGCTTCTTCACGTACAACACTGACAGCGAAGCAGAAAGAACTGGATCAGGCGGCACAGGAGCTGGAGAAGAACAGCAGTACACTGAATGAGAAGAGTGGTGAACTCGATCTTTTGAAAGAGCAGAGAGCACTGCTGCAGGAGCAGAGAGATACTCTGACGGTACAGAAAGCAGAGCTGGAAGAAAAACTGGCTCAGATGCAGGAGACCAGAAAGACGCTGGAAGAGAATCAGGCACAGTTAAAGACGCAGTATGAGAGCTATCAGATGCTGAAGATTACATATAATGAACTGGAAACACAGCAGAAGGCATTGCAGGAACAGTGCAGTATTCTTGAGGAACAGATCCGGCAGATGGAACAGGCAGGTGCGGAAGACGGTTCTGCAGGAGATGCTGCGGATGAAACAGAAGGAACATCCGGTGAGAAGGAAAAAGAGAAAGCGGAGTCAGGACAGACGGCTGCAGAAGCAAATTCTGAAAAGACAGAGATGACTGTAACACAGGATCAGAATCAGATAACAGATAGAGTGGATGAATCTGCAGATGCATCACAGAATCAGGACAGTCTGGATGCGCAGCTTCAGCAGATGAAAGCACAGCTCAAAGAGATGCAGACCAGTCTGGCTGTAATAGAAGCTAAAATGGCTGAGATGCAGAAGATGATTGATGCAGCGGAGCAGGCAGGAATTACAGAAGCACCTTCTAAACTGGAAGAAATTCAGGCAGGACTTGAGGCGCTGAGTGCGGGAGAAGTTCAGATTCGGGAGGGCATGTCGCAGATAGATTCTGGAATTGCCCAGATTGATGATAATCTTCCGGTAATGGATTCTTACATTCAGCAGGGGGAAACTGCGTTAAGTGGAGGAAAAGAGCAGATCGCAGCAGCAAGAAGCCAGCTGGCAGACGGACAGTCTCAGATTGATGTGGGCTGGCAGCAGATCAAAGAGGGCGAGAAACAGATCGCAGCAGCAAAAGAAAAGATTGCTTCCGGTCAGGAAGAAATCTCTAAAGGCTGGGCAGACTATTATGACGGAGAAAAAGAGGCGGAAGATGAAATCTCCGATGGAGAGAAGAAGATTGCAGATGCAAAGAAGGAAATCCAGGATGCAGAGCAGGAAATTCAGGATCTGTCCCATCCGAAGTGGTATGTTTATGACAGAAATAATCTTCCGGATTATACCGGATATGGTGAGAATGCGGATCGAATGAAGGCGATCGGTGAGGTATTCCCTCTGATCTTTTTCCTTGTGGCTGCACTGATCAGTCTGACAACGATGACACGTATGGTGGAAGAAGAGAGAACGCTGATTGGTACATTAAAGGCATTGGGATATGAGCGACATTCGATCGCTGCAAAATATCTTGGATATGCAGTACTGGCAACATTATCAGGAGGAGTCTTCGGAGTACTGATCGGAGAAAAGATACTTCCGTATATTATCATCACCGCGTATAAGATTATGTATGTTTATATGCCGGATATTGTGATCCCGTATAATCTTTATTACGGCGTGACGGCATGTGCGGCTGCGCTGGCATGTACTTTGCTTGCGACAATCTTCTCCTGCCTGAAGGAGTTAAGAGAGCAGTCGGCAGAGCTGATGCGTCCACCGGCACCAAAACAGGGAAAAAGAGTTTTCCTTGAGCGGATTCCATTTATCTGGAAACGGCTGAATTTTACATGGAAATCAACTGTGCGTAATCTGGTGCGATATAAGAAGCGGTTCTTTATGACCGTTTTTGGAATCGGTGGATGTATGGGACTGATGCTGTTTGGATTTGGCCTGAAAGATTCTATCGCGGCCATCGTACCACTGCAGTATAATGAAATCCAGCTTTATGATGGAAATGTGATTCTCAGCGATGATGCTACGGATGAAGAAAAAGAAAATATTTATGTAAGTCTCAGTCAGAATCAGATGGTGACTGCATCGGCAGAAGACCTGTTACAGAAAGTTACGATCAGGTCGGACGGCACGTGGAAGGAAGTTTATTTGAACATTCCGGAAAATGTGGACCGTTTTTCACAGTTTGTAGTGCTTCAGGATCGTATTACAAAAGAGAAGTATGCTCTGGATGATGACGGGGCAGTACTGACGGAGAAAATGGCAAAAGACTTGAATGTGAAAGCTGGAGACAGCATTACTGTGCGGGATGAGGAAAAAGGAGATGTAACTGTAAAAATTACTCATATCTGTGAGAATTATATGGGACATTATCTGTATATGACACCGGCAGTATATGAAAAACTGTATGGAGAGGCACCGGAGTATAATTCGGTGTATTATCGGACTGCAGACCGGACCACGGAAGAAGCGACAACAGTTGGCGAGGATATTTTAAAGAATGATGGCGCACTGAGTGTCAGCTACACGACAGAACTGAAAGAACAGGTGGATCATATGCTGAAAAGCCTTGATATTGTCGTTGTAGTATTGATTATTTCTGCGGGAATGCTTGCGTTTGTAGTGCTTTACAATCTGAATAATATTAATATTACAGAGCGAAAACGAGAGCTGGCCACATTAAAAGTACTGGGATTTTATGATCAGGAAGTTTCAACATATGTATACCGTGAAAATGTTCTGCTGACGGTGATTGGGGCATTGTTTGGCATGGTGATCGGAAAGATCCTGCACCGGTTTATCATCGTGACAGTTGAGGTTGATACGGTTATGCTTGGAAGAAATATTGATCCACAGAGTTATCTGTATGCATTTCTTCTGACGGTTGCTTTCTCCGCATTTGTAAATCTGGTGATGTATTTTAAATTAAAGAAAATTGATATGGTCGAATCACTTAAGAGCGTGGAGTAGTTGGAGCTGCTGCATGGTAAAAGTGAGAAAGCTTCAGAGTGGGTGAGGAATAGACTCCCTTTCAGACAGACAGAAAAACTGTTTGTTTGAAAGGGAGCTTATATTTTTACAAAAATAATAAAAAAGGCTTGAAATATACCCTCAAGGGGTATATACTGGCAAATGTAAAAGATACCCCTTGAGGGTATACGAAATTAAAATAATGAAAAAACATATGGAACAGCAGTGATGCAGGTTATCAGTGTTTTGCAGATAGTAGCATCGTACATTCAAATCTAAGTGGGGATTTTCTGCCGGATCAGTTCAGAGTTTGCTCATGTTTACAGGTTATTTGTGAATAGTAATCTGAGTTTGCACAGGAATGGTGAAGAAGCAGCAGTTTCAGGGTGAAGGATGTATAAAGAAGCAGGAAAAGGAGGCAGAATGATATGGAGAAGAAACAGACAGAAACTGTAATGGATATGACAGAGCATGCATCAGAGGAACATGTCTGTCCGGGGTGTTGTCATAAGACGAAAGTACGCTCGGAAAAGGAATATAAAGACCTGCTGAATCGTCTGAGCAGAATTGAAGGTCAGGTGCGCGGAATCCGCCGAATGGTGGAAAATGATGCGTACTGTCCGGATATTTTGATTCAGGTATCAGCAGTCAATGCAGCGTTAAACAGTTTTAATAAAGTACTTCTGGCGAATCATATTCGTACCTGTGTGTCAGACGACATTAAAGCGGGAAAAGAAGAAACAGTGGATGAACTGGTTAAGACATTGCAGAAATTGATGAAATAAAAGGGAAAGGATGAGACAGATGGAACAGTACAATGTAACAGGAATGAGCTGTGCCGCCTGCAGTACCCGCGTTGAAAAAGCGGTATCAGGTGTGCCGGGAGTAACTTCCTGTTCTGTAAGTCTTCTGACGAATTCGATGGGCGTGGAAGGAACTGCGTCTTCGTCAGAGATTATTGCGGCAGTTGAGAATGTCGGATATGGAGCTTCACTGAAAGGAAAGAAAGGTGAAACAGCAGGCGCCGGAGGAGCAGGTACTTCTGCGGAAGATGCGCTGAAAGATACAGAGACACCGAAAATGAAAAGAAGGCTGATTGCATCCTTGTGTTTTCTTGCTCCACTGATGTATCTTTCTATGGGTCACATGATGTGGAACTGGCCGCTCCCGTCATTTATGGCAGGAAATCATGTGGCCATGGGACTGACACAGCTTCTGCTGACAACCATTGTCATGGTGATCAATCAGAAATTCTTCATTAATGGATTCAAAGGAATGATTCACCGTGCCCCGAATATGGATACGCTGGTGGCACTTGGAGCTGGAGCGTCTTATGGATACAGCGTTTATGCATTGTATGCAATGACAGGAGCGCAGATGGCTCAGGATATGGAAGGCGTTATGTCTTACATGCATGAATTCTATTTTGAATCTGCAGCCATGATCCTGACACTGATCACAGTGGGAAAGATGCTGGAGGCACGTTCTAAAGGAAAGACGACAGATGCATTAAAGAGTCTGATGAAACTGGCACCGAAAACTGCAAATGTGATCCGGGACGGACAGGAACAGACAGTGGCCATTGATCAGGTACAGAAAGGGGATATCTTTGTAGTAAGACCGGGAGAAAATATACCCGTGGACGGTATGATTCTGGAAGGAACCAGTGCAGTAAATGAGTCAGCACTGACAGGAGAAAGTATCCCGGTTGATAAAAAGGCGGGAGATCAGGTTTCAGCAGCTACATTGAATCAGTCTGGATTTATCCGCTGTGAAGCACAGCGTGTCGGGGAAGATACAACGCTTTCACAGATTATTCAGATGGTCAGTGATGCGGCAGCTACAAAAGCACCGATCGCAAAAGTGGCAGACCGTGTGTCCGGAGTATTTGTTCCGGCTGTAATTACAATTGCTGTGATCACGATGATCGTATGGTTGATCGCAGGAGAGAGCGTTGGTTTTGCACTTGCAAGAGGTATTTCCGTGCTTGTAATCAGCTGCCCGTGTGCACTGGGACTTGCTACACCGGTTGCAATCATGGTCGGTAACGGAATGGGTGCGAAGAACGGAATTATGTTCAAGACGGCTGTTTCTCTTGAAGAGACAGGAAAGACAGAAATCGTAGCACTGGATAAAACAGGAACCATCACAAGTGGTCAGCCGGAAGTAACAGATATGATTCCGGCAGAAGGAGTGACAGAGAAGGAACTTCTTACAATGGCTTATGCGCTTGAGAAAAAGAGCGAACATCCGCTGGCACATGCAATTCTTGTACGTGCGCAGGAAGAACAACTGAAGGATGCTCTGGAAACAGAAGAATTCCAGGCAGTTCCGGGAAATGGTCTTTCAGGAAAACTTGGAGGTCAGCAGCTTTACGGTGGAAATCTGAAATTTATGGAACAGAAGATGGAAGTTTCATCTTCTATGAGAAAAACAGCAGAACGACTTGCAGAAGAAGGAAAAACTCCGCTGTTCTTTGGAAAAGAGCACAGTCTGATCGGAATTATCGCCGTGGCGGATGTAATTAAAGAGGACAGCCCGCAGGCAGTCAGAGAACTCCAGAATATGGGAATCCATGTCGTTATGCTGACAGGAGATAATGAGCGTACAGCGAAAGCAATCGGTGCGCAGGCCGGTGTGGACGAAGTAATCGCAGGAGTACTTCCGGATGGAAAAGAAAGTGTGATCCGTGAACTGAAGAAAAAAGGAAAAGTAGCCATGGTCGGAGATGGTATCAATGATGCACCGGCACTTACAAGAGCGGATATGGGAATTGCGATCGGAGCAGGAACAGATATCGCCATTGATGCGGCAGATGTAGTTCTGATGAAGAGCCGGCTCAGTGATGTGCCGGCGGCAATCCGTATGAGCCGCGCAACTTTAAGAAATATTCATGAGAACCTGTTCTGGGCATTCTTCTACAATGTAATTGGAATTCCGCTGGCAGCAGGTGTATGGATCCCGTTGTTTGGATGGCAGTTAAACCCGATGTTCGGAGCAGCAGCCATGAGCCTTTCCAGTTTCTGTGTTGTAACGAATGCACTGAGATTAAACTGGTTCAAGATGTATGACGCAAGTCATGATAAGAAAAGAAAGAGATCCGATTCCGGGAACACCGGTTCAGATAAAAAAGAGATGACTCTAGAAAGTCAGAATGAAAAAAATCAGGAGGATGCAACAATGACAAAGACAATGAAAATCGAAGGTATGATGTGTGGACACTGTGAGGCAGCAGTAAAAAAAGCGCTGGAAGCACTGGATCAGGTAGCATCAGCAGAAGTAAGCCATGAGGCAGGTACAGCAGTTGTAACACTGAGCGGAGAAATCAGTGATGATGTACTGAAAAAGACAGTAGAAGACAAGGATTATACAGTAACAGGAATCGAGTAAAATACTGCGTGTGAATGAAAGAGATTTTGGAATCAGAGAATGAAAAATCATTCTTTGGTTCCTTTTTTATTCTTTTTTAAATCTAAATTTTCAGTTATCTTTCAGGATTTACTGGACGAATCTGACAAGAAGAGTTAAAATCTAGTATAAGCCACAACAAATATCAGACTGTTTTAAGGAAGTTGTTTCTCAGATAAAGTGGAGTATAAGGATTGTAGGATAGTTTTTCAGTCAGACTCTGAAAGTTAACAGGTAATTGGAAAGCAATTGAGTGAAACAGTGAATGAGCGTGTGGAATGATACTGGTCTGAGTAGATACAAAGGACCGGGATATACGAAAGGAGTAACGTGTTATGGAAAAATTAGGAGATGGATTAAAGAAGGTTCTTCTTGCAGGAATAGGAGCAGTTGCTGTTACAGCAGAAAAGTCAAAAGATGTTCTCGATGAGATGGTGAAAAAAGGAGAACTTACTGTAGAACAGGGCAAAGTGTTGAATGAAGAACTGAAACATAATATCAAAAGTACAGTAAAGAAAAATGTAAATGTTTCTGTGAAGGCTTCTTCACCGGAAGAACTCAGTGAACTGCTGGATCAGATGACACCGGAACAGCTTGAAGCATTGAAAGCACAGATTCAGAAGAAAGAGTCTACAGTAGATGCAGAAGCTGAGGAAGTGGATGAAGATCTGGAGGAGCCGGAAGAAGCAGAAGAAGTAGAAGAACCGGAGGCAGATGAAACGGTAGAGGAGTAATCATTTTAACCGAATCAAGTAAGTCCCCTGCTTCAATTGCGAAAAGCAATAAGCAGTGGGTGGGGACTTGCTTGTATCAGGAGGAGTGCAAGCTCCTTCTGATAAACTGCGGAGCAGTTATTCGGTTATGAGCAAGTAGCGAAGCGGATTGCGAATATCCGCTTGACTGAAAAATAAATTCAACAGAATGATTTCAATGAAAAAATCATGAGAATAGAGATTGAATAAATGGGAAGTCTGTTGAAAATAAGAAAAATCAGGTAACATGCAGGAGTAAATTCGGATGAGTAATAAGGAAAACGTCACATATAATTCGCGGTTCCGGGAGATTGTATCGGTATTGCGAAAACATAATATCACAAAAGGACTGAGTCCGAAAAAACTGCGATTGATTTTAGAAGATCTGGGTCCGACTTTTGTAAAAGTAGGGCAGATCATGGCACTACATTCAGATATTCTTCCACAGAGATACTGTGATGAACTGATGCTTTTATGTACAGAGGCAGCACCGATGCCATTTGAAGAAGTCGTGTCAGTCATTGATGAATCGTACGGCAGATCCTGGCATAAAGTATTTGCATCGATCGATGAAACTCCGATCGGGTCAGCATCAATTGCACAGGTACATCGTGCGGTGCTCAAGACTGGAGAAGAAGTCGTTGTCAAAGTCCAACGTAAAGGCATCTATGAAATGATGGCAAGAGACATTGAGCTGATGCGAAGAGCCGTCAAACTGATGCCTCCTGTCAGCATTAAAAATATGGCGGATCTGGATCTTGTACTGGATGAACTCTGGTCAGTGACAAGAGACGAGATGAATTTTCTGACAGAAGCATCGAATCTGGAAGAATTTGCACGTCTGAATAAGGATGTCAATTTTGTAAAGATCCCTGTATTGTATCAGCAGTATACAACGGTACATGTGCTTGTGATGGAGTACATTGACGGATGTGGAATCGATGATAAGGAACAGCTTCTGGAAGAAGGATATGACCTGAAGGAAATCGGAAGTAAACTGGTTGATAACTATATCAAACAGGTCATGGATGATGGCTTTTTCCATGCTGACCCACATTCCGGAAATGTAAAGATTTCGGATGGTAAGATTGTCTGGATCGACATGGGAATGATGGGGCGTCTTACCAAACATGACCGTGAAATGCTCGGCCTGGCAATTGAGGGAATTGCGCTCAATGATGTAGGTATGATCATGAAGGCAGTTCTTGGTATCGGTGAGTTCAGGGAACGTCCGGATCAGAGAATCCTTTATGAAGATATCGAAGGTCTGCTTTTGAAATATGGCAGTACTGATATGGGAAGTATCAATGTCGGCGAAGTAATGCTTGATCTGATGGATGTTATGAAGTCAAATAAGATCATGATGCCTCACGGACTGACGATGCTGGCAAGAGGTCTGACGCATATGGAAGGTGTTCTTGCGAATATCGCACCGGAGATCAATATGGTCGAGATTGCGACAAACCGCATGGTGGGAAGCTTTTTCCAGCATTTTGATGTGAAAAAAGAATTGAAAAGCAGTGGAAAAAGTCTGCTGAAATCCGTTCGGAAGATGATGGATATTCCATCGATGATGTCGGATATGATGGATGAGTTCATGAAGGGACAGTCCAAGGTGAATCTGGATCTTCATGTATCGAATGATTTGGCGCAGCTTCTGAGAAGACTGGTAAGAAATATTGTAATGGGCCTTTGGGTGATGGCATTGCTGATCAGTTCCAGTATTATCTGCACCACAGATATGAAACCGAAGATTCTTGGGATTCCGGCAATCGGGGCATTTGGCTATATGCTGGCATTCGTGATTGTACTTTATGTATTTATAAAGCATATATTATCGAGAAGATAGTGGACGAAGAATAAGAGTTACTGTTCACAGGTAACCTGCAAACAGTAACGTATCTCGCCATTTAGAATCGCCTACGGCGATGGGCGAGATACATTCAGGACAAAACGTGCATCCTCCATGCCAATCAGCGGAGTGATTGACATGGGAGTGAACAGTAACGAATAAGAAGCGTTGTTTAAAGTATCTGTGATTAAAGCTTTTACAAATGTGCACTGGTTATGGAGTGATTGGGTTTGATGATGGTGTTGGAAGATAAAGTCGACGTTTTTGAGGTGATTAGCAAGCGGATTTAACCAATAAGTCTTATTCATATCAATTCAGTAGGGAAATTGGTAGAAATTTCAAAATATATCTTGACATCACCGTGATGCAGTGCTAAAATCGAAGAAAATTGAACAGCGCTTTAAACCGATGAAGCGGAGATCAAAGCAGTCATGCGCGCACAGAGAGTCCGGGGAGCTGAGAGCCGGGTGGAAATGCAGTCTGCCAAATGGACCGCGGAGGGCACAGTCAAAAGATGAGTTATTTGTCTGAGTATTCTGTGACGTGTGGGCATACGTCAGTTGCCGGGGATATGTCAGTATCTCGTAAAGAGCATGGGAGCGAGCCCGTGAATCAAGGTGGCACCGCGGAAATAATTTTAGATTTACCGTCCTTGACAGAATAGGAATATTCTGTCAGGGACTTTTTGTTTTTCAGAAACAGTCAGTTGAGATTTTGAAAAATGCTCCATAAAGAAAATAAAGTCCAGAGTAAGAAAGCGCATTTGTTATTGAAATGAAGGAGGATTACACATGGATAAAACATTGGAAATGATCAACAGCTATGCACAGACCGGAGAGTATAAACGTGTTCCGGTGAGCAGAGAACTGTACGCAGATGCATTTACTCCGATCGGAGTGATGCGTTCCTTAAGAGCAGCCAGCAAACACTGTTATCTTCTGGAAAGTGCAGAGGACCGGCAGCAGTGGGGAAGATATTCATTTCTCGGATATGCGCCGACGATGGAAATCACATGTACAGATGGTCATGTTGTAATTCTTGAAGGAAGCGAAGAAGAAGAGAAAAAGAGAAGAGAAGTCGTTGCAGAACATCCGGGAGAGATCCTCAGAGAGATTCTGAAAGAATACAAAAGTCCGATTGTTCCAGGACTTCCACCATTTACCGGAGGACTGGTAGGGTATTTCTCTTATGATTATATCAAGTATGGAGAACCTTCTTTGAAGCCGGTGCTGGGACAACAGGAAGAAGTAAATGATGGAGCAGAAGAAGCAGAACAGACAAAAAAGAACAGCAAGATCAGTGATTTCCGTGATGCAGATCTGATGTTATTTGACCGGGTGATCGTATTTGATAATTACCGTCAGAAACTGATCCTGATCACCGGTGTGAAGCTGGAAGGAAATCTGGAAAAGAATTATCAGAAAGCCCAGAAAGAGTTGGATGAAATGGAGAAGCTGATCCGCAGCGGTGCACAGGCAGTATTCAAACCACTGGAACTGGAAGAAGAATTCCGACCGGGAGCGGAGAAGGAAGAATATTGTGCCATGGTAAATAAAGCGAAGGAATATATTCGTGAGGGTGATATTTTCCAGGTGGTACTTTCCAATCCGCTGACGGCGAAGGCGAAGGGAAGTCTGTTTGATACTTACCGTGTACTCAGAACTTCTAACCCGTCTCCATATATGTTCTATTTCTCCAGTGATGATATTGAGGTGGCAGGAGCTTCACCTGAGACACTGGCGAAACTGGAAAATGGAACGGTATGTACCTTCCCACTGGCAGGAACAAGACCGAGAGGAAAGACAGAGGAAGAAGATCTGGCGCTGGAAAAAGAGCTGCTGGCAGATGAAAAAGAACTGGCAGAGCACAACATGCTTGTTGACCTTGGAAGAAATGATGTGGGGAAAATCAGTCAGCCGGGAACAGTGAAGGTGGATAAGTACATGGAAATCCAGAGATTTTCTCATGTAATGCACATTGGATCGACAGTGACAGGAAAAATCAGTGCTGACAATGATGCACTGGATGTGGTTGATTCCATTCTTCCGGCAGGTACACTTTCAGGAGCACCAAAGATCCGTGCATGTGAGATCATTGCAGAGCTGGAGCAGGAAAAACGAGGAATCTATGGCGGAGCAGTTGGATACCTGGATTTTGCAGGAAATGTAGATACATGTATTTCTATTCGCCTGGCATACAAAAAGAATGGATTTGTCAGAATCCAGTCAGGAGCCGGAATTGTGGCAGACAGTATCCCGGAAAATGAATTTCAGGAATGTCTGAATAAAGCAGGCGCAGTATTACAGGCAGTGAAAACTGCAGAAGGAGGTCTGGAATGATACTTTTAATTGATAATTATGACAGCTTTGTATATAACTTATATCAGTTTATCGCAGAGATTGAGCCGGATGTGAAGATTGTAAGAAATGATAAGATCACACCGGAGGAAATTGAGGAGTTATCACCGGATGCAATTGTAATTTCTCCGGGTCCCGGAAAACCATCGGATGCAGGCGTGTGCATCGAGGTGATTCAGAAATTAAAAGGCAAATTCCCGATCCTTGGCGTGTGTCTTGGACATCAGGCAATTGCAGAGGCATTTGGAGCTACGGTAGGTCATGCGAAACAGTTGATGCATGGAAAAGTATCTGTGCTTGAAGATGTAAAGACAGACAGCGTAATGTTCCAGAGATTGGAAAAACCGGTGAAAGTGGCACGGTACCATTCCCTTGCGGTTGAAGAAGCGACATTGCCGGAGGAACTGGAAGTAACAGCCAGAAGTAAAGATAATGAAGTCATGGCGATGGAACATAAAACATATCCGATCTACGGATTGCAGTTTCATCCGGAATCCGTTATGACACCGGAAGGATTTAAAATGATTGAGAATTTCCTGAAGAGTTGCAAAAAAGAAAAATAACATAGATAAAAACTCACAGGTTGCTGATTACAAGATGAGAGAGAAAATGGAAGATAGAATTCAGCGATAAGTAACAGAAATGTTTTAGAAGATATCTGGCATAAGAGCTGAGAAGAAAGACGGATTAAATCAGAAAACAGGAGGAAGCAGCAATGATAAAAGAAGCAATTATCAAATTATCTAAAAAAGAAAATCTTACTTATGATGAAGCAGAGCAGGTAATGAATGAAATCATGGAAGGAAAAGCGACAGATGTTCAGAAATCCGCTTATCTGACAGCGCTTTCTATGAAAGGGGAGACAATCGATGAGATTACTGCATCAGCAGCTGGAATGCGTGCACACTGCATTAAGCTGCTCCACGATATGGATGTTCTTGAGATTGTAGGAACCGGTGGAGATGGAGCGAATTCCTTCAATATTTCCACAACTTCTTCTATGGTAATCGCAGCAGCAGGAATTCCGGTGGCAAAACATGGTAACAGAGCAGCTTCTTCTAAATCAGGAGCAGCAGATGTACTGGAAGCACTTGGAGTAAAGATTGATGTATCACCGGAGAGAAGCACACAACTTTTAAAAGATATCCAGATCTGTTTCCTCTTTGCACAGAATTATCATATCGCAATGAAATATGTAGGCCCAATCAGGAAAGAGCTTGGAATCCGCACAGTATTTAACATTCTCGGGCCTCTTTCAAACCCTGCAGGAGCAAACATGGAGCTGATGGGAGTATATGACGGAAGTCTGGTAGAACCACTGGCACAGGTAATGGCAAATCTTGGTGTGAACCGTGGAATGGTTGTTTACGGACAGGATAAGCTGGATGAGATCTCCATGTGCGCTCCTACTTCTGTATGTGAGATTAAGGATGGTAAATTCACATCATATGAGATCACACCAGAACAGTTCGGATATGAGAGATGTGAGAAAGGTGCCCTTACAGGTGGAACACCGGCAGAAAATGCACAGATTACACTGGATATTCTCTCAGGAAAAGATAAGGGATCAAAGAGACAGGCTGTGTGCCTGAATGCAGGAGCAGCAATTTACATTGGTGGAAAAGCTGCAAGTCTTGAAGAAGGTGTCCGCATGGCAGAGAAGATTATAGATGATGGTCTTGCTTTAAAGAAACTGGAGCAGTTCAAAGAGGAAAGCCAGAAATAAGGATGACTGTTCATGGCAGCAAAATACATGCAAGCCAAAATGTGCATCCTCCGTGTCAATCAGCGGGGGGATTGACATGGGAGTGAGCAGTAACAAAATAGGAGCAATAAAAGATGAATATTCTTGAGACAATAACAGAGCGAACAAGAGAGAGAATTGCGGAAGAAAAGAAGCAGATCCCGCTGACTGAGATCAGAAGACAGGCAGAGGAACGCCTGCTTCAGGAACAGAAAGAGTTCAGAGACAAAAACGGGGAACAAGGAGAAATACAGAACAGAATGCCGGCATTTGAAAAGGCATTACGCGCAGATGGACTTTCTTTTATCTGTGAGGCGAAAAAAGCTTCTCCTTCCAAAGGCCTGATCGCACCGGATTTTCCTTATACAGAGATCGCAAAGGACTATGAAGCAGGAGGCGCAGCAGCGATTTCCTGCCTGACAGAACCTTACTGGTTTCAGGGAAGTGACCGATATCTGGAAGAAATCGTACAGACAGTATCTATCCCGGTGTTGAGAAAAGATTTTACCTGTGATGAATATATGATCTATCAGGCGAAAGCTATGGGAGCATCGGCAGTACTTCTAATCTGTTCCTGTCTGGAAGATGGAGCGTTGAATGCATATCATCAGCTTGCGACAGAACTTGGTTTATCTGCATTAGTTGAGACACACAGTGAAGAAGAAATTCAACGTGCGGACAAGATCGGTGCAAAGATCATTGGTGTAAATAATCGGAATTTAAAAGATTTTACAGTGGATATCCAGAACAGTATCCGGTTAAGAGAACTGGTGGATCCGAAGACAGTATTTGTGTCCGAGAGTGGCATCCGTGGTGTAGAGGATATGAAAGCATTGTATCAGAATGGAACAGATGCGGTGCTGATCGGTGAACTTCTGATGCGCTCTGCTGACAGAAAGCAGAAGTTAAATGAGCTGAGAGCAGAGACTTCATATAAGAAGAACTGAAAACATGAGAAGATAGTTGAAGCTATAGTTTATGTGTTACTGTTCACAGCATAGCTGCAAACAGTAACGCATCTCGCCATTCAGAATCGTCTGCGACGATGGGCGAGATGCATTCAGGCCAAAACGTGCATCCTCATAGCTAATCAGCAAAGTGATTAGCTATGGTCTGAACAGTAACGTTTATGTGACTGGTTTGGCTTTTTAGATACACTCTGGTTGCGACAATCAAGAGTATTGAAAATAAAGAAAAGTGCAGATAGAAATGAAAAGCTGAAAGAAGGGGAGAAATCAGGTGACAAAGATTAAAATCTGTGGACTGAGCAGAGAAGAAGATGTTCAGTTTATCAATGAAGCAAAACCGGATTACTGTGGATTTATCATCAATTTCCCAGTCAGTCGGAGGAATATCAGTCCAGAGCGTCTGAGAGAGTTGAAAAGACATCTTGTTTCGGAGATTCAGGCAGTAGGAGTCTTCGTAAACGAAGATCCCGAACTTATAGTGGAGCTGTTGAAGGAAGGAACGCTGGATGTGGCGCAGCTTCATGGAGATGAATCAGAAGAATATATAAAAGAGATAAAAAAGCTTACAGACAAACCGATTATTAAGGCTTTTCGCGTGAGAGAGGCAGAGGATGTAAGAAAAGCATTTGAAAGCAGTGCAGACCGGATTCTTCTTGACAGTGGCAAGGGATCTGGAAAGACATTTGACTGGAGTGTGCTGGAACATCTGCCAGATACAGCGGAAGAGAAAAGAAACACCTGGTTTCTGGCAGGAGGACTGGATGCAGACAATATTCCGGAGGCGATCGCAAGATTCCATCCGGGTGTGATCGATCTGAGCAGTGCGGTTGAGACAGACGGAGTGAAGGATCGGGAGAAGATACTGGAAGCGGTGGCCGTTGTAAGGAACTGTCGGAAAGCGGAAATATGAGAGCTAAATAATTCATGGAAAGTAAAGAACTAAAATACAGAGAAACGACAGAGTAATCTTAACTCAGCAGGGAAAAGAAAGTTGTTTCGGCTGCAGAGAGTCATAGAGGGCTATCTGATAAATGAGAGAATAAATTGAAAATTCGAATGATTGACAGATGATAGATAAAAATAAGAAAACAAAGAGAAAGAAGAGGAGAAAAACATGTCAAAAGGAAGATATGGAATTCACGGTGGACAGTACATCCCTGAGACACTGATGAATGCAGTGATTGAACTGGAAGAAGCATATAATCATTACAAGAATGATAAGGAATTTAATGAGGAGCTGACACAGCTTTTAAATGATTATGCGGGAAGACCGTCCCGTCTGTATTATGCAGGACGTATGACAGAAGATCTTGGTGGAGCAAAGATTTATCTGAAACGAGAAGATCTGAACCATACAGGAGCACATAAGATCAATAACGTACTTGGTCAGGTACTGCTGGCAAAGAAGATGGGAAAGACAAGAGTCATCGCCGAGACAGGTGCAGGCCAGCATGGAGTTGCAACAGCAACAGCGGCAGCATTGATGGATATGGAATGTGAAGTATTCATGGGAAAAGAAGATACCGAGCGTCAGGCACTGAATGTATACAGAATGCGTCTGTTAGGTGCGAAAGTACATGCAGTATCCAGTGGAACAGGAACTCTGAAAGATGCAGTTTCTGAGACAATGAGAGAGTGGACAAAACGAATTGAAGATACACATTATGTACTCGGATCCTGTATGGGACCTCATCCGTTCCCAGAGATTGTCCGTGATTTCCAGTCTGTTATTTCCAAGGAGATCAAAGAACAGCTTCTTGAGAAAGAAGGAAAGCTCCCGGATGCAGTGCTTGCATGTGTTGGCGGAGGTTCCAATGCAATCGGAGCATTCTATAACTTTATCGAAGATGAAGGGGTTCGCCTGATCGGATGCGAGGCAGCAGGACGTGGTGTCAACACAGCAGAAACAGCAGCGACGATCGCAACAGGAAAACTTGGAATCTTCCATGGTATGAAATCTTATTTCTGTCAGGATGAATATGGTCAGATCGCTCCGGTATATTCTATCTCAGCCGGACTGGATTATCCGGGAATCGGACCGGAACATGCAGATCTGTATGATAAGGGCAGAGCAGAATATGTTGCAATTACAGATGATGAGGCAGTCGATGCGTTCGAATACCTGTCAAGAATGGAAGGAATCATTCCGGCAATCGAAAGTGCACATGCAGTAGCTTATGCGAGAAAGCTTGCACCTCAGATGAGAAAAGATCAGATTATCGTTATTAATATTTCAGGGCGTGGAGATAAGGACTGTGCAGCAATCGCACGTTACAGAGGGGAGGATATCCATGAGTAAGATACAGAAAGCATTTGAAGGAAAAAAGGCATTTATCCCATTTATTACATGCGGGGATCCAGATCTTGAGACAACAGAGCAGCTTGTCTATGCAATGGAAAAAGCAGGGGCAGCACTGATTGAGCTTGGAATTCCATTTTCAGATCCGACAGCGGAAGGCCCGGTTATTCAGGATGCGAATATCCGCGCACTTTCCGGAGGAGTGACAACAGATAAGATTTTTGATATGGTGGAGAAGATCAGAAAGAATACACAGATTCCACTTGTATTTATGACTTATGCAAATGTGGTATTTTCTTACGGAGCAGAAAGATTCATTAAGAAAGCGGCTGAAATTGGAATGGACGGTCTGATTCTTCCGGATGTGCCATACGAGGAGAAAGAAGAATTTGACGGAATCTGCAAACAGTACGGACTGGATCTGGTATCACTGATCGCACCGACATCACATGACAGAATCAAAATGATTGCGAAAGATGCATCTGGATTTATCTATTGTGTATCCTCTCTTGGGGTAACAGGAACAAGAAGCGCGATCACAACAGATATCGGAGCTATGGTGAATCTTGTAAAAGAAGTAACAGATCTCCCATGCGCAGTAGGATTCGGAATCTCTACACCAGAACAGGCAGCAAAAATGTGCGAGTCTGCAGACGGAGCAATCGTAGGAAGCGCAATTGTGAAAATCTGTGCAAAATACGGAAAAGACTGCGTGCCGCATGTAGCTGAATATGTAAAATCCATGGTAGATGGAAGCGAGAAGGAGCGATGAAATACATTGCTCCTTATTTTATTGTATGGTATAATTTAGTGCAGATGACGTTGCTGTCCACAGGCAATCTGTAAACAGTAACCAAATGACATCTTTAGCTGAAAGCAGGGGATACGAATGAAAAAAGAAAAGAAAGAGCCATTATTTAAAAGCTTTGGTTATGCTTTTGAAGGCATCTGGACAGGGATAAGCAAAGAACGGAATATGAAGATACATTGTCTGGCCATTATTGTAGTGACAGCAGCGGGAACGTTCCTTGGACTGACACCGGTAGAATGGTGTATCTGTTTACTTTTGTTTGGAATGGTAGTTTCGCTGGAACTGGTGAATACGGCAGTGGAAGCAGTCGTGGATCTTGTGACAGAAGAGAGAAAACCGCTTGCGAAGATTGCAAAAGATACAGCAGCAGGAGCGGTACTTTTCACTGCAATCATGGCTGTGATCATAGGATGTATTATATTTGTGCCACATCTTCTGGCACTGATGAAATAACAGACACACTCTAGGATTGCTGAGTTAAGCAGGCAATCTGTGGACAGGAAGGAAATAACTGGAAAGGAAAGACAGAAAAATCATGGAAGAGAAGAAAAATGTAACTGAGGGAAATGAAAAAAGCGAAAAAGTGCAGGAGACTTTAAGAACACTCCGAAATGCAAAAGAGATCTATGTGATCATGTCAGGTGTGACACATTTACCGTTTGTAATGTGTGATGAGGAGACATTTGACGATGAAGTACTTCTGTATTATCAGGTAGAAGATGCACAGAAGAGAGCGAAAGAGCTGGCAGGAGAGAAATATCTTCTTGCAATTGCGAAATTAGAAGCAGCGCAGATGCTTCCATTCTATACGAATCTGTATACAATGGGTGTAAACTGTCTGGCTGTAAATCAGGGAATGGAAAGTGCTATGAGCATCCAGCTTCCGGATCTCGTAATTCGTAAGAAACCGGAAGAAGTAGAAGGTGGAAAGAAGCTGGTTGAGAATCCGGAATTACATCTGACTGCGATTTATCTTATGCAGGAACTGCGCCGTCATCCAGGCGTGGCAGAAGCGGAATTACCGTCTGAAATTAAAGAGTATCAGGAAGAACTTCTGGCTCATTATCAGAAGGGAACATTTATTGTAGCAATTCAGGAAGATGGACAGGTTCCGATCCTTCAGCAGAAAGATGGCACAGTCTATCAGCCGATCTTTACAGATATGTTTGAGCTTAGAAAGTTTGCAAAAGAGAAAAAGATGAAGACAGGAGCTGTCCCGGCAGCAAAGATTCCTGAGATTCTGGTTCCGGATGCAAAAGGTGTGGCGATCAATCCGTTCGGTGTGAATGTACAGCTTACAGTAAACCGTCCGGCGAAGAAATCTGAAGCATAAAACAATAGAAGAAATAAAATGATTTCTGCATTGCGGTAAATAAAGAAAAATGCACAAAAACAAACATTAAAATTTAGTAAATATTACAAGTTGACCAACAGGCATTTCTTCGGTTATACTAAGCGAGGTTTAAAACAGAAGAGCGAAAGATAGAGTGTTACTGATCATGCAGGCATAAACTATCCTTTATTGTTTACAATATATCCAGTGGGATATTTGCAGACATTTATAATAAGGGATTAGTTTATGCTTTTTTGTTTTTGCAGACACACTCGGAATCCTTTCTTCATCAGAAAGAATCTAAGCTCGGAGGAAGAACAGATCATTTTAAAAGAGAGTAACAGGAGGAGAAGAAATGAAAGACAAGATCTTTGGAGTATTGCAGAGAATCGGAAGAAGTTTCATGCTTCCAATCGCAATTCTCCCGGTAGCCGGACTTCTGCTTGGAATCGGAAGTTCATTTACAAATGCAACTATGATTGAAACTTATGGATTACAGACCATTTTAGGAGATGGAACAATCCTGAATTCATTCCTGACAATTTTAAGTAAGGCGGGAAGTGTTATTTTTGATAACCTGCCAATTATATTTGCAGTGGGTGTTGCCATTGGTATGGCAAAGAAAGAAAAAGAAGTAGCAGCTCTTGCAGCTATGATTTCTTTCTTTGTAATGAATGCAACAATCAATGCCATGCTCGTTGTACGTGGAGATCTGCTTGCAGATGGATCACTTGCAGGAGGTATACTGAGTGGAACAGTGACAAGTGTCTGCGGTATTCAGACACTGCAGATGGGAGTATTTGGAGGAATTATCGTAGGACTGGGCGTTGCTTCCCTGCATAATCATTTCTATAAGATCCAGCTTCCGAATGCATTATCCTTCTTCGGAGGATCCCGTTTTGTTCCGATCATTTCTACACTGACTTATGTATTAGTTGGAATTTTACTGTATTTTATCTGGCCGACAGTACAGAATGGAATCTATGCGCTGGGTGGTCTTGTAACAGGAACAGGATATCTTGGAACTCTGATCTTTGGTATTATTAAACGTGCGCTGATCCCATTTGGTCTGCACCATGTATTTTATCTTCCGTTCTGGCAGACAGCAGTTGGAGGAACGATGGAAGTGGCAGGTCAGATTGTAGAAGGTGGACAGAATATCTTCTTTGCACAGCTTGCTGATCCGACAACGGTTCACTTCAGTGCAGATGCAACAAGATATTTCTCAGGAGAATTTATCTTTATGATCTTTGGTCTTCCGGGTGCGGCACTTGCAATGTACCAGTGTGCAAAACCGGAAAAGAAGAAACAGGCAGGCGGTCTGCTTCTTTCAGCAGCACTTGCATGTATGATGACAGGTATTACAGAACCACTGGAGTTCTCTTTCCTGTTCGTAGCACCGATTCTGTTTGCAGTACAGGTTGTTCTGGCAGGTGCAGCTTATATGATCGCACATATCCTGAACATTGCAGTTGGTCTGACATTCTCAGGCGGTCTGCTCGACCTGTTCCTTTTTGGAATTCTTCAGGGAAATGCGAAGACAAGCTGGCTTAGAATTATCCCGGTAGGAATTATCTATTTCCTTCTGTACTATATCATCTTTAAAACACTGATCCTGAAGCTGAATCTGAAAACTCCGGGACGTGAAGATGACGATGAAGAAACAAAATTATATACAAAGGCAGATTATAAAGCAAGAGAAAATGGAGCGCAGGATGCAGTTGCAGAGGGGGCTGAGTTAAGTCCGGAAGATCAGAAGAGTGCACTGATCACAAGAGGACTTGGCGGAAAGAAAAATATCTCAGATGTAGACTGCTGCGCTACAAGACTTCGTTGTACAGTAGTAAAACCGGAACTTGTGAATGAAGCAGTACTGAAGATGACATCTCCTTCCGGAATCATCCGTAAAGGTGAAGGAATCCAGATTATCTATGGACCATCTGTTCCGGTGATCAAATCAAATCTTGAGGATTACCTTGAGAAAGCTCCGAACGTAGAGTATCTGCCAGAGGAGGAAAAGGCTGATGCAGAGAATGAAACTGCAGAAGCAGCGAATGCAGATCAGAATGCAGAAAACAATGCCAGCAAAGCAGCGGTGAAGAAAGTACTCTGTGCACCATTTAAAGGTGTGGCAGCTCCAATCAGTGAAGCCTGCGATGATGCTTTCGCACAGAAAATGATGGGAGACGGATACCTGATCCGTCCGGAAGAGGGAATGGCTTATGCACCGGAAGATGCAGAAGTATCCTTTATCTTCCCATCCAAACATGCAATCGGACTGAGCTGTGAGGATGGTACAGAATATCTGCTTCATATCGGTGTTGATACAGTAAAACTGGATGGAGAAGGATTCGAAACATTTGTAAATGAAGGAGATCACGTAAAAAAGGGTGACAAACTCATAGGTTTTGATATAGAATATATAAAAGAGCATGCTAAATCAGATGAGTGTATGGTAGTTCTCACAAGTCTTCAGGAAGGTGAAGAGGTTCGCATGAAGAAGACAGGACAGGTTGAAAAACTGGATGAGACTGCCGAGATTATTGCTTACTAATCTGAAGATTTGAAAATTGCAGATTATGGAGTGTGTCATGCGGAGTGCAGGAATGATTTTAAGACACACTTTAGTAGAAGTACGATTTGCAGATATCAAATCAGGAGGCAAAGTATATTGTTGTTGCTGTTACAGATTGGTTACTGTTCACTCCCATGTCAATCACTCCGCTGATTGGCATGGAGGATGCACGTATTGTCTGTAAACAGCAACGTTTTGTCTCTTGCTAAAGAAAAATGTGAGCAGAAAGAGAGGCCCCGGGGATGTATCGAGTGATTAAAGTTCTGAATAATAATGGTATTCTTGTTTATCACGTTAAAACAGGCAGGGAACTGATCCTGCTTGGGAATGGAGTGGGATTTGGAAGAAAACCTTCGGAACAGATCAGTCAGCTTCCCGGGGCCAAAGTCTATTCACTTGTAAATAGAAGAAAACAGGATTCAGTTCTGAAAGTGGTTAATGGCATCCGCCCGGAATTTATTGAGGCAGCTGGGAAGATTATTGAAAAGGCGGAGAAAGAGTTCGGGGAGATCAACAAAGAGATTCTTCTGCCGATGTCAGACCATATTGCGTTGGCTGCAAAGCGGGCAAAGGAGAACCGACAGATTCCGAATCCATTTACACCGGATATCAGGGTGTTATTTGCCAGAGAATATGCAGTGGCTTTAAAAGGCCGTGAGATTTTGAAAGAGATGACAGGATATGAAATCTCGGATGATGAGGTTGGATTTATCACACTTCATGTTCACGCGGGACTTTCAGATGAAGCGGTATCACAGACTTTGGATACAACAAGAATCATCAATGAAGGTCTGGCAATGATCGAGAAAGAATTTGGGCAGAAGCTGTCTGAGAACTCTCTGGGATGTACCCGTATGATGAGCCATATGTACTATATGATCGTGCGAACCCGAAAAGGAGAGCCGACGAATATGGATTTCAATGATTTTATATTTGAACATTATCCGAAAACCGGAGAAGTTGCGAAGAAAGTCTGTGAATATATGGAGAAAGCACTGAAACTTCCGATTGCAAAAGAGGAGATTGGCTTTCTTGCGATTCATATTCAACGTGTAATAACTCCACAATAGTGTTTGCCAATGTCAGACACTTGTTGTCTGGCATTGAGGATGCGAGTTCCGATCAGAATGTATCTCGCCCATCGCTGAAAGGGATTTAAAATGGCAAGATACGTTGCTGGTCACGGTGCGCCGTGAACAGTAACATAACTCCACAGTAGTTCCTTAAGGTAGTAGATTTTGAAAAAAGGAGGAAGCACATGTATAAGATTCTCATCATTGAAGATGATATGGCAATGGCGCAGGCAATTGAAAAAGAGATGAAAGCGTGGGGGAATGATGCAAGGTATGTAACCGATTTTCAGAATGTTCTCTCAGAGTTTGCCCAGTATGGTCCGCATCTGGTGCTTCTTGACATTACGCTTCCTTTTTACAATGGGTATCACTGGTGCAGTGAGATACGAAAGGTGTCTTCTGTTCCGGTGATCTTTATTTCTTCTGCAGCAGATAATATGAATATTATTATGGCGATGAATATGGGCGGCGATGATTTTATTGCAAAGCCATTTGCGCTGAGTGTACTGACTGCAAAGATTCAGGCCATTCTGAGACGAACTTATGACATGGCAGGAAAAGTACCGGTGCTGGAGCATAAAGGAGCAATCCTGAATCTGTATGATACGGAACTTACATATAACGGAGAAAAAGTGAATCTGACAAAGAATGAATTCCGAATTCTGCAGACGTTGATGGAAAACAAAGGGCGGCTTGTAAGCAGAGATACACTGATGACAAGGCTGTGGGAGACGGACAATTATATAGAAGAAAATACGCTGACAGTGAATATAGCGCGTCTGAGAAAGAAGCTGGAAAAAGCAGGAATGACCGATTTTATACGGACCAAAGTTGGTGGTGGATATATTATTGAATAGTTTTTTAAAAAATTCTGTTTTCAGACACACTCTAGTTTAAATGAGAGTGTCAAATAAAAAAGAAAAGAGCTGGATGGAAATGAAATTGTTTCTCGGATATCTGAATAAAGTAAAAGGGTGCATTATATGGAGCTTTTTTTGTGTTGGAATTTTTCTGCTGTTGTTTCTGCTGACGGATATCCGATTGGAAGCTATTTTGTATCCGGCGTTGCTCTGTGGTGTCTTTGGCATCCTCTTTTTATTTATCGGATTTCTGCGATTCAGCGCAAAGCAGCAATGGCTGGAGAGACTTCTTGGAGACCAGGGACCGTACAGTATGTCACTTCCGGACAGTTCAGATGAGGTGGAAAGACTGTATCAGGAATTGCTGCAGAAAGTAGAGAAAAAACATCAAAAAGAGAAAGAGCAATGGGAAGAGCAGCAGAGAGATATGGATGATTACTATGCTGCCTGGGTGCATCAGATCAAAGCTCCGATCGCTGTGATGAGTCTTCTGCTTCAGCAGGAAGATACAGAGCAGAACCAGCAGTTGAAAGCGGAGTTGTTCCGTGTGGAGCAGTATGCAGAGATGGCGCTTAGTTACGTTCGTCTGGGAGAAGGAATGAAGGATCTGGTGATCGCACAGTACTCGCTGGATGAGATTATAAGGAAAGCAGTGCGAAAGTATGCAGGTCAGTTTATCCGGAAAAAAATTCGTCTGGTTTATGCGGGGACGGAAGAAATTGTCCTGACAGATGAGAAATGGCTGTCCTTTATTCTGGAACAGATTTTATCTAATGCGGTGAAATATACGGTAAAGGGAAGTGTTACCATAGAGGTAAATGAAAAGAAACAGCTTACAGTCAGTGATACGGGAATCGGAATTGCAGCGGAAGATCTGCCGAGAATTTTTGAAAAAGGCTATACAGGAAAAAATGGAAGACTGGACCGGAAATCAACAGGGATCGGTCTGTATCTTTGTAAGATGGCAGCGGATAAGATGGGACATAAGCTGTCTGTAGAATCTGTGCCGGGAGAAGGAAGCAGTTTTATGATTGATTTAGAATCTTATCCATTCCAGGCAGAGTAAATATCATCTTAATCTTACAAAAATGTCACATAACAGGGCGGGATTGTCACAAGAATCGATGGTGACAGTTCCGCCGTTTTGTTATACTTGAAAACGTAAAATCAATCATATTTATCAATCAAATCCAAGTGTTTCTGAGTAAAAAGGTAACGGTTACTGGTTAAAGGTACTGTGAGCAGTAATCCGTAACAGATAATGAAAGTAAAGGTTTGAAGTGAATAGAAAGAAAGGCAGGAAAACGATATGATAGTTTTAGAAGTAGAGAATGTGAAAAAGATCTATCGTCCCCGGTTTGGAGGCAATCAGGTACAGGCACTTTCCAGTGTTTCCTTTTCAGTGGAAGAAGGAGAATATGTGGCAATCATGGGAGAAAGCGGTTCTGGAAAGAGTACACTGCTCAATATTATGGCAGCGCTGGATAAACCAACAGAAGGAGAGGTATATCTGGATGGAAGACCGTTATCAAAAGTGAAAGAAAAAACACTTTCAGAATTCCGAAGGGATAATCTTGGATTTGTGTTTCAGGAATTTAATCTTCTGGATACATTTAATCTGAAAGATAATATTCTGCTCCCTCTGGTTTTAAAAGGGATTAATTACAGGAAGATGGATGCGAAGCTGATGCCGATCGCAAAAGAACTCGGGATCGCACAGCTACTGCAGAAATATCCTTATGAGGTGTCAGGCGGACAGAAACAGAGAGCTGCTGTTGCAAGAGCGCTGATTACAGATCCGCGTCTGATCCTGGCAGATGAACCGACGGGTGCGCTGGATTCCAGATCTACGGATGAACTTCTGGGGCTTTTTGCACGAATCAATCAGGAAGGACAGACGATCCTGATGGTGACGCATTCGGTAAAGGCGGCCAGCAAGGCGGGAAGAGTTCTGTTTATCAAGGATGGCGAAGTATTTCATCAGGTATACAGAGGTGAACTTACAGACGAACAGTTCTACCAGAGAATCTCAGATACATTAACGATGCTGGCGACAGGTGGTGATAGAAGATGAAAAGAGGATTATATCTGAAACTGGCGGTAATCGGGATCTCAAAAAACCGGAAATTATATTTCCCGTATATACTTACCTGTATTTGTATGGTGATGATGTTTTATATTATCTCATTCCTTGGGGTGAGTGAGGAATTCCGACAGATTCACGGTGGGGAGTCATTGCAAAGTATTCTGTCACTTGGAATGGGAGTAATGGGAATCTTTTCATTGATTCTGTTATCTTATACCAATTCCTTCCTGATTAGAAAGAGACAGCGTGAATTCGGATTGTATCACATTCTTGGAATGGGAAAGAAAAATCTGGTAAAGATTCTGTTTCTTGAAAATGTGATCACAGCGGTCGTTTCAATTGTGTCAGGACTTGCGGCAGGTGTATTGTTTTCTAAAATCGCAGAACTGCTCGCGGTAAAAATTCTGAAACAGAAGATCGGGTTTGAACTGCATTTTGAACCGAAAGCAACCGTTCTTACTGTAATAATTTTTGCAGGAATCTTTCTGTTACTTCTGTTGCGGATGCTTGTGTATCTGCTCAGAACCAAACCGGTGGAAATGCTGAAAAGTGAGAATATTGGTGAAAAACCGCCGAAAGCAAACTGGATTCTTGCGATTCTTGGAGTCATTATTTTAGCTGCTGCTTACTGGCTCGCAGTATCAATTGAAGATCCGCTGACAGCGATGATGATATTCATGGTTGCTGTAGTCATGGTTATAGTAGCAACTTATCTTTTATTTGTTGCAGGTTCTGTTGCTTTTTGCAAAATGATGCAAAAAAAGAAAGAATATTACTACAAAACAAATCATTTTATTTCTCTTTCTTCTATGATTTACAGAATGAAGAGAAATGGAGCAGGACTTGCATCCATCTGTATTCTGTCGACAATGGTACTTGTAATGGTATCCTCTACGGTCAGTCTGTATATTGGAATGGATGACAGTCTGAAGAGAATATATCCGGTGGATATGAGTGTATCGATTTTAAATGTGCAGGGAGAGGCTGAGCAGGAGGAGACGAACGGAGATAAGAACTCCGATGAAAAATTACAGGATCTGCTGGAGCAGACAGTTGCTTCACAGAAGGTAGAGATGGTGAACCAGAGAAGCTATAATCAGCTCAGAGTGAGCGGACTTGGAGCTGAAGATCAGGTCTATTTTGACACTTCAAAGGCAGATTCCATCAATCTGGTCAACACCTACGAAAATCTGAAAGTGGTGTATGTATATTCACAGGAAGAATGTGGTGAGTATCTGAAAGGACTTGCTCCGTTACAGGATGACGAAGCTTATCTGTATGTCAGAGGTGACAAGGGATACTCGTATGACACGCTGACGCTGGAAAATTGCGGCACATGGAAGATCAGGCAACAGTTGAGTGAGTTTGATCCGGCAGGACCGGGAGCAAAGAATATGAATGCTCAGTATTATCTGGTCGTGAAAGACACGAAGGTGATAGAGCAGATCGAACAGGGGGAACGGGAAATCTATGGTGAGAATGCATCTGATATTATCCGATACTATGATTTTGATTTGAATTGTGATGAAAACAGGCAGATTGAAGTTGAGAAAGTACTCTGGAAAGAAATCACGAAAGCACAGAGCGAAGATGTGTCATTTCCAGAAGTATTTATCTCTTGCAGAGCAGCTGTGAGATCAGATTATTATGGTGTTTATGGTGGTCTGTTCTTTCTGGGTGTCATCCTAGGAACAGTATTTATCTTTGGTATGGTACTGATCATTTATTACAAGCAGATTTCAGAAGGATATGAAGATCAGAAACGATTTGAAATCTTGATGAAAGTGGGAATGAGCAGGAAAGAAGTGCGTAAGAGTATTAATTCGCAGGTTTTAACGGTCTTCTTTATGCCACTGATCGTAGCGGGAATTCATGTACTGTTTGCTTTTCCGCTGATCTCCAAAACTGTTGCGTTGATGACAGGGATCGAGCAGGATCGTTTATTGTTCAGTGTTACAGCAGTATGCTTCGTAGTGTTTGCAGTCTTTTATCTGCTGGTGTATCTGCTGACTTCAAGAGAGTATTATAAGATTGTCAGCGGCGGGAAAGAAGAATGACATTGAAATGTATGAGTATTTCTGATTTAGACGCAAATAGTTGAAAAAAATATAATTTAAATCATGAAAAAACAGATAAATAGTATCTTCTCGGAAGAGTTCGTGGTAAAATAATGGTAATATATAAGCGGACAGAGAGGAGCTGGCAGTTATGATGAAACATACGATTATTACCATAGGGCGACAGTTTGGAAGTGGTGGACATGAAGTTGGAAACAGACTGGCTGAACGACTGGATATTCCACTGTATGATCACAATCTGCTTCACATGGCAGCGATGGAACTTGGTGTATCAAGGGAAGAAGTGACACGGGTAGATGAGACAGTTCTGGGACGTTTCCTTTCCGGTTATGTAGTTGGCAGAGGCGATTACACTACATTTATGAGTGGAGAAGAAGCCGGCAGACCGTTAAGCGACAGAGTGTATCAGGTGCAGTCAGAGATGATCCGGAAACTTGCGGATCGCGGACCTGGAATCTTTGTAGGAAGATGTGCAGATTATGTACTCGGAGATTATTCCAATGTAATCAATACATTTATCTATGCATACAAGAATGACCGGATCAATCGAATTATGGATATTTATAAACTGTCAGAGAAGCAGGCAATCGATAAGATGAAAAAGACAGACCGGGAACGTCGGCTGTATTATGAAGCAAGAACCGGAAGACAATGGGGAGGCATTGAGGCGAACAGCATGATGTTCAATACAAGTCTTCTCGGAATTGACGGAGTTGTGGATGCTCTTGAAGCTATTTATGACAAATGGGAAAGCCGTGATATAAAATAGATATACAGGAGAATTTTTTCATAAATTGTGACACGAATCTTATAGAAATTCTTTTCAGATTCACGTTAGAAAAGATTAAGTGAATAGAGCTCAAAATGAAAAAAACGTTCAGCAAATGGAACATCCTAAAACAGAAGTTTTCGTTGCTGAACGTTTTTTATTAGAAACTATTATTTCATCATAGAAGCAAGAATCTGGTTTACTTCTTTTCCGTCTGCTTTGCCTTTTACTCTAGGCATCAGTTCTTTCATGATCTTTCCTTTATCTTTTGGTGAAGGTGTTTCAATACCAAGTTCGGAAAGTACTGTATTGATCACTGCAGTGATCTCTTCTGCGCTCATCATCTTCGGAGCATACTCTTCCAGAACTTCCAGACGTTTCTGAGCTTCCTCAAGAAGATCTGTACGGTCTGCAGGAGTCATCTCGATCGTTTCTTTTAACTGTTTGATCTCTTTTAAGATAACCTGTCCTTCTTCCTCTTCTGTCAGGTCAGCTCTTTTGTCGATTGCTTTATTCTTCAGGGATGAGAGAAGGAAAGAAAGAGCGGCCTTTCTCTCTTTGTCACCGGCTTTCATAGCAGCAACCATTGCGCTTCTTACTTCATCAATTTTACTCATGATATGTTCCTCCTTAAATTCTATAGAATGATGACAGGGGCAAAATGTTATTGATTACAGAACATCTGTAATTTGTAACGGTAAAATAGCTTTTTGTCTCTAATTCATAAAATCATCGATATAAATTTTAACAGATATAAAGCAGGTTTTCAAGAGACGTGTTGTTGGTTGCAGTAGTGGGAAGCATAGCGGGTTACTGTTCACTCCCATGTCAATCACTCCGCTGATTGGCATGGAGGATGCACGTATTGTCTTGAATGTATCTCGCCATTTAAAATCATTTTTTAGTGATGGGCAGGTCTGGTTCAAAGCAATATGTATTATTTTTTACAAAAATTCAAAGCAATTCATGGAAAAATCTACATTTTTCACGAAAAGGAAAACTATGGGTTGACAATTGTGATTTGTGGGGGTAAACTACGTGACATAAAAGCAAAGGCGCTTTAAGTTGAACAGACTTGAAGTGCCTTTTTCTTTTAAAAATAATAGTACCTGAGTTGACACAAAGGCGTGTCTTGCAGCAGAATCCGGATGATGGGAAACAATCTGAAAAAGCTGCAGGATACGCCTTTTAAATGTTTATGTTTCAAAGGTATGAGGAGGAATGTAGTATGACACAGGAAATCATCACACAGATCACGGGTAGTGTAACCAGTGAAATCTTTGGAATCTGGTTCTTGATCGGAGCAGCTTTCGTATTTTTTATGCAAGCCGGTTTTGCAATGGTAGAGACAGGATTCACAAGAGCGAAGAATGCAGGAAACATCATTATGAAGAATCTGATGGACTTCTGTATTGGAACTGTAGTATTTATCTTTCTTGGATTCGGATTGTTACTTGGCGAAGATACATTAGGAGGACTCGTAGGAATACCGACACTTGGAATCTTTACAGATTATGCGAACTTTGACTGGTCTAACTTCGTATTTAACTTGGTGTTCTGTGCCACAGCAGCGACAATCGTATCCGGTGCTATGGCAGAGAGAACAAAATTTATTTCCTACTGTATCTATTCAGCAGTTATCTCAGCAGTTGTATATCCAATCGAAGCACACTGGGTATGGGGCGGCGGCTGGCTGTCACAGTTAGGATTCCATGATTTTGCAGGTTCCGCAGTTATCCATACAGTTGGTGGTGTGACCGCATTTATCGGAGCTGCTTTACTTGGAGCAAGAATTGGTAAATTCTCAAAAGACAAAAATGGAAAAGTAACGAAAGTTCATGCATTTCCTGGTCATAACCTGGTAATTGGTTCACTCGGATGCTTCATCCTCTGGTTTGGCTGGTATGGATTCAACGGTGCGGCAGCTACAACAGGTCCGCAGCTTGCATCTATCTTTATGACAACAACAATCGCTCCGGCGGTAGCAACTGTAACATGTATGATCTTTACCTGGGTAAAATATGGAAAACCTGATGTTTCCATGTGCCTGAATGCCTCTCTTGCAGGTCTTGTAGCAATCACAGCTCCTTGTGATGTGACAGATGCATTTGGTTCCTTTGTTATCGGTCTTGTAGCAGGGCTTCTGGTAGTCTTTGGAGTATGGTTCTGTGATTATGTAGTTCACGTAGATGATCCGGTCGGTGCTGTAGCAGTTCACGGATTCAATGGTATCTGGGGAACAATCGCAGTTGGACTTTTTGCAACAAGCAATGCACCGGAATGTGAGATTGATGGTTTATTCTATGGCGGTGGATTCCATCAGCTTGGAATTCAGATTCTTGGTATTGCATGCATCATCGCATGGACAGTAGTAACAATGACAATTGTATTTGTTGTAATTAAATCAACAATCGGTCTTCGTGTAACAGAAGAGGAAGAGATTGTCGGACTTGATTCTAAGGAACATGGTCTTGCATCTGCTTACGCAGGATTCAGCATTATGGATATTACAGAAGGTGCAATGATCGAAAATGAAAATACAGATCTTGGAGTATCTGATTACGATGCGGCTACACCTGTACAGAGAGCAGTTGCAGTACCTGTTGCAGGTCCGGTAGATCTTGATACCGGAATGCACAAAGTGGTTATCATTGCAAAACTTACAAAATACGAACGTCTGAAATCAGCACTGAACAACCTTGGTGTAACAGGAATGACAGTTACACAGGTTATGGGATGTGGTATCCAGAAAGGTGCCGGCGAGAGATATCGTGGAGTTGAGATGGATGTCACTGTACTTCCAAAAGTAAAAGTAGAAGTTATCGTTGGAAATATTCCGGTTGAAAAAGTAATCGAGACAGCGACGAAGACATTGTACACGGGTCATGTTGGAGATGGTAAGATCTTTGTATACAACGTACAGAAGGTAGTAAAAGTTCGTACAGGTGAAGAAGATCTGGAAGCATTGAAAGATGTGGAATAAAAAAACTAAGAAAAAATCTGATAAATAAAAAACAATAAAATTTCAAATCAGTATATGGAAAAATGTTGCCTGGATGAAAATCTGGAAGAGGAAAGAAAAAAACAGAATATGTAAGGTATGACAGCAAGATACGTTATACAGAATGAATGACTATTATAATATGTAGAAATACATAAATTTCGACAGGAATCCAATTTTCATTCAAAAAAAATTTTAGGGCCGTTTACAGCAAGAAAACCTTGATGTAAACGGCTTTTTCGTTCTTTTTTTAACAATGTCCGTAAAAAAATACAAAAATTTTTATAAACATTTTGAAAAATCTTAAATTTTGTGATATGCTCTAATAGATACATTTTTACAGGGAGGTATTCAGAAAGTGGAAAACTATATGTATCTGGTTCCGGTTGCAGCTGTAATTGCCCTGATCTTTGCAGCATATCTTGCAATGAAGGTTAGCAAACAGGATGCAGGAACCGAAAGAATGAAAGAGATTGCAGGTGCAATCGCAGAAGGCGCTCGCGCTTTCCTGACAGCAGAGTACAAGATTCTGATCATTTTCGTAGTTGTACTTTTTGTACTGATTGGAATCGGAATCGGTAACTGGGTAACAGCAGTTTGCTTTGTAGTAGGTGCTCTGTTCTCAACAATCGCAGGATACTGCGGAATGACAGTTGCCACAAAGGCAAATGTAAGAACAGCAAACGCAGCAAAAGAGAGCGGAATGAACAAAGCTCTTTCCATCGCATTCTCAGGTGGTGCCGTAATGGGTATGTGCGTAGCTGGACTTGGTGCACTTGGTGTCAGCCTTGTGTACATCGTAACTAGAAACGTAGACGTGTTATTTGGATTCAGCCTTGGAGCATCTTCCATCGCTCTGTTTGCCCGTGTAGGTGGTGGTATCTATACTAAAGCAGCAGACGTTGGAGCTGACCTTGTAGGTAAAGTAGAAGCAGGAATCCCGGAAGATGACCCGCGTAACCCGGCCGTTATCGCTGACAACGTAGGAGATAACGTAGGTGACGTAGCAGGTATGGGAGCTGACCTTTTCGAGTCTTACTGTGGATCTCTGATCTCAGCACTTACACTTGGTGTAGCAGTAAGCGAGGTTGCAGGAGTATTATTCCCACTGGCAATCGCCGGATGCGGACTGATCGCTTCTATCCTTGGAACATTCTTCGTAAGAGGCGGAGAGAACACAAACCCTCAGAAAGCTCTTACAAAAGGAAGTTATGTTTCTTCTGCACTTGTAATTATCGCAGCTCTTGCTCTTAGCTGGGTATTATTCGGAAACATGAATGCAGCAATCGCCGTTATCGCTGGTCTGGTTGTTGGTGTTATCATTGGTAACATCACAGAGTACTACACATCTGCAGATTACAAACCGGTTCAGGGAATCGGAGAGCAGTCTGAGACTGGTGCAGCTACAACAATCATCAGTGGTCTTGCAGTTGGTATGAAATCAACAGCTATCCCGCTGCTTCTGATCTGTGTAGGAATCTTTATTTCTTACAAAGTAGATGGTCTGTACGGAATCGCTCTTGCAGCCGTTGGTATGCTTTCAACAACTGGTATCACAGTTGCTGTTGATGCATATGGTCCGATCGCAGATAACGCTGGTGGTATCGCAGAGATGTCAGGTCTTGATGAGTCCGTTCGTGACATCACAGACAAACTTGACTCTGTAGGTAACACAACAGCAGCTATGGGTAAAGGATTCGCTATCGGTTCTGCAGCACTTACAGCTCTTGCACTGTTCGTATCTTATGCAGAGACAGTAGGACTGAAATCCATTAACCTTCTTGATTATAAAGTAATCATCGGTATCTTCATCGGTGGTATGCTTACATTCCTTTTCTCAGCATTTACTATGGAGTCTGTATCCAAGGCTGCATACAAGATGATTGAGGAAGTTAGACGTCAGTTCCGTGAGAAACCGGGCATCATGAAAGGTGAAGAGAAACCGGACTACAAGTCATGTGTTGCTATTTCTACAACAGCAGCTCTTCACGAAATGCTTCTTCCGGGTCTTATGGCAGTTATCGTTCCTGTAGTAGTAGGTGTACTTCTTGGAGTTGACGCTCTTGGCGGACTTCTTTCAGGATCCCTTGTAACAGGTGTACTTATGGCTATCTTCATGTCAAATGCAGGTGGCGCATGGGATAACGCTAAGAAATACATCGAGGAAGGACATCACGGCGGAAAAGGAAGCGAAGCTCATAAAGCGGCAGTTGTTGGTGATACAGTAGGAGATCCGTTCAAGGATACTTCAGGTCCGTCTATCAACATCCTGATCAAACTTATGACAGTCGTTTCACTTGTATTCGCACCGCTGTTCCTTGCAATCGGTGGAATTCTGTAATAGAACGAAATTTAAGATTGATTATAAAATCCGAGACATCGTCTGTGCTTAAGAGTACAGGCGGTGTTTTTATATATTAGGAAAGTGCTCTTTCCTAATATATAAAAACGCTCCGCGAGGATGCGCACTGTGGCGTACAAGGAAGATGTCGCAAGCGACCGCCGCAGGCGCTAGAATGTGCCAAGGCACATTCTTTTATGTATAATTCCTTCTGTTTTCCACATACTAGCTGTATAACATAAATTATGGAAAGTATGTAAGAAAGCAGGAGGAACTTTTATTATGAAGGCAACAGGAATCGTCCGTAGAATCGATGATCTGGGACGTGTAGTGATACCGAAAGAAATCAGAAGAACGCTCAGGATCCGGGAAGGGGATCCATTGGAGATTTTTACAGATCGAGAGGGGCAGGTGATCCTGAAGAAATATTCGCCGATCGGAGAACTGGGAACAGTCTCTAAAGTTTATGCAGAAAGTCTTGCCCAGACGATGAACTGTACTGTATGTATCACTGATACAGATCAGGTGATTGCGGTGGCCGGATATGGAAAGAAGGAACTGGAAAATCAGTATATCAGTGGAGAATTTCTTGAAAAACTTCAGGGAAGAAAACAGATCCTGGGAAGTGAGGCAGAGAACAATTATACCAGGATCGGACAGGAAACGAATTCCTTTACAAAGGAAGTGATCAATCCGATCTTGAGTGGAGGCGATGTGATCGGGGCAGTTGTTTTTCTTGGAAAAGATGAAAAGAATGAGTTTGACGAGACAGTACGGAAAGTTGCACTGAGCGCGGCAGACTTTCTGGGAAGGCAGATGAATTAAATTTACGGAATTTTTGTCATAAAATCTTTTTGAATCGCATAAATATATGATAATTGAATTAGAGCGTGACTGAAAAATCATTCCTGCAATCTACATGCCCCACTTTGCGGTATATTTTGTCTTCATTCGGTTGACGTAGCCCGCTACGCCGCCCTCATTCAAACAAAATCTCCCACAAATTGTGACATATATCTTGCAGAAAGCATTTTTAAGACACGCTCTAGAGCGTAGCTGAGATACGTTTTTGTTTGCTGCTATACCGTGAACAATAACAAGGCATGCAGAGTACAGGAATCAGTTTTTGGATTCGTTTCAGGTGTGTGGAAAACAAAGACAGTTTTTGTGAAAAAAGAGTGCGAGGAGGAAAGAAAATGGAAAACGGCAGAAAGACGAATACAGGAGATACAAGAAAAATAACCGGCAGTGGGAAGACGGCAGACAGGATTGCAGTGGACATGCTGAAATCCCTTTTGTGTGCGTATATCATCACAGGAATTCTTCTTCTGATTCTTGCGGTTTTACTTTATAAAGCAGGAATCAGTGAAAATACAGTAGATGCAGGGGTGATTCTGATCTATGTGATCTCGACATTTTCCGGTGGATTCGTGATGGGAAAATTAATGGGAGAACGAAAATTTCTGTGGGGACTGATTCTGGGAGCAGCATATTTTATACTGCTTCTGCTGATCACCTTTGGTATGTATCATACACTTCAGGGAAGCACCAGTCATCTCTTCACTGTAATCCTCTTATGTGCCGGCGGCGGAATGATGGGCGGTATGGTGGCATAGTTTGGTGAAAGGATGTTTTCATGCCGATCACTGTTTGGATTAACAGAGGAGGTAGATGTTTCAGACACACTCTAGTGTGAAGATATTCTGTTCATCATACATTGTGTTTTATTTCCGGTGATTTGAAATGACGAGAGATGCTACAAATTACGGTAAAGATATAATTTGCAGCAGGATTGTATAAAAGCGCAAAAGAAAAAAAGGGGTTTAAAAACCTGATTCTATGTGATATAATAGCACAAGCAATAAGTGCGAATAGAGTTAGGAGGAGTAGACATCATGAAACACATTAAAACATTGAATACACAGACACTGAACAACACAGTTAAAAAAGGTGGATGTGGCGAATGCCAGACATCATGTCAGTCAGCATGCAAGACATCCTGTACAGTAGGAAACCAGACATGCGAGCACGCAAAATAAGAAACCTGTAATTGAGAAACCATACAGAATCTGAAGCAGAGATGCTGGAAGAATGAATGGGAATCACGATTTAGATCAGGGGAGGCAGCGATGAAAGTCGCTGCCTTAAGTCTGTTACAGGGAAATGTGTCTGAAAAGGCACGTAAAGCAGAAGAAAAACTCAGAAAGAAAGCTGAAATTCAGGTGTGATGCCTGAATTTTATGTGATAAAAGAAAAGAAATTAGAAAGCGAGGTATCCACGTGATACATCAGTACCAGAATAATGGCTATAATATTGTCCTCGATGTGAACAGTGGTGCGGTTCATGTAGTGGATCAGGAAGCATACGATGTGATCGCAGTGCTGAATGAGCTGAATGAGGATCAGACAACAGAGACACTGAAATGTCCGGAGACAGAGGCGGCTTTAAAAGAGAAGCTTGGGGAGAAATATCCGGAGGAAGATTTAAAAGATATCCTTGAGGCAGTCATCGAACTGACAGAGCAGGGACGTCTGTTTACCAAAGATGTTTACGAGAACTTTATTGATATCGTAAAACAGAGAAAGACAGTTGTAAAAGCACTTTGCTTACATATTGCACATGACTGCAATCTTGCCTGCAAATATTGTTTTGCAGAAGAGGGAGAATATCATGGACGCCGTGCACTTATGTCCTACGAAGTAGGAAAGAAAGCACTGGATTTCCTGATTGCAAATTCCGGAAGCAGACACAATCTGGAAGTGGATTTCTTCGGTGGAGAACCGTTGATGAACTGGCAGGTTGTAAAAGATCTGGTTGCTTACGGAAGAGAGCAGGAGAAGCTTCATGACAAGCATTTCCGTTTCACACTTACTACAAACGGTGTACTTCTGAACGATGAGATCCAGGAGTTTGTCAACAAAGAGATGGATAATGTAGTAATCAGTCTGGATGGACGTAAAGAAGTCAATGATGCAATGCGTCCATTCCGTAACGGAAAAGGAAGTTATGATCTGATCGTGCCGAAATTCCAGAAACTGGCAGAGAGCAGAAATCAGGAGAAGTATTATATCAGAGGAACATTTACAAGAAATAATCTGGATTTCTCAAAAGATGTAGAGCATTTTGCAGATCTTGGATTTAAACAGATGTCCATCGAGCCTGTAGTAGGAGATGACACAGATCCATATGCAATCAGAAAAGAAGATCTTCCACAGATCTTTGAAGAGTATGATAAACTTGCAAAATATATGGTAGAAAGAGAAAAGAGCGGAAGAGGATTCAACTTCTTCCATTTCATGATTGACCTTGAGGGTGGCCCATGTGTGTCTAAACGTCTTTCCGGATGTGGTTCAGGTACAGAGTATCTGGCAGTGACACCGTGGGGAGATCTTTATCCTTGCCACCAGTTCGTCGGACAGGAAGAATTCCTCATGGGTAATGTAGATGAGGGAATTGTTAAACCAGAGATTGCGGATGAATTCCGTGGATGCAGTGTGTACTCCAAAGAAAGCTGCCGAACTTGCTTCGCAAGATTTTACTGCAGTGGAGGATGCATGGCGAATTCATATAAATTCCACCACACCATCAATGATACATATGATGTAAGCTGTGAGATGGAGAGAAAGCGTGTGGAATGCGCGATCATGATCAAGGCTGCACTGGCAGACGAATAAGAAAGGAATAAAAGACATGAAGAAAAGCAAAAGTATTCTCAGTATGATCCTTGTGATCGCTGTGATGGTATTCTTCGGAGTAACAACCATCTTCGGCTTGAATGCAAAGGGTATGGGATCAGCGAAGAATATCAATCTCGGTCTTGACCTTGAGGGTGGTGTCAGCATCACCTATCAGGTAAAAGGAGACAAACCGTCTCAGTCCGATATGGATGACACTGTCTATAAGCTTCAGAAACGTGTGGAGCAGTATAGTACAGAGGCTCAGGCATATCAGGTTGGAGACAACCGTATCAGCATTGAGATTCCAGGAGTAAGTGATGCAAATACAATTCTGGAAGAACTTGGACAGCCGGGTTCTCTGTATTTCATCAAGCATCTGGACAGTGACGGACAGGAGAACTATTCTTATACAACTTCCGGATATGTGCTGAACAAGACAATTGATGAGCTGAAAGACAGTGATTCCATCGTACTGACAGGTTCTGAGGTGAAGACAGCATCTGCAGGTCAGATTTCCAATTCTACAACAGGAAGTAAAGAGTATGGTGTAGACCTGGAACTGACAGATGAAGGTGCTACAAAGTTTAAAGATGCAACTCAGGAAGCAGTAGATAACAATTATGATACAATTGCTATTTATTACGATGGTACACTGATCAGTGTTCCGAAAGTTAATACTGTTATTGAGAATGGTAAAGCGCAGATCACAGGTTCCATGAGTTATGAAGAAGCAGATAACATTGCTTCTACAATCCGTATCGGTGGACTGAATCTGGAACTGGAAGAGCTGAGTTCTGAGGTAGTAGGTGCACAGCTTGGACAGGAAGCACTGAAGACCAGTCTGACAGCAGGTGCTATTGGTCTTGCGCTCGTATGTATATTTATGTGCTGGGTATACCTTCTTCCGGGATTTGCAGCCAGTCTTGCTCTGATTCTGTATACGGAGACAACACTGATTCTGCTGAATGCATTTGATATTACACTGACACTTCCGGGTATTGCCGGTATCATTCTTGGTATTGGTATGGCGGTAGATGCAAACGTAATTATCTTTGCACGTGTGAAAGAAGAACTGACAGCCGGACGCAGCGTACATGCATCGCTGAAATCCGGATTCCAGAAAGCAATGTCAGCCATCATTGATGGTAACATAACTACTCTGATCGCAGCAGGAGTTCTGTGGCTGAGAGGAAGTGGTACAGTTAAGGGATTTGCACAGACACTGGCACTTGGTATCGTAGTATCCATGTTCACAGCACTGGTAATCACAAGACTGATCATCTTCTCCTTCTATGGAATGGGAATCCGCAATGAGAAGGCATATGGAAGACATCTGAAAGAACGTAAGCCGATCGATTTCCTTGGAAAGAAAAAGATCTTCTTCGTACTTTCGCTGATTCTCTGCCTGTGCGGACCGGTCATGATGGGAGTAAATCATGCAAGAGGAATCGGGGCTATGAACTACAGCTTGGATTTCGTAGGTGGTACATCTACAAATGTTACATTTGACAAAGAGTATACACTGGAAGAAATTGATAAGGATATGATCCCGGATCTGGAAGAAATCACAGGAGATAAGAATATTCAGGTTCAGACAGTCAAAGGATCCAATCAGGTTGTGTTCAAGACACAGACACAGGATCTTGCGACAAGAGAAAAATTCGCTTCTTACATGAGCGAAAACTATGGTGTAGATGAAGCCGATGGAATCAAGACAGAAAACATCAGTTCCACAGTCAGTGGCGAGATGAGAAAAGATGCAGTAATCGCTGTGATCATTGCGACAATCTGTATGCTTCTGTATATCTGGTTCCGTTTCAAGGATATCCGTTTTGCTACAAGTGCTGTTATCGCACTGGTACATGACGTACTGGTTGTACTTGGATTCTATGTGATCGCAAGAGTTTCTGTTGGTAATACATTTATTGCGTGTATGCTGACGATTGTTGGATATTCCATCAACGGTACGATCGTTATCTTCGACCGTATTCGCGAGGAACTTCCAAAGCTGAAGAAGACAGAGGAACTCAAAGATCTTGTGAACCGTTGTATTACTCAGACACTGACAAGAACGATTTATACAAACATTACAACATTTATCATGGTTGTGCTGCTGTATATCATGGGTGTAAGTTCGATCAAAGAGTTCGCTTCACCTCTGATGGTAGGTATCATCTGCGGTGCTTATACATCTGTATGCATCACGGGTGCACTCTGGTATATCATGAAGACAAGAATTGGCGTTGAGAATGCATCCGGCAGTGCAAAAGCTGTTGCTGTAAAGAAAAATGATGGGGCAGCGAATGCAGGAACAGAGAAAGATCAGAATGCTGGTTCTGAATCAACGGGTTCTAAGAAAAAAGGAAAGAAGAAATCTTTCAAAGATAAAAAGAGTAAAAGAAGATAGTTACTGGTAATAAAATTAAACAGAGTCTGTGAAGAAATATCACAGGCAGAAAAGTCCGTCGTGTGACGTTACTTTGGAAAAATTCATTGATTTAAGACTGGAAACAGAACGGAAATGAATGGTTACTGTTCACAGCATAGCTGCAAACAGTAACGTATCTCGCCATTTAAAATCGCCTACGGCGATGGGTGAGATACATTCAGGCCAAAACGTGCATCCTCCATGTCAATCAGCGGAGTGATTGACATGGGAGTGAACAGTAACAATGAATGATTCAGAAAGTGCAGTCCGGGCGGACTTTTCTTGTATTCTTTTCTGTGGGTTGTTATAATGGTACGGTTGGTTATTTCCTGGTTTTGCTATAGACAGAGAATGTATACAAGGGGAAGGTGGATAACCGGAATAAATTTTAAAATAGATTGTGGATAAAAGAATAGAAAAAGAAGGGATACAGGTAATGGAAAAGTGGTTTATTACGATGAAGAAAGCTGATTTTCAGGCAATTGCACAGAAATATCATATTTCTCCGATCGTTGCAAGACTGATGCGAAACAGGGATGTGATCGGGGATGGAGAGATTCAGCTTTATCTGAATGGAACGATTGCGGATCTGCAGGATGGAATGCGGATGAAAGATATGGATAAAGCAGTAGCGATTCTTCAGGAAAAGATAAAACAGGGCAAAAAAATCCGTGTGATTGGGGATTATGATATTGACGGTGTAAATGCGACGTATATCTTACAGCAGGGACTGACCGGACTGGGAGCAGAGGTGGATACGGATATCCCTGACCGGATCAAGGACGGTTATGGTTTAAATAAGATGCTGATTGACCGTGCGCTGGAGGATGAAATTGATACGATCATTACCTGTGACAACGGAATTGCAGCATCAGAGGAGATTGCTTACGGAAAAGAAAACGGCCTTACGATTCTGGTGACAGATCATCATGAAGTCCCTTTCGATGAAGAGAACGGAGAAAAGAAATACAAGATTCCGGCAGCAGATGCAGTGGTCGATCCGCATCGTGCAGACTGTGAATATCCATTTAAAGGTCTGTGTGGGGCGGCAGTTGCCTACAAGCTGATCGAAGTATTATATAAAGCTTCGGACAGAGATGCAGAAGATGTGGATGATCTGATGGAGAATGTGGCGATTGCAACGATCGGAGATGTAATGGATCTGAATGGAGAGAACCGGATCTTTGTAAAACAGGGACTTGAGATGTTGAAAGTTACAAAAAATGAAGGCTTGAAAGCGCTGATCCAGTGTACCGGAATTGACGTGGAGAATCTGAATACGTATCATATTGGATTTGTACTGGGACCATGTATCAATGCCTGTGGACGCCTGGATACAGCAAAGAGAGCACTGGAGCTGCTGAATGCGCCGAACCGCAGGGAAGCAGTCATGATGGCGGAAGATCTGAAGGCACTCAATGAGAGCAGAAAAGAAATGACAGAACAGGGCGTGGAAAAGGCGATTCAGATGATCGAGGGCACGGAGTTAAAAGAAGACAAAGTGCTGGTTGTATATCTGCCGGACTGTCATGAAAGTATTGCCGGAATTATTGCCGGAAGAATCAAAGAGAGATACTATCGTCCGACCTTTGTACTCACAAAGGCAGAGTCAGGGGCAAAAGGTTCGGGACGTTCCATTGAGAGTTATGATATGTATGCACAGATGAGTCGGTGTAAGTCTCTGTTTACGAAGTTTGGCGGGCATAAACTGGCAGCAGGACTGTCACTGGAAGAGGATAAAATCGAAGAATTCCGGCGTACGATCAATGAACAGGCAGATCTGACAGAAGACGATCTGCAGATGAGAGTTTCGATTGATATGCGCCTTCCGTTCGCGTATATAAATGAAGACCTGATCGAAGAATTAAAGATTCTGGAACCATTTGGAAAAGGAAATACGAAGCCGTTGTTTGCAGAACAGAATCTGCGTGTGATCAGTCCGAGAATCTTCGGGAAAAACAGAAATGTTCTGAAGTGCCGGCTTGCAGATGAGAATGGAAAACAGATGGAAGCGGTGTATTTTGGAGATGTGGAAGACTGCCTGCGGTGTATGGAACAAAAACAGGTGATGTCCTTTACTTATTATCCAACTGTAAATGAATATATGGGACGGAGAAATCTTCAGCTGACAATTGTAAATTATCAGTAAGAGAAGTAAAAATTATTCGAAATTCACGTGCAATTTGCTCAAATTATACAACAGTGGGAAGTTCTTGTTTGAAAATGGCGAAAATGGTGATATACTTAATGATATTAAGTTAAAATGCACCCAATTACAGTGGTGAGCCTGTATCGGCTGTGAAGCAAGATCGCAGCGGTTCAGATACGAAGGATGAGTGAAAGGGGAAGTCGATATGGCAGGCACTCTGGAATATGAAGAGCTGAATAAAAATCTTGAAGTAGTGGATGGACATGCTGTGAAGGCACCTGAAGATTATCAGGATCCGGAGCAGCTGTATCAGGCCCTGGTAGCACGTGTACGAAAGTATCATCCGTCAGCGGATATCTCTATGATCGAGAAGGCATACCAGATCGGAAAAGAAGCGCATAAGGAACAGGTGCGTAAGTCTGGTGAGCCGTATATTATCCACCCGCTCTGGGTGGCGATTATCCTTGCTGACCTTGAGATGGATAAGGAGACAATCGTTGCAGGAATGCTGCATGATGTTGTGGAAGATACAACCATGACAGTGGAAGATGTCACACGCGAGTTTGGAGAGGAAGTGGCACTTCTCGTAGATGGTGTTACAAAACTGGGACAGTTGAGTTATTCAAAGGATAAGCTGGAAGCCCAGGCAGAGAATTTAAGAAAGATGTTCCTTGCCATGGCGAAAGATATCCGTGTAATCATTGTAAAACTTGCAGACCGTCTTCATAATATGAGGACACTTGAATTCATGACTCCGGCCAAACAGAAGGAGAAAGCGCGTGAAACGATGGATATCTATGCGCCAATCGCACAGCGTCTTGGTATTTCCAAGATCAAGACAGAGCTGGATGATCTTTCGCTGAAATACTATCAGCCGGAAGTGTATTATGAGCTGGTCAGAGATCTGAATGCACGTAAGACAGAACGTGAAGAATTCGTACAGCAGATTGTCGCAGAAGTATCTACCCATATGAAAAATGCATCTATTGATGCAAAAGTGTATGGACGCGTCAAACATTTCTTCAGTATTTACAAAAAGATGGTCAATCAGCATAAGACACTGGATCAGGTGTACGATCTCTTTGCAGTGCGTATTATCGTAGATTCGGTAAAGGACTGTTATGCGGCACTTGGTGTGATCCACGAGATGTATACGCCAATTCCGGGACGCTTTAAAGATTATATCGCTATGCCGAAAGCGAATATGTATCAGTCCCTGCATACGACACTGATGGGTCCTTCAGGACAGCCGTTTGAGATCCAGATTCGTACCGAGGAGATGCATAAGACAGCTGAATACGGTATTGCAGCGCACTGGAAATACAAAGAGACCGGCGGAAGCAATACAAAGGGACTGAACTCACAGGAAGAGAAGCTGAACTGGTTAAGACAGATTTTGGAATGGCAGAGAGACATGTCAGACAACCGGGAGTTCTTAAGTCTTCTGAAAGGAGATCTGGACCTGTTCCAGGAAGATGTGTACTGTTTTACACCGAACGGGGATGTAAAGAACCTTCCGAATGGCTCTACACCGGTGGATTTTGCCTATGCGATCCACAGTGCAGTCGGAAATAAAATGGTTGGTGCCAGAGTCAATGGAAAACTGGTGAATATTGATTATAAGATCCAGAACGGAGACAGGATTGAGATCCTGACATCTCAGAATTCCAAAGGACCGAGTCGTGACTGGCTGAACATCGTCAAAAGTACTCAGGCGAAGAACAAGATCAACCAGTGGTTTAAGCGCGAATTCAAAGAGGATAATATTATCCGTGGAAAAGAACTGATGGCAACTTACTGCAGAAGCAAATCCATCAACCTGACGGATATCGTGAAGCCGAAGTACCAGCAGATCGTACAGCGCAAGTATGGATTCCGTGACTGGGATGCGGTTCTTGCGGCTGTGGGACACGGTGGACTCAAAGAGGGACAGGTAGTTAACCGTCTGCTGGAAGAATACGAAAAAGAGCACAAGAAAGAAATCACGGATGAGAATATTCTTGAGAAGATCTCTGAGGCGAACAAGCAGAAAGTACACATTGCCAAGTCAAAGAGCGGTATCGTTGTAAAGGGAATCAATGATATGGCAGTGCGTTTTTCCAAGTGCTGTAATCCGGTGCCGGGGGATGAGATTGTTGGATTTGTGACCAGAGGAAGAGGAATGTCCATTCACAGAACAGACTGTGTCAATGTGCTGAACCTGTCAGCCGTCGAGCGGTCCAGACTGATTACGGCAGAGTGGGAAGATACAGGTGATAATGAGGAAGGTGGCCAGTATCTTGCTGAACTGAAATTGTTTGCGCAGGACAGACGCGGACTTTTGCTGGATATTTCCAAAGTGTTTACAGAAGAAAAGATTGATGTAAAATCCATGAATACACGTACCAGCAAGAAAGGAACGGCAACCATGGATATGGGATTCATTGTTCGGGGAAGAGAGGAACTGAACCGTGTAATCACCAAACTGAGACAGATTGAGAATGTAATTGATATTGAGAGAACTACAGGCTGATGACCAGAAGGGGAAAAAATGAAAATTGAAAGATTCGTACTGGGTCCGATCGGGACAAACTGCTACATTGTAACTAATGAAGAGACGAAGGAATGTTTCGCAGTCGATATGGCTGCCTGTCCGAAAGAATATGTGAATCATATTAAGGCAGAAGGACTGACAATGAAAGGACTGTTCCTGACACATGGACACTTTGATCATATTCTGGGAATCGACAGTTTTCTGAAAGAATTTCCTGTTCCGGTTTATGCAGGAGCACAGGAGCAGCCGGTCATGGCAGATGCAAGACTGAATGTTGCATCTATGTATGGCTCGGATTATACATTTACAGGTGCGGAGAAAGTGGAAGACGGACAGGTGATTGAATGCGCCGGAGCAAAGATCCGGGTGATTCATACGCCGGGACATACGATTGGTGGATGTTGTTATTATCTGGAAGAAGAGAATGCACTGTTCAGCGGAGATACATTATTCTGTGCATCTGTCGGAAGAACAGATCTTCCGACCGGAAGCAGCAGTACACTGGTACGTTCGGTTCGCGAGAAACTGATGTGTCTTCCGGATGAGACGCGTGTTTATCCGGGACATATGGATGAGACGTCAATCGCGTATGAAAAACAGCAGAATCCATTTATATGATACCGGTGTCAAAAGGTCAAAAGCCGTTCGTGTTTACACGATAAGGCGTTTGAGTTTATATAACAGGAATAAGACAGAAAATGATTGAGATTAAAAGCAAAAAGAATAAGTTTACTTATAATGTATATCATGTCACAAAAGCATTTTTTCCGGAAGAGGAAATCGTGCAGACAGTAGATGAGAAGCAAGCCCCTCTTGTGACCATTCAGTTGGCTGAGGGGACTTGCTTTTCCCTTGCAGAAGAGGAATGTGCTCAGTATGCACAGGATGAGCAGGCGGAGAAACGGGAAGTGACCAGAAGAGTTTACTGTTTTCTTTCAGAAGTGAGCGGACGGGAACTTGCATGGGGAATGCTGACGGGAGTACGCCCGACCAAGCTGGTCATGCAGAAACTGGAAAGTGGAATGAAACAGAAAGAAGTACTGGACTTTCTAAAGAAAGAATATTGTGTCACGGCGGACAAAGCAAAACTGGCTTACGAAATCGCATGCAGAGAAAAGAACCTTTTATCCAGACTGGACTGCCAGTCCGGGTACAGCCTATATGCAGGAATCCCGTTCTGTCCAAGCATCTGTTCTTACTGTTCTTTCAGTTCTTCACCGATCGCGGAATGGAAGGAGCAGGTGGAGGATTATCTGAATGCGCTTGTAAAAGAACTGGAAGCGCTTGGAAAGATGACAAAGGGAAAAGGTCCTGACACAGTGTATATCGGAGGAGGTACGCCGACTACACTGGAGGCAGAACAGCTGGATCGTCTTCTTGGTACAATTGCAAACTGCTTTGATTTAAGCCATGTTCTGGAATTTACAGTGGAAGCCGGAAGACCGGACAGTATTACGAAAGAAAAGCTGGAAGTGATCCGGAAGTATCCGATCACAAGGATTTCTGTCAATCCGCAGACGATGCAGCAGAAGACTTTGGATGCGGTAGGAAGACGACATACCGTGGAAGATGTGGAACGTATTTTCCACATGGCCCGGGAATTGGGATTTGACAATATCAATATGGATCTGATCGCGGGACTTCCGGGAGAAGATGCGGCAGATATGGAAGATACGCTGAGAAAGATTGAGGCATTGCATCCGGACAGTCTGACGGTACATGCACTGGCAATCAAACGTGCGGCAAAGTTCGGTCAGGAAGGGCGGACGATGGATCTGCACAGTGAGATTTCTCAGATGGTGGAAGCTGCGGCAGAGAGTGCACAACGGATGGGACTTCTTCCGTATTATCTGTACAGACAGAAAAATATTGCGGGAAATTTCGAGAATGTTGGCTATGCAGAGGTTGACAAAGCCGGAATTTACAATATACTAATTATGGAAGAAAAACAGACTATTCTGGCAGCAGGGGCAGGATCTTCCACGAAGATCGTACTTCCGGAAAAAATCAGAATGGATAATGGAAAAGAGACAAATCTCATTCGTATCGAGAATGTGAAGAATATTCATGAATATATCGATCGAATTGATGAAATGATAGAACGAAAAGGAGAATGGTTATGGCATTAAAGAGAAAACCGGTCACAGGCATGAAGGACATCCTTCCAGCAGAGATGGAAATCAGAGATTATGTGATCAGCCTGATTAAAGAGACATATGGAGCATTCGGATTTTCCTCCATTGAAACTCCGTGTGTAGAACATATAGAGAATCTGTGCAGCAAGCAGGGTGGAGACAATGAGAAACTGATCTTTAAGATCTTAAAACGTGGAGAGAAATTAAAACTCGCAGAGGCAACAGAAGAAGCGGATGTTGTAGATGGAGGACTCAGATACGATCTGACAGTTCCGCTTTCTAGATATTACTCCAACCATGCAAATGAGCTTCCAGCTCCGTTTAAAGCACTTCAGATGGGAAATGTATGGCGTGCAGATCGTCCGCAGAGAGGGCGTTATCGTCAGTTTATGCAGTGTGATATCGATATTCTTGGTGAACCATCCAATCTCGCGGAGATCGAGCTGATCCTTGCGACAACTTCCCTTCTTGGAAAGCTTGATTTCCATAATTTCACAATCCGTATCAATGACCGTCGATTCCTGAAAGCAATGGCAGCATACAGCGGATTTTCAGAGGAAGATTATGACAGCGTATTCATTACTCTGGATAAGATGGACAAGATTGGTCTGGATGGTGTAGAAGCAGAGCTTAAGGAGAACGGTTATGCGGAAGAATCAGTTGAAAAATACCTTCAGCTTTTCAAAGAAATTACAAATGATGTGGAAGGGGTACGCTCTTGCAAGGAGAAATTACAGGGTTATCTCCCGGCTGAAGCAGCGGATTCACTGGAAATGATCATCACAAGTGTGGAAAGTGCAAAAGAGGCTGATTTCCGCATGTTCTTTGACCCGACACTGGTACGTGGAATGTCTTACTATACAGGAACAATCTTTGAGATTTCCATGGATGAGTTTGGCGGATCTGTTGGCGGCGGTGGACGTTATGACAAGATGATCGGTAAATTCACTGGTCAGGATACACCGGCTGTAGGATTTTCTGTAGGATTTGAGCGTATCGTTATGCTTCTGATGGAGCGTGGATACAAAGTGCCGACAAGGAAAGATAAGAAGGCATTCCTGATTGAGAAGAATATGCCGCAGGAAGGTATGCTGAAAGTACTTGCACTTGCAAAAGCAGAGCGTGAGAACGGCCGTCAGGTAATGATCGTGAATATGAAGAAAAACAAGAAGTTCCAGAAGGAACAGCTTGCTGAACAGGGATATACAGACATTACAGAATGCTATCGTAATTCAATCGACAGCCTGTAGAAAAAAGGACGTATAAAAGAGAATGAAAAAGAAAGGATGAGATACAATGGCAGAATCAATGCAGGGACTGAAGAGAACGCACCGCTGTGGTGAATTATCAGCAGTCAACGTAGGTGAGACAGTAACCATCATGGGATGGGTACAGAAGAACAGAAACAAGGGAGGTCTTGTATTTACAGATATCAGAGACCGTTCCGGTATTATACAGGTAGTTTGCGAGGAAGGTAAGACAGATGCAGCCATCATCGAGAAAGCAGCATCTCTTCGTTCTGAGTATGTAGTAGCGATCGTCGGAAAAGTTGAGAGACGTTCCGGTGCAGTGAATGACAAGATTACAACAGGCGAGATCGAGGTGGTTCCAAGTGAACTGCGTATCCTTTCCGAGGCACAGACACCTCCGTTCCCGATCGAGGAAAACTCAAAGACAAAAGAAGAGATTCGTCTGAAATACCGTTATCTTGACCTGAGAAGACCAGATCTTCAGAGAAACCTGAAGATGAAGAGTCAGGTAATGACACTGACACGTCAGTTCTTCTCAGAGGAAGGATTCCTTGAGGTTGAGACACCGATGCTTGGAAAGACAACACCGGAAGGGGCAAGAGATTACCTTGTACCGAGTCGTATCCATCCGGGATCATTCTACGGACTTCCGCAGTCACCACAGCTGTACAAACAGCTTCTGATGTGCTCCGGTGTAGACCGTTACATCCAGATCGCAAGATGTTTCCGTGATGAGGATCTTCGTGCAGACAGACAGCCAGAATTTACACAGATCGATATGGAGCTGTCTTTTGTAGATGTAGATGATGTGATCGAAGTAAATGAAAAATATCTTAAGAAGCTTTTCAAAGAAGTTCTTGATGTAGATGTACAGCTTCCAATCCAGAGAATGACATGGCAGGAAGCGATGGACCGTTTCGGTTCTGACAAGCCGGATCTTCGTTTCGGTATGGAACTTGTCAATGTATCTGAAGTTGTAAAAGACTGTGGATTCGGAGTCTTTACAGGAGCTCTTGAGAATGGTGGAAGTGTTCGTGGTATCAATGCCAAAGGACAGGGAAGCATGCCGAGAAAGAAGATCGACAAGCTGACAGCATTCGTAAAAGATTACGGCGCAAAAGGACTTGCTTATGTGGCAATCCAGGAAGACGGAACTGTGAAATCTTCTTTTGCAAAATTCATGACAGACGAGCAGATGCAGGCGCTGATCAGCGCAATGAACGGAGAGGCAGGAGACTTACTGCTCTTTGCTGCCGACAAGAACAAAGTGGTATGGGATTCTCTTGGAGCACTCCGTGTAGAACTTGCAAAACAGCTGGAGCTGCTTGACAAGAATGAATACCGTTTCGTATGGATCACGGAATTTCCACTGCTTGAGTGGAGCGAGGAACAGAACCGTTTTGTTGCAATGCATCATCCATTTACAATGCCGATGGAAGAGGATATCCAGTATATCGAGTCCGATCCGGGAAGAGTACGTGCAAAAGCGTATGACATCGTACTGAACGGAAATGAAATCGGTGGAGGAAGTGTCAGAATCTTCCAGGATGATATTCAGGAGATGATGTTCAAGGCTCTCGGATTCACAACAGAGCAGGCGTACAGCCAGTTTGGATTCCTTCTGGATGCCTTCAAGTATGGAGTACCGCCGCACGCAGGACTTGCTTACGGTCTTGACCGTCTGGTTATGCTTATGGCAAAACAGGACAGCATTCGTGATGTCATTGCATTCCCGAAGATCAAGGATGCATCCTGTCTGATGACAGAGGCACCGACACCGGCATCTGAGAAGCAGCTCGAAGAGCTCAGTCTTGAAGTTACTGCTGAGGAAACTACAGAAGAATAATTGATCACAGCATATCATATTATGACTGAATATGAGTAAGTGCGTGATAAAAAAGTGTGTTTGAAAGTTTTGCCTATAGGGTGGAACTTTCAGGCACATTTTTTGGATTTGGGGTAAGGTGTATGGTCCGTAAATAAAAAGTGGGAAAAGATGTCTGTCGTAAGTTACAGAAAATAGAAATAGTTAGAAAAAATAGAAAAATCGAAAAAAGTTCTTGACAAATCAGGTGTGGACAATTAGAATAAAACACATCAAAAGCAAAAACCGATGAGAAAGAGAAGTAGGTTTTAAAAGAAATCACAGAGAGCGACAGGTGGTGGGATTGTCGTATGGATTTTAATTCTGAATGGACTTTCGAGGGCGGTCTGAAATGAAAAGAGTAGGAACCGCCGGGAACCGAACCCGTTATCAATCAGGAGCGTATGTTAGTACGTGAGAAAGTGGACACAGGTCAATTTGAGTGGTACCGCGATAATAACAGAGTTTATTACCGTCTCAAGCATTTCGCTTGAGACGGTTTTTTATATGTTAGGAAAAAACAGCAAATGCATGACCTGCAAACAATCGGCTCCTTTGCTTTTGCAAAATATGAAAAGAAAAAAGGAGACAAATTATTATGAAAAAGAAAGTATTAGCAGTGATTTTAGGAGCAGTAATGACAATGAGCCTTGCAGCATGTGGATCTACAGGATCTTCCGATGCATCAGCTTCCAACAATGAGGAGCAGAGTTATACAATCGGTATCTCACAGTTTGCTGAGCATGGATCTCTTGACAACTGCCGTGAAGGATTTATAGAAGGACTGAAAGAAGAAGGCATTGAAGAAGGAAAGAACCTGACAGTAGATATAAAGAACGCAGCAGCAGATCAGGGAACAGCAAAACAGATCAGTGATACATTTGTTTCTGACAAAGTAGATCTGGTATGTGCCATCGCAACTCCAAGTGCACAGGCAGCTTACAACTCAGCAATGAACTCTGATATTCCGGTTGTTTACACAGCAGTAACTGATCCGGTTGCAGCAAAACTTGCCAATGAAGATGGAAGTTCTGTAGGAAATGTAACAGGAACAAGTGATGAGCTTCCGATCAAAGCACAGCTTGAGATGATCCGTGAGATGCTTCCGGATGCAAAGAACATCGGAATCCTTTACACAACAAGTGAGGCAAACTCAGTATCAGCTCTTGCAAAATACAAAGAACTTGCAGGCGATTATGGATTTACAATCGTTGACAAAGGAATCTCTCAGACAGCAGATATTTCCCTTGCAACAGATGAACTCCTGACAGAAGTTGACTGCCTGACAAACCTGACAGACAACACAGTTGTTGCCTCTCTTGCAACAATTCTTGATAAAGCAAATGAGAAAAACATCCCGGTATTCGGAAGTGAGATCGAACAGGTTAAGATCGGATGCCTTGCAGCAGAAGGACTTGATTATGTAGCACTTGGAAAACAGACAGGTAAGATGGCAGCTCAGATTCTGAAAGGTGAGAAAGAAGCAGCTGATATGAACTACGAAACAATCACAGAACCAGGATTCTATGTAAATAACAAAGTTGCAGAAAATCTTGGAGTAGAAGTTCCGGAAGATCTTGCAAGCAGCGCAGTAGAAAGTTTTGATGAGATTACAAAATAATCTGTTTCAGAATAAGAAATTAGAGAAGTAAATTAAAGCGAAACAATGAAGTTAAGTGCAGAAAAATGCACAGTAATCGTTACTGTTCAGACCATAGCTAATCACTTTGCTGATTAGCTATGAGGATGTACGTTTTGGCCTGAATGCATCTCGCCCATCGTCGCAGACGATTCTGAATAGCGAGATGCGTTACTGTTTGCAGCTTGCTGTGAACAGTAACCAGTAATCTGGAAATGTAATTGAGCAATACATACAGGTGATTGAAGAAAATTGCAGTGAGAAAATACAGTAAAGACTGTAAAAGAACAAAAAGAAACAGCAGGTTTTGCCGGATATGGTAAAACCTGCAAATGTTATAAAACCGGAGGCAAAAGGTTATGGGGATTTATGTTACAATATTAGAGCAGGGGCTGATTTACGGGATACTCGCCCTGGGAGTGTATATCACTTATAAGATCCTGGATTTCCCGGATCTGACAGTAGATGGAAGTTTCCCACTTGGTGCAGCTTTGACTGCTACAATGATTACGAGAGGTGTAAATCCATGGCTTACACTTCCGGCATCGTTTCTGATCGGTGTGATTGCCGGCATCTGTACAGGTGTGATCCATGTCAAATGTAAAGTCAGAGATCTTCTCTCAGGTATTATCATGATGACTGCATTATGGTCCATCAATCTTCGACTGGCAGGAACAGCGAATGTTCCGATCTTTGGAGATGAGAGTATTTTCGACAATGCACTGGTCAATGGAATCTTTCAAGGGGGAATGGCATCTTATAAGGTGCTGATTATCGTATTAATTATTGCAGTGATCAGTAAGGTATTACTGGATCTGTATATGCAGACAAAATCAGGATTTCTTCTCCGTGCAGTAGGAGATAATGATGTGCTTGTTACATCAATGGCAAAGGATCAGGGAAATGTGAAGATCCTTGGACTTGCAATTGCAAATGGGCTTGTCTCTCTTGCAGGATGTATTTTCTGTCAGGAACAGCGCGTATTTGAAATCTCCAGTGGTACAGGTGCCATGGTAATCGGACTGGCAAGTGTAATTATCGGAACCAGCCTGTTCAAGGGATTTTCATTCCTTAAGACAACAACAGCAGTATTACTTGGCTCCATTATCTATAAAGCCTGTGTGGCAGCAGCTCTGAAGTTTTTCGAACCACAGGATATGAAACTGATTACAGCAGTATTGTTCCTTGCAATCCTGATCATAGGAAGAGAACGCAGAAAGAAGGTAAAGAAGAATGCTTGAACTGAGAGGAATTGATAAATATTATAATCCGGGTACAGTCAATGAGATGTGCCTGTTCGACCATTTTAATCTGACTGTGGAAGAAGGAGAATTTGTATCAGTGGTTGGAAGTAATGGTTCAGGTAAAACTTCTATGCTGAATATTCTGTGCGGAAGCATTCCGGTAGATGCAGGACAGATTCTGATGAATGGCGAAGATATTACGACAAAAAAAGAATACAGAAGAAATCAGAAGATTGGTCGTGTCTATCAGAATCCTGCAATGGGAACCTGCCCGTCCATGACAATTCTTGAAAATATGTCCATTGCGGATAATAAAGGAAAGTTTTTTGGTCTGAGTGCGGGAATCAATAAAGCAAGAAAAGAGCATTACAGAGAGATGCTCAGCCAGCTGGGACTTGGCCTGGAGAATAAGATGGATGTTAGAGTAGGTGCTCTGTCCGGTGGACAGCGTCAGGCAATCGCGCTTCTGATGTCTACCATGACACCAATCGACTTCCTGATCCTGGATGAGCATACAGCAGCGTTGGATCCGAAGACAGCAGAGCTGATCATGCAGCTTACAGATAAAATCGTAAAAGAGAAAAAGCTGACAACGATCATGGTAACACATAATCTGCGTTATGCAGTAGATTATGGAAACAGGCTTCTGATGATGCATCAGGGAAATGCAGTCATGGATCTGAAAGGTGAAGAGAAAGCGAACCTTCAGGTGGATGATATTTTGGATAAGTTCAATGAAATCAGTATTGAATGTGGAAATTAGAGCGATTTTGTTATAAAGATCTGCAGTAAATTTATCATTCTCTATGAAATGATGTGTTTCAGATGCAAATTAGAAATATCAGATGATTGACAGAAAGTTGTATGTAAGAAAGATTTGATGATCTGGAAAATAATAGAAATAGAAGAACCGGTTTTTAAGAAAGGATAACTCTTAAAAAACCGGTTTTATTCTTATGCAAAATATTGAGTTCTGTTTTGTCCTATAAAATTATTCGTCCCATCCTTCGTAGAAACGGATGTTGACAGAAATATTTCTGATGATCTCGCCTTCTTTTACTTCGATGTCTTCAAGATCGGATACATAAGGGAAAACAGGATTGTCTTCTTCAAGTTCTACAGTGAGCCAGGTACGAGCGGCCTCATTTGCATGCTCAATGGCATCCTCTAAAGTCTCTCCGCTTGCTTCGCAGCATTCAAGATCCGGAAAATGTGCATCGTAACCTCCGTCTTTATTTGGATGAAATACAGCAGGATATATGAATTTCATAATAAAATCCCCTTTCTGAAAATAGATAGTATGTGCTGTGTACATAATACGTTGCTGTTCAGACCATAGTTAATCACTTTGTTGATTGGCTATGAGAATGAAAAAGCACTTGAATTTCATCAGAAAAATCTCAAGTGCTTTCCAGAGCGACAGACGGGGTTCGAACCCGCGACCCCAACCTTGGCAAGGTTGTACTCTACCAGCTGAGCCACTGTCGCATATGTATGTTCCGAAGAACATCTAACTATTAAATTGAATAAGAGAGCGACAGACGGGGTTCGAACCCGCGACCCCAACCTTGGCAAGGTTGTACTCTACCAACTGAGCCACTGTCGCATTTGATTTTATTGTTCCGACGAACAATAAATATATTACAGCAAGAATATAGATTTGTCAACAGAAAAATTGAAAAAATTATAGAATTTTTCAGGAAAACAAAAAAATTATCAATTACAGGACTTTTTTCTGAGTAAAAATCATGCTATACTAGGGACGTTAACGAAAAATATTGCATGCTATGAAAGAGGTGTTCAGATAATGAAAAAGATTAAAGTAGCGATTCTCGGACTTGGAACTGTTGGTACAGGTGTTTATAAACTGATTCAGATGAGATCAGATGTGATGGCACATACAATTGGGGCAGAACTGGAAGTAAAGAAGATTCTTGTCCATAATATAAATAAGAAAAGAGAAGGCGTAGATGCATCTCTTTTGACAGATAACTGGAAAGAAATCATTGAAGATCAGGAGATTGAGATCGTGATCGAGGTAATGGGAGGACTGGAGCCTGCGAAGACCATGATCCTGGAAGCGCTGGAAGCAGGAAAGAATGTAGTATCTGCGAACAAAGACCTGATTGCAGAAGAAGGTCATGTACTTCTTGCCACAGCAGAGAAGTATCATGTGGATTTCCTGTTTGAGGCAGCGGTAGCCGGTGGTATTCCGATCATCCGTCCACTGAAACAGTGTCTGGCAGCAAATGACATTTCAGAAGTGATCGGTATTGTAAATGGTACAACAAACTATATCCTTACAAAGATGACAGAAGAGGGAATGGATTTCTCAGAGGCACTGAAGAAAGCACAGGATCTTGGATTTGCCGAGGCAGATCCGACTGCCGATGTAGAAGGACTGGATGCAGGACGTAAAGTGGCTATCATGGCTTCTATCGCATTTCACTCCAGAGTTGTGTTTTTCAACGTTCATACAGAAGGAATCACAAAGATTACTGCAAGAGATATTGCCTATGCAAAGGAATTTGACAGCGTAATAAAACTGCTTGGTGTTGCGAAGAATACAGAGGCAGGAATCGAAGTTGGTGTATATCCGATGATGATCCGCAAAGATCATCCGCTTGCATCTGTAAGAGATTCTTTCAATGCAGTGTTTGTACACGGAGATGCGGTTGATGATGCCATGTTCTATGGACGTGGAGCAGGAGAACTTCCAACAGCAAGTGCGGTTATGGGAGATGTGATCGATGTGGCAAGAAATATTGGATATGGCTGCACAGGACGTATCAGCTGCACCTGCTATAAGGATCTTCCGATCAAAGAATTCGGTGAAGTGAAGAATAAATTCTTTATCCGTATGCAGGTGGAGAATGAACCAGGTGTACTGGCAACGATTGCCAAAGTATTTGGTTCTCATAATGTCAGCATCACACGTGTTGTTCAGGAGCATACAGAGCCAGAACAGGCAGAACTTGTAATTGTAACAGAACGGGTAGAAGAAAAATGTATGCAGAGAGCGCTGGAAGAACTGATGACGATCCACAGCATCAAAGAGATCAGCAGCGTGATCAGAGAGTATTAATATAGAAGGATAACAGCGTAGATGGAGAAGAGGGGAGAGCCGATCGGTTTTCTGATCAAGCAGATCAATAATGTATTTGAAAAAGATTTGAATGAAAAGTTAAAAAAGCTGGGAATTACTTCTTCTCAGTGTGCGGTGCTGGATTATCTCTTTCACACGAGTAAGGAAGAAGTGAGTCAGAGAGATGTGGAACGTCACCTCTGTCTCAAGAACCCAACGGTAACAGGGCTTCTGAAGCGGCTGGATGAGAAGGGATACATATTATGTGTGCCAAATGCGAAGGATAAAAGAAAGAAGAATATTTATCTGACAGAAAAAGCATACGACATTCAGCGGCGGATGGAAGCAGAGAGAAAAAAGCAGGACCGTGAACTGACACGGGGAATGTCCAGACGTGAGATCGAGGCTGTCAGGAAAAATCTTGAGAAACTGTTATATAATATTGCAGAACCCTGAAAATATTTTTTGAGACACACAATAACAGAATAATAAAACAGATCCAGGAAGAATCAGTATATGTAATGCATGAATCTGGTTACTGTTTACAGATTATCTGTGAATAATAACCGGATTAAATTTGGATGGATCTGACAAAAATAAAAGAAACTGTGATTTGAAAGAATTTGGAAATTACGGATAAAATCAGGAGGAAACTATGAGCTACGCAGACAAAGTATTTATAGATATGTGTAATGACATTATCGAGAACGGAACAAGTACTGAGGGAGAGAAAGTACGTCCGAAATGGGAGGATGGAACTTCCGCTTACACCATTAAGAAATTCGGAGTTGTAAACCGTTATGATCTTTCAAAGGAATTTCCGGCACTGACACTGCGCAGAACAGCGATCAAGAGCTGTGTAGACGAACTGCTGTGGATCTGGCAGAAGAAATCCAATAATGTACATGATCTGAAGAGCCACATCTGGGATAGCTGGGCAGATGAGAGTGGATCCATCGGAAAGGCCTACGGTTATCAGATGCAGGTGAAGCATAAATACAAGGAAGGAATGATGGATCAGGTGGATCGTGTGATCTATGATCTGAAGAACAATCCGTACAGCCGTCGTATTATGACAAATATCTATGTACATCAGGACCTTCATGAGATGAATCTGTATCCATGTGCATACAGTATGACATTCAATGTCACAAAAGAAAAAGGCAGTGATAAGCTGACACTGAATGGAATTCTGAATCAGCGTTCCCAGGATGTACTGGCAGCAAACAACTGGAATGTGTGTCAGTATGCAGTGCTGCTTCATATGCTGGCACAGGTGTGCGATATGAAGGCGGGAGAATTTGTTCATGTGATCGCAGATGCACATATTTATGACAGACATGTGCCGATGATCAAAGAGCTGATCTCAAGAGAACCGCTTCCGGCACCGAAATTCTGGCTGAATCCGGAAATCAAAGATTTCTATGAGTTCACACCGGACGATGTGAAGCTTGAGGGATATGAGACACATCCACAGATTAAGGATATCCCGATCGCAGTATAAAAGGAGAGATATAAATGAAAGCAATTGTTGCGGCAGATAATAAGTGGGGAATTGGCTATCAGAATAAACTGCTGGTCAGCATCCCGTCAGATATGAAATTTTTCCGTCAGACAACAACCGGAAAAGTGGTTGTTATGGGACGGAAGACACTGGAAAGTTTCCCGAACGGACTTCCATTAAAAAATCGTGTCAATATTGTACTCACGAAGAACAGGAATTATGATGTGAAAGATGCGGTTATTGTACATTCAGAGAAGGAACTTTTAGAAGAACTGAAAAAATATAATTCAGATGATATTTTTGTGATCGGTGGAGAGAGCATTTACAGAATGATGCTTCCATATCTGGATCTGATCTATGTTACGAAGATTGACCGTACATTCCAGGCAGATACATTTTTCCCGGATCTGGATGCAATGGAAGAATGGGAAATGACAGAAGAAGGAGAGGAACAGACCTGTTTTGATCTGGAGTTTGCATTCACGAAATATGAACGTAAAGCAGGTCGTTAAGAATGAAAAGATCTGAAGTAAGAAGAAAGAGAATCTGGACTGCATTGGTGACAGGGGCACTGGTGATCGGAGGACTTCTGACAGGATGCGGAACAGAGCAGAAAGCAAAGCAGGAGACTGTGGAAAATAAGACGAAAGATCAGAAGATCAGTGTTGTTACAACGATTTTTCCACAATATGATTTTGTGCGTCAGATTGCAGGGGATTCTGTAGATCTGAAGATGCTTCTGAAACCGGGAGAGGAAACGCATTCTTATGAACCGACGCCACAGGATATTATAGCAATCCAGAACAGTGATCTGTTTATCTATGTGGGCGGAGAGAATGACTCCTGGGTGGAGGATATTCTGGAATCTATGCCGGATAACGGAAGAAAGACACTGAAACTGGCAGACTGTGTGGACACAGTAGAAGAAGAACATGTGGAAGGCATGAAGGAAGAACGCGGCCATGATCATGAGGAGCATGATCACGAAGAACATGGACATGATTCGGAGAGTGATACACATCTGGATCAGGATTCAGATGCAGAAGAAGAGCATCTTCTTCAGGAACAGGAAGTACAGGAGACACATTCAGATGCAGACAGCGAAGCACAGACAGACGGGGAACATGGAAATGACAGCTCGGAAACTGTGTCTGTGCATGAAATCGATGAACATGTGTGGACTTCTCCGAAGAATGCTGAGAAGATTGTGGAGCACATTACGGATCTGCTCTGTGAGGCAGATGAAGCTCATGCAGCAGAATATCAGACAAATGCGGCGGATTATGAACAACAGCTGGAAGAGCTGGATCAGGAATTCCGTGATGTAGTGGATCATTCTGAAAGAAATCTGCTGATCTTCGGGGATCGTTTCCCATTCCGGTATTTTGCAGATGAGTATGGTCTGGATTATTATGCGGCATTTTCAGGATGTGCTTCAGATACGGAGCCGAGTGCGGCAACCATGGCATTCCTGATCAATAAAGTAAAAGAAGAGCAGGTTCCAACAGTGTTAAAAATGGAACTGAGCAACGATAATATTTCCAAAGCGATTGCAGAGGCTGCCGGTACGGATGTAAAAGTATTTTACAGCTGCCATAATCTGACGGCGGAGGAATTTGAAAACGGCGAAACATATTTAAGCATGATGAAGAAAAACGTGGAAACTTTAAAGGAGGTTTTGAACTGATGGCGTTGATCAAATGTGAAAATGTATCAATCGGATATGAAGGTCAGACGGTTGTCAGAGATCTGAACTTCCAGATTGAGCAGGGAGATTATCTTTGTATTGTAGGTGAAAATGGATCGGGAAAGAGTACACTTGTCAAGAGTCTTCTGGGACTGAAAGCGGTTGACTCGGGAAAGATTGAATTTGGAGATGGATTGAAGCAGCGGGAGATAGGTTATCTTCCGCAGCAGACAGATGTACAGAAGGACTTCCCGGCCAGCGTGTATGAGGTGGTTCTTTCAGGAAGACTCAACAGCAGAGGATTCCATCCGTTCTATACAACAAAAGACCGGCAGCAGGCACGGGAGAAGATGCAGATGCTTGGGATTGAAGATCTGGCGAAACAGTGTTTCAGAGATCTGTCCGGCGGACAGAAACAGAGAGTTCTTCTGGCAAGAGCACTTTGTGCGACAAAGAAGTTATTGCTTCTGGATGAACCGGTCACAGGATTGGATCCAATTGTGACAGCAGAATTTTATCAGCTGATCAGCAGGATCAACAAAGAGTCCGGGATCGCAGTTGTGATGGTTTCTCATGATATTGAGAGTACCGTTGAATATGCAAGCCATATTCTGCATCTGCAGGAGACGGTGCTGTATTTTGGAAAAGCACAGGATTATTTAAAGAGCCGTGCAGGAAAAACATTTCTGGGAGGTGAGCAGTCATGACAGGAACAATTGCGGAAATGTTTTCTTACCCGTTTATGACACGGGCATTTATTGTGGGTTCACTGGTGGCACTTTGTTCTGCCCTGCTGGGAGTCAGCCTGGTATTGAAGCGTTATTCCATGATCGGAGACGGACTGTCTCATGTCGGGTTCGGCGCAATGGCGATTGCGGCAGCTATGAATGCAGCTCCGCTGGCGGTTTCGATTCCGATCGTGATCATTGCGGCGGTGCTTCTTTTAAGACTGAATGGAAATGCAAAGATCAAAGGAGATGCGGCGATCGCGTTGATCTCTACCAGTTCACTGGCGATAGGTGTTATGGTCATTTCACTGACAACGGGGATGAATACAGATGTATATAATTACATGTTTGGAAGTATTCTGGCAATGAGTTCGGAAGATGTGAAACTGAGTCTTGTTCTGTCTGTGATCGTACTGGTATTATTTATCTTCTTTTATCATAAAATCTTTGCGATTACATTTGACGAGACATTTGCAAGAGCAACCGGTGTAAAGGCAGGAATGTATAATACACTGATCGCTGTTCTGACAGCGGTGACAATCGTGCTTGGAATGAGAATGATGGGTGCTTTACTCATCTCGAGTCTGATTATTTTCCCGGCGCTGACTTCTATGAGAGTCTGCAAGACATTTAAAAGTGTCATAATCAACTCCGCAGTGATCTCGGTGGTGTGCCTGGTCGCCGGAATTACAGTGTCCTATGTAGGAGCAACTCCGGCAGGGGCGAGCGTTGTACTGGCGAATCTGGCTGCGCTGGCGATTTATTCCGTAATCGGTGCGTTACTGTTCAGACCATAGCTAATCACTTTGCTGATTAGCTATGAGGATGCACGTTTTGTCCTGAATGTATCTCGCCCATCGCAGTAGGCGATTCTAAATGGCGAGATACGTTACTGTTTGCAGGTTACCTGTGAACAGTAACATCGGTGCAATAAGAAATAAGATGAGATAAACAAAACAAATTTGCTTACATGGAAATGCAGATTGACAAAAGAAAAAATTCTAATTATAATAAATATTAATTTCACTTAGAAAATAAGCAAGCAGTGAATGAGAGAAAATGCAATGACAGGGAGGAGTATATGATATTCTGATGCAAAGAGAGGAGATGGATGCTGGGAATCTCCGTGAGGAAGTCATAGAAGTAGCCCTTGAGCAGTGAACCGAACGGAATATGTGTATTCTCCACGCCAATCAGCGAAGTGATTGACAGAGGAGTGAACAGTAACGCATATTTTCAGTAGGCTTCAACGTTTATTCCCACGTTACAGGGAAACGGTATCAAATCCGGAAGTATCTTTTGGAACAGAAAGACGTATGAGGAGGATTTTGTATCGGCAGAGAGCAGAGAATTTATCTCTGAATTCAGGTGGTAACACGGATGAATAATTCGCCCTGAGCATGATTTCATGCTTGGGGTTTTCTTTTTGGAAAAAAGGAGGTATACAGTTTGAAACAGATCACAGGAAACAAATTACTTGTAAGAGCACTGAAAGAAGAAGGCGTAGATACAATTTTCGGTTATCCGGGAGCCTGCACGATCGATATCAGCGATGAATTATATAAGCAGGATGACATTCGTATCATCCTTCCGAGACATGAACAGGCACTGGTACATGAGGCAGATGCCTATGCGAGAACAACAGGAAAAGTCGGCGTATGTCTGGTAACAAGCGGACCGGGAGCAACCAACCTTGTAACAGGTCTTGCAACAGCCAATTATGACAGTGTTCCGCTCGTGTGCTTCACCGGTCAGGTTTCAAGACATCTGATCGGAAATGATGCATTCCAGGAAGTTGATATTGTCGGAATCACACGCAGTATCACAAAGTATGGCGTAACAGTAAGAAGACGTGAAGATCTTGGAAGAATCATCAAAGAAGCATTTTATATAGCAAGAACAGGAAGACCGGGACCGGTACTGATCGATCTTCCGAAGGATGTAATGGCGGAACTGGGAAGTGCAGAATATCCTGAGACAGTGAATATCCGCGGATACAAGCCAAATACAAGTGTACATATGGGACAGCTCAAGAGAGCCCTGAAGATCCTGAAAAAAGCGAAGAGACCGTTATTCCTTGCAGGAGGTGGTGTTAATATTGCAGGAGCCAATGAAGTATTTACAGAAGTAGTTGAGAAGACACAGGTTCCGGTTGTAACAACCATTATGGGAAGAGGCGCGATTCCGACAGATCATCCGCTTTATATCGGTAATCTTGGAATGCACGGGGCATATGCCTGCAACATGGCGGTCAGCGAATGCGATGTACTGTTCTCTATCGGAACAAGATTCAATGACCGTATTACAGGAAAGCTGCATGCATTTGCACCAAATGCGCAGATCATCCATATTGATATTAATACAGCATCCATCTCAAGAAATATTCATGTAGATATCCCGATCGTTGCAGATGCGCTGGAAGCAATCACAAAGATGAATGAATATGTTGAGAAGTGTGAGACAAAGAAATGGCTCAAACAGATCGAAGCATGGAAAGAGGAGCATCCGCTGACGATGAAGAACCGTCAGGAGATGGGACCGCAGGATATCATTGAAGAGATCAACCGTCAGTTTGACAATGCGATCATTGCAACAGACGTAGGACAGCATCAGATGTTCACAACACAGTACATTGAAATTACAAAGAATAAACAGATGGTAACATCCGGTGGACTGGGAACGATGGGATATGGTTTCCCGGCAGCCATTGGTGCGCAGCTTGGAAATCCGGACAAAAAAGTAATCGCAATCTCCGGAGACGGTGGTATGCAGATGAACATCCAGGAATTTGCAACTGCAGTGCTGGAAGAACTTCCGCTGATCCTCTGTGTATTTAATAACGAATACCTTGGAATGGTACGTCAGTGGCAGAAACTGTTTTATGGTAAACGTTATGCGATGACAAACCTGAAAGCAGGAGCGCTGTTCCGCAGAACAAACGGTGAAGAAATGCCGGAATACACACCAGATTTTGTAAAACTTGCAGAAAGCTATGGTGCAAAGGGAATCCGCGTAACAAGAAAAGAAGATATTGCAGCTGCATTTGAACAGGCGAAAAAAGAGACAAAGATTCCGACACTGATCGAGTTTATCATTGATCCTGAAGAACTGGTGTATCCGATGGTACGTCCGGACGGAACACTGGAAGAACTGATTATGGACTGTTAATTAGAAAAGCATAAGGCAGAGAGGAAAGAAAAGATGGATAGTGTAATGAAAAAAAGATGGATTTCTCTTTACGTGGAAAATCAGGTTGGTGTTTTGTCAAAGATCTCAGGACTGTTTTCAGGAAAATCATACAATCTGGACAGCCTTACAGTAGGAACAACAGAAGATCCGACTGTTTCAAGAATGACGATTGCGACAGTCAGCGATGATGAGACATTTGAGCAGATCAAAAAGCAGTTGAACTGTATGATCGAAGTAATCAAAGTCATTGACTTCACTGACGTGTTTGTAAGAATGAAAGAGATCCTTTATGTGAAAGTATTCAAATGTACTCCGGAGGATAAAGTAGAAGTTTTTCAGATCGCAAGTACATTTAAGGCAAAAGTAATTGATTATGGAAAAGACAGCCTTCTGGTAGAATTTGTACAGACTGCTACAAAGAACGATGCGGTTGTGAAGCTGATGAAAGAAGAGTTCAAGAGTATTGAGGTTGTCAGAGGCGGAAGCGTCGGAATTGAATCTATCAGTATGATGGAGAGATAAGCATAGAAATAATCGCATAGTAGTACCTTTGGAAAAAGGAAATGGGTTCTGCAACTATGTGATCGGTACATTGCATAAATGGTGATGTATGGTTAAATAAAAGTTTTAATAATAAATAGAAAACAGGAAGATATATCTGGGCTTCCGAAAGCGCGTTCTATAAGATGTATTAAAAGCAGTATCTTTATTTTAAAATTCGACCAGTGAAAAGGTTGTAAGGAAGGAATCTGTAACAATTTGGATCTGCTTTATTGCATAGAAGAGGAGAAGAAAATGAAGTTAATAAAAAACAAAATAATTTACACAGGAAACGGTAAAATTGACAATGGCTTCATCAGATATAACGAGAGAATTTCAGAAACGGGTGAAATGCGAAATTTTGTACCAAGAGATTCAGACGAACTTGTAAAGACGGATGCACAGTATGTTATTCCTGGATTTATTGATGTGCATAGTCATGGAGGATATGGAAAGGACTGTATGGATGCTTCTGTGGAAGAGCTGGATCAGATGGTGCAGCAGATGGCGCAGAAAGAGGGAATTACGTCTTATTTTTGTACAACCATGACACAGACGTATGACAAGATTGAGCAGGCGATGTGCAGAATCAAAGAGGCAGCAGAGAAGAATCCGGTTATTCAGGGAATTCATGTGGAAGGACCGTTTATTTCGGTAAATCATAAGGGAGCACAGGATGCTTCTTATATTAAGAAACCGGATGAGAAAGTTCTGGAACACTGGAATGAGCTGAGCGGTAGCAGAATCCGCGTGGTGACATATGCACCGGAAGAGGCGACAGCGGAATTTGAAAACTGGTGTCTGTCTCACGGAATTGTTCCAAGTGCCGGACATTCAGATGCGACTTATGATCAGCTTGTGGAATCAAGAGCAAGTCATGTAACACATCTGTATAATGCACAGCGCGGGATGATGCACAGAGAGCCGGGGGTTGTGGGATATGGCATGATGACGGATGGAGTCTGCACGGAGCTGATCTGTGACGGCATCCACAGCAGACCGGAGATGGTGGCGCTTGCTGTAAAGGTGAAAGGATGCGACCAGATGGAACTGATTACGGATTCCATGCGTGCGAAAGGTATGCCGGAAGGCAAAAGTGAGCTTGGCGGTCAGGTGGTCTATGTAAAAGACGGAACAGCCCGTCTGGAGGACGGAACGATTGCCGGAAGTGTTCTTACTTATATAAAAGCATTCCAGAATGTGATTCGGTTTACAGGAGTGTCTATAGAAGACGCTGTGAAGATGACTTCGGGAAATCAGGCAAGAGAGTTTGGTCTGACTCAGAAGGGAGCAATTTCTGTTGGAAAAGATGCGGATTTTGTACTTCTGGATGAGAAGCTGAATCTTGTCGGAACAGTCAGTTACGGGAAGATGCTGTTGCCAGAGACAGCAGGCAGTGTGAGAGGTAGCTGTAGAAGATAGAAGTATGATAATAATAAAAGATGACGTGTAAAACTTAAGATCAGGAAAGAAAATAATTTCAAGTCTTAAGGTTTACACGTCATCTTTTTATTTTATGAAAATTCTCTTTTATTTATCAATTTTATTTTTATTATTCTGCGTTACTTTACATAAAGGATTTTTTTAATTCCTGTTTCCTGTCAGGCACTTCATTAAAGCCGGAACAGCATAGTTGCGATATTAAAGTAAATCAGAATCGAGAATGTATCTACCAGTGTTGTGATCAGTGGGGAAGCCATGATCGCCGGGTCTAAATGCATTTTCTTTGCAATCAGTGGCAGCATACATCCAACCAGTTTTGCCATAATAACCGTGCAGATCAGAGACAGTGCAATGACCAGTGCAAGAGCAGCATTACGGTACTGGATATAAATACGAAGACCATTTACCACGCAGAGGACAGCTCCTACGATCAAAGAAATACGGAATTCTTTAAATACAACCCGGAAGAGATCTTTGAAGTGAATCTCGTCCAGAGCAATTCCACGAATGACCAGTGTAGCACTCTGGGAACCACAGTTTCCGCCAGTATCCATCAGCATAGGGATGAAGGATACAAGAAGTGGAACAGCAGCAAATGCATTTTCATATTTTGTAATAATTGTTCCTGTGATGATGGAAGTCAGCATCAGGATCAGCAGCCATGGAATACGGTTCTTGGCATGCTGGAAAATAGAAGTATCAAAATAAGTTTTCTCACTTGGATTGATGGCAGCCATCTTTGTGATATCTTCGGTTGCCTCATCAACCATGACATCCATCGCATCGTCGAATGTAACGATACCGACCATCAGTCCGTCTTTGTCGAGGACAGGAAGTGCAAGAAGGTCGTATTTGGTGAATAACTGGGCTACTTCCTCCTGGTCTGTGTGAGTATTTACAGAAATAATCTCTGTCTCCATCAGGTCTTTGATCAGAGTATCGTCATCTGTTGTCATCAGATCTTTGGCACTTACGATACCGATCAGTTTTCTGCGTTCTGTAATATAGCAGGTATAGATGGTCTCTTTATGGATTCCTGTTCTTTTAATATGCGCCATGGACTGGGCAACGGTCATATTTTCGCGGAGATCCACATATTCTGTTGTCATAATGCTTCCGGCACTGTCTTCCGGATAGTTCAGAAGCTGGTTGATCATGGTACGGTCAGCGGCGCTGACTGTGTTCAGGATACGATTGACCAGGTTGGCAGGAAGTTCCTCCAGCATATCTACGGTATCATCCATGTAAAGGTCATCCAGCAGTTCTTTCAGCTCTTTTTCTGTGAACATCTCTACCAGATAAGTCTGCATGGAAGTATCCATATTGGAAAATACTTCAGCGGCCTTGTCTTTCGGGATCAGGCGGAAAGCAAGCGCAAGCTCTTTGTCATTGAGCTCGGACAGCAGTGAGGCTATGTCTACTTCGTTCATAACATCCAGAATACTGCGTACAGCTTTGAACTGACGCTGCTGGAGCAGTTTTGTAAAAATATCTTTGTTCATGATAATTACCTCTCATTATTTTATTTTCGTTTTGGGAGCTACATATGTGGTAACTACTGGCACCAGAATCCATAACCTCACCTCCTTGTTTTGTATGAATCAAAAAAACTAAAAAACTCCGACATTGCCTGAACAATGACGGAGTCGTACTGACTTTATTCCTGAATAAGCACCGTTCAAGCTTTAGTATCACAGGGCATATCAATTGCATTAGGTTGCGCCTTCTCGACACAGCCTGCTAACCAACTAATTGTGTCTCCACAATCTCGCGGCAGCAATCTCCGGAGCCGATGTAAAACATCTGGATTCATATACAATAAAACGGATACAAATCCAATCTCCAAATCCCTATGGTAACCTCACCTACCGAAATGATGTAGTTGTTGTTTTGTTTACCATAGAACATTGTAGACCACGGAGCGGGGTGTGTCAAGAAAAAAATGACGTAAAGTATAAATTTGTGTTACTGTTTGCAGGTTACCTGTGAACAGTAACACTGTTCCTTTTTCACTGGAAATCTGTTATAATCAATTGGCAGAATATGTCCGGAAAGTGATTCATGAGATACACTCTAGGAAAAGTTAGGAAGTGGTCTGAGGCTGTTTTTTGGATAAACAAGGATAGCGAAGATTCATAGTGTCACAGGTACAAGATATGGACATGTTTTTGAAAAAATGGGGGAAACAAAATATTTTAATAAAGAGAGGAAACGAAATGGAGTACAGAATTACAGACTATCAGCCGGAAAAATTATTTCATTTTTTTGAAGAAATCAGTGCGATTCCGAGAGGTTCAGGCAATGAAAAGGGAATCAGTGATTATCTTGTAAAATTTGCAGAAGACAGAAATCTCTGGGTGCATCGGGATGAGGCGAACAATGTCATCATCAAGAAGGCAGCAAGTGAAGGAGCAAAGAGTCAGGAACCGGTGATGCTGCAGGGACATATTGATATGGTATGTGAGAAGCGTGCAGGAGTAGAACATGATTTTGAAAAAGATGGGCTGGATCTTCAGATCAAAGATGGAAATCTGACGGCCAACGGAACAACACTTGGGGCAGATAATGGTGTCGCAGTGGCGTTAATGCTGATGATCATGGATGATGAGGACATCAGTCATCCTGCTCTTGAGTGTGTGTTTACAACAGAAGAGGAAGTAGGTCTGGATGGAGCAAAAGCACTGGATAAATCTCTTCTGGATGCAAAGATTATGATCAATCTGGATTCAGAGACAGAGGGACTTGCCACAGTAAGCTGCGCCGGAGGACTCAGAATCAAACTGGAACGTGAGATCAAGCGTGAGGCAGCAGAAGGAACATTGTTAAGTGTAAAGATGGAAGGGCTTTCAGGCGGACATTCCGGACAGGATATCGACAAAGAACGCCAGAACGCAGATATCCTGATGGCGAGGCTGCTCCGTCAGCTTATGAAAGAGACAGACAGCAAACTGGTTCAGTTTGCAGGAGGAACAAAGGACAATGCCATTCCGCGAGAGTGTGAGGCGGTTCTGATCTATACAGATGAGAAAGAAGCTGAAAAGGCAGAAGAACTGGCCTGCGATCTTGCAGGAGTCTACGCAGAGGAACTGGAACAGGCAGAGCCGGCATTTGAATGCGAGATCACTTCTGAGACAAATAAGACGGCAGAAGCCATTCCGGAAGAAGCAGCGAAAGCAATGATCAATGCGATCTGTCTGGTTCCGAACGGAGTGCAGAAACGTGATATGCAGATGGATGGATTTGTGATTGTATCTTCCAACCTTGGAATTGTACGGACAGACGAAGAGAAACTTACGATGATTATTTCTCCGCGTTCTTCTGTTGCATCTCTTCAGGAGTACTCAAAAGAAAGATTTAACATACTTGCAGAAACGTTTGGGTTTACTGTGGAGTACAGTGGAGAGTATCCGGGATGGAGCTATAAAGTAGATTCCAGAATTCGCGAGGTATGCAAGGAGAGTTATAAAGAACTGTTTGGAGAAGATCTGAAGATTGAGGGGATCCATGCCGGACTGGAATGTGGACTGTTCTCAGATGCAATCGAAGGACTCGATGCAATTGCGATCGGACCAACGATTCACAACTGTCATACACCGGATGAATACCTTCCGTTAGATTCTTTTGAGAGATTCTATGAATTCCTGAAAGATATTCTGAAGAGACTGGCATAAAGGTTCCTGTTCACAGATAACCTGTAAACAGGAACGTATCTCCCAATATATAAAAAACAGCGGGAAGAAATCGCCGGGATTCTAAATGAATCTGTGATTTCTTCCCGCTGTTTTCAGATCAGTCTTTTCGTATCTGATACACAACTTTTCCTTTGATCCGTTCTTCTGTAATCATTTTCTGCTTAATCATATAAGGAAGAATGGATTCCAGAAATTTCTTTGGATCTGTCACATTGATCTGTTCTCTCATAAAAGGTTGTTTTGCAGTCAGATCTTTTACGAATGGTTCCAGATCTTTTCGAGTCATGGCTCCGTTCTTTTTCAGAGCTTTTCTCACAGCAGAGACGCCTTTGGAACTGAGCATATTGGCAAGATCCTGTCCCTGACGCATGTTGCGCCATAATCCCCAGCCATATACGATCATAGTCGCTACAGCAAAGAGAAGGACATAAGGGATATATTTTACGATGGAAGCCATCATCTGTGCTTTTCCCCTTTCCAGTAAATCAGGTGATTGTCATGTAATATTTCCAGATATTTGATCAGACGGGAAAGTGATTTTTCCATATCAGGGAACCTGGTATCCAGATCTTTGGAAAGCTGGTGAACGTCTTTTTCATCGTCGATCGCCTGCCATACAAAACTTCCAAGTTTGTCCAGCTTAATATCACTGACACGTGGTCTGTGGAACAGACGTTGTGCAATTTTGTGGTAAAATCCTTTCCATTCGATAAGGACGGTAATCATACCGTCCTCATCTGTTTCATATTCAATTTCCGGATTTTTCACCGGTATAAAGTCCAGATAATTTTTACTGTCTTTTTTCTTCATTGAATTATTTTTCCTTATCAGCCTTCATGCATACGAAGTACAGAAGTACAAGTAATGCGATGTAGAGAACCAGACTGCCAATCTGTGGTAACTGGAATGGCAGGATGATCTTGGAGTCAATCTTAACAACTGCGAAGATTGCAAGAAGGATACCTACGATACCTTCTCCTGCGATCATTCCGGAAGTAAAGAGCAGTCCACGGTCTGTGCGGGCTTTTTTCTCTTTCTCTGTTCCTTTTTTCTTCTCAACCAGGATGCGGACTACTCCACCGGCCATGATACCTGCACTCAATGAAAATGGAAGGTACATACCAACGGCGAATGGCATAACAGGCATCTGAAGAATCTCAACAACGATGGCAACAAATACACCGATCAGGATCATTGCCCATGGAAGTTCTCCGTTCATGATACCTTCTACAAGCATCTTCATCATAGTAGCCTGAGCTGCAGGAATCTTTTCTGTACCGTATCCCCATGCCTCGTTCAGGAGGTAGAGAACGAATCCGATTGCTGCGGAAGAAGCTACAACACCGATGATCTCACCGATCTGCTGTTTCTTAGGTGTAGCACCTACGATAAATCCTGTCTTTAAGTCCTGAGATGCATCTCCGGCGATTGCTGCAACGATACAGATGATACCGCCGATAGAGATAGCACCTACCATACCTGTAATTCCAGTTGTTCCTGTTACTTTCAGGATGACTGTTGCAAAAAGCAGAGTTGCAATTGTCATACCGGATACCGGGTTATTGGAAGATCCGATCAGACCAACCATACGGGAAGATACAGTAGCAAAGAAGAATCCGAAGATTACGATGATTACTGCACCAATCGGGTTAACCGGGAATGTCGGGATCAGCCAGATCAGAACTGCGATCACAAGTGCAACAATGATCAGAACCGGAATCGGAAGATCCTGTTCTGTACGAAGTTCTGTATGTTTTCCGGCTTTCTTTGTCATGCTTGCCATTGCCTGTCTGAATGTTCTGATGATCAGAGGGAGACTCTTGATCAGGCTGATGATACCACCAGTTGCAACAGCTCCTGCTCCGATGTATTTGATGTAGTTACTCCACAGAGCGGACGGACCACCATCTGGCATAGTGAGTAATTCATTGACTGTAACGGATGCCGGGAAGATGGTTGCATCTCCACCGAATAGCGCGATCAGCGGCATCAGTACGAACCAGCTGAGTGTACCACCGGCAAACATGTAACTGGAGATCTTCGGTCCACAGATGTATCCTACACCTGCAAGAGCAGGAAGAACCTGCATACCAACCTGAGATCCTTTGTAGTTCTTGAATGCATATCCAATCTCACTTGGGAAAAGCTGTGTTCCGTCTGCGAGGAACTTGTACAGTGCTGCAATCCCCAGTCCTGCAAATACTGTACCGGCTTTGGTTCCACCTTCTTCTCCTGCGAGAAGTACTTCTGCGCAGGCTGTACCTTCCGGGAACGGAAGAGTACCATGCTCTTCTACGATCAGTGCCTGACGAAGTGGTACCATGAAGCATACTCCGAGTACACCACCGAACAGTGCAATCAGGAAGATTGTGAGAATACTTGGGTATTCGATCTTTCCTTCTCCTGCCCAGAGGAATAATGCAGGAAGTGTGAAGATAGCTCCTGCTGCAACAGACTCTCCGGCAGAACCGATGGTCTGTACCATGTTGTTCTCAAGAATGGAATCCTTGCGGAGAACCACACGAATGATTCCCATGGAAATAACTGCCGCCGGAATGGAAGCGGATACGGTCATACCTACAAGAAGTCCGAGATATGCGTTCGCAGCCCCAAATACGATCGACAGAAGGATACCAATCAAGAGAGCGGTTACTGTGAATTCCGGAACGACTTTGTCCGCCGGAATATACGGCTTGAATTCTTTCTTGTTGTTGTCCATTTTGAACTGTTTCCTTTCTTTTGTTTTGTCTTGCCAAATCCTGAAGCTTCCTTATAGCTCTTCGGTAAATCTGCAGAATAATTTACCGAAAAATAAAAAGCCGCTTTTCGTGTTACTGTTTGCAGCTATGCTGTGAACAGTAACTTTTTCGTTGGCATAGCTTTCCTATTATAGCATGATAAAGTAGTAAAAGAAAGAAGAAAATGATAAAATTGTACAGGAAAATGTGCAAAATATTGGAATAATGACAAAAACAGGATCAGAAGAGGACAGATTTCGATGGATTTAGTTTTTTTTCTTATAGAAATATGTTAGACTATAACGGAGAATGTTTTGTTTAGGTCACTGTTTACAGATTACCTGTGAACAGTAACCTGTTTGGAGCAGTTTGAGCAGTTTTCTGAACAGATCAGCAAAAGCTGTTATCAGAAACAGGCAGAATGGTTCCGGGCAGGAAGACAGATGATCCGGGAGAATGGAGGAAAAGAAAGTGGAGGCATATACAGGGTTTGCATCGGTCTATGATATTTTCATGGATAACGTTCCTTATAAAGAATGGGGAGAATATATTCATGGACTTCTGAAAGAATATGGAGTGAAGGATGGACTGCTTCTGGATCTTGGATGTGGTACGGGAGCGATGACAGAGATCCTCGCAGAATATGGATATGATATGATCGGAGTGGATAATTCTGAGGATATGCTGGACCTTGCCATGGAAAAGAGAATTGAATCAGGGTATGATATTTTGTATCTGCTTCAGGATATGAGAGAGTTTGAGCTTTACGGAACGGTAAATGCAATTGTCAGTGTCTGTGATTCGGTCAATTATATTACAGAACCGGAAGAACTGCAGGAAGTGTTCCGTCTGGTAAATAATTATCTCGATCCGAAAGGTGTTTTCATATTTGATTTTAATACGGTGCATAAATACCGTGATGTGATGGGGGATACGGTCATTGCAGAAGATCGTGGAGAATGCAGTTTTATCTGGGATAACTATTATTATGAAGAAGAGCGGATCAATGAGTATGAACTGACTCTGTTTATTCAGGAAGAGTCAGAACAGGAAGAAGAGTTGGGGGCGGAAGATGAGATACAGGACGGAGCGCTGTATCGGAGATATCATGAGACACATTATCAGCGTGGGTATACAGTAGAAGAGATGAAGCAGCTGATCGAGGCGGCCGGACTGGAATATGTTGCAGCATACGATGCATTCAGTCACAAAGCACCAGATCAGGAGAGCGAACGTGTCTATATCGTAGCAAGAGAAGCTGGTAAGTAAAGATTCAGATAATAGTAATAATGTGAATATGCAAGGATAAAAGCAATATAGAAACAAAAAAATACCGAAAACTTTAATATGCTTAAAAAATTAAGAATGTTTGAAGATGATTCATAAAATCTGTACAGTTCATTTTTGGGGATATATTTTGCAGAAAAAGAGAGACATTCAAGACAATACGTGCATCCTCCATGCCAATCAGCGGAGTGATTGACATGGGAGTGAACAGTAACAAAGATTTTCAAACAGCTTCTGAAAGAATAAATGACAGGAAAGGAAATAGAAAATTATGAATGACTACATTGTAAGGGCAGCAGCGGCGAACACACAGATCAGAGCATTTGCGGCAGTGACAACGAATCTTGTGGAGGAAGCAAGACAGCATCATGGAACAAGTCCGGTAGCGACAGCAGCACTGGGACGTCTTCTCACCGGCGGTGTGATGATGGGAAGTATGATGAAGAATGATACAGATATGCTGACAATCCAGATCAAATGTTCCGGAGAGATTGAAGGTCTGACCGTAACTGCAGACAGTCAGGGAAATGTAAAAGGATATGTATTTAACCCGGACGTAATGCTTCCGCCGAAGAATGGAAAACTGGATGTAGGCGGCGCACTTGGTCAGGGTGTTATGACAATCATTAAAGATATGGGACTGAAAGAACCATATTCAGGACAGACAATTCTTCAGACTGGAGAGATCGCAGAAGACCTGACCTATTATTTTGCAACTTCTGAGCAGGTACCGTCTTCCGTAGGACTTGGAGTACTGATGGAAAAAGATAATACAGTACGCTGTGCAGGTGGATTCATTGTACAGGTTATGCCGTTTATCGAGGATGAAGTACTCAATAAACTGGAGGAGAATATCAAGAAGATTCAGTCTGTAACTTCCATGTTGGATAACGGACATACACCGGAGCAGATGTTGGAGCAGGTTCTGGAAGGTCTGGATCTTGAAATTACAGATACAATGCCGGCGAAGTTCTCCTGTAACTGTTCCAAGGAGAGAATCGAAAAGGCGATTATCAGTATTGGAAAGAAAGATATTCAGGAAATGATCGACGATGGAAAAGAGATCGAAGTAAAATGTCATTTCTGTAATACAGCATATAAATATTCAGTAGAAGAATTGAAAGCGTTGTTAAAGAAAGCAAGATAATCGGAAAGGAATGGTAAGATTCATGAGACATGGATTTGTAAAAGTTGCAGCCGCGACACCGGATATCCGGGTGGCAGATGTGGCGTATAATACAGAGAATATATGCAGTGCAATCGATGAAGCATCTGCGGAAGGTGTAAAGATTCTTGTTTTTCCTGAACTTTGTGTAACAGGATATACCTGCAGTGATCTGTTTGATCATATTGTACTTCTGAAAGAATCAAAAAAAGCATTGCTTCAGATCGCAGATTACACAAAAGACAAAGATATGCTTGTGTTTGTCGGAGCACCGCTGGTAGTGGACGGAAAGCTCTATAATGTAGCGGCAGCACTGAATCACGGAAAGATTCTTGGGCTGACAACCAAGACATTTCTTCCAAATTACGGCGAATTCTATGAGATGCGTCAGTTCACTCCGGGACCGGACCGTGCAAGATATATATCATTTGCAGGAGAACAGATCCCGTTTGGTCCACAGTTGTTATTCCAGGCGGAAGCAATGGAAGAACTGGTTGTTGCAGCAGAAATCTGTGAAGATGTCTGGTCACCGGTTCCACCGAGTATTCAGGCAGCGTTGGAAGGTGCTACTGTGATTGTCAACTGTTCTGCAAGTGATGAGACAATCGGAAAAGACAGTTACAGAAGAGATCTGATTGCAGGACAGTCTGCACGTCTGATCGCGGGATATGTCTATGCGAATGCAGGAGAGGGAGAATCTACAACAGATCTTGTATTTGGCGGACATAATATCATTGCGGAGAATGGAACAATCCTGAAGGAAAGCAGCAGATATAAGAATGAAATGATCTGTTCAGAGCTGGATCTGCAGAGAATCTGTGGAGAGAGAAGAAAGAATACAACGTTCCAGACACTGGACGAACGTTCTCTAATCCGTATTCCATTTGAAATAGAAGGAGCAGAGACAGAACTGACCCGTGTATTTCCGAAGCAGCCGTTTGTTCCGACAGATGAGCGTACCCGTGCAGAGCGTTGCGAGGAGATTCTGACGATTCAGGCAATGGGACTTAAGAAGCGTCTGGCACATACAAATGCAAAAACAGCAGTGGTGGGAATCTCCGGAGGACTGGATTCTACACTGGCTCTGCTGGTGACAGCGCGTGCATTCGATATGCTGGGACGTGATAAGAAAGACATTTATGCAGTGACAATGCCATGTTTCGGCACAACAGACAGAACATATCAGAATGCCTGTGAGATGTCCAGAAAGGTTGGCGCAACACTGATTGAAGTGCCGATCGCAGATGCGGTAAACATCCATTTCCGCGATATCGGACATGACCCGGAAGACCACAGTGTAACTTATGAAAACGGTCAGGCAAGAGAGCGTACACAGGTATTGATGGATCTTGCTAATAAGACATGGGGAATGGTCATCGGAACCGGAGACATGTCAGAGCTTGCACTTGGATGGGCTACCTATAACGGAGATCATATGTCAATGTATGGTGTCAATGCTTCTGTACCGAAGACGCTGGTCAGACATCTAGTAAAATATGCTGCAGATGATACAAAGGATCAGGAACTGAAAGAAGTACTTTATGATGTGCTGGATACACCGGTAAGCCCGGAACTTCTTCCACCGAAAGATGGGGATATTGCCCAGAAGACGGAAGATCTGGTCGGACCATATGAACTGCATGACTTCTATCTGTATTTCTTCCTGCGTTTTGGTTATGAACCGGCAAAGATCTATCGAATTGCATGCCAGACATTTGACGGACTCTATGAGAAAGAGACGATCAAAAAGTGGCTTGTTACATTCTGCAGAAGATTTTTCTCACAGCAGTTCAAGAGATCCTGTCTTCCGGATGGACCGAAAGTCGGAACGGTTGCATTATCACCGCGTGGTGACTGGAGAATGCCAAGTGATGCCTGTGTGGCAGTCTGGATGAAAGATCTGGAGAATGTGGAAGAATAGAAAGACAGAATGGAAGAAAAGCAGAGAAGAATTGAACAGAGAAAACTCTGAAATTATATAGCAGCTGACATAGAGAAGATAAGATACGATGACTGGGGGCAAATTATTTTTTGCTCCCAACGTTGTATTTTACAGAATTGTAACTAACTGAATAATTAAGACAATAAAGAAACACATTCTAGATGAAATGAAAGGAGAGATAATAATGAAACTAATCAAAACAGAGGATGCAGTGGGGAGCGTACTTTGTCATGACATCACCCAGATTATTCCGGGGGTGGTAAAGGATGCGGTTTTCCGCAAGGGACATGTGATCCGGGAAGAAGATATTCCGGTATTACTTTCTGTTGGAAAAGAACATCTGTATGTATGGGAGAAGCAGGAAGGAATGCTTCATGAGAATGATGCTGCGGAGGTATTGCGGGAAGTATGTCAGGGAGAGCATATGAAAGCATCTGAGCCAAAAGAAGGAAAGATCGAGCTGACTGCTGAATGTGATGGACTGTTGAAGATCAATAAAGAAAAACTGAACAAAGTGAATGGTCTTGGTCAGATCGTGCTTGCCTCCCGTCATGGAAATTTCCCGGTGAAAAAGGGAGACAAGATTGTTGGTATGAGAGTGGTTCCGTTGGTGATCGAAGAAGAGAAGATGAATCAGATCAGAGAGATCTGTGGAGAAGAGCCGATCTTTCAGATCCTTCCGTTCCATCCGATGAAAGTTGGAATTGTTACAACAGGAAGTGAAGTATATCATGGAAGAATCACAGATAAGTTTACTCCGGTTGTAAAAGCAAAATTGGAGGAAGCAGGCATGGAACCAATGGGGAATGTTCTGTGTGATGATAAATCTAAGATGGTTACAGAAACAATTGAAGAATGGATCCAAAAAGGTGCTGACATGGTAGTCTGTACAGGTGGAATGAGTGTGGATCCAGATGACCGTACACCGTTGTCTATCCGTAATGCGGCAGATGAAGTGATCACATATGGCGCGCCGGTTCTTCCGGGAGCTATGTTTATGCTGGCATATAAAGGAAAGATTCCGATCGTAGGTCTTCCGGGATGTGTTATGTATGCAAAACGTACCATCTTTGATCTGGTACTTCCGCGACTTGCAGCCGGCGAAAGACTGAGTGAACAGGACTTTACAGTACTGGGAGAAGGCGGATTATGCCTGAACTGTCCTGTATGCACTTATCCAAACTGTGGTTTTGGAAAGTAAAATCATTGGAATATATCCTTCCTTATTGATTGAAAAGACTCGTTATTCAGAGTATCCGGATCATTGAGGGAAGAGTGGTAAAGAAATAACAGTTGAGAATGAGAAAAAAGAATAAGAAAAGAGAATGGTATGAAGAAATTTTTTGCAGAACTCGCTGAAGAACTGGAAGATGTAAAAGAGAAATTGTGGACAGAGACGGTTCTTGAAGGTGAGAAACAGGGAGAGAAGCGTCTGTTGAAAACAGGACAGAACCAGGAACTTTCCTCAGGAGCAGGAACAGATGAGGGTGGAAATAAAGTATTCCGTGAACGCGTGGGACGCCCGTCTAAACTGATTATCTGTGGAGCAGGACATGTGTCGATTCCAATTATTAAAATGGGAAAAATGTTAGGTTATCAGGTCAGTGTAGTAGAAGACCGTCCGAAATTTGCGGATCATGCACGTGCTGCAAAAGCGGATCAGGTATACTGTGAGCCATTTGAGGAAGGTCTCGTAAAGATCAAGGGAGATAGTGATTCCTGGTTTGTCATTGTCACCCGTGGCCACAGATATGATACAGACTGCCTTCGTGCAATCCTGAAGAAACCACATGCTTATATAGGAATGATGGGAAGCAGACGAAGAACAGCCATTGTAAAGAAGCAATTGATCGAGGAAGGTTCAGATCAGGAACTGGTGGAAAGCGTACATACGCCAATCGGCCTAAAGATCGGTGCCGAGACACCGGAAGAGATTGCTGTCTCAATTATGGCAGAGATGATTCAGATCAAACATGCCAGAGTGAAGAGTGGCGGTTATTCAGAAGAAATGTTAGATGCAATTCTTCAGGAAGAGGATATGCGAAAGAAAGTGATGGCAACCATCATATCCAGGAAAGGTTCTGCACCGCGTGGGGTTGGGACCAAAATGCTGATCCTTGAAGACGGAACGGCAATTGATACTATCGGAGGCGGATGCATTGAGAGCGATGTAATGCAGAAAGCACTTCTGATGATGAGAACAGGAACTCCGAAATTCCAGGTGTGCAGAGTTGATATGACAGCGGATGCAGCGGAAGATGAAGGAATGGTCTGTGGTGGAGTAGTAGAAGTAATGTTGGAGTGTGTTTGAAATGAAACACAGGATTGGATATTATGATCAGAAAATGGATACAATTTGCGAGGCGGGGACACTCAGAGAAGCAGCCCTGCTTTTGAATGAGCCGTTTCCGGTTGTATCTGTGATCGGAGCAGGGGGAAAGACAACCACGATTCACCGGCTGGCTGAGGAATATGTACAGGAGCGGTTTCCGGTTGCTGTTATGACAACTACCCATATGATGAGGGAGAATCATCCATGGGTCTGCATGGTGGAAGATGAAAGTGAGCAGGAGCATGTCCGAATCCAGATGCAGGAACTTCTCAGTACCTATGATCAGTTATGGATCGGAAGCCCGGCGAGGGCCGGAAAGATGAGTCAGCCGCCGGAATGGTGCCGGAAGGAAATTCTTTCCAGAAAGATTCCGGTACTGATCGAAGCAGATGGTGCAAAGCGTCTGCCACTGAAAGTGCCTGCAGGGCATGAACCAGTGATCTTACCTAAGACAACGCATGTGCTTGCCATATATGGAATGGATTCTATTGGAAGAACACTGGAAGAATGCTGTTGCCGTTGTGAGCTGGCGGAGGAATTGCTGGGATGTGACGGACAGAAAAGAGTGACAACGGAGGATATTGCATTCTTTGCAGCATCGGAGCAGGGCGGAAAGAAAGGATGCCCTGCAGATGCCAAATACGTTGTTGTTTTGAATAAAGCAGATACCGAAGAGAGAAGACAACAGGCATTGGAAATCAGCAGAATGCTTTCAGATCAGGGGATTCACAGAATTGTGGTTACATCGTATATCTAAGTTGATTAAAAAAGAAAATTAGGAAGCTGAATTCATATAAAGAAAAATGATAGTTTAGGAAGTATGAAAAAGAATTTGTGGAGAAGACAATAACCAGTATTTCCCACGGAGTGATAGGAGTAAGAAATAGAAAATGAAGATATTAATCAGAGGTGCAGGGGATCTGGCAACGGGAATTGCATCGAGACTGTATGGAGCCGGACATCAGATTATTATGACAGATATTGCTGTACCACTTACAGTCAGAAGAACCGTTGCGCTGTCAAGAGCAGTGTATGATGGAAAAGCAGTAGTAGAGAATCTGGAAGGATTCAGAGTGGATAATCAGGAAGAAGCGGAAGCTGTTCTGGCGGAGGGAGGAATTCCGGTATTGGTAGATCCGGAGGCATCCTGCAGGGAATGGTATCAGCCGGATGTGATCGTAGATGCGATTCTTGCAAAAAGAAATCTGGGAACGAAGATCTCAGATGCTCCATTTGTAATTGGAGTTGGTCCTGGATTTTCAGCAGGTGAGGACTGTAATTGTGTTGTGGAGACAAAGCGTGGACATACACTTGGAAAGATCATCTGGCAGGGAGCTGCAATCCCGAATACCGGCGTGCCGGGCAATGTAGGAGGATTTACGATCGAGCGTCTTCTGAAAGCTACAGCAGATGGTGAGATTCAACCGCTTGCCCAGATCGGAGATTATGTAGAACTTGGACAGACGGTTGCAATTACCGGTGGAGAACCTGTAAAAGCCAAAATGACAGGAATTATCAGAGGAATGCTTCAGGACAATGTTCCTGTACAGACAGGGCTGAAAATTGGCGATATCGATGCAAGAGCGGAGCGTTCCCATTGCTTTACAATTTCTGATAAAGCAAGAGCAATCGGAGGTGGCGTGCTGGAAGCTGTGACTTGTTATGAGAGACAGAAAGGAAAGTATGCACTGGTTTTGCTTGCAGCAGGAAAAAGCAGTCGTTTTGAAGGAAATAAACTTCAGGAAGAGATACGAGGAAAGAAAATGTATGAGATCGCGTTGGAACGTTTTCAGGCATTTTCAGGGTTCAGAAGTTATGTTGTGACAGGATCAGAAGAGATTGCAGAGAAAGCAGAAGCATTGGGAATCCAGGCTGTATGTAATAAAGAACCTGAGAAAGGAATTGCACTTTCCCTTCATCTTGGATTGGGGCGCGCAATGCAGCAGAATCCGGAGCTGGAGGGAGTGATGTTCAGTGTATGTGATCAGCCGGAACTTTCCATCGCCACAATGCAGAAGATCCTGAATACAGCATCCTGGCATCGTGGAAGTATTGTATGTGCCGGAAAAGGAGAGAAGACAGGAAATCCTGTATTATGGAGTAAAAAATACTTTGAAGAACTTCTGACACTCACAGGAGATAAAGGCGGAAGCCGTCTGATGTCAAAATATGCAGAGAATGTAAGGATCATCCAGACAGAACAGGAAGAATTAAGAGACGTAGATTACCGAGAAGATCTGAAAGACATCAGTTTGGACTGAATGTATCTCGTCTATCACCAAAGGCGATTCTAAATGACGAGATACGTTACTGTTTGCAGCTATGCTGTGAACAGTAACAGACATCATAAAATAGATGTAATCTGAGAAATATATAGTGGAAAGACAGGAATCTATGCGATAATATGAGATGAAATTATAATAAATGAAAAAACATATCCCGGGCTAGTAGGATATGTTTTTTCATTTATTTTAGGATTTTTTCGTTATGGGCTTATATAAAAGTAAACAAATTACAATTTACAGATGAATCTGTGTTCCTGTTTTACCAAGAATACCATCTTTTGCTTTCTCAAGCAGTGTGATCAGAGCCTGTCTTCCAGGTTTGGACTCAGCAAAGTCTACAGCTGCCTGAACTTTAGGAAGCATGGAACCAGGAGCAAAATGTCCTTCTTCCATGTACTGTTTTGCTTCATCAACAGTGATATCATCCAGCCATTTTTCTTCTGGTTTACCAAAGTTGATAGCAACTTTTTCTACTGCAGTCAGAATGATAAGGAAGTCTGCATCAAGTTCTTTTGCAAGAAGAGCACTTGCAAAGTCTTTATCGATAACAGCACTTGCACCTTTGAGGTGATTTCCCTGACGCATAACCGGGATTCCACCACCACCACAGGCAATTACGAGGTCTCCGGAATCAACCATTGTACGGATTGTTCCGATCTCTACGATTTCCTGCGGCTTCGGAGAAGCTACAACACGGCGATATCCGCGTCCAGCATCTTCTTTCATGATATAATCATATTTCTCAGCCATTACATCAGCTTCTTCCTTAGTAAGGAATTTACCGATTGGTTTGGATGGTGTCTCGAAAGCCGGATCATCAGCATCTACACGAACCTGTGTGATCATTGTAGCAACAGGGATATCAGTAATGCCTCTGTTTAAGAGCTCTTCTCTCAGAGCGTTCTGAAGGTCATATCCGATATAAGCCTGGCTCATAGCAACACAGACAGAAAGTGGTGTGTTTGGCTGTTTCTCGTCTTCATGTGTTAATGCGATCATCGCATTGTTGATCATACCAACCTGAGGGCCATTACCATGAGCAACGACTACCTCACAGCCTTCCTGAATCAGGTCTACGATCGCGCGTGCTGTAATTTTAACAGCAGCCATCTGCTCAGGAAGAGTATTGCCGAGGGCGTTTCCACCAAGGGCGATGACAATACGTTTTTTCTTTTCCATTATAGGATCCTCCGTTTTTGTGATTATCAAAGTCATGCAATTTCACCTACATGAAACGCATGACTTTGATATTATACGATCAAATTAATGAATCAAATAATTAATCGAAAATTCTGGACATTCCTCTTTCTTCAAGTTTCTTAAGGATTTCCTGTGGATTCTCGAATTTAGCAAGGAAGATCATAGCAGCGATGATGTATGGTTTGAAGCTGGCTTCTTTGTAAAGTGGATCTCTGTAACGATCGAATACTGTAGCGTCAACTTCACCTTCTTCACAGCTTACACCAGAGATGTCAGCTGGCAGGCAGTGCATGTAAAGAGCTTTTCCGTTCTTTGTTGTAGCCATGAGCTCTTCTGTACAAGCCCAGTCTTTGTGCTCTGCGTTCTGAGCAAGAAGTTCTTTCTCAAGAGCTTTGATACCTTCTGTATCTCCGTTTCCGTAAAGCTCTGTACGTTTTTCCATAGCTGCAAATGGAGCCCAGCTCTTTGGATATACGATATCAGCATCTTTGAATGCCTCAGCCATGTTGTTTGTCTTTGTGAAGGATCCGCCAGATTTCTTAGCGTTCTCTTCAGCAACTTTCTCAACATCCTCGAATACTTCGTATCCTTCTGGATGAGCAAGTACAACGTCCATTCCGAAACGTGTCATCAGACCGATGATTCCCTGTGGAACAGAAAGTGGTTTTCCATAAGATGGTGAGTAAGCCCATGTCATAGCAAGTTTTTTGCCTTTCAGGTTCTCAACTCCGCCGAACTCATGGATGATGTGAAGCATATCAGCCATAGCCTGTGTTGGGTGGTCAATGTCGCACTGCAGGTTTACAAGAGTAGGTTTCTGCTCAAGAATTCCATCTTTGTTTCCCTGTGTTACAGCGTCAACAACTTCGTGCATGTATTTGTTACCTTTTCCGATGTACATATCATCACGGATACCGATAACGTCAGCCATGAAGGAGATCATGTTAGCTGTCTCACGAACTGTCTCACCGTGAGCAACCTGAGATTTTCCTTCGTCAAGATCCTGAACCTCAAGACCAAGAAGGTTACAAGCAGAAGCGAAAGAGAAACGTGTACGTGTGGAATTGTCACGGAACAGAGAAATTCCAAGTCCGCTCTCGAATACCTTTGTGGAAATGTTGTTCTCTCTCATGTAACGAAGAGCGTCAGCTACTGTAAATACAGCCTCGATCTCGTCGTCTGTTTTCTCCCATGTAAGGAAGAAGTCACCATTGTACATCTCTTTGAAGTTGAGTGCGTTCAGTTTGTCAATATATCCCTGTAATTTTGCGTCCATCTTTAAAATCCTCCTGATTAAAATGAATTATTTGTTTTTAGGTTTATTAGCCAAGGCAGTTCCGACCGGAAAATATCCCGGTCAGAACGCCATAGGTTCAATGAAATCGTTGCGTGATCACACGCAAATGCGTTAGCAATTACTGAATTACTCAGCGTAAGACAGTGGAAGTGCAGCGTATACTGCAGCACATGTTACGAGATCCTGTTTCCATGTCATCTCGTTTGGTGCATGAGCCTGAGCCTCTGCTCCAGGTCCGAATCCGATACATGGGATTCCGTTTCTACCCATGATAGAAACACCGTTTGTGGAGAATGTCCACTTATCTGTCAGTGGGCGAGCCTGACGCATCTCAAGTGTGTCAGCAGCACCGATTCTCTGATCTCCGTAAAGTCCTGTGTAAGCTTTCTCAAGAGCCTTAGTTACTTTGTGATCTTTCGGAATAGCCCATGTTGGGAAGTAGCACTCGATCTCGTATACACATCCTGTGTAGGACGGACGATCATAGTTGTACATAGAAACAACAACGTCATCACCGTATTTCTTAACACTTGGCAGGTTACGGATCTCATCTAAGCAGCTCTCCCATGTCTCTCCGAATGTCATACGACGGTCAAGAGATACAGCACAGGAATCTGCTACTGCACAACGGCTTGGTGATGTGTAGAAGATCTGAGATGTTGTAACTGTTCCACGTCCAAGGAAACGAGCCTCTTCGTAGTCTGGGTTGAATTTCGGGTTAAGCATTTTAACAAGACCTTTGATCTCTGTCTCGTCAGCGTCATCGTTCTCGTTAAGAGCACGAACATCCTGAAGAATGTCAGCCATCTTGTAGATTGCGTTGTCTCCACGCTCTGGAGCGGAACCGTGGCAGGAAACACCTTTAACATCGATACGGATTTCCATACGTCCACGCTGTCCACGGTAGATACCACCGTCTGTAGGCTCTGTAGAAACTACAAATTCCGGACGAATCTTGTCTTCGTTGATGATGTACTGCCAGCAAAGTCCATCACAGTCTTCTTCCTGAACTGTACCAACAACCATTACTTTGTATCCTTCTGGAATGAGGTTCTGCTCTTTCATGATTTTAGCACCGTATACTGCGGATACGATACCACCACACTGGTCAGATACTCCACGTCCACCGATTTCTGTTTCGTTCTCGTATCCATCATATGGATCGAATTTCCAGTTTTCGATGTTACCAATACCTACTGTATCGATATGTGCATCAAAAGCGATGATCTTGTCGCCAGTTCCCATGAATCCCATAACATTTCCCTGTGGGTCGATGTTAACTTCATCAAATCCAACTTTCTTCATCTCAGCAGCGATTGTTTCAACGTGAGCTCTCTCATCGCAGCTTTCTCCTGGATTTTTTACGATTGCACGTAAGAATGCTGTCATCTCTTTCTCATAACCCTGTGCAGCGTCTTTGATTTTGTTAAGATCCATTTCTTTAATCTCCTTTTATATGTAATTTCGTTAATATAGTAACCTTTTTTAAATTATTTCTCGTTTCCGTCCCATACGATGGATTTATATCTTCCCGGATCAGTATCTCCCTCTGTAGAGAAGAGAAGTACTTTAGAATTCTCATCCAGACCAAGATGCTCTCTTAATGGTTTGTATTCATCCATTGTCATGATGCATGCAAGTGTTCCGAACGGAGCAGCTCCTGATTCACCAGATGTAACCGGTGTGTCTCCTTTAATAGGAGCAGCGAGCATACGCATACCTTTTGCAGCTACCCAGTCAGGTGTTGCGATGAATGTATCAACGTGGTTTTTCAGGATATCCCATGAAATTGTGTTTGGCTCTCCACAAGCAAGACCAGCCATGATTGTTACCATGTCTCCGTCTACGATGCGGATGTTACCATCTTTAGCACATGCTCCCTTGTAAAGACAGGCAGCCGGCTCAGCCTCAACAACAACAACTTTCGGAGGATTCTCCGGATAACGGTTAGCGAAGTATCCCTGAACAGCTCCGGCAAGTGAACCAACACCAGCCTGGATAAATACGTGAGTCGGACGCTCGCATCCGTTCTCGTGAAGCTGGTCATCAGCTTCCATAGCCATTGTTCCATATCCCTGCATGATCCATGAAGGAATCTCTTCATATCCGTCCCATGCTGTATCCTGTACCATGACACCGTTCTCTGTCTTCTCAGCCATAGCGTTTGCCATACGTACACATTCATCATAGTTGTATTCTTCGATTGTAGCCTCAGCATTCTCAGCAAGAATGTTGTTCAGTCTTGTCTGTGTAGATCCCTTTGGCATAAGAACTACGGATTTCTGTCCAAGTTTGTTAGCTGCCCATGCAACTCCACGTCCGTGGTTACCATCTGTAGCTGTGAAGAATGTTGCCTGTCCGAATTCTTTCTTTAATTCTTCGGATGTAAGTACATTATATGGAAGTTCGGATACGTCTTTTCCTGTCTGTTTTGCGATGTAACGTGCCATTGCAAAAGATCCGCCCAGCACTTTGAACGCATTCAGGCCAAAACGATATGACTCATCCTTTACATATACTTCCCCAAGTCCAAGGTATGATGCCATGTTGTCCAGCTTAGCAAGCGGTGTTACGCTGTACTGTGGGAAACTCTCGTGAAATGCACGAGCTTTGCCGATTTCATCCAATCCCATAACTTTCAGATTGGCATCGTCTGTTTTTGGCAGCTCATTTACTACCCATTTGATTGATTCCATTTTCTAGAAACCTCCTTTTGATTTTCAGCAGTTCGATCTGTACCGAACCCGTTAACCTTTGTCCATGTAACTGTAGAGTGTGAACTTTGAAATACCTAAAAATGAGGAAATCTTGTCACCTGATTTGGTAATCAGGAACGCTCCTGCATCACTCAGATACCGCACAATTGCTACTTTGTCATCTTTTGTCATAAGTGCAACCGGCTTCCCAACTTTTTTAACTGCCTGTTCGATCAGAAGATCCAAAAGTTCAGTAACGTTGTGAGTGATCGTCTGTGGTGCATCCCCCGTTATGCTCATCTCATTCCCGTTTTCATCACGCGTCGTAATCAACGACTGAACTGCGGTGTGCGCAGCTATGAGAGATGTGATATCATAGTTCAGTGCGAAAATGTAAGAGATTGCTCCATTGTCATCCCTTATATAGAAGGTACTTGATTTTAAGATCCTTCCATCTTCGGTTTTCGTAAGGTAAGCGAGTTTGTCCTGAATCTTGGTCGGATCGGAATTCAATGTTTCAAGAACAATCCCGGATGGTCCGTCACCAATATGTCTGTTTGTAACCTGGCCGTTTTCGATATAGACAATCGAATGGTCGATATCTTTCTTGGACAGGTCGTGGATGACGATCTCGCAGGATTCACCGAACTGGACTGCAAGGCCGTGTGCAAGCTGTTTTAAAAAACTAAGTGTCTGTGCCATTACATACCCACCTTCCTTATTATAATAGAACGCACTCTACATTTCTGAATCTCTGTGATTCACTCTGCAATAACAAAACCGTAACAGTGGTTCTAAAACCATCATAGCATAAATTTTCCAAGAGTCAATACCTTTCCTAAAAATTTTTTAGGTACAAAAAAACTTTTTTTGATTTTGTATTGCATTTGGATGTTATTGATGGTATTCTATTAGCATAGAGCAATTGAGATGTGCAATATGCACAGATGCCAAGCTTTGGTAGATGTACCTATTGTCGTCAAAATGTATAATTTTATAAAGGAGACGGAAACTATGTTGATTCTTGGAAACGGAAGAGTGATCACAAGAGATCCGGCTGCACCATATATGGAAAATGGCGCAGTAGCAATTGACGGAAAGACAATTGTTAAAGTCGGAAAAACAGAAGAACTCCGCGCGGCCTGTCCAGATGCGGAGTACATTGATGCAAAAGGCGGTCTGATCATGCCGGCCTTCATCAATGCACATGAACATATCTATAGTTCATTTGCAAGAGGACTTGCTATTAACGGATATAATCCGAATGGCTTCCTTGATATCCTCGATGGATTATGGTGGACAATCGACAGAAACCTTACATTACATGATACATATCTGAGTGCTATGGCTACTTATATTGATTGTATTAAGAATGGTGTTACAACGATATTCGATCACCATGCAAGTTTTGGAGCAATCACAGGATCTCTTTTCGAGATCGAGAAAGCAGCCAAAGAAACAGGTGTACGTTCCTGTCTGTGCTATGAGATTTCAGATCGTGATGGTAAAGACAAAGCAAGAGAATCAGTTCTGGAGAATGCAGAGTTCATTCGCCACGCATTAAAAGATGATTCGGGAATGATCGCCGGAATGATGGGTATGCATGCACAGTTTACAATCTCAGATGAGACAATGGAATTTGCAGCAGCAAACAAACCGGATGAAGTTGGATATCACATCCACGTTGCAGAGGGTATTGAAGATCTTCACCACTGCCTGAAACATTATGGTAAGAGAATCGTAGATCGTCTGATGGACTGCAATATTCTCGGAGAGAAGACACTTCTCGGACACTGTATCTACATCAATCCTCATGAAATGGATCTGATCAAAGAGACTGGTACTATGGTAGTGCATAATCCGGAATCCAACATGGGTAATGCCTGCGGATGCCCTCCGACCATGGAACTGGTACACAGAGGAATCTTGACAGGACTTGGAACAGACGGATATACTCATGATATGATGGAATCCTACAAAGTAGCGAATGTTCTTCACAAACATCATCTTTGCGATGCAAACGCTGCATGGGGCGAAGTTCCGCAGATGCTCTTCGAAAACAATGCGAAGATTGCAGAGCGTTATTTCGATCAGAAACTTGGTGTATTAAAAGAGGGAGCAGCAGGAGATGTGATCGTTGTAAATTACAATCCGCTGACACCTATGAACGAAAGCAACATTAACAGCCACCTGGTATTCGGTGTTTCAGGACATGACGTTGTTACAACCGTAGCAAACGGTAAAGTTTTAATGAAAGACAGAGTTCTGACTGGAATTGATGAAGCAAAAGTTATGGCAGACTGCCGTCAGGCTGCTGCAGAACTGGCTAACCGTATCAACAGCCGCTAATTGTCAAGCAATGGCTGGCCGGGTACGCAGGTCAGCTATAAATTGTCAAATCAGAAAGATACGCTTGTGCAGAAAAGAGAATTCTGCAAATAGTATTGGGAAAGGACAATAAAATAATGAAAGAAACAAAAGCAGCAACCCCTAAAGGAAATAGCGAACTTTTTAAATGGGACGGTAATCCGTCCGCAGGTCAGGTTGCACCTCTGGCGATCCAGCATGTTCTGGCAGCCGTAGTAGGATGCGTAACACCTGCAATTCTTGTTGCGAACGCAGCGAATAATGCGGGAGGAAGTGTAGATACAGGATTATTTATCCAGATGTCACTTGTATTTGCCGCTTTATCCACGCTGTTACAGTTGTACGGAAATAAGATCCACATCGGATCAGGACTTCCGGTTATTATTGGAGTAAGTTTCGCATATGTGCCGACGATGACAGCAATTGCAGCGCAGGCACAGGGAGTTGATACAATCCTCGGTGCAATGGTCATCGGTGGTATTGTAGCAATTCTGGTCGGACTGTTTATTAAACAGATCCGTAAGGTATTCCCGCCACTCGTTATTGGTACTGTAATCTTTGCAATTGGTCTTTCACTGTATAAAACAGCGATCAACTACATGGCAGGTAACTCAGCAAATACATATGAGCTGGTTGTAGAACAGCAGGGGAAAACAGCTGCACTGGTATACGGTTCCTGGCAGAACTGGCTGATCTCATTCATTACACTGGCAATTGTAATCGGATTAAACCACTATGGAAAAGGATTATTCAAGCTTGCATCAATCCTGATTGGTCTGCTTTGTGGTTACGTGATTGCACTTTGCTTTGGAATGGTTGATTTCTCAGCATTAAGCAACGCAGGATGGTTCCAGCTTCCAAAACCGATGGCATTCGGTATGAGCTTTGACATTTCGGCAATTATTCCGCTGGCATTGTTGTTCCTGGTTAACTCCATTCAGGCAATGGGAGACTTCTCGGCAACAACAACAGGTGGTATGGACAGACTCCCTACAGATAAGGAGTTAAATGGTGGTATCATTGGTTATGGTATCAGCAACATCGTGAGTGCATTCTTTGGATGCCCTCCGACAGCAACATTCAGCCAGAATGTTGGTATTGTAGGATCTACAAAAGTAGTATCCAGAAAAGTATTTACGACTTCAGCAGGTATCTTACTTGTTGCAGGTCTGATTCCGAAGTTCTCTGCATTACTTCGTACAATCCCACAGTGTGTACTTGGTGGAGCAGTAGCTTCTGTATTCGCTTCCATCGCAATGACAGGTATCAAACTTCTTGTCAGTGAAGGAATGTCAGCAAGAAACACAACTGTTGCAGGTATGTCTATTGCAATCGGAATGGGTGTATCCTTAAGCAGCGGATGTCTGAACCAGATGACACAGAGCATCTACAACGGACTTGGAATGACAATGGGATTAGAGAACTTCCAGTCTATTATTAACAACACATTTGCATCATCGCCGGTTGTACTGGCAACAATTTTTGCGGTTATCCTGAATCTGGTACTTCCAAAGGATAAACCAGCACAAAACTAAAGGTCTTGTCCGTAAGGACGGGAAGAGCTGAAGCCCGCACGAGAGGTATGTGGGAAGCAGCAAAATGAATTACTGAGGATGGATTGGCCGGACAGACAGTATTGTATGTCCGGCTATCTAGGGTTTGTCTGAAAAGCAGGTTCTGTTGAATCTTCAGATCGCAGAGACATTTTTCAGGCAGATTCCGTCATAATAGAAGAAAGAAAATGAGGTATGTGAAATGAGCGAAATTATGAGACCTATGGCTTTTGACCAGCTTCTGAACTGGATTCTGACAGAGCATAAGAACAGTGGAACAGTGTTCGGTGAGCACCACCCATATCATGCAAACAGCAAATATAACAGAACAATTTTCGGGCGCAAGCTTGAGACTCCGGTTGGACCGGCGGCAGGTCCGAATACACAGCTGACACAGAATATCGTAGCAGCATATTATACAGGAAGCAGATTCTTCGAGCTGAAGACGGTTCAGATTATGGACGGAGATGAGCTTTCCGCATGTGTAAACAGACCATGTATCAAAGCAGATGATGAGTGTTATAACTGCGAGTGGTCTACAGAGCTTTTTGTTCCACAGGCAATGGAAGAATATATTAAAGCATGGTTCCTGAACAAGGTAATCGCAAAAGAGTTTGGTCTTGGAGACATGGACGGATTCCAGTTCAACATCAGTGTTGGATATGACCTTGCAGGTATCAAATCAGAGAAAGTAGATAACTTCCTGAACGTAATGCAGCATGCACAGGATTCAGAAATCTTCAAATATTGTAAAGAATATCTGTTAGAGCACATTGATCTGTTCGAGAAAGTTACAAAAGAAGACATCGAGAATATCTCAGGAGATATCTGTAATTCTGCTACAATCTCTACTCTTCACGGATGCCCTCCGCAGGAGATCGAGAGAATTGCAATGCACCTGATCACAGAAAAAGGATTTAACACATTTATCAAATGTAACCCGACACTTCTTGGATATGAGTATGCAAGAAAGACAATGGATGACATGGGATATGATTATATCGCATTTGGTGACTTCCACTTTAAAGACGATCTTCAGTATACAGATGCAGTTCCGATGCTGCAGCGTCTGATGGCTGTCTGTCAGGAGAGAAACCTTGAGTTTGGTGTGAAGATCACAAATACATTCCCGGTAGATGTAAAACAGAACGAGCTTCCAAGTGAAGAGATGTATATGTCCGGAAAATCTCTGTATCCGCTGTCAATCTCTGTAGCTAACATGCTTGCAAGAGATTTCGACGGAAAACTGAGAATTTCTTACTCAGGTGGTGCTGACTTCCATAATATCGAGGGAATCATTGATGCAGGAATCTGGCCTGTAACAGTTGCTACAACAATCCTGAAACCAGGCGGATATGACAGAATGGCTCAGATTGCACCGCTTCTTGAGAAAGAAAACGCTGTATTTGAGAAAGTAGATCCGGAGAAAACTGCGAAATTAGTAGAAGAAGCTAAAGTAAGCCCATATCACGTAAAGGCTGTAAAACCGCTTCCATCTAGAAAAATCAATAAAGAAGTGCCGCTGCTTGACTGCTTCATGGCTCCATGTAAAGAAGGATGCCCGATCCATCAGGATATCACAACATACCTGCAGCTTGTTGAAGAAGGCAAGTATGAAGAAGCAATGAAAGTAATCACAGAGAAGAACCCACTTCCATTCATCACAGGTACAATCTGTGCACATGCATGTATGGGTAAATGTACACGTAACTTCTATGAAGAGCCGGTACATATCCGTGGTATGAAACTGATCGCAGCTGAGAACGGATACGAAGCTCTTATGGGCAAACTTGAGACTCCTGCAATCGTAAAAGAAGGAAAAGCAGCAGTAATCGGTGGTGGACCGGCTGGTATGGCAGCAGCTTACTTCCTGAGAAGAGCTGGTATGGCTGTTACAGTATTCGAGAGAAACGATGCTCTTGGCGGAGTTGTTCGTCACGTGATCCCAGAGTTCAGAATTCCGGGAACATCTATCGACAAAGATGCAGCACTTCTTGAGAAGATGGGTGTAGAAGTTCATCTGAACACAGAAGTAAAAGATGTAAATGCACTCAAAGCAGAAGGATATACAAAAGTAGTTCTGGCTGTAGGAGCTTCCGAGCCGGGAAGACTGAGACTGGAGCAGGGTGAAGCTGTCAATGCACTTGAATTCCTTGCAGATTTCAAAGCAAATGACGGAAAACTCAATATCGGTAAAAATGTTGTTGTTATCGGTGGTGGTAATACAGCAATGGATACAGCACGTGCTGCAAAACGTACAACAGGCGTTGAGCATGCATACCTTGTATACAGAAGAACAAAACGCTATATGCCTGCAGATGAAGAAGAACTGGTAATGGCAGTAGATGACGGTGTAGAATTCATGGAACTGCTCTCACCTGTAAAACTTGAGAACGGAAAACTGATCTGTAAAGTAATGGAATTAGGTGACATCGATGCATCTGGAAGAAGAAGCGTTATTGAAACAGAGGAAGTAAAAGAGATCCCTGCAGATACAGTGATCGCAGCAGTAGGAGAAAGAGTACCGACTGCATTCTATGAAGTAAACGGAATCAACGTAAATGAAAGAGGACGTGCTCTTGTAAATGCAGATACATGCGAGACAAATGTGGAAAATGTTTACGTTGTTGGTGATGGACTTGGTGGACCGGCTACAGTAGTGGAAGGAATCCGTGATGGTCTGAAAGCTGCTGAAGCAATTATCGGAGAGAAACTTGTAAAAGATTACGATGCAAAAGCAGACGAAACAGCAATCTACGAAAAGACTGGTAATATCGTAGATGAACTGGAAGGAACAAAAGAGACAACACGTTGTCTGAACTGTGCAGCAGTTTGTGAGAACTGTGTAGAGGTTTGCCCGAACAGAGCAAATATCTCAATCCGTGTTCCAGGATTTGACAAACATCAGGTAATCCACGTAGATTATATGTGTAATGAGTGTGGAAACTGTAAGAGCTTCTGCCCATACAGCAGTGCTCCGTACCTGGATAAATTCACATTATTCATGGATGAGAACGATATGGCTGACAGCAAGAACCAGGGATTCACAGTTCTTGACAAAGAGGCAGTTCACTGCAAAGTACGTTTCCTTGGTGAGATGTATGACTGGACACTCGGCGAAGAGACAAGAATTCCGGAAGGACTTCAGAAGCTGATGGAGACAGTTTGCAAGGATTATGCTTATCTGATCAGATAATTGAAGAATAAAAAGATTGCATTCAGTTTTTCTGTAACGTAATATATAAAGTATAGGATAACATGTTACTGTTTGCAGGTTACCTGTGAACAGTAACGATAACATTATCATATAATAAAATAACGCAATAATTGATATCAGGTTAATATGTTTAGATGGTAGTGTTTATATATGGTTACTGTTCACAGCATAGCTGTAAACAGTAACGTATCTCGCCATTTAGAATCGCCTTTGGCGATGGGCGAGATACATTCAAGACAATACGTGCATCCTCCATGCCAATCAGCGGAGTGATTGACATGGGAATGAACAGTAACTATATATGTATATATTTACAGACAGGAGAGGTTGTTATGCGAACAGGTGCGGTCATTGCCGCAGCGGGAATATCCGGCGGTTATTACAGTTATGAACAGATGGGGCAGATCAGTGGACTGGATATGCTCAGACGAATGATCACCAGCTTTAAAAGAGCCGGTGTGGATGATGTGGTAGTGATTACAGGATATCAGGCTGAAGAGACTGAGAAGTATCTGGCCCGTCTTGGGGTGATCTTTCTGAGAAGTCCGGATTATCAGACGGAAGAAATGATCACTTCAGCGGTCAGAGGACTTACCTATTTAAAAGAGAGATGTGAACGTATCTTTTTCTGTCCGGCAGGTGTGTCATTGTTTCAGGAAGAAACCCTTCTGAAAATGACAGACCAGCCGATAGAAGAGGAACCAGGGATTATTATTCCCGTATGGGAGGGGAGAAAAGGTCATCCGATTCTGATTGACAGCAGGCTGACAGATCAGCTTGCGTCCTATCAGGGTGAGGGTGGTTTGAAAGAAGCGTTTCGTGTTCAGAAAATTCCGGTGAATCTTTTAACTGTAGAAGATGCAGGAGTCGCAGTCTACACAGCAAAGAAGGAAGAATTCGAGAGAATTTATGAACACAAGGAACAGCACAGAACAATCCATCCAAAAGTAAAAGTTCAGCTGGAAAAGGATTTGCCGTTTTTTGGCCCGGGGATCGTGACACTGATCCGCCAGATCGATTCCCTTGGTTCGGTGAGGGAAGCATGTCTGCGGACAGGTATTTCGTACAGCAAAGGATGGAGTCTGATCCATCAGGCAGAGAAAGAGCTTGGCTATACGGTAGTAGAGCGCTGCCCGGGTGGAAAGAACGGTGGAACAGCAAGAGTGAGCTCTCGGGGAAATGAGTTATTGAAAAAGTATGAGCAGTTGGAACGAGCAGTTGCGGAGTATGCGGAAGAAAAGTTCCGTGAAGTTTTCAGGTAAATATTGATTAAATAAAACCTGTTTTAGAAAGTGTCTGAAAAAGATGTAACTATCTGTAACGTATTGAGGTGTAGTTGCGTATTTATCACGGCAGGTTATGAACAGTGATAATTGTTCATAATAAAAAAACAGGTTTTTATTTAAAAAGCGATTGTTTTTTATAAAGCAATCGGGTATACTAAGCTAGAGCGTGTCTTAAAAATCATCCCTGCAATCTACATGCTCCACTTTGCGGTATATTTTGTCTTCATTCGGTTGACGTAGCCCGCTACGCTGCCCTCATTCAAACAAAATCTCCCACAAATTGTGACATATATCTTGCAGAAAGCATTTTTCAGACACACTCTAGTAATTCTGATGTGAACCAGTTGGTATTGTTTATGAGTATGAGCAATCGTCATCAGGAACATCACAGAAGATGAAACGGGAGGATTATGAAATGAAAAAAAGAATTTTAGCAGCAATGATGGCAGCAGTTATGGTATTTTCCATGGCAGGATGTGGAAGCAGCAAGAGTGAAGATACAAAAGCTGACGACACACAGAAAGAAGAGACAACTGCAGATGCAGGAAACGATGAAGAAGAGACAGAGATCCAGGTATTTATCGCAGCAAGTCTGAACACAGTTATGACAGAGCTGGCAGAGAAATATAATGAAGAGCATCCAAATGTAAAGATTACATACAATGCAGACAGCTCAGGTACACTTCTTACACAGATCGAAGAAGGATATGAGTGTGATATCTTCTTCTCAGCAGCTCAAAAACAGATGGATCAGCTTGAGGAAGACGGACTTGTTGTTGACGGAACAAGAGCAAATGTAGTAAACAATCAGGTTGTAGTTGTAACAAGAAAAGACAGCGGCACAAAAGTTACAGGCCTTGATAATCTGCAGGATGCAGAAAGCATCGCACTTGCAGGTGGAAGCGTTCCTGTTGGTAAATACACAAGAACAGCTCTTATGAATATAGGAGTTCTTGATAAAGTAGACGATCCGTCCACAATCACAACGGAAGAAGTATCTGATGCACTTGGCGGAGTAGAAATCAGTGAGCAGGATAATGTAAGTAAAGTACTTTCAGCAGTAGTAGAAGGTTCCTGTGAAGTTGGAACAACATATTACTCAGATACATACGGATACGAAGATCAGCTTGACATTCTTCAGACAGTAAGATATGATCTGACAGGAAACGTTATTTACCCAATCGCCCGTGTAGTAAACGACGAAGCAGATGATGCTCAGAATGCAGCTGCAGATGATTTCCTGAAATTCATCCTTTCTGATGATGCAAAATCAGTATTCGATGCTTACTACTTCGACACAAATGTTGAGTAATCTGTAAAAAAGACTGAGACAATAATAAAGTTACGAAAAGACGGACAGGACTTGAGTTTCTGTCCGTTTTTTATGAAAAGGAGTGAAAGTATATGCAGGATGTTTTGGAAATATTGAAAGATCTGGACTGGAGTCCGCTGATCATTTCTTTAAAAACAGGAATTGTTGCAACGGTATTTTCCTTTTTCCTCGGGATCTTTGCAGCGAGAAAAGTTGTGAAAGCATCACCCGGAAAGAAAGCTGTGATCGATGGAATCCTTACCCTCCCAATGGTATTGCCGCCGACTGTTGCAGGTTTCTTTCTTCTGCTGATCTTCAGTAAGAGAAGACCGTTTGGAGAATTCCTTTTTAATGAATTTGGAATTAAAGTAGTACAGACCTGGCTTGGATGTATTATAGCAGCTACTGTAATCGCATTCCCGCTGATGTACAGAAATGCAAGAGCTGCCATGGAGCAGATCGACGTGAATCTGATCTATGCAGGAAGAACACTTGGAATGTCAGATACAGCTATTTTCTGGAAAATTGTAATTCCGACTGCAGGACCGGGAATCGCATCAGGAACAATCCTGACCTTTGCCCGTGCATTGGGGGAGTACGGTGCGACTTCCATGCTGGCGGGAAATATTCCGGGAAAAACAGGAACAATCTCCCAGAAGATCGCCATGGTAATCCAGGATGGAGACTACCTGACAGCAGGTGTGTGGGTAGCAATCGTAATGGCAATTGCATTCCTGATTATTATGCTTATGAATGTAGTGTACGGAAGAAAGATGAAGAATATCAGCAGGTGGTAAAAGATGGCGATTGAAGTAAAGATAAAGAAACAGTTAAATACATTTCAGTTAAATATTGATTTTAAGAGCAATTCCAAACGAATTGGAATTCTGGGAGCTTCCGGCTGTGGAAAAAGTATGACCTTAAAGAGCATTGCGGGAATTGTCACACCGGATGAAGGAAGCATTTCGATCGAAGGAAGAAAGTTATTTGACCGCAGTGAGAAAGTGAACCTGAAACCACAGCAGAGAAAAGTAGGTTATCTTTTCCAGAATTATGCACTTTTTCCGACTATGAATGTGGAAAAAAATATTGCAGCGGGATTAAAAGGGAAAAACAAGCAAGAAATTGCTGCGCGTGTAAAAGAGATGGTAGAGAAATTCCAGCTTCAGGGTCTGGAGAAGCGTCTGCCTGCACAGTTGTCCGGAGGACAGCAGCAGAGAGTGGCATTGGCAAGAATCATGGCGTATGAGCCGGATGTAATTCTGCTGGATGAGCCTTTTTCAGCGTTGGATATGTATCTGAAAGATCGTCTGCAGCAGGAGCTGATCCAGATGCTGGAAGATTATCAGGGAACGGTTATCATGGTATCTCATAACAGAGATGAGGTTTACCGGTTCAGTGAGGAACTTCTGATCTTTGATAAAGGACAGATTGTCGTGGCAGGTGAGACAAAAGAGATCTTCCGCAATCCACAGTATAAAGAAGCAGCAAAACTGACCGGATGTAAGAACTTCTCTGATACAGTGAGAGAAAACGCACATACATTGAGACTGACAGACTGGGGAATTACATTACATACACAGGAGATGGAGATACCGGAAGGTATAACAGCACTTGGATACAGAGCACATGATTTCATTCCTGTCTGGGGAGAACGGGGAGAAAACATGCTTCAGTTTAACCTGGAAAGCCATGCCGAGCTTCCGTTTGAAGAAAACTACTATCTGTATCCTGAGAAGACTCAGGAGAATGAAAAAAAGGTAGAGCCGATCTGCTGGTTTGTGCAGAAAGAAAACAGACAGAAACTGATCGAAAAAGGAATGCCGGATTATCTTCAGTTGGATGAAAAGAAGATTCTGTTTCTGCGTGAAAAAACAAATCAATAGGCTATAGGATGCGTGCGTGCAGGTATTTTTGAACACGCTCTGATATAGTTTTTATATAAACTGGTTCGTGGGTTAATGAGGAGAAAAGCCGCTCATAATGCTGTAAAAAAGCATTGGAAAATTAAGAAAATTAATTAGCGAAAAAGAGTTTACATCGTATCTTTTGTGGTGTATAATACACAATCGTTTGAGAAAAAAGTGTTGATTCATCAGAAAGAAGAAAGGGGTAAAAGAGAATGAAAACAGCTCAGAATGATATGACAGTTGGAAATCCGATGAAGATCATTTTAAGCTTCACAATGCCGATCTTTATCGGAAATGTATTTCAGCAGTTCTACAATATGGCAGATGCTGTAATTGTAGGAAAGTTTGTTGGAAATAAAGCACTGGCAGCCGTTGGAAGTACTGGTACGATCATGTTTCTGATCTATGGATTTGTTGTTGGAATGACTGCAGGATTTACGGTGCTGACGGCACAGAAATTCGGAGCAGGAGATATGACGGGAATGAGAAAAACCGTTGCGGGGGCGGGAATTCTTTCTTTTATTATAGGCGCAATCCTGACGGCATTGTTCATGATCTTTATGAAACCGCTTCTGATTCTGATGAATACACCGTCAGATATATTTTCAGATGCGTATTCTTATATTATGATCGTCAGTGGGGGAATTCTGGCGCAGATGCTTTATAATCTGTTGTCCAGTGTATTGCGTGCGCTTGGAAACAGTAAGACACCGCTATATTTTCTGATCTTAAGTGCGTTGTTGAATATTGTGCTGGATCTGGTGTTGATCGTAGGATTCAAGATGGGAGCACCGGGAGCAGCAGTTGCAACGGTCATTGCCCAGGGAACATCCGGAGTACTCTGTCTGTTCTATATTATAGCGAAGATTCCGGTACTGCATCTGACACGAGACGATCTGCATGTGGGTGGCACGATCTATGGAATTCAGCTTCGGATCGGACTGCCGATGGCATTGCAGTATTCGATCACAGCGATCGGAACGATGATGGTACAGTCCGCACTGAATATTCTTGGCTCTACACTTGTAGCAGCATTTACGGCAGCAGGTAAGATCGAGCAGGTTGTGACACAGGCATATGTTGCGATGGGAACGACGATGGCAACTTACGGGGCTCAGAATATGGGAGCCGGAAATGTATCCCGTATCCGCCAGGGATTCAAGTCCTGTACGATCATCGGCGTTGTATATTCTTTTGTGGCAGCTACATTTATCATGACAGTAGGAAAATACATGACGTATCTGTTCGTATCGGAAGATGTTGAATTAATTATGAGTTCTGTAGACATCTATCTGAAATGCATCGGAATCTTCTTTATTCCACTTGCTGTTGTAAATATTTACAGAAATGGAATCCAGGGACTGGGATATGGTCTGCTTCCGATGATGGCAGGTGTGGCTGAACTGATCGGAAGAGGTGTAGTAGCCATGATCGCTGCACAGCAGAAAAGTTATACAGGAGTATGTCTTGCAAGCCCGGCAGCATGGATCCTTGCAGGTGGCCTTCTGATTGGTATGTATTATTACATTATGAATGTACATATGAAGAAACTGTTCGGAACAAATGGAAAAGAGCCGAAGAAGAGTAAATAAGACAGAAGAGATCAATCTAACCGGAGAAATCAAATTCAAAAGTTGAGAATGTTTTATTCTTTAAGTGAAATTCAAAGATAAAACGAGATTAATTATTGGAAGATTTTTGAAGGGAATCAAAATGAAAATCGAATAGAGATTAGACGAAGTCCAATGGCTGTACATATCTTATAATTGGTTACGGGATATAATGTGTATCCTCTATATCATTCAGTACACTGAGTGATACGGAACTGACCGATAACACTGTATGTACAGCCATTGTCTTCTTTTTTGTTGATGTAATTATCATATCAGGCAATTGTGAAGTACCTGTGGCAAGAGTTTAAAGAAAAATGAAAGAATCTTAAAAATAAATGAACTGAGTTTTTATAATATATTTCAGCTAAAGCAGGATGCACGATTTATAGAAGCGGATTCCTCTGACCTGCCCTGATACGGTCTATTTGGTAAGGCGAAATAGACAATTGAACAGTTAAGAAATATCAGCACTGTTTACAATGTGCATGGCATCTTTTTCAGCTTTCAGCCATTTTGATTTTTCTGTCTCAAATCGTTCCCACAGCCAGGCAATGGCCTGGTCCATTCCTTCATCAGACAATGGAAAATTTGCCTGTTCTTTTTCTTCATCCGGTGTGGCCTCGAAACACCATGGCTCCGGGTAGATAAATACAGTGAAAGTAGTACTTGCTTTTCCGTCATCTCCCTGAAAGAAGTAGCGCATGCCGTGATGTGCACCGGAGAAAGGCTCTTTTTTCAGACCACCGTAGGGAATCAGTTGTTTATCGATCATTTGTGAAAATCCTCCTGAGAATTGAATTGTATAGTTTGCGTTTTGCATCAATTATTTTATGAGAATGTAAGCGTATACAGAATCTCGTTCGTCTATTGATCTGGTCTACTGTATCATTCAGCGTCATTATACTGAAAGTGAATAAGACACACTCTAGAGTGTGTCTTAAAAATCATTCCTGCAATCTGTACGCCCCACTTTGCGGTATATTTTACCTTCATTCGGTTGACGTAGCCCGCTACGCCGCCCTTATTCAGGCAAAATCTCCCACAAATTGTGGCATACATCTTACAGAAAGCATTTTTCAGACACACTCTAGTTGAATCAAGAATAGACGAGCGGATTGTTGTTTTAGGAATATTATAGATGATAAAGGATAAGATGTCATCTATTTGTTTTATATATTAGGAAAGTGTTCTTTCCGTTACTGTTCACTAATCTAAATTTTACTTTATTGCATTTTCCGCAAATTCAGTTGTTACTAATTTCTCATATGGAGCACGTGTATCCAGCTCACCGGCACTTTCGAGAATATCCTGCAGGAGTTCAAAGCTGTCTTTTTCAAAGACTAGATTGGTTTTCCACGTATCCTGTTCATAGTAACGTGTTACGATCGTAGTGATTGTAGATAAGTCTGTCTCCGGGAACTGAGGTTCAATCGCTTTGGCGATTTCTTCCGGCGTGTGTGACTGCACGTAATCCATTCCTTTTTGCAGAGCATTGGTAAATCCCTGGATGATATCAGGATGCTGATTTATGAAGCTCTGTTTGGCGCTGTAGGCGGTGTATGGCACATAACCGCTGTCTGTACCGAGAGAAGCGACAACATAGCCTTTCCCTTCTGTCTCAAGAGAGGTTGCTCCTGGCTCAAATTCAACCGTGAAGTCTCCGTTTCCTTCTGCGAAGGCGGCAGCAGTAGAACCAAAATCTATGCCCTGATTAATGGTCAGATCTGTTGACGGATCAATTCCATTTTGCTTCAGAATATATTCAAATACCATTTCCGGCATGCCACCTGTCATCATTACTACTATGTAAATAATCATCTGATAGTTGTTTCGCGGTGATTTTGGCTGATATATCCGGCAGATAGCCTTTGGCAAGCTGCATGATTTCTTCTTTTGATTTTATAATATTGTATGGCTTCAGCGGATTATCTGTGTTTTCCAGAATCCCAAGACTTTTCATCAGCTCAATATATGGAAGTATACTCTGCTTTGTTTTCTTGAATCCTAAATCAGTAATATGCTCTGACAGATATTTGGCAGAAGAAATCCCACGTTTATCCTCTGCAATCAGTTTCATTATAATCGCAATAATGGTATTTTCTCTATGGTTCATTTCATCGGCAGGACTGTAACTGATCAGATTGGATAAGCCATATTTTAATGTGATTTCCGGCATCCCGCCTTCGTCCACTACGATTTTTTCAATCAAAAGTTCAATATCTCTTCGGTCAAGGCTTCCTCCTGCAATGATTTTATCTACTACCTCAAGAGCATTTTTCAGTTTATCTTTTACATCCGGTGTCTCTATGGCAGTTTCATTCAATTTCTTAATCTGCATTTCCAGACCATGAATCTGAGCAAACAAATCTTTCTGCATAGAATCGTAAGTCTCATTGATTAAATCTTCATTTCCTGCAGCGACCGCCAGATCTTTTACTTT
>NZ_CAKRDI010000012.1 GCF_934309415.1 uncultured Mediterraneibacter sp.
AAAATTATTGGTATTGACCTTGGTACAACAAACAGCTGTGTAGCCGTTATGGAAGGTGGACAGCCAACAGTTATCGCAAATACAGAAGGCGCAAGAACAACACCGTCTGTTGTAGCATTTACAAAGACAGGAGAGCGTCTGGTAGGAGAGCCTGCAAAACGTCAGGCAGTTACAAACGCAGCAAGAACAATCTCTTCCATCAAAAGAGAGATGGGTACAGATTATAAAGTAGATATTGACGACAAGAAATATTCTCCACAGGAGATTTCAGCAATGATCCTTCAGAAACTGAAAGCAGATGCAGAAGGATACCTTGGTGAGAAAGTAACAGAAGCTGTTATCACAGTTCCGGCTTACTTCAATGATGCTCAGCGTCAGGCTACAAAAGATGCCGGTAAGATCGCAGGTCTTGATGTAAAACGTATCATCAACGAGCCTACAGCAGCAGCTCTTGCTTATGGTCTTGACAACGAGAAAGAGCAGAAGATCATGGTTTATGACCTTGGTGGTGGTACATTTGACGTATCCGTAATCGAGATCGGTGACGGAGTCATCGAAGTTCTTTCTACAGCTGGTAACAACAGACTTGGTGGAGATGACTTCGACCAGAAGATCACAGATTACATGCTTGCAGACTTCAAGGCAAAAGAAGGCGTAGATCTTTCTACAGATAAGATGGCTCTTCAGAGATTAAGAGAAGCTGCAGAGAAAGCTAAGAAAGAGCTTTCAAGCGCAACAACAACAAACATCAACCTTCCGTTCATCACAGCAACAGCTGAGGGACCGAAGCATTTCGATATGAACCTTACAAGAGCTAAATTTGACGAGCTGACAAGAGACCTCGTAGAAAAGACTCAGGAACCGGTAAGACGTGCACTTTCTGATGCAGGAATCACAGCTTCTGAGCTTGGACAGGTACTTCTCGTTGGTGGATCAACACGTATCCCGGCTGTTCAGGAAGAAGTTAAGAGACTGACAGGCAAAGAGCCTAGCAAATCCCTTAACCCAGACGAGTGTGTAGCACTTGGTGCTTCCGTACAGGGTGGTAAACTTGCAGGAGATGCAGGCGCAGGAGACATCCTTCTTCTTGATGTAACTCCACTGTCACTGTCTATCGAGACAATGGGTGGTGTAGCTACAAGACTGATCGAGAGAAATACAACAATCCCGACAAAGAAGAGCCAGATCTTCTCAACAGCAGCAGATAACCAGACAGCTGTAGACATCAACGTTGTACAGGGTGAGAGACAGTTCGCAAGAGACAACAAGTCCCTCGGACAGTTCAGACTTGATGGAATCCCGCCGGCTCCACGTGGAATCCCGCAGATCGAAGTTACATTCGATATCGATGCAAATGGTATCGTAAATGTATCTGCTAAGGATCTTGGAACAGGTAAAGAGCAGCATATTACAATCACAGCCGGTTCTAATATGTCTGATGACGATATCGATAAAGCTGTAAAAGAAGCAGCTGAATTCGAGGCTCAGGATAAGAAACGTAAAGAAGCAATTGATACAAGAAACGAAGCAGACGCTATGGTATTCCAGACAGAGAAGGCAATCAAAGAGGTTGGCGACAAAGTCGATGCTACAGAGAAAGCAGCTGTAGAAGCTGACGTTCAGGCACTGAAAGATATCCTTGCTAAGTCTACTCCTGAGAATACAACAGAAGATCAGGTGGCAGAGATCAAAGCTGCTAAGGAAAAACTGATGGAGAGCGCACAGAAACTGTTCACAAAGATGTATGAGCAGGCAGGTGCTGCAGCAGGTGCAGGTGCACAGGCTGGTCCTACACCAGAAGCTGGTCCGGCTCCGGATGGTTTCCAGGGTGATGATGTTGTAGACGGAGACTACAAAGAAGTCTAAAATAAAGGTAAGATGCCGGTAAGACGGAAGAAAAACAGACAGCAGGGCATCAGATAAATGAAGCATGAAGAGAAATTCTACGGAGCTTTGTAGCTTCGTAGAATTTCTTGAGGTTAAGAAAGAGATACAGAAAGGTTAGTATTTGTGTTATGGCAGAGGCAAAGAGAGATTATTATGAGGTGCTCGGCGTAAGCAAAGATGCAGATGATGCTACAATCAAGAAAGCATACCGTCAGCTTGCGAAGAAGTACCATCCAGATATGAATCCAGGGGATAAAGAAGCAGAAATAAAATTCAAAGAGGCTTCCGAAGCCTATGCCGTTCTGAGTGACGCTGACAAACGTCGTCAGTACGATCAGTTCGGCCACGCTGCATTTGATGGCGGTGCCGGCGGCGGAGCAGGTGGATTCGGCGGCGGATTTAATTTTAACGGAGCTGATTTCAGCGATATTTTCGGAGATATCTTCGGAGATATGTTTGGCGGTTCCAGAAGAGGCGGCGCAAACAACGGTCCGATGAAAGGGGCCAATATCAGAAAGAGCATCCGTATTACATTTGAGGAAGCAGTGTTCGGATGTGAGAAGGAACTTGACCTGATTTTAAAGGATCCATGTGAAGACTGTCATGGTACAGGTGCAAAACCGGGCACTTCCCCGGAGACTTGCCCGAAATGTGGCGGTAAGGGACAGGTGGTTTACACATCCCAGTCCTTCTTTGGCACAGTTCAGAACGTGCAGACCTGTCCAAACTGTGGTGGCTCAGGAAAGATCATCAAAGAGAAATGCCCGAAATGTTCCGGAACAGGATATACAGCCAGCAAGAAGAAGATCAAGGTTACAATTCCTGCCGGTATTGATAACGGACAGAGCGTGCGTATCCGTGAGAAAGGTGAGCCGGGCGTGAACGGTGGACCGAGAGGAGATCTGCTTGTCGAGGTAAATGTATCCAGACATCCGATTTTCCAGAGACAGGACGTACACATTTTCTCAACAGTAGCAATTTCATTTGCACAGGCTGCGCTCGGTGGAGATGTCAAGATCCCGACCGTAGACGGAGATGTGCTTTATACAGTAAAACCAGGAACAAAGACAGATACAAAGGTTCGTCTGAAAGGAAAAGGTGTTCCGTCTCTGAGAAATTCTCAGGTAAGAGGAGATCACTATGTAACACTTGTGATCCAGACACCGGAAAAACTGAGCGCCGAAGCAAAAGAAGCACTTAGAAAATTCGATGAACTGACAGGTAACACACTGCATCAGAACGATGATGTAGCAGAGAAGAGCGAGAAGAAATCAAAGAAGAAAGGCTTCATGGATAAGATGAAAGAAGCTTTTGAGGATAAAGAATAATGGGCGGATTTTTTGGAGTAGCTTCAAAACAAGACTGTGTATTTGATTTATTTTTTGGTATTGATTACCACTCCCATCTCGGAACAAGACGAGGTGGGATGGCTGTTTATGGGAAAAACGGATTTAACCGTTCCATCCATAATATCGAGAATGCCCCGTTCCGTACAAAGTTTGATAAAGATGTACAGGAGATGGAGGGTAATATGGGAATCGGATGTATTTCCGATTTTGAGCCGCAGCCGCTGATCGTGAGATCTCATCATGGCACGTATGCGCTGACGACTGTAAGCAAGATCAACAATATGAAAGAGCTTACGGAGATGTTATTTCATAACGGACATTCTCATTTCCTTGAGATGAGCGGCGGTGATATCAATGCGACAGAGCTGATCGCAGCATTGATCAATCAGAAGGAGAATCTGATCGAAGGAATCAAGTATGCGCTTGATACAATCGATGGATCTGTTTCACTGCTTCTGATGAATCAGGCGGGAATTTATGCTGCCAGAGACAAGTATGGCCGTACACCGGTGGTTGTGGGCAGAAGAGAGGACGCTTACTGCGTGACATTTGAAAATTTTGCCTACAAAAATCTTGGATATTCGGATTATAAAGAATTAGGACCGGGAGAGATCGCGGTGATAACGGACAAGAATTGTATTACACTGGTCAATCCGAACAAAGAGATGAAGATCTGTACGTTCCTCTGGGTTTATTATGGATATCCATCCAGTGCCTACGAGGGAATGAGTGTAGAACAGATGCGCTATAACTGTGGAAAGATGATGGCAAAACGTGATAACGTGAAGCCGGATATTGTTGCAGGAGTTCCAGATTCTGGAACAGCTCATGCAATTGGTTATGCGAATGAGTCAGGAGTTCCGTTCTCAAGACCATTTATAAAATATACACCGACCTGGCCGCGTTCTTTTATGCCGACCATGCAGAGCAAGCGTAATCTGATCGCAAAGATGAAACTGATCGCAGTAGAAGAGCTGGTACGCGACAAGAGTCTGCTTCTGATCGATGATTCGATCGTAAGAGGAACACAGCTTCGCGAGACAACAGAGTTCTTATATGAGAGCGGTGCGAAGGAAGTACATATCCGTCCGGCCTGCCCGCCGCTGTTATATGGCTGTAAATATCTGAACTTTTCAAGATCCTCTTCCGAGATGGATCTGATTACACGCCGTGTGATTGATCGTCTGGAGAATGGAAATGTAACAGATGAAGTATTACAGCAATATGCAGATCCGGAATCTGAAAAATATGAACAGATGGTAGAAGAAATCCGAAAAGAGCTGAACTTTACTTCTCTGCGGTTTAACCGTCTGGATGATATGCTGGAATCCGTCGGAATTGATAAGTGCAGGCTCTGTACTTATTGCTGGGATGGAAGAGAGTAGATCTATCATATAGACTGATATATACTTGCAGAAACGATGTACTAGACATATTTTAGGCGTTCTTTCAGATTATACATGTGATAACTTAATAAGATTAAATAGAAAAATCCATGGGTTCATTTTGAATTCATGGATTTTTTATATATTAGCAACCAACGCCGCAAACGCCAATACACTCTATTATTTACTATATTATAAGAAAGAGAAAAAAGAACAGATACCACACGAAATTTTCATATGGTACTGTTCTTGTTACTGTTTAGACCAAAGCTAATCACTTTGCTGATTAGCTTTGAGGATGCACATTTTGGCCTGAATACATCTCGCCCATCGTCGCAGACGATGGGCGAGATGCGTTACTGTTTGCAGGTTGCCTGTGAACAGTAACCTGTTCTTTTTTCAGGAAAACAATCATTTGTTTTATATGCAGGGATCCTGCAAACAATAAATATTAATCTTCATCTGGCTTCATAGACCATCTGTTATGGTCTGTATGGAGCAACATATGTGATTTGTGTGACAGTGGTTTCTCAAGGAAATCGTTGTACAGTTTCAGTACATCCTGGTTCTCGTGCGAGAAACGGATTTTGGCGTTCTTATCCAGGAAGTAGAGGTTTTCACCACGTGTATGTGCGAGCTCTTCGCCGTCGTGGATCGGCTGTCCGCCGCCTCCTACGCATCCTCCAGGACAGGCCATTACTTCTACAAAGTCGTAGTGTACTTCGCCATGCTCAATTGCCTCGATCAGCTTTCTTGTATTACCAAGACCGCTGACAACTGCGGCACGGATAGTTGCATCTCCAATCTGAATCTCTGCTTCGACCACACCTGTCTCGAAAGATGGGCTGCGGACGATTTTAAATGCATCCGGATCCGGATTGCGTCCTGTTACAAGATAGTGAGCAGAACGAAGAGCGGCCTCCATAACACCTCCGGTTGCACCGAAGATAACACCAGCACCGGACCATTCTTTCATCAGTGGATCGCATTCACGGTCTTTGAGTGTAGAAGGATCAATGTGTGCGGAGCGGATCATTCTGGTCAGTTCTCTTGTTGTAAGAACTGTGTCGATATCTTTTCCGGCATATTCTCCATAGAACAGCTCCATATTGCTCTCGCCTTTCTTGGCAACACAAGGCATGATGGAGACTGTATAAATGTCTTCAGGCGCTACACCGATGGACTGTGCGAAGTAAGTCTTCATAATGGCACCGAACATCTGCTGAGGTGACTTGGCTGTAGAAAGCTGAGACACCAGATGCGGATACTGTGATTTGATAAAACGTATCCAGCCCGGACAGCAGGATGTGAACATTGGGCGAAGGCTCAGTTCTCCTTTGGAGAAGCGCTGCAGGAACTCATTTCCTTCTTCCATGATCGTAAGATCGGCAGAGAAGGAGGTGTCAAATACATAATCAACGCCGAGTTTTTTCAGGGCATCCATGATCTTGCCAACAGTTGCTTCTTCACGGGAAAGTCCCAGTGCTTCACCCCATGCCGCACGGACAGCAGGAGCGACCTGTGCAACGACCACTTTCTTCTTATCAGCGATTGCATCCCATACTTTCTCAGTGTCATCGCGTTCGCGCAGAGCACCGACCGGACAGTGTGTGATACACTGACCACAGAGAGAACAGGAAACTTCGTTGATCTTCTTATTTCCTGTGACATTGATGGTGGTTCTGGAACCGGTACTTGTGACATCCCAGATATTAAGTCCCTGTATTTTGTCACAGATCTGGATACAGCGCATACATTTGATACATTTGCGTGAATCACGGATCAGTGGGAAGGTCTTATCCCACGGGAGATTCTCAAAACGCTCTTTAAATGGAAGATCGATCAGGTTCAGATCATTTGCCACTTTCTGAAGAGTACAGTTTCCACTTCTGACACAGGTTGCACATTTACAGTCGTGCTGGGAGAGGATGAGCTGTACGGTCTGTCTTCTGGCAACACGCACTTTCGGACTGTTTGTGTATACAACCATGCCTTCTGTAACAACGTTGTTACAGGAGGTGACAAGGCGGTCTTTGCCTTCAAGCTCAACAACACAGACACGACAGGCTGCGATTTCATTGATCCCTTTCAGATAACATAGTTTAGGAATCGGAGTTCCGATCTTTGCGGCTGCCTCCATAATAGTAGTTCCTGCAGGAACGGAGATTTTCTGATTATCGATTGTAATATTTACCATTTTTCTTTTCTACCTCCTTTGAAACTACCATAACCGAAGTGATCGCAGCGGAGACAACGGTTGGCCTCCTGTTTTGCTTCGGCTTCTGTCATACAGTTTTCTACACCTTCAAAATCACAGACACGCTGGCATGCTTCACGTTCTGTTAGTTCCACTCTGCCGCAAGGTTCGCGGTCGCTTAACTGAGGATCTGGAATTTTCACATCACAACTGATGATATGGTGATATCCGAGATATTCATCGATATTGGCAGCAACTACTTTGGCAGCAGTGATGGCTTTGATTACGGATGCAGGTCCGGAAGCACAGTCTCCACCAGCGAAGACACCAGGGATATTATCAAATCCACCGTATTTCTCTGTCATGATCTTACCGCGCTGAACCGGAACACCTGCCTCTTCAAAATGCTGGTATTCGATATCCTGACCGATGGCTACAATGAGTGTCTGACAAGGAATCAGAATGTCATCTTCGCCGGTCGGACAGACACTGGCACGACCATTTTTGATCTTGCTGATCATCTGAGGAGTCACATAGATTCCGGTCACATGGTTGTTCTCATCTGTTACGATCTTGGATGGAGCTTTCAGTGTGAGTACTTCGATTCCCTCTGCAATAGCTCCTTCGATCTCTGCCGGGAGAGCAGTCATATCTGCAGTACGACGGCGGTAAACAATACTTACTTTTTTCGCACCGAGACGTCTGGCAGTACGGACAGCATCCATAGATACATTACCTCCGCCGATGACAGCAACTTCCTGTCCGGTCAGATTCGGATTTTGGTTCTTTCCTACATCACGAAGGAAGGAAACGGCAGAAATAACTCCCTCGGCCTGTTCTCCTTCGATTCCGAGTTTCTTATCTGTACTTGCACCGATGGTGATCAGCACAGCATCATATTCTTCACGCAGGCTCTGAATGGTCATATCTTTACCGATGCGTTTTCCGAATTCAACTTTTACTCCGGTCTCGAGGATTGCCTCAATATCGTCATCCAAACGGTCTTTAGGCAGACGATAGTTCGGGATACCATAACGGAGCATACCGCCAAGTTTTGGAAGCATCTCAAAGACTGTTGTCTGGTGTCCCATCAGCTGCAGATAGTAGGCAGCGCTCAATCCTCCTGGACCTCCACCTACAATGGCAACACGTTTTCCGGTAGAAGGTGCACATTCCGGTGGCGGAACCTTTCCGGCAAAATCAGCAGCCATACGCTTCAGACCACGGATGTTGACTGCATCGTCTACGATGTTTCTGCGGCAGCGAGCCTCACATGGGTGCTCACAGATGAAACCACAGGTTGTCGGGAATGGGTTATCCTTACGGATCAGGCGAATCGCATCTGCATAACGGCCTGCACCTGTAAGGGCGATATATCCTGGAATATCCACATGTGCAGGGCATAAGGCAACACAAGGTACCGGCTGTGTGTACTGGCAGGTACAGCGTCCCTGGTGGACATGTTCTTCATAATCTTCCCGGCATTCGATCAGGCTTCTATGTACCATGGCACCGGCTTCATAACCAATCGGACAGTCGGATCCTTCGCGGATGGATTCTGATAAAGATTCGATCAGATCCAGAGTCTCCAGTGTAGCGGTTCCGTTCATAACATCTGTCAGCAGGTTCTTGAGCTGCCACAGTCCGACACGGCATGGAGTACATTTTCCACAGGATTGTGTCTGACACATCTCGATAAATGCACGAGTCATGTCAACAGGACATAATCCCGGAGGACTGGATTCCATTCTTCGTTCCAGAGTTTTATACAGTTCTTCTACGACTAACTGTGCTTTGTCTGGAGCGGTAATTTCAAGTCTACTCATTTTTTTCTCTCCTTTTTCATGCAAAATTCTGAACAGTAAATAAATCGGAAATCTAAAAAAAATTTAGATTTATTTTCTGTAAGTTCGTTCTGCTCATTAAATATATTGTATAATATACACAAAAATAAGTCAATACAAAAGCGATTGTTAATAAAATCACACAAAACCTAAAAATTTTTTAGATTTCGCGTGATTTATAGAGTTAAATTATAAGTTTGTTCCAACGAACACAATCACGGAGCGCTCTCCGAGAAGTATTGGATTTTCAACAGTTGGCATCGCTTTTTCAGAGAAGAACTGATGGGCGGGATCCCCTGTGTTTACGGCAACCTTCCATTGATAATTTTTTGGCAAATCTGGCAGTGTAATGTGAACCGGATACCAGAATGTGTTGACAGCGATGTAGACAAGGTCTTCTTTTTGTGTGGATTCATCGTAACCGGCAAAGAGGATACAGACGGTATGATCACTTTCCGGTGCCTGTGGTTCCCACGGAGTACATCCATGGATGCTTGCAGATGGAAATCCGATGTAACTTGGTTCTAGATCTTTCCGAATGGCAGGATGTGCTTTACGAAATGCAATCATATATCGGAAAAATTCATAAAGATCCTGATTTTTTTCAAGCAGCGACCAGTCCAGCCAGGAGAGAAGGTTATCCTGACAGTAAGGATTATTATTTCCATAGCGGGTGTCCGCAAATTCATCTCCGGAGAGGAACATCGGTGTTCCGCGGCTGCACATCAGAACGGCACAGGCGTTCTTCATCATACGTTTTCTCAGAGCCAGAATGGAAGGATCCTCTGTCTCTCCCTCCACGCCACAGTTCCAGCTGTTGTTATCATCTGCACCGTCTGCATTGCTCCATCCGTTGGCTTCGTTATGTTTCTGGTTGTAGCTGTACAGATCGTAGAGTGTGAAACCGTCATGGCAGGTCAGAAAGTTGACGGATGCATTGCCACCGCGGTAGACAGGATCGTAAAGATCGGTAGAACCGGTCATACGGCGGGCGGCAACAGAAGTCATGAAATCATCGCCTTTTAGAAATTTACGCATATCATCACGGTAGCGTCCGTTCCATTCTGCCCAGCGCTTCCAGGATGGGAAAGAGCCGACCTGATACAGTCCGCCTGCATCCCATGCTTCTGCGATCAGTTTGACATTCCCAAGGATGGAGTCAAAAGCAAGAGAGCGCAGCAGCGGAGGCTGGTTCAGCGGCATTCCGTCTTCATTTCGTCCCAGAATGGAAGCCAGATCAAAACGGAAACCATCAACACGATATTCAATGACCCAGTAGCGGAGACAGTCGAGGATCATATCCTGAACAACCGGATGATTGCAGTTCAGAGTGTTGCCACAGCCGCTGAAGTTATAATATTTACCATCCGGAGTCAGCATATAATAAATGTTGTTGTCAAATCCCTTGAAAGAAAAACAGGGGCCGAATTCATTTCCTTCTGCAGTGTGATTAAACACAACATCCAGGATCACTTCTATATTATTGTCATGCAGTTCACGGATCAGTGTTTTCAGCTCTAACCCTTCCCGGTTATATTCTGTGGAGGCACTGTAGCTGGTGTTCGGCGCAAAGAAGGAGACAGGATTATATCCCCAGAAATCAATGAGCTGATTCTCATCGATCAGACGGGCATCCCGCATTTCGTCAAATTCAAAGATCGGCATCAGTTCGACTGCGTTGATTCCGAGGTCTTTCAAATAAGGGATCTTTTCGCGCAGCCCTTCAAAGGTTCCCGGATGTGCTACATTAGAACTGTCATCCATGGTAAATCCTCTGACGTGAAGCTCGTAGATGATCAGATCTTCCATCGGGATCTGTGCCTGGTGTGCCTGCCCCCAGTCGAAGTTGGAATGGACAACACGGGCGCGATAACCGTGGAGCATATCGTTTTTGTGTCCCCACTGGCTCTGCCCGGTAACGGCACGTGCATAAGGATCCAGCAGGATTTTGGACTTATCGAAGCGGAGTCCCTTTTTTTCATCATAAGGACCATCCAGACGATAGGCATATTCAAATTCTTCAATATCCAGTCCAAAAACGATCATAGAATAGCAGAAACCGATCTTATAATTCTTCGGAAATGGAATGACAGCATAAGGTTCTTCTGCTTTCCGGTGGAATAAGAGCAGTTCGCAGGAGGTGGCTCCGTGAGACTGGATCGTGAAGTTTACACCGCCGGGGATAGCTGTAGCACCGAAATTCCGGAAAAATCCGGGGCGAACCTGAAATCCGTTGACGGTATCGATGGGCTGAAGCTGTTCTGTGGGAACGAGTACAAGGTCGGGACGTTTGTTCATATAGATGATACCTCCTGTGAAAAATGAATCATGTATCTCATCTAGGTGATTCCAAATAATGAGATAGTTACTGTTCAGACCAAAGCTAATCACTTTGCTGATTAGCTTTGAGGATGCACGTTTTGGCCTGAATGCATCTCGCCGATCGTCGCAGACGATTCTATCTAAATAGTGAGATGCGTTACTGTTTGCAGGTTACCTGTGAACAGTAACATGAGATACGTTGCTGTCTGCAACTGTGCTGTGAACAGTGGCAATGTTTTATAAATACAGTATAGTATAGAAAATTTAAAATGGCAAATTCAACAATACTTTGGATTTTATTAGTATACAAAATGTGCATTTTATGTAAAACAACCTATCATTTAAGAAAAAGATATGTTATAATGAGCAGCAGTGGGAAAAATCTATTCGTATATTGTACCTGCCATTTTCAGTAGAATATGGCCGGGTACAGTTTTTATCCTGCGGGATGGAAATATGGTGATGCAATATGATTTTCCTTAAGAACGAAGAAAGAGAGAAGGTATATAGATATGTCAGAAGAACAGAATGTATCAGGATGTTCTGAATCAGCCTGTTCAAGTTGTGCAAGTGCAGGCACATGTAGCAGCAAGAAGGTTGATATGCATGAACCGATGAACATGTATTCAAATATTAAGAAAGTGATTGGCGTTGTCAGTGGAAAAGGCGGTGTTGGTAAATCTCTGGTTACAGCATCCCTTGCAAGAAGAATGCGTCAGCAGGGATACAATGTTGGAATTATGGATGCGGATATCACAGGTCCATCCATTCCGAAGATGTACGGTCTTCATAAAAAGGCAATGGGAACAGAACAGGGCATCCTGCCGTGCGAGGCAGCAGATGGAACAAAGATCATGTCTGTCAACCTGCTTCTGGAAGATGAGGAAGCTCCGGTGATTTGGAGAGGACCGGTCATTGCAGGCGTTGTAAAACAGTTCTGGACCGATGTTATGTGGGGAGATCTGGATTATTTATTCGTGGATATGCCGCCTGGAACAGGTGATGTGCCATTGACTGTTTTCCAGTCTTTGCCGGTGGATGGAGTTGTAATCGTTACTTCTCCGCAGGATCTGGTACAGATGATCGTAAAGAAAGCCTACAGCATGGCAAAACAGATGAATATCCCGGTACTGGGTATTGTTGAGAATTACAGTTATGTGAAATGTCCGGACTGTGGCAAAGAGATTCAGATCTTTGGTGAAAGCCATATTGATGAGATCGCAGCAGGACTGGGTGTGCCGGTACTTGGCAAGATGCCGCTGGATCGTGAGATCGCACAGGCAGTAGAGGCAGAAAAATTCTATGAGGCAGAGAATCCGTATCTGAAGGATGTAGAACTGTAAGAGATTATAAAAAGAGCAGGGAGACTGAAAATTTCAGTCTCCCTGTATTGCTGTTGCGAGCTCAGGAGTTTGCAACAGCTGTGAAAACATGGCTTCCAGCACCTGACATTTTGAGTGCGATGATGGACATATAAACACAGGAGTACAAGTCATTGTATCTGTCCTATGAAGTTGAAAACAAATATATTCGTAAATACATTTGAAGAATTCTTTGTTGGTTGGTCGATCAGAAGTGCTGGAGCGATTAAAAATCTGCCGCAGCACAGTATTATTTTCCGGGATCCATAAGGATGTGATTACATTTCGAATATTCTTTTCGACACATTTCCATGTGGTCCCATAATGGACTGCAATATCAATGTAAAGAGATTTTGTGATACAGGTAATGCATTCTGGATTTTTATACATAAGAAGGAGTCCGTAGACAATATAGTCATAACCCAGACATGTCTTCGCTGTACCAAGTTTCGCAAGCGTTTCAATCAGAATATATTTATAATTCATGAACTTCCCCTCCTGTGGTGCGAGAACCTGATGCCTGTAGGGCAGTTTCCTGAAAACAAGGCGAATTTGTTTTTGGCGAAATAGAAAACTGCCATCCACAATATTATGTTAAAAGTTTGGGAAAAGTCAGTCAATAAAGAGGGTTCGAACATTTTCGACCTGATAATAAAATCTATCTTTAACACGGTTTCTGCAATGTTACTGTTCACAGCATAGCTGCAAACAGTAACGCATCTCGCCATTCAGAATCGTCTGCGACGATGGGCGAGATGCATTCAGGCCAAAACGTGCATCCTCATAGCTAATCAGCAAAGTGATTAGCTATGGTCTGAACAGTAACTCTACAATGTTACTGTTCACAGCATAGCTGCAAACAGTAACGTATCTCGCCATTTAGAATCGCCTTTGGCGATGGGCGAGATACATTCAAGACAATACGTGCATCCTCCATGCCAATCAGCGGAGTGATTGACATGGGAGTGAACAGTAATCATGTCAATCAGATTGCTCGGAATAATGTGAGTTTTAGGGTTCCAATTTAGAAAAAATTCTGTTATAATAAATGAGCTGTTACTGTTCACAGGTAATCTGTAAACAGTAAGCTATAGCTTTTACAGCTACAATATAATCAGGAGTTGTATCGAAGTGGTCATAACGGGGCGCACTCGAAATGCGTTAGCCCTCCGGGGCACGTGGGTTCGAATCCCACCAACTCCGCTTTTCATTCGTCGGCAGAGATGCCGGCGTTTTTGTTTAAGAATTTTAGTCTGAAGAACAATTCCAGTCCTGTTTACAGGGTGCCTGTGAACAGGAATATAATTTCCAAAGTTTACATCTCTTATACATAAGATAAAATGTGAGTGTTCAAAAAGTTTTTTAAACAGATTTTCATTAGAAACAGTAATTACAGAAAATTTCACATGTATTATAGGTGAAATGGAACGTTATGACACACTGTGCATTTTTTTGTGTGGAATCACTACAACTATTGTTACTGTTCACAGGTAACCTGCAAACAGTAACGTATCTCGCCATTTAGAATCGCCTACGGCGATGGGCGAGATACATTCAGGACAAAACGTGCATTCTCTATGCCAATCAGCGGAGTGATTGACATGGGAGTGAACATTAACTAACTATTATCATACCTGTTAAATCTGATAAAAGAAAAAATAAATTACAAAAGATTCTATAAAAATTTTACAAAATTAAAAAATGGTATTGAAAAATTAAAAGAGTGTGATACAATGAAAACAACATAAAACAACACATAAAACAAACAAAAACAAATAAAAACAATATGAAATGGAAAGTTTTGTGTTTGGGTTTATTCTGAAATGAAAGGGTTTGACACGATAATGTGATGAAATTCATGAAGAGATTGAACAGAGAATAAATTCCTATGAAAAGTAAAAAAATGATAAAGATCAAATTCAGGAGGTAACAAGAATGAAGGTTTTAGAGTCAAAATTTATACAGGATTTTATTAAGATGGCAAATGATGGTTATGAGCAGGGCTGGCATGAGAGAAACGGTGGAAACCTTTCCTACAGACTGAAAAAAGGAGAGGTAGATGCAATCCGCGGACGTCTGTACACAGATAAACCGTGGCAGCCGATCGGAACAAGCGTACCGGGTCTGGCAGGAGAGTATTTCCTTGTAACAGGTACAGGAAAATATTTCCGTAATATCATTGTTGACCCGGAAGCATGCCTTGCAATTATTGAGATCGATCAGACAGGAGAGAACTTCCGTATTCGCTGGGGACTTGTAGAGGGAGGAAACCCGACCAGTGAGCTTCCGACTCATCTGATGAACCATGAGATCAAGAAAAAACAAACAGACGGAAAGCACAGAGTTATTTATCATGCACATACAACAAACACAATCGCACTTACATTTGTTCTTCCGCTGAGCGATGAAGTATTTACAAGAGAACTATGGGAGATGGCAACAGAGTGCCCGGTTGTATTCCCGGAAGGTGTTGGCGTAGTAGGATGGATGGTTCCAGGCGGACGTGAGATTGCAGTTGAGACAAGTAAACTGATGGAGAAATACAATGCAGTTATCTGGGCACATCATGGTATGTTCTGCTCAGGAGAAGATTTTGACCTGACATTTGGACTTATGCACACAATTGAAAAATCAGCAGAGATCCTGATTAAAGTTCTGTCCATGGTTCCACAGAAGAGACAGACGATCACACCGGAGAACTTCCGTGATCTTGCAGAAGGATTCAAGGTAGAACTTCCGGAACGTTTCTTATATGAAAAGAATAATTATGCAATTTAACCGAATCAAGTAAGTCCCCTGCTTCAATTGCGAAAAGCAATAAGCAGTGGGTGGGGACTTGCTTGTATCAGGAGGAGTGCAAGCTCCTTCTGATAAACTGCGGAGCAGTTATTCGGTTATGAGCAAGTAGCGAAGCGGATTGCGAATATCCGCTTGACTTGATAATGTTGATCTCCTGATTGACTATACATTTGATTCATTTATAGAATACATGTATTTGCCCCATTACTGTAAAGTTAATGGGGCAAAATGCGTTACTGTTCACTCCCATGTCAATCACTCCGCTGATTGGCATGGAGGATGCACGTATTGTCTTGAATGTATCTCGCCCATCGCCAAAGGCGATTCTAAATGGCGAGATACGTTACTGTTTACAGCTATGCTGTGAACAGTAACGCAAAATGTATTTTTCAGATACATTCTGGCATAATCGAGTATAAGTCGGGCAAACTGTATTGTATTACAGCTTCCAGAGTGTGCCTGAAAATGAATTGTGCATGCATTTTGCGGAAAATATTTTTAAGATACACTTTGAATACAGGATGGAAGTGATCATAGTGGTCAGAAAAAGGAGGTCAGATACAATGGTAAATATACAGAAAGCTGCAGTGATCGGCTGTGGGTTTGTGGGTTCTACGATTGCGTATACACTGATGCAGAAAGGAACATTTTCAGAACTGGTACTTCTGGATGTGGATGCAGGAAAGGCGGAGGGCGAGGCGATGGATATCAGTCATGGTCTGCCATTTGCACATGCAATGGATATTTATGCAGGAACTTATGAAGAGATAACAGATGCTTCCCTGATTATAATCACTGCCGGGACAAATCAGAAACCGGGAGAGACGCGGCTGGATCTGGTACAGAAGAATACAGCGATCATGCGGCAGATCATCCATGAGATCTGCAGAGTGAACTGTGAAGGAATCCTGATGATCGTGTCGAATCCGGTGGATATTCTGACGCAGATTGCATTGCAGGAATCAGGATTTCCAAAAGAACGGGTCATTGGTTCGGGAACGGTGTTGGATACGGCAAGGTTAAAGTATCTGATCAGTGAGAAGCTGGATGTGGACAGCCGGAATGTACATGCATTTATTGTTGGTGAGCATGGGGACAGTGAACTTGCAGTCTGGAGCTGTGCAAATATCTATGGAATTCCAATCTGTGAATTTGCAGAGATGATTCAAAAAAGCAGATTCAGAGAAGAGATGGATGAGATTTACTGTGGTGTCAGGGACAGCGCATATGAGATTATTCAGAGAAAGCAGGCGACGTATTATGGAATCGGAATGGCAGCAACAAGGATTGCAGAGGCAATTGTGAGGGACAGTCATACGGTAATGCCAGTTTCAGTCAGTCTGGAGGGACAATATGGACTTTCAGGTCTGTGCCTGAGTATTCCGACGATTGTAGGAAACAGAGGAGCAGAGCAGATACTGGAACTGGAATTCAGCAAGGAAGAAATGAAGCAATTGCATCAGTCTGCGGAAGAGATTCGGAAAGTTCTGAATTGTGTTTGAGGAGTGCTTTTGCAATCAAGTGAGTGGTATAGTTATTTTGAAAATACGCTCCAGATAAATGAAAAAACAAAAAATCAGGAATTCATTTTCAATGTGAATTCCTGATTTTTTTACCATCTACAATTTTACATTAGAGTGTGTCTTAAAAATGCTCTAGCCCTGATGTGAATCAATATGCTTTTTGATCGCTGCAAAGCTCTCAGCACTGATCACATGTTCCATGCGGCAGGCATCTTCCGCAGCAATCTGCGGATCCACGCCCAACTGTGTGAGCCAGGAAGAAAGCAGAGTATGACGTTCATAGACTCTGTCAGCAATTGCCTGGCCAGATTCTGTCAGCGTAATATATCCTTCAGGAGATACAATGATATGATTGGCTTCTCTGAGTTTTTTCATCGCAACACTGACACTGGATTTTTTAAAATTAAGTTCTGTAGCAACATCCACGGAGCGTACGACCGGACGGGTCTTACTTAACATGAGGATTGTTTCCAGATAGTTTTCAGAAGATTCATTTACATGCATACACAAACACCTCAAAAAAATTTTGTCCTTTTCATCTCTTCTTATAGTATATCATACAAAAATATTAACATCAAATTCTTTTTGAGATTAAAGTGCTAAATTATAACGTGAAATACATTCAGTCCAAAACATGCATCCTCAGAGCTAATCAGAAAAGTGATCAGCTCCGGTTTAAATAGAAATATAGAATTTACAGACAATAAAAAAGAAGTAATGAAAAAGTTAGAAAATTATGCTAAAATTATAAAAGATAAGAAAATGGTGAGAGAGGTGAAGATTATATGAAAAATTATTCAGAAGATCTAAACAGGCAGTACCATATTCAGGTGGCAAGAGGTGAAATAGGACGTTATGTGATTTTGCCGGGAGATCCAAAACGGTGCGCCAGTATTGCAAAACATTTTGATGATCCGGTACTGATTGCACAAAACAGAGAATTTACAACTTATACAGGAACGCTGGACGGAGTGAAAGTCAGTGCAACTTCCACCGGAATCGGTGGTCCGTCTACGGCGATCGCAGTGGAGGAACTGTATCGGTGCGGCGCTGATACCTTTATCAGGATTGGAACCTGTGGAGGAATCCAGACGGAGGTAAAGAGCGGAGATATTGTGGTTGCAACGGGGGCAATACGCATGGAAGGCACCAGCAAGGAATATGTGCCGATCGAGTATCCGGCAGTCCCTGATTTTAAAGTGACCAATGCACTGGTTGCTGCGGCAGAAAGACAAGAATGTACAGTACATACCGGAGTTGTGCAGAGCAAAGATGCTTTTTATGGGCAACATGAACCGGAGATACTGCCAGGCGGGTATGAACTGATCAACAAATGGGGAGCATGGAAAAAGATGGGATGTCTTGCTTCTGAGATGGAAGCAGCGGCACTGTTTATTGTAGCGGGACATCTCCGTGCAAGAGCAGGTGCCTGTTTTCTTGTCATGGCAAATCAGGAAAGGGAGAAACTGGGACTTGAAAATCCGGTAGTGCGTGATACAGACCGGGCGATACAGGTAGCAGTGGAAGCGGTGCGAGAGTTAATAAAGAAGGATAAAGAAAATGCCGGAAAAGAATGAGTCGGTTATCCGCCGGTTGTTGAAGCTGGTTATGTTGCCTGTTACGTTACTGTTTGCAGGTTACCTGTGAACAGTAACCCCGCTACTTATATTTAGATAGAAACATTTTAAAAAGAAAATACAGGAAACAAAAGAAGTCAGTATTAAGAAGAAACTTAACTGCCGGAAGGGGCAGCTTCCTGATACTGACTTTTATGTTGCCCTTATTTGAACAAAATCTTCCACAAATTGTGAAATATATGTTACTGTTTGCAGCTATGCTGTGAACAGGAACACATATATCTTACAGAAAACATTTATCAGATGCACTCCAGAGTGGCTCAAGCGAAAAATGTTCTATTTCAAATACCAGTTATAAAATCTTTCTGAAAAAAATCAAAAAAATATAAAATCACTTCTTGACAACTAATAATCGTTAGCGTATACTAACTATCGAACCATAAGAGAAAATGAAAAAAATTATCAATCTCAAGTGTTTCTGATTATCAGTTTCATTTGCTGAATATCATTTACGAATGATAAAAACGATAGTGCAAAGAGGTAAGTGAAGCAAAAATATTGTTACTGTTCACAGGTAACCTGCAAACAGTAACGAATCTCGCCATTTAGAATCGCCTTTGGCGATGGGCAAGATTCATTCAGGTCAAAACTTGCATCCTCATAGCTAATCAGCGGAGTGATTAGCTGTGGTATGAACAGTAACAAAATATTACATAGAAAGAAGTGTGAGAAGATGCCCCTTACAATGGCGAATATCGGAGAAACAAACACAATCACAAGAATTGGTGGAAATGAGGAGACAAGACGTTTTCTTGCCAATCTTGGTTTTGTGACAGGAGCAGAGGTAACTGTATTATCTGCAATTGGCGGCAACGTAATCGTAAATATCAAAGATTCAAGAGTCGCAGTTAACGCTGATATGGCGCGCCACATTATGATTTAATACAGCAATCCGGGGTGTGGGCCGGCCTGCATGAGATGACCGGCAGGAATGTAACATCCCAAAAGAGCTGCAGTGTCAGAATTGTGCGCTGTATATATAAGGAATTATAACGAAAGGAGACAATGGTTATGACTTTAGGTGATGCAAAAGTGGGCAGTACTGTTGTTGTGACAAAGATTGAGGGAGATGGTGCTTACAAACGCCGTATTATGGATATGGGAATCACAAAAGGAAGCGACCTTTTCATCAGAAAAGTAGCACCTCTTGGAGACCCGGTGGAGATCACAGTCCGCGGTTATGAGTTGTCTGTAAGAAAAGCTGACGCACAGTGTGTTCAGGTTCAGGCAAAATAATAATCCGCGGGATGAATAACCAGCGAATCTTAAAAAACTACAAGGAGGTAAGAAAGGAATGGCAATTACAATTGCACTTGCCGGAAACCCGAACTGTGGTAAAACTACCATGTTCAACGCATTGACAGGAGCCAACCAGTATGTTGGTAACTGGCCTGGGGTTACGGTAGAGAAAAAAGAGGGTAAAGTAAAAAGCAAGAGATACAAAGGAGAGGACGTAACAGTTACTGACCTTCCGGGTGTATATTCTCTTTCTCCATACACACTGGAGGAGGTAGTCAGCCGTGATTACGTGCTCAACGAGAATCCAGATGTTATCGTTGACCTTGTGGATGCAACAAACATCGAGCGTAACCTGTATCTTACAACACAGCTGATCGAGACAGGAGTTCCTGTTGTAATCGCACTGAATATGACAGACCTTCTGGCAAAAAGAGGAATCAAGATTGACGTGAAACGTCTTTCCATGTTACTCGGATGCCCGATCATCGAGACATCTGCCCTGAAGCAGACAGGTCTGAATGAGCTGATTGACGAAGCTGTGAAAGTAGCAAAGAAAAAGGAAGCAAAACTTCCGGGAGAAATGTTCTCCAAAGAACTTGAAGCTGCAATCGAAGATGTGAAGAGTGTTCTTCCAGATTCTATTTCAGACGACAAGAGGAGATGGTATGCTGTTAAATTCCTTGAGAATGACAGCAAGGTAGTAGAGAGTGTAAAACTTTCAGGAGCAGCAGCTTCTACAGTAGCTGATGACAGAAAGAAACTCGAAGAAAAACACGATGACGATATGGAAAGTATTGTAACAGATGAGCGTTACAAATACATCCAGAAGATCGTAGGAACAACTGTTCAGAAAGCAAAACAGAAACTTACAACATCTGATAAGATCGACCGTATCGTAACAAACCGTATCCTCGGTATCCCGATCTTCATCGCTGTTATGTGGGTTGTATATTATGTATCTGTAACAACAGTTGGTACATTTGTAACAGACTGGACAAACGATGTATTTGTAGTGGCAATTCAGGATGCAGTCGGTGGATTTCTTCAGTCCGTAGGAGCCGGAGATATGGTTCAGGGACTTGTAGTTGACGGTATCATCGGTGGACTTGGAGCCGTTCTTGGTTTCGTTCCTCAGATGGCAATCCTGTTCCTCTTCCTGTCTATCCTTGAGGACTGCGGATACATGGTTCGTATCGCATTCGTCATGGACCGTGTGTTCAGACATTTCGGACTTTCAGGAAAGAGCTTTATCCCGCTTCTGATTTCCTCAGGATGTGGTATCCCGGGAATCATGGCTTCTAAGACAATCGAGCAGGATAATGACAGACGTCTTACAATCATGACAGCAACATTCATCCCATGTGGAGCGAAACTTCCGGTTATCGCTATGATGGGTGGAGTGATCGCCGGTGAAGTTGCAGGATATCAGGAGAGCTCATTCATCGCTCCGCTGATGTACTTCATTGGTATCGCAGCAGTACTTGTAGCTGCAATCATCCTGAAGAAGACAAAACCATTCTCAGGAAAACCGGCTCCGTTCGTAATGGAGCTTCCACAGTACCATATTCCACAGGCTAAGACAGTTCTTCTTCACGTATGGGAGAGACTGAAAGGATTCATCATCAAAGCAGGAACAATCCTGTTCCTTGCATGTGTAGTTATGTGGTTCCTTGGTGGATTCGGATTCACAGCAGATGGATTTGGAATGGTAGAAGACAGTGCAGACAGCTTAATGGCAGCAATCGGCGGAGTTATCGCTCCTCTGTTCGCACCACTTGGATTTGGCGAGTGGCAGCCAGTTGCAGCATCCATCTCTGGATTTACTGCAAAAGAAGCAATCGTATCTACAATGGGTGTACTTGCAAATGTATCCGGAGATACAGAAGACGCAGTGAACGTTGCACAGGGTGTGGCTTCCTGGTTCCCGTCAACAATTGCAGCATTCTCATTCCTTATGTTCAACCTGCTTGACTCACCTTGTCTTGCAGCGATTGCTACAATGGCTCAGCAGATGCAGTCCAGAAAATGGTTCTGGTTTGCAATCCTGTTCCAGAACATTTTCGCTTACATCGTTTGCCTGATCGTATACCAGGTAGGTTCCTTCGTAACAGGTGGAGCATTTGGTATCGGAACAGCAGTTGGATTTATTTTACTGATCGCACTTCTGGTTATGCTTTTCAGACCAGATCCGTATAAGAATCAGAAAGTATATTCTAAACGTTCTGTAAACGCATAATAAAAAAGTAATTTAACTGGAAAGCTGGATACGGTCAATGTGTCCGGCTTTCTGTTATAATTGAAGTCAGAGAGAGCAGTTTGATTTTGCTGTCTGGAATGATAAGAACAGCAATGGTCTTTTCACAGAACGTATCTGGAAACTGTTTTTCAGACACGTTTAAGAAGGGAAAGGTGAAAATTATGATCGCAAATATTGTGATACTGACATTGATCGTAGCTTATTGTATTTTCTTAATTTACAAAGGCTACAAAAATATGAAAGAAGGAAAACATGTCGGCTGTGCCGGATGCAGCGGAAATTGTGGAAGCTGCGGAGGATGCAGTGGAAATGTTTCTTCCTATAAAAAGAAGAAAAAATTATTTGGAAAAAAGTAGAAGTGATGCAGAGAAAGGGGAGGCGGACATAAAATGGGAAGTTCAACAGGTTCTATGTTCTATGCATTTGGTGCATTTCTTCTGATCTATCTTGTGGGCGCTTCAATCTACCAGATCTATCTCTGGATCAAGAAGTGGCGTGAAAACAAGAATAATAATGAAGAATAAAAAATAGAATGAAGAGGGATTGGCCATGGTAGATGGAATCATTATTGTAATAGTAATTATTCTGCTTGGATTTGCCCTGAAGGGAACAATCAAGCACTTTAAAGGAGAGGGGCCATGCTGTGGAGGCGGTTCCGGTAATACAAAAAAAGCGAAAACAAAATTCCTTGACGGACCGGTCATTGGAAGAAGAACATTGAAAATTTCCGGTATGCATTGTGAGCATTGCGTGAATGCGGTGACAAATGCACTGAATGGAATTGAGGGGGTTGTTGCAAAAGTAGATTTAAAGAGCAACAGCGCAGAGGTATCCTACGACCGTGAGATTGATGAGATCGATCTGAAGCATGCGGTGAAAGAAGCAGGATACGAGGTTACGAGCATATCATAAGGACTGCGGGGAGGTGTACCGTGAGTAGAAAAGAACAGATTATCGAAAAGCTGAAGGAAAACGGATGCCGTATTACAAAACAGCGCCTTATGTTGATTGATATTATTCTGGAAAATGACTGTTCCAGCTGCAAGGAGATTTTTTATAAAGCATCCCAGGCGGATGAAAAGATCGGAGTGGCTACGGTTTACCGTATGATCAATGCACTGGAGGAGATCGGAGCAATCAGCAGAAAGAACATGTATAAGGTAGAGTGCCCGGATGAATGTGTGCAGGAAGGCGGATGTGTGGTGGTACTGGATGACGATACAATCTACCATCTGTCTCCGGGAAACTGGAATATGGTGATTCAGGAAGGCTTGAAGCATTGTGGGTATTTGAAAAACCAGAAAGTGGCGGAAGTGAAAGTACAGTCATAAATAAGTGACTAATAATTACCGTTCAAAGGATTATATAAGTAAAAAGAGAAACGCAGGTGAGTGGAAGGAAGAGTTGAAAAATGGAGTGAATTTTGAAAAAGACTTTCATTCTCTGCGTTTTTTGGCACTTTCTTGAAAACGATTTTCATGTCAAGAAATAATAGCGAGAAAATTTATCAACTTCCGCTGTTAGAATTGACTAGCCGGAGGGTGAGTTGCTATGATGTCACTTGTAACCGGTACGTAGGTGACAGATTACGACACGAAACATCGTCCGCAGGAAACTGGGGAAGGTGTGAAGTCTGATGTGATTGTTAATAGAAAGTAATCTGTTAGAAAATATTTAAAAAATCAATTTTATGGAGGTAATTTATTATGATGGACATTTTTAAACTGAAAAAAGCAGGAGTATTCGCAGGTGGAGTTCTTTTCGGAACAGCAGGAGTTAAGATTCTTTCAAGCAAAGATGCAAAGAAATTTTACACAAACTGTACAGCAGCAGTTTTAAGAGCAAAAGACTGTGTTATGAAGACAGCTACAACAGTTCAGGAGAACGCAGGGGACATTCTTGCTGAGGCTCAGCAGATCAACGAAGAGAGAGCTGCAAAAGAAGCAGAAGCTGTACAGGAAGCTGAAGCAGCAGAAGAGACAGTAGAAGAAGTAACAGAAGGTGCGGAAGATTTCAAAGAGGAAGAAGCTTAATTCTCGATGAAATTTATCATAAAGCATGAGATCAAAGGCCGTCTCCGTATACACTTCATTCAGAATAGAATGACGTATTCGGAGGCGGATACTCTTTCATGGTTTCTTGAGAATCAGGAAAGTATAACAGATGCCAAAGTATATGAACGCACCGCAGATGCTGTCATCTGTTACAAGGGAAACCGGGAAGAGGTACTGGCAGTTCTGAGAAAATTCCGTTATGCGGATGTGGAAGTGCCAGAGAATGTACTTTCCAGTTCAGGGAGAGAACTGAATGCGGAATATCAGGAAAAACTGGTCACAAAGACGGTTCTTCATTATGGAACAAAACTGTTTGTTCCGATGCCGATCCGTGCCGTGATCACAACTGTAAAGTCAATCCGTTACATCTATGAAGGTGTAAGATGCCTTGCACACGGCAAGCTGGAAGTTCCGGTACTGGATGCGACAGCGATTGCAGTATCTGTACTGCGTAAGGATTATACAACAGCCGGATCTGTTATGTTCCTGTTAGGAATCGGTGAGATCATCGAAGAGTGGACTCATAAGAAATCCGTAGGCGATCTGGCCAGAAGTATGTCACTGAATGTCAAGAAAGTATGGCTTAAGAAGGACGATCAGGAGATTCTTGTGAAATCTTCTGAGATCCAGCCGGGTGATGTGATCGTAGTCCGTATGGGCAATGTCATCCCGTTTGACGGACAGGTGGCTGACGGAGAGGGTATGGTCAATCAGGCATCCCTGACAGGCGAGTCCCTTCCGGTCAGAAGAACACCGGGACAGACGGTTTATGCAGGAACTGTACTGGAAGAAGGTGAGATCGAGATTCTGGTCAAAGCAGTCAAAGGATCTACAAGATTTGAAAAGATTGTTACGATGATTGAGGATTCAGAGAAGCTGAAATCTTCTGTGGAAGGAAAAGCAGAGCATCTGGCGGATAAACTGGTTCCGTATACATTACTTGGAACAGGTCTGACCTGGTTGCTTACAAGAAATGTGACAAAGACATTATCCATTCTGATGGTTGATTTCTCCTGTGCATTGAAGCTTGCAATGCCGATCACAGTTCTGTCTGCGATCCGTGAAGCAGGAGATCATAATATTACTGTAAAAGGCGGTAAATTCCTGGAGGCAGTTGCCGAGGCAGATACAATTGTATTCGACAAGACAGGAACACTGACAAAGGCAACACCTACAGTAAAAGAAGTCATTGTATTCAGCAAATATACAGAAGATGAGATGCTCAGAGTTGCAGCCTGCCTGGAGGAACATTTCCCTCATTCTATGGCGAAAGCAGTTGTGGATGCAGCGAAAGCAAAGAATCTGTCTCATGAAGAGATGCATTCCAAAGTGCAGTATGTGGTAGCACATGGTATTTCTTCTGCGATTGACGACAGAAAAGTGGTAATCGGAAGCAGTCACTTTGTATTCGAAGATGAGCAGTGTACAATTGATCCGGAATATCAGGATCGTTATGAGAATCTGAAACCGGAGTACTCACATCTGTATCTTGCGATTGACGGAAAGCTTGCAGCAGTCATCTGTATTGAAGATCCATTGCGTGAGGAAGCAGCAGATATGATCTGTGAACTGAAGGAAGCCGGAATCAAGAAGGTCGTTATGATGACAGGAGACAGTGAGCGTACAGCCGCAGCGATCGCAAAACGTGTCGGTGTGGATGAGTATTATGCCGAAGTACTTCCGGAAGATAAGGCGAACTTTGTAGAAAAAGAGAAGGCAGCCGGACGCAAGGTTATGATGATCGGTGACGGAATCAATGATTCACCGGCACTTTCAGCAGCAGATGCGGGAATTGCCATCAGTGACGGAGCAGAGATTGCCCGTGAAATCGCTGATATTACGATCGCAGCGGATGATCTGCGTGAGATCGTTACATTAAAACATCTGTCCAATGCAATGCTGAAGCGCATCCATACAAATTACAGAAATATTGTAGGAATCAACTCCGGTCTGATCGCACTTGGTGTGACAGGAGTGATCCAGCCGACAATGTCTGCACTGCTTCATAATACTTCGACACTGGTGATCAGTCTGAGAAGTATGAGAAATCTTCTGAAAGAGGAAGAAGAGTAATTCATATTATTCGTATTGTGTGGTGTTTACAGGTTATTTGTAAACAGAAGAGCTTTTAACAGGCTATAAAATGTAAATATAAAACAGGGAAACAGGAAACAGAGTTCCTTTTGAAGATGAATCTGGAAACAGAAAGGATTCGTTGAAAGATGGAAGCTTTGTGGAATGTTTTCCTGTTTTTTGGTTGCATTTTTATTCGGATAAAATTTTCTATAAATTGCAGGGCGTGTCTGAAAACCAGTCTTGTAGTCTATGTGTTCTGCTTTGAAGGATATTTTTTCATTTAGGCAAACTCTCCCACAAAACATTTGAGATTAAAAATATTGATTTAGCGCTTTAATAAGGTGATTCTAAATGGCGAGATACGTTACTGTTTACAGCTATGCTGTGAACAGTAACGATTTAATATGTTATCGATAAAAATTTTCAAAACGATGTATTGATATCGGTTCTCAGTTATAGTATTATAATTTTAGAAATAGGTTAGCCAAGGCTAACTGAAGTAAGCTATTAAATAACTTGTCTAACATAGAATTATCATGCAGTAAGGAGGACAGACAGATGAGTGTTGTTATTATTGGTGGTCATGACAGAATGGTATGTCAGTATAAAAAAATTTGTAAACAGTTTAATTGTAAGGCGAAGGTATTTACACAGATGTCAGCAAGTCTGAGCAAACAGATTGGAAGCCCGGATCTGATCGTACTTTTCACAAACACAGTTTCCCATAAAATGGTGCGCTGTGCAGTGGAAGAGGCAGGAAGATGTAATGCGGATGTCGTAAGATGCCATACAAGCAGCAAGAACGCTCTGGAAGAGATTCTTGAGAATGCATGCGCATAAAGATACTGACAAAGGCGTGAACGATTATCCTCAGCAACTACAATTGTTGCGGCTCATACAGATTACTGTGGACAGTAACGTGAGCAAGATGCACAGACTCCTGTAAAATAGCGAACATCAGACATAAGCGATTCGATATTATAAATTGTAGTGAGATATGAGGAGAATTGATGAATACAATAAAGTAAAAACAGGCGGTACAGAAGATTTCGAATTTTCTGTACTGCCTGTTTTTGTGAGTTGATTTTTGTAAGATACGGATATTTTACAAAAACCAATTTTAATCAGTTTAGTAATAATTCAATTGTATGGTATATCAACTGAAATTTTTATTAGATTAAAATATTACAGTTTCAGGTTCTTAAAGAGATCTCCAAGGTTTGTTCCGATATCTTCACTTTTTGGAATCTCGACTTTGATCTGTTCCTCTTCTTCTTTCTGTTCTTCCAGAGCTTTCATACTCAGGCTGATCTTACCGTCTTTGATGCCGATGATCTTTACTTCTACTTCATCGCCCACATTGAGAACGTCTGAAGGAAGTTTCACACGTTTATGGGAAATCTGGGATACATGAACCAGTCCGGAAAGACCATTTTCCAGCTTGACAAATGCTCCGTAATTTTGAAGTGTCTCAACAGTTCCCTTCATAACAGCGCCGACTTTCATGCTGGCAATCTGCTCTTCGCGCGCTTTTCTTTCTTTCTCTTTAAGAAGTTCGCGGGCAGAAAGAACCAGACGATTGTTTGCCTCGTCCACATCGATGACCTGAACTTCGATATCTTTGAGAAGATAGTCTTCCAGATTCTCAATGTAAGAGAGAGAAAGTCTGGATGCAGGAACAAATCCTCTCAGACCTTCTACCATAACGATTACACCACCGTTAACGACACCCTCGATCTTTACAGGCAGAACAGTCTTTTTCTCAAGATATTCTTTTGCCTTATTCCATGGATTGGCATCATCGAAATGATCTTCATAATCTGCCATTGTCTCTGTTGCCTCGTTTGTCTGTAATTCTTCTTTCATTTCTTCACTCATAGTAGCACCTCGTTTTTCGTATCAGACCGAAAAGATCTGATGGATTTGAAATTAGATTTAGTATACCATATGTTTTCAGAAAAAAACAGCAAATCCAACAGAATCTGCGAATAAAGTGCAAAAATCCGGTTGGCGAACAGAGAAAAAAATGTTAATCTACTATGTGAAGGATTCTGAACAGAAAATTACTTTTTCAATCTGAGCATTTTGTATGTCAGCGTATTTCATTTTCATAAGACGGATATAATGACTGATTTTGTGAATGAATGAGAAATCGTCAGATATAAAGATAAGAAGATGGAAAATGCCATGAGAAAGCAGCGATTTACGAAGTAGATCAGCGGATTTCGAATGTTTGGAGGATTGCGGGAGCAGCATAGCTGCAGAGCAATCCGGGGTATCAAATGATAGAAAAACAGGGAGAGGAAACGATGAACAAAGATAAAAGAAAAGTTTATGTAGTAGGTCATAAAAATCCGGATACAGATTCTATCTGTACAGCGATCGCATATGCGAGTCTGAAGACAAAGCTGACAGGCAGAGTACATGAACCACGTCGTGCAGGACAGGTGAATGAAGAGACACAGTATGTTCTGGAGCATCTTGGTGTGAAAGTTCCGGTGCTTCTCTCAGATTTAAGAGAGCAGATCAAAGATGTGGAACTGCGTGAGAGTGACGAGGTCAAAGGAAGCCTTTCTATTTATACTGCATGGAAAATGATGACAGAGATGCACACACATACCCTTCCGATCACAAGAGATGGAAAGCTGGAAGGTGTGATCACGAAAGGTGATATCGCAAAGTCCTATATGGAAGTTTATGATAATACGATGCTTGCAAAAGCGAGAACCCAGTACAGAAATATCGCACAGGCTGTGGAAGGTGAAATCGTAACAGGAAATCCACATGGATTTTTCCAGAAAGGAAAAGTGGCAGTGGCAGCTTCAAGTAAAGGGCTGATGACTGAGTTTATCGACAAAGATGATCTTGTGATCATGGGAGACCGTATCGACGCACAGCAGTGTGCGGTTGACATTGATGCGAGCTGTATGGTTGTCTGCCAGAGCAATCCGATCTCAGAAGAGATCATCCATCAGGCAGAGGAAAAACAGATTGTGGTGATTCATACAACACTTGATACATTTACGGCGGCGCAGCATATCAACCAGAGTATTCCGGTGCGTTTCTTTATGACAAAAGAAGATCTTGTGACATTCAAGATGGATGATTTTGTAGATGATGTAAAAGAAGTAATGGCGAGAAAACGCTTTCGTGATTTCCCGGTTCTGGATGAGAACGGAGATTTTCTGGGACTTGTATCCAGAAGACGTTTGCTGAATGTATGCAAGAAGCAGGTCATCCTGGTGGATCATAATGAGAAGAATCAGGCAGTGGAAGGTGTGGAAGAAGCTGATGTCCAGGAGATCATCGACCACCACAGACTGAGCAGTATCGAGACAATGGGACCGGTTTATTTCCGCAATCAGCCGGTAGGATGTACAGCAACGATCGTATCACAGATGTATGAAGAGAATGGTGTGGAAGTGGATCCGGTCAATGCAGCACTTTTGTGTTCTGCGATTATTTCCGATACACTGATGTTCCGTTCACCAACCTGCACTCCGCTGGATGAGGCAACTGCAAGAAAACTGGCAGCGATCGCAAATATAGATATTGAAACATTTGCACAGGAGATGTTTAATGCGGGAAGTAACCTGAAAGGAAAGACAGCAGAAGAGATTCTCTTCCTTGATTTCAAACAATTCACAGTCAATGACACGGTGTTCGGTGTTGGTCAGGTAAACTCTATGAGTGCGGATGAACTGACAGAGATCAAAGAAAAGGTGCTTCCGGTGATGGATAAAGTCAGAGCAGGAAATGGTCTGAATATGATCTTTTTTATGCTGACGAATATTATTACAGAGTCATCGGAACTGATCTGCTGTGGAAATGAAGCGCGCGAGAAGATCATCAGCGCATATGACCTGAAAGATGATGCAGAACAGTTGATGCTCAAAGGAGTTGTATCACGTAAGAAACAGCTTGTGCCGACACTGGTATCTGCACTGCAGCAGTAGAATATATGTTACTGTTCACAGGTAACCTGTAAACAGTAACGAATATATTCTGTCTTTGAAGGCGGACTTTAGCAATAAGTACTGCAGATTTCAGAAAAATTTATAACTGTAGAAACAGATATGTGTAGAGACATTTTCAGAGTCTATCAGAAAAATAGTGTCTGGAAAATATATGTTACAGTCTGTAATCTACAGTTTGAGGAGAACAGGAGAAACAATATAGTAATATGGGAAAACAGGTTTGGAAAGCCGGAAATATGATCTATCCGCTGCCGGCAGTTATGGTCAGTGTGGCGGATAAAGAAGGGCACACCAATATTTTGACAGTGGCATGGACCGGAACCGTGTGTACAAATCCTGCAATGGCATATATCTCTGTGCGCCCGGAACGGTATTCTTACCATATGATTGAGGAAAGTGGAGAATTTGTCATTAATCTTACAACGGAGCAGCTGGCTCATGCGACCGATTTCTGCGGAGTGCGTTCCGGCCGTGATGTAGATAAATGGAAAGAATGTCATCTGACGGAAGGAAAGGCGGAGTCTCTTACTTATGCTCCGATCATAGAAGAAGCGCCGGTCAATATTGAGTGCAAGGTGAAAAAGATTGAGAAGCTGGGAAGCCACCATATGTTTCTGGCAGAGGTGACAGCGGTTCAGGTGGATGATGCCTATATGAATGAAAAGGGCAAATTTGAGCTGAATCATACAGGACTGCTGGCTTATTCTCACGGAGAGTATCTGGGACTGGGCGAGAAACTTGGAACTTTTGGATACAGTGTGAAAAAGAAGAATGCGGAGCAGAAGCCGGGCAGGAAGACTGTGAAAAAGCAGGGAAGTACGAGGCAGAAATCAGCCGGGAAGACTGCGAAAAAGCAGGGAAGTACGAGGCAGAAACCGGCCAGGAAAGCTGCAAAAAAGCAGGAGAATGGGAAAAGAAAGAAGTAGAGACAAATGCTGGTATTTGAAAATGACTATTCAGAGGGAGCACATGAGAAAGTACTCCAAAGACTTGTAGAGACAAATATGAAGCAGCTTTCAGGATACGGAATGGATCCGTACTGTGAGTCTGCAAAGAAGAAAATCTGTGAAGCCTGTGGCTGCCCGGATGCAGAGGTTTATCTTCTGACCGGTGGAACGCAGACCAATCAGGTGGTGATCAGCACCATGCTTCAGCCATATGAAGGTGTGGTCGCGGCAGAAACCGGACATGTCAGTTCTCATGAGGCTGGTGCGATTGAATATTCAGGGCATAAAGTCCTGACACTTCCACAGCACGAAGGAAAGATTCAGCCGAAAGATCTGGCAGATTATCTGAATGATTTTTATAGTGATGGAAACCATGAACATATGGTATTTCCGGGAATGGTGTACATTTCACATCCGACAGAATACGGTACACTTTATACGAAGGGCGAGCTGGCAGAACTGTCAGATATCTGTCAGGAATATAAGATTCCGTTATATCTGGACGGAGCCCGTCTTGGGTATGGACTGGCGGCAGCAGATACCGATGTGACGTTACAGGATATCGCAGATTATTGTGATGTATTTTACATCGGAGGAACAAAAGTCGGGGCACTTTGCGGCGAAGCAGTTGTATTTACAAAAGATAATGCACCGTGGCATTTCATTACAATGGTAAAACAGCATGGGGCACTGCTTGCGAAAGGAAGAGTACTTGGTGTTCAGTTTGATGCATTGTTTACGGATCATTTATATGAGAAAATCAGTAAAAATGCAATTGAAACTGCAGACCGTCTGAAAGAAATCTTCAGGGAGAAAGGCTATCCGTTTTATATAGAATCTCCGACCAATCAGGTGTTCATTGTTTTAGAAAATGAAAAGATGAAAGAACTGGAAGAGAATGTGAGATTCAGCTTCTGGGAAAAAGCGGATGAGACACACACAGTCGTGCGTTTTGCGACAAGCTGGGCGACCAGGATGGAAGATGTGGAAAAACTGGGAGAATATTTGTAGAAAGTAAAAAGTTATCCACATAGGAGCTTGGTCTGAACAGTAGCCTATGTGCCTTGAACGTATCCATGGTTCTCATTCAGTTGCTGATATGGTTTGTACGATATCATAAAGTGTTAAGGGATAAAACAGCAGTATAAGGGAATAATAGTTATTGTTTACGGTATACCGTGATTAGTATAGTGTTTCATAAATAATTGCTTCATTCGCAGACAAGTGTATGTGGCAACTATTGTGAAAACGGTGTATTAATAGCTATCATATCCTGTATACTGCTGTTTTTTGTTTGCCTGATTTTATTATTTACTATTAGAAAAGTTTCCAGAGAAAATTTGAAATATATTTCCGAGTATTTTTCAGACATACTCGATCATGCAGTATATAGCGAAAGATAGACATGAGAATCATTCTCAATAAAACTCTTGATTTCAAAAAAGAAATCTGTTAAGATACATATGGTTAGCAAAGACTAACTATGTGTGAATGAATCATGGATACTCCTTTTGCCCTGAAATACCTGAACCCAGGGCATGGAGTCCGTGGGAAAGGACGAAGAGCTATGGACTATTTAGAAATCGAGAAAGTAATTGGACGGGAGATCATTGATTCCAGAGGAAATCCGACTGTGGAGGCAGAAGTACATCTTGCAGATGGAACAGTTGCATTTGGCGCAGCACCAAGTGGAGCATCAACAGGAGAATTTGAGGCACTGGAATTAAGAGACGGAGATAAAGACAGATTTGGAGGAAAGGGAGTCTCCAAAGCTGTAGAAAATATCAATACAGTAATCAACGATGTACTGACTGGAATGGATGCAAGTGATGTTTATGCAGTAGACAAAGCGATGATCGAAGCAGACGGAACAAAGGACAAATCCAAACTTGGAGCAAATGCAATCCTTGCAGTTTCTATCGCATGTGCGAGAGCAGCAGCTACATCACTGGATATTCCGCTGTACCGTTTCCTTGGCGGAGTAAACGGAAACAGACTTCCGGTTCCAATGATGAACATTGTAAATGGTGGATGCCATGCATTATCTTCCGGACTGGATGTTCAGGAATTTATGATCATGCCGGTTGGAGCACCTTCTTTTAAAGAGTGCTTAAGATGGTGTGCAGAAGTATTCCATGCACTTGCAGCGATTCTGAAAGAGCGCGGACTTGCTACATCTGTTGGTGATGAAGGTGGATTTGCACCTGCGCTGAAATCAGATGAAGAAGCAATTGAGACAATTCTCGAGGCTGTTAAGAAAGCCGGATATGAGCCGGGAAAAGATTTCAAGATTGCTATGGATGCAGCTTCTTCTGAGTGGAAGACAGGAAAAGTAGGAGAGTACAAGCTTCCAAAAGCTGGTACAGTTTACACATCCGAGCAGCTGATCGAGCACTGGAAGAACCTGGTTGAGAAATATCCGATCATCTCTATTGAAGATGCACTGGATGAGGAAGACTGGGAAGGATGGAAAAAACTGACAGCAGAACTGGGAGACAAAGTACAGCTTGTCGGTGACGACCTCTTCGTTACAAATACAGAGAGACTTGCAAAAGGAATTGAACTTGGCTGCGGCAATTCAATTCTGATCAAGTTAAATCAGATTGGTTCCGTATCTGAGACACTGGAAGCAATCAAGATGGCGCACAAAGCCGGTTACACAGCGATTTCTTCTCACCGTTCCGGAGAGACAGAAGATACGACAATCGCTGATCTTGCAGTAGCACTGAATACATGCCAGATCAAGACAGGTGCACCAAGTCGTTCCGAGCGTGTGGCTAAATACAATCAGCTCCTCAGAATCGAAGAAGAGCTGGGAGCAAGCGCTGTATATCCGGGAATGAAAGCATTCAATGTACAGCAGTAATGAACAGTTATCTGGAAAGATGAGACTTTAGACCAAGATTTCAATTGTGTTGATTCGTTACAAAATATTTCTGACAAAATAAAAAGTTGTTTTCTGTAAAAGCAGTTCCGTGGTGACGGGGAGTGGTGAGGCTTCCTGAGGCGGGGCTGCTTTTTGGGCTAAATAAGAATATTTAAATACACATAAACGGATTGTGTGATAATTAAATTTTTGCAAAGTAGAATGACAGGAATTCTGTCATTTCTCGATTTATAGTCAATTGTAACTAAATCTATGCTATACTTCCATCTACATCAAAGCGTGTCTGAAAACTGCTTTTTGCAAGAGGCAGGTAACAATCTGTGGAAGATGCAGAGTGTGGAGATGATTTTTTATATATTAGGAAAGTGCTCTTTCCTAATATATAAAAACGCTCCGCGAGGATGCGCACTGCGGCGTACAAGGAAGATGTCGCAAGCGACCACCGCAGGCGCTAGAATGTGCCAAGGCACATTCTTTGTTCGACACGTTCTGGGATTGAAATGGAGGGGCGAAGATGAGGACAATTGTATTATGTGATGATGCGGCAGGAGACAGAGCACGTTTGAGAGAAATCCTGGAGGATTATTTCTGGATGTGTGCAGAAGAAGTAATTCTGAAAGAATATAGTTCCGGGACAGTACTTGTGTCGGATGTCGAAGAAGGATATCTTGAAATGAACGTATTGTTTCTGGATGCGGTTATGGCGGGAATAGATGGAATGGAGACAGCCAGAAGATTAAGGGAAAATGGATATACCGGTTCTATTATTTTCCTGACCGTATCCAGAGATTACGCGGTAGAAAGTTATGAAGTAGGGGCGGCAGGTTATCTGATGAAACCTGTGAAAGAACAGCAGATAACAGCACTGCTGGACCGGATTTGGCAGCCGGATATCAGAAGATCAATTGAGATAAAAAGCAACAGAAAAGTCCGGCATCTTTACACAGATGACATCATTTATGCTGACAGTGACCGGCATCGGATTATGTTACATATGGCTGATGGAACGGTTCTTCCAATGGCGGATAAGCTTGGAAATCTACAGGAAAAAATCGCAGAGGACCGTTTCCTGAGATGTCATCAGAGTTATCTGGTGAATCTGGATTACGTGAAATCAGCAACAGAAGATTTTATTTTAACAGATGGCACGAGAATTCCGATTCGTGTGCGGAGAAGAAAAGAAATGATTGATGCATATGACGATTATGCAATTTGAGATGACGAAAATGCAGTTTCCATTCGGAGGCTGCATTTTTCTGTTATAATACGACTCACAGCGCTGATGAAAGAGAAAAAGAATTCTCTAAAGAAAAATATATAGAAATCGGATGAGTCCTGGTAAATTTCATATAAATGATATGAATAAAGATAAAACCAGGAAGAAGACAGGAAAGGACGTGAAAAAGATGCCGGGGAGAAAGCAAAAACACCGGTACAGGGAGTCATCGTCGGAACAAAGTAAGCGAGCGAAGCTTCCGGATAAGATATTAACAATAGCAGGTGCAATTATCTGTGCTATATTAATTCCTCTTCTTATAGCAAATTGCATTTTACTGGCGAAAAGCCATATGAATGAAAATCAGATTCCAAATCTTGCGGGCATGACCCCGCTGATGATTCTTACAGATTCTATGTTTCCGGAGATCGAAGCAGGAGATATGGTCATCTGTCAGACAACAAACCCAGATAAAATTCAAAAAGGTGATGTGATAGCTTATTATGATCCTGCCGGATCGGGAAAGAGTGTTGTAACACATCGTGTAGAAGAAGTTGTAAAGACAAAAAAGGACGGCATCTCCTGGATTACCAAAGGAGATGCAAATAATATAAGTGATTCGGAGCCTGTACCGGAGGCGAATCTGGTCGGCATTTATCAATATCGTCTGAAAGGTCTGGGAAATGTGGCAATGTTTATGCAGACGACAAAGGGACTTCTGATCTGCGTAGTGGCACCGCTTCTGATTTGGATTGTATATGATGGGATTCGAAGACAGATGGAAGAGCGAAAAAAGAAAAGTCCGGCGATGATTGAAACGATAGGATGGGAAAATTAACAGTTTAAAAAATATTTTGAGAAAGGAAAAGCTACCTTGTATTTTAAATGTGTGAAGAAGATGAGATATAGGATCAAATTCTGTCTTCATCCGATTGGTTTTGGTAGTAGAAATGAAATATGAAGAAAAATAAGATGATTCGTGCAGCATCAGGTGTAATGATTTTAACTATGTTATCAACATGTGCGACAGCAAATGCATACGCAAAATATACAACGGTAGACAATGGAGAAGACAGCGCGCGAGTTGCTAAATGGGGCGTGAAAGCGTTGGTTAGCGGAGATTTGTTTGGAGCGCATTATTTGAATGAAAAATTAGATAATAAGATTTCAGCAGAATACACAGGTTCAGCTGACAGTTCAAAGACCGCAGCAGGTGCAGAAAATATCGTAGCACCGGGAACGAACAGTGATAAAGGGGTAGCAATTGTAATCAGTGGTACACCGGAAGTAGAGAATAAAGTGACGTTTGAAAGTGATACTTCTCAAAATAAAGACATTTATCTTAAAGCAGGAAAATATGGAACTTTGGTAAAAGCAGAAAAAATCACGCAGGAAAATTTCCCGGATGGAGAATTTTACTGGTATGATTCTGTAACCAGTCAATATGTTCGACAGACAGAATATTTGAAGAATCATGCAGAGGGATATTATGAAGTACATGATCAGGTGGCACTGGAGAATGATTATTTTCCAGTGAAATGGACAGTGTCTGGTGCCGGGAATAATGAGTATAGTACAGTAAATGCAATGGCTGAAGCGTTGGAAAAAGAATATGATAGAACATATCAATCCCTCGTAACTCTCGACAAATTCTCCTACATCAACTGGTCCTGGGATTTCGACGACTCAGGAAAGGGAACGAATGACGGAGCGGATACCATTCTTGGTAATATTATTGCTGCCAATTCTGAGGCGATTCCGGTTAAGACAACCGATGAAGGAGAACATTATGTGACGTTGACGGAGGATACAGATTATTGTACAGATGTGGCATTTAATTACAGCATTGCGATCACGCAGGTGGATTAGAATCTGGAGGATGCTGCTTGTGTGTTGGAGTTTATGGGTGGTGTCATTCGGAGCGTACAGCAGGCGGTTTTTGAGTGATGGAACAACAGACAGTGACGCATCTCTTATAGAAAAATCTATGGAAGACAATGCAATGAATATCAACAAAGGAAATCTCTCAAGTGGAAATCGGAAGCATGTTTCAGCGATGCAAGAGAAGAATTCCAATAATGATTTGAAAAATATTTCAGAGAAAAATTCCGGAAACAAGTTTCAGAATGATTTCCGGAATGATTTTCAGCTAAATCTTTGCGTGTCAGATGCAGAACAGGTATGGAGTGGAACAACAGAAATCAATTTATTTGATTGTTCTTACATCAATAATCAGGAAAACGAATCGGTTCGAAGTGAAGATCAGCAGAAAGTGATTGCTCCGGGAACGCAGAATCAATATCTGTTTCGTGTGACAAATCAGGGGACACAGCCAATAAGATATCAGATCTGGTATGAGACAGAAGAGAAGACATCGGGAATGTATCTCCCGATAGAATCGGAAATGGAGCGGCTGAGTGTCGATGAAGCCGGCAATGGGATAGAAAAGGAAGCGGCAGATTCCAAAATAGAGACTGACCGGAAGACAGAACTGTTATTACAGCCGGAGACGTCTGATCAGTATCAGTTTCAATGGAAATGGCTGTACGAGAGAGACGATGACCTGTATGACACCAGGCTTGGGAATCTGGCGGTGGATCAGGAACTTAAATATGTTGTTAAGATTCATGTACGGGCTGAATTGGACTCTCAGGAACAATTACAGGGCGGGATAACTCAGAACAGAAAGAAACAAAGCAGTCAGGAGCAGAGCGAAGAAAGAATGAAAACAGGAATCAAGACAGGAGATGCGGTAGACTGGCGATACTGGTGCATGGTGTGTGCTATTTCTCTGATGTTCAGTATTTTATTATATGGTGGATTGAAATGGATGGGATATGGTACTGCGGTAGTAATGTCAGGAAGCATGGAGCCGAAATTAAAAGTGGGTGATCTGGTGGTCCTGGAGCCGGTCAACAGACGCGATTCACTGAAAAAAGGAGATATTATTGTATATCGGTCAGGAAAGAGAAGGATTGTACATCGTCTGATTTTTGTAAGTAAGAGTACGCTGCGGGTAAAAGGTGATGCAAACAATCGGGAAGATCAGCCGATTCGGTTTCGGCATGTGGAAGGAAAAGTGATTTTCAGGATTCCCAAAGTAGGAAAGTTGTTTTCAAGCTATCGTAAATCCATGGGAGCTGCTTCGGGAGAGAAAGAGATCTATGGTGCCTTTTACAACTGGTCAGGTCAGAAAGAGCAGGCCACAGTTGCCGGATTTGATCTTCAGGTGGAAGGTGATAAAGATCTATGTTTAACGATTGAAAATCAGGATGGAACCGGAATGGTAAATTATCCATTTACTGTAACAAGTCGTTCGCAGGTAGATGTAAAATATCAAATTCTTCTGGAACTTGAAAATGGTGCGGAACTTCCGGACGGAGTAAGCTATGAAATCACACCGGAACAAGGCTGGATTCAGGCAGGAGATAATACACCAAAAGAACATACAGTATCGTTTTATTTTAGACCAACATCTGCAGATTGCGGAGAGCCAAAGGAAAATCGAAACGATGAAACGGATGTAAATCTGGAAGGGGAATATCAAGGGAAAGATAACGAACCAGAAACAATGCAAATACAAGAAGAACAGAAGGGAGAGATGGAAGATGCAATGAAAGAACAGCAGAACGTAATTATAGGACATATTAAAATCCGAATGGTAGCAGAACAGGCAGAATAGAAGGTGTTGTTTATACAGTGATTGGTACAGAAATGAGTGTCACAAAGAAAAAACAAGGAAAGACAGACAATAAGACAAAAGGGAAAAATATTGCAGTGATTTTAGTAATTACCATGTTACTGCTGTTTCTCTTAATTTGCTGTTGTGAAAACGGAGCCAGTGCAAAATATATCCGGCAAATTGATGTGGCTGATCTTACGTTAAGAATATCCCCCCATGGCTAATCATGTTACTGTTCACAGCATAGCTGTAAACAGTAACGCATCTCGCCATTTAGAATCGCCTTTGGCGATGGGCGAAATACATTCAAGACAATACATGCATCCTCCATGTCAATCAGCGGAGTGATTGACATGGGAGTGAAAGTAATCTTACGCTTGAAGTTTCAACAGGTTTATCTTAAAATAGAATGCAGAAGACAGATGGTGTGGAAACGATACAGCATCAGCCTTGGGCAAAAAAGATGCCTGAAATTTAAAGAAGTTAAACAAGTTGGAGGATACAGATATGAAGAAACCGGTTCTGGTGATTATGGCAGCAGGTATGGGAAGCAGATATGGTGGGCTCAAACAGATTGATCCGGTCGATGCAGAAGGACATATTATTATGGATTTCTCTATTTTCGATGCAAAACGTGCCGGATTTGAGAAGGTCGTATTTATCATTAAAAAAGAGAATGAGGCAGATTTTAAGGAAGCAGTCGGTAAGAGAATCGAACAGATCATGGATGTTGCTTATGTGTTCCAGGATCTGCAGAATCTTCCGGAAGGATATGGAGTCCCGGAAGGTCGTGTAAAACCATGGGGAACAGCACATGCAGTTTTAAGTGCGATTGATGAAGTGGATGGACCATTTGCAGTAATCAATGCGGATGACTATTATGGACGTCATGCATTTGAGACAATCTATGAATTCCTGACAACACATGAAGATGATGACAAATATCGTTATACAATGGTCGGATATCGTCTGAAAAATACAGTGACAGATAATGGACACGTTGCACGTGGTGTATGTGAGCTGAATGAAGCAAAAGAACTTGTGGCGATCAATGAGCGTACAAGAATCGAAAAACGAGATGGTGGAATTGCATATTCAGAGGATGACGGAGCTACATGGACAGAGATCGATGGAGAGACACTTGTATCTATGAATATGTGGGGATTCACAAGAAGTATTCTGGATGAGATCAAGGCAGGATTCCCGGCATTCCTTGAAAAAGGATTAAAAGAGAACCCGATGAAATGTGAATATTTCCTTCCATCTGTTGTGAGTGACTTACTTGCAGAAGACAGAGCAACAGTACGTGTGCTGGAATCTGAGGATAAATGGTATGGTGTGACTTATAAGGAAGATAAGCCGGTTGTTGTTGCAGCAGTCCAGGCATTGAAGGATGCAGGAGTTTATCCACAGAAACTTTGGGATTAACACATGTGCAGTTACTGTTCACAGGTAACCTGCAAACAGTAACGCATCTCGCCATGTGCAACATTTTTACCATAAAATGTACCAAAATGATAAGACATTTTTACAGAGTATATGCTATAATGAGCGTAAGCAGTGAGAGATAAAAGTGTTACTGCTCACAAGATTCGTAAACAGTAACACAAAAAAGGATCTGCAACCATCAAAGGAGGATTTTGAATATGTCTATTTTAGTAACAGGAGGCGCCGGATTTATCGGAAGCCATACATGTGTGGAACTTTTAAATGCAGGATACGAAGTTGTTGTAGCAGATAACCTTTACAATGCTTCAGAGAAAGCTCTGGACAGAGTAAAAGAAATTACAGGGAAAGATCTGAAGTTCTACAAAGCAGACATCCGTGATAAAGAGGCTATGAATGAGATCTTTGAGAAAGAAGAGATTGAATCCGTAATCCATTTTGCAGGACTGAAAGCAGTAGGCGAGTCCGTAGTAAAACCACTGGAATATTATGAGAACAATATCGGTGGAACAATCGTACTTTGTGACGTAATGAGAAATCATGGAGTAAAGAACATCATCTTCAGTTCTTCCGCTACAGTATACGGTGATCCGGCATTTATTCCGATTACAGAAGAGTGCCCGAAAGGAACATGTACAAATCCTTATGGATGGACAAAATGGATGCTGGAGCAGATCCTGACAGATCTTCATACAGCAGATCCGGAGTGGAATGTAGTACTTCTTCGTTACTTCAATCCAATCGGAGCTCACAAGAGCGGACTGATCGGAGAAGATCCGAAGGGAATCCCGAACAATCTGATTCCATATATCACACAGGTAGCCATCGGTAAACTGAAATGCCTGGGAGTATTTGGTGATGACTATGATACACCGGATGGTACAGGTGTCCGTGATTACATCCACGTAGTAGATCTTGCAGTTGGTCATGTGCGTGCAGTAGAGAAACTGAAAGAGAAAGCAGGAGTATCTGTATACAACCTTGGTACAGGAAATGGATATTCTGTACTGGATATGGTGAAAGCATTCGGAAAAGCTTGTGGAAAAGAGATTCCTTATGAGATCAAACCACGCCGTGCCGGAGATATCGCAACATGCTACTGCGATGCTTCCAAAGCAAAAGAGGAACTGAACTGGGTAGCTGAGAGAGGACTTGACGAGATGTGTGAAGACTCCTGGAGATGGCAGAGTATGAATCCGAATGGATATGAAGGATAATTCTTCATCAGATTATAAGATTGGAATTTAAGTACATAAAGAGGGGCACTGAAATCAGAGGAATTAGAAATCTGATGCAGGTTGCGCCCTCTTTTATTTATTGTGAAGAGGACAATAAGATTTCTGAAACAGGTTGTTATTGTTCACGTTACTGTTCACTCCCATGTCAATCACTCCGCTGATTGGCATGGAGGATGCACGTTTTGTTCTGAATGTATCTCGCCCATCGCCGTAGGCGATTCTAAATGGCGAGATACGTTACTGTTTGCAGGTTACCTGTGAACAGTAACATTGTTCACTTCTATTTAAAAGAAAAACAGAAAAATCTTCTTCACAGTTGCACAGGAAAAGTAGATTGTATTATACTATAAAAATAAGTGTTTATGGAGAAAAGTTAGGAGAACAACATGAAACGGAATGTAGATATCAATGATATTTCCGACGGAAGACTTTATTCTTCCGGGGATATGGTGAAAGCGGACTGCCATGACTGTGAAGGATGTTCGGACTGTTGCCATGGAATGGGAAATTCGATCGTGCTGGATCCGATGGATGTCTGGAGATTACAGAGAGGGACTGGGTATGATTTTCAGGGATTACTAGATCAGGCACTGGAACTGCAGGTAGTAGACCGGATGATTCTTCCGAATCTTCGAATGACAGGAGAGGAAGAAGCCTGTCCATTTCTAAATGAAGCGGGACGCTGCAAGATTCATCCGTACAGACCGGGAATCTGCCGTATGTTTCCATTGGGACGATATTATGAGGAAGATGGATTTCAATATTTCCTTCAGATTCATGAATGCAGTAAGAAAGAACGTGGAAAAGTTAAGATTAAAAAATGGCTTGGAATTGAAAATCAGAAAGAGTACGAGGTATATATCTGGAACTGGCACAGCTTCTTAAAACAGTGTGAAGAAGGAATGAATACACTGGATGAGCAGAACCAGAAAGTGCTGACAGTTCTGGTTCTTCGCAGATTCTATCAGGAAAGTTTTCAGGCAGCGGATGATCAGGAATTTTATAAGGAATTTGCAGATCGAATGAAGCAGATGAAAGAATTACTGGGCTTCTAAAGTCTGTCAGAACCCCCATCTTTATAGCTGACATGCCACAATTTGAGAAAGTTTGAGATTCCATCGCTGATGGGATTTGTAATCAGAGAAAGAGAGCAGGAACAAATTAAAAACTAAGAAAAGACAAATTGAAGGAATGAAACATTGCAGAACAAAACAGACAGAGAAAATGAGAAATTACAGATCTTAAAACAATATTTTGGATATGATGCTTTCCGTGAAGGGCAGGAGGAGATCATCGATCATATTCTGGCTGGGGAGGATGTGCTTGCCATTATGCCGACCGGTGCGGGAAAGTCACTCTGTTATCAGGTACCGGCCCTGATGCTTCGTGGAATTACAATTGTTGTATCACCGCTGATCTCATTGATGATGGATCAGGTGAAAGCACTGAATGAAGCAGGCGTGCATGCGGCGTATATTAACAGTTCCCTGACGGAAAATCAGATTGCGAAGGCACTGGAATTTGCCAAACAGGGAAGATATAAGCTGATCTATGTGGCTCCGGAGCGTCTTCTGACTCCACGGTTTCTGGATTTTGTATGTCATACCGAGATTGATCTTCTGACGGTGGATGAAGCGCACTGTATTTCCCAGTGGGGACAGGATTTCCGTCCGGGATATCTGAAAATCCTGGAATTCATCAATACATTGCCGAGAAGACCGGTCGTGAGTGCGTTTACAGCGACTGCCACAGAGAAAGTAAAGGAAGATATCAGGGAAACATTACAGTTAGATCATCCGTTTGTAAAGGTGACGGGATTCGACCGTGAGAATCTGTATTTTGAAGTTCAGACAGTAAGAAATAAGAAGCAGAAAACAGAAGAATATGTAAAGAAACATGCGCAGGAGAGCGGAATTATTTATTGTGCCACGAGAAAAAACGTAGATGAATTGTATCTGCATCTTCAGAATGCAGGAATATCGGTAGGAAGATATCATGCCGGCATGAGTAATGAGGCAAGAAAAGAAAGTCAGGAAGCCTTTATTTATGACCAGATTCAGGTGATGGTTGCGACCAATGCGTTTGGAATGGGAATCGATAAATCCAATGTGCGATATGTGCTTCATTTCAATATGCCACAGAGCATGGAAAACTATTATCAGGAGGCAGGAAGAGCAGGGCGTGACGGAGAGCCGGCAGAGTGTGTGATCTTCTATTCAGCGCAGGATGTGATGATCAATCAGTTTCTTCTGGACAGTAAAGAGAATATGGGAGAATTTACTCCGGAAGAACTGCGGGTGATTCGTGAACAGGACATAGCACGGCTACGAAAAATGAGCGGATATTGTACTACGGTGAAATGTCTCCGCCATTATATTCTGGAATATTTCGGACAGGAGTCCGATGAAACCTGCGGAAACTGTTCGAACTGTCTGACGGAATTTGAACAGTATGATGCGACGGAGGCAGCACAAGATCTGCTGGCATGTATTCGTGAATCCGGACAGCGCTATGGCATGAATCTGATCATTGCAACATTACTTGGTGCCAATACAGTTAAAATCCGGAACAGCGGGATGAATCGTAACTCCTGTTATGGAAAGCAGAGCAAAATGGGGCAGTCTCTTATGAAAGAAATTGTCTATGCACTTCTGGAACAGGGATATCTGAGACAGACAAAGGACCGTTATGCAATTTTGAAACTGGGAGATCAGGATTTGCCGGAGCAGTTTTTCATTACATATAAAAAAGAAGAAGTATCGGAGAATACAGGAACAGGCAAGAGCTCTTCCGGCAGAAAGAAAAATGGAAAAGGCAGTGCAGGAACACTTGGAGTTCTTACAGAAAAATCAGCAGCGCTGTTTGAAGAACTGCGAAGCCTTCGTTATGATCTGGCGAAAAAGCGTGGAATTCCGCCGTATATGGTGGCGTCTGACAGAACATTGCATGAATTGTGTGTGATGATTCCATCAACAGAGGAAGAGATGCTGGATGTGCATGGAGTTGGTGCAAAGAAGTACGAACAGTATGGAGAGGCATTTCTCAATTGTATCCAACAGCATATCCAGGGAGATCGGGAAGGATACGGAGAGACTGGTGAACTGGAAGAAAATATATCGCATGCTACTGGAAAAACTCAGAGAAAACCGGAGAAAAATCCATTGGATGAAGGCCCGTTTGGAAGCGTGGTCGGATAATTGAATCAAGTGCGGTTCCATTTTATTGGTTACGGAAACCAGCAGGTTGGATAAGAATATAAGTTTGCTTAGTAAGTTTCAGAAAGAAGTGACAGAAGAATGAAAATTAAATTATTTCCTACATTGAGGGGATATAAAAAAGAGTATCTTGCAAAGGACATTTTCAGTGGGATCATTATGGCGGCGGTTTCAATTCCGATCTCGATGGGATATGCGCAGATCGCGGGGGTTCCGGCAGTATACGGACTGTATGGTTCGGTTGTGCCGATTCTGTTCTTTGCGTTATTTTCCACATCGAGACAGTTTATCTTCGGAGTGGATGCGGCGCCGGCGGCAATTGTAGGAGCCGCACTGACAACGCTTGGAATTACAGCAGAGTCAGATGCAGCCATGCAATATGTTCCAACGATTGCTCTGTTTGCGGGATTATGGTTGTTGCTCTTTTATGTTCTGCATGCGGATAAAATTGTAGATTTTATTTCTACGCCGGTTATGGGCGGTTTTATCAGCGGAATCGCAGTGACGATTATTCTGATGCAGATTCCTAAACTGTTGGGAAGTCCGGCGGGAACAGGAGAATTCCTGGAGTTGATGGAACATATCGTGACAGCATGTACAAGAATTAACTGGTTGTCGCTTGCACTGGGAGTGGGCGCGCTGATCCTCTTAATTGCAATGAAGAAGATTGCGCCGAAATTTCCGATGGTGATTGTCATTATGCTTGCCGGAGTGGCAGCAACGATGGTGTTCCATGTGAATCAGTATGGAGTTGTGCTCCTTTCAGAGGTACAGACAGGACTTCCGAAATTGTTTATTCCGGATTTCACAGGACTTGATCTGACACAGGTGGCAGGACGTGGACTGATGGTGGCAGTTGTGATCATGGCAGAGACACTTCTTTCAGAGAATAACTTTGCTTCTAAGAATGGATATAAACTGGATGACCGTCAGGAAATACTGGCCTGTGCAGCAGGAAATATTTCTGCTGGACTGGTGGGATGCTGCCCGGTGAACGGAAGTATCTCCCGAACTTCGATGAATGACCAGTACGGAGGGAAGACGCAGGGCGTATCGATTGTGGCAGGGCTTACAATGGCGGTGATTCTGATGTCGGCAACCGGATTTATCGGATATCTTCCGGTTCCGGTACTGACAGCGATCGTTATTTCTGCGTTGATGAATGTAGTGGAGACACATCTTGCAGTTCGACTGTTTCAGGTGAGCAGAAATGAATTTTACATTTTTATGGCAGCATGTGTGAGTGTACTTTTCCTTGGAACCATCTATGGTGTAATCATAGGAATTCTTCTTTCCTTCGTTGCAGTGATTTTAAGAGCAACGAATCCGCCGAGATCTTTCCGTGGAATGATACCGGGAAAAGAGGCATATTATGATCTGAAGAGAAACCGGTTTGCCTATCCGATCAAAAATGTCATAATTTACCGGTTCAGTGAAAACCTGTTTTTTGCTAATATAAAGATATTGATCAATGACATCGAAGAAAGCATTCAGGAGGATACAAAAGTAGTGATCCTGGATGCGGCAGCGGTAAACAGTCTGGATATCACAGCTGCGGATGGACTTGAGATGCTTGCAGAGAGCCTGAAAAAACGGGGAATTCATTTCTATATTACAGAGCATGACACAGGGGTAAATGACCAGATGCGGAAACTTGGAATCGGTCATCTGATTGAAGAAGGTATGGTCAGACGTACCATTCTGGCTGCATTGCATGATGCTGGAATTGAATTCCCGTGTCCGTTGGACATACCAGAGGAAGATCTGGAAAAAATCCGGAACAGAGAGTATTTCTCACTTCCTGCGGAAGAAGAACATACATTGGAAGAGTTTGCCTGGGCATTTGGTGATGATGCTGTGAAAGAGATCGAGAAGCATGTACATGCAATCGTAGAACAGATTCATGAAATTACTGATCTGGAACAGCTGTCTGAAGAAGGTCTGGAAGAAAAGATTAAATACTGGCATTCGCTGGGAGCACTAGATGAGGATGAGCTGCTTCGAAGAATGGAGCTTCATTTGGATGAACTTCCAAAGGATGTAAAAGAGAACAAGAAACTTGTTATCGAGCTGATTGAAAGACGAAGAAGACACCTGAGAGAAAAACTTCTGGAAGAGCATCCGGATGTGCTTGCCCATATAGAGGCACGTAGAGAGCGGTTGGAAAAACGACTGGAAAAACAGAACCCGGAAGGCATCAGAAAGTGGAGACACTGGAAAGATGAGATATAGAATGGTGAAAAGTCGTTACTGTGTTTACAGCTATGCTGTGAACACAGTAACACAAAAAGTCTTAATAATTACTTAGGATTTTACAATCAGTCTTGAGAAAATAAGGGGAGAATGCTATTATAAGTGATGGAAAATAAAAGGGACAAAAGAGTAATATAAAATGCAGAACGAAAGAGAAGAAAACAGAGAAAAACATACACAATACAGACAGAGGAGCACAGACAGGTACAGCAGTGCGCCATTTGATGAAAGTGAACTGGATGTCTGGACAGAACAGTTTAACAGAAGAGAAGAGGCACGTGCTGTCAGAAATAAAGAGAGAATCCGCAAGCTGAAGAGAAGACGAAGACGATTGATCCTTGCAATGCTGGCGGTGATCATTCTTCCGATTGCCGGAATCAGGTTATTTATGAATTCACATCCGTTGATCTTGAAGCATACAGTCATTCAACAGGAACTTAAGGAAAAACTGGACTTGAAATCGAATCTGAGATTTATGTCGGCAAAGAAGAAAAAGCAGGTTCAGATCGAAGGAACAGTTGATGTAGAAAAAGAGGGAGAATACTCTATCGTTTATAAATACAAAACGTACGAGAAGAAAGCAACTGTAAAGGTCAGCGACACACAGGCACCGGTTCTGACGATGAAGAAAAGCTTCACGACAGATGAAACAGGAGAGGTGACACCGGAAGATTTTATCAAGAAGATTGAAGATGCCTCAGAAGTCACCTGTTCGTTTAAAGATCAGGAAGACTGGTCCAAGAACGGAGAATATGATGTGACAGTTGTGGCAGAAGATGCAGATGGAAATCAGTCTACCGGAACATCGAAGCTGATCCGTAAGAAAGATACCACTGCGCCGGAGATTACAGGAATTGATGCAGCAGAGATCCTTCAGGGAAAAACCATGAATTTTGAAAAAGGTGTAAAAGTGAAGGATGATGCGGATCCAAACCCGGAACTGACCGTTGACTCTTCTGCAGTAGATACTGTGACACCGGGAACTTATACAGTGACTTACACTGCAAAAGACCGCTCGGGCAATGAAACAACTGCAGACCGTGAGATTACGGTAAAAGAGAATCCGGATTATGAGAAGAAGATCGTATATCTGACCTTTGATGACGGTCCGTCAGAAAATACATCAGAGATTCTGGATGTTCTGAAAAAGTATAATGCGAAGGGAACATTCTTTGTTACCGGAAATAATCAGGAACATGACGATCTGATCAAACGTGCTTATGATGAGGGACATGCGATCGGACTTCATACATACACTCACGACTATGCAAAGGTATACGCTTCGGAAAAAGCATATTTTGCAGATCTTAAGAAAGTGTCCGACCTGGTGGAAAAACTTACAGGGGAAAAATCTTATCTGATCCGTTTTCCGGGAGGATCCAGTAATACAGTCAGTGCGAAATATGTCAAAGGTCTGATGACAACTCTGACAAAGGAAGTAGAGGAGAAGGGCTATGAATACTTTGACTGGAACTGTGATTCGACGGATGCCAGTGGAAATAATGTACCGGTGAGTACATTGGTAGAGAATGCGACTTCCTGTTCAGCCAACCATGTCACGATTCTGATGCACGATACAGATGCAAAAGATACGACAGTACAGGCGCTGCCGAAGATTATTGAGTATTACCGTAGTCAGGGATATGCATTTGAAGGACTGACAAAAGATTCAATTGCAGCGCACCATAGTGTGAACAATTAAATAAAGAAGAATGAATAATCAGAAAATGCCGTTCTCTCATCTTATTGATGTTTGAGCGGCATTTCCTGATTTGAAGTAAAATGAGTAACAATCAGTTGTTTCGTTTTACAGAGATACTGTAAATATACAGAATTCTCAGTGAATACAAATACACTGTCTGTTACCTGAATGAATGAGAGGCTTTCTATAGAAAGCGTGTAAAGCCAGTGGAGTTGATTCAATGACAGTTGAAAGTGCTGGCTTTACAGCAGAGGTTACATGGTGTAACTTCTGCTGAACTTACAGTCTACAGTACCGCGATGAAACGGCGGAATGCTTCCAGACCTTCCGGAGTGCATTTGTACACACCGGCATCTTCCAGAACCTGACAGAAAACTTTTCCGACTTCTTTCTGGAGGATCTCTTTCACATTATCCACATTGATCTCCGGGTATGCAGGCAGGAATTCATCTACCCAGTCTGCATGTTTGGCAATCTGTTCATTGCTGCGGATGTCTTTCTTTTCAAGAATATATTCTTTCAGAAGTTCCAGCTCGCCTTTCAGACGGGCAGGAAGAACTGCAAGTCCCATAACTTCGATCAGACCGATATTTTCTTTCTTAATATGATGCAGTTTTGCATGTGGATGGTAAACACCAAGTGGGTGTTCTTCTGTCGTAATGTTATTACGAAGTGTAAGATCCAGTTCGTACAAATCTCCGCGTTTGCGGGCAATCGGAGTGATCGTGCTGTGTGGTGTTCCGTCAGTCTCTGCAAAAATGAAAGCAGATTCGTCAGTATAACCACGCCATTTTCCTAAAATATGTTCTGCCAGATCGATGATACGCTCTGTGTCTGTTCCCTGAAGTCGGATGACAGACAGAGGCCATTTTACAATACCGGCTTTGACGTCTTCATATCCTTTGACTGTAAAGGAATCAATGATTGGTGCTTTTGCCATGGCGAAAGTATAATTTCCGCCCTGGAAATGATCGTGGCTTAAGATAGAACCGCCAACGATCGGAAGATCGGCATTGGATCCAAGGAAGTAATGCGGGAACAGTTTGATGAAATCAAACAGCTTCGCAAAAGCATTCCGGTCGATCTTCATTGGAATATGCTGACCGTTGAATACGATACAGTGCTCGTTGTAATATACATACGGAGAATACTGGAATCCCCATTTTCCATTCTGGATCGTGATCGGGATGATTCTGTGATTCTCACGTGCCGGATGATCCAGTCTTCCGGCATATCCTTCATTCTCCATGCAGAGCTGACACTTCGGGTAAGCAGAAGATTTTGCTTTTCCTGCTGCAGCGATGGCTTTTGGATCTTTCTCCGGTTTGGAAAGATTGATCGTGATATCCAGTGTGCCGTAGTCAGTGTCTACAGTCCATTTCATATCTTTCTTGATACGATATCTGCGGATATAGTTGCTGTCCTGGCTTAATTTATAGTAGTAAGCAGTAGCTTCTTCCGGAGAAGCTTCGTAATGTTTCCAGAATTCATTCTGTACCTGAGCCGGACGAGGCATCAGACAGTTCATGATCTTTGTGTCGAAAAGATCACGATAACCGATACTGTCTTCGATGATTCCGCGTGCGACAGCTTCATTTAAAAGATCTGCAAGAACATCTTCCAGAACGATATCATCAAGATCGCAGTCAGGATCTTCGTAATTATCTTCATGGAAAAGATCCAGCAGAAGATTGGTTGTGTAGATGCGTTCTGTTTCCGGAGTGAGTTCTGTATTGATTCCATATTGAACCAGCTTTTTAATAGATTCGTAAAGCATGATAAAAACCTCCTGAGTTATAATCGGATAGCCGACCGATATTCAGAATTAATATTTAATAAAAGAATACCAGTCAGGCTATATGGATAGATGTACAGTTAAAACCAAGTTACTGTTCACAGTATAGTTGTAAAAAGTAACATATCTCGTCGTTTAGAATCGACTGATTAGGCGAGGCGAGAAGCACCATCTCCGATATCTACTGTGTAGAATTCAGCCTCATGGCCGACTTTTTCTTTGTATGCTTTTCCGATGTTTTCAATGAAAGGTTCAACGGCTTCATCTTTTACGATGCTGACAGTGCAGCCACCGAATCCACCACCTGTGATACGGGAACCGAGAACTCCAGGGATCGCCCATGCAAGATCTACCAGAATATCGATTTCATCACAGGATACTGCATAGTCATCACGAAGAGAGATATGAGACTGGTTCATAAGCTGACCGAATGTCTCGATGTCTCCCGCTTTCAGTGCAGCGACAGCATCGATCGTACGCTGGTTTTCGTATACGGCATGTTTTGCACGCTTTAACTGAATCTCATCTTTGATCAGGTCTTTGTGTGCTTCGAATTCTTCCGGTGTCAGATCACCGAGTGCTTTGATATCCAGTTCTGTCTGGAGTGCCTTGAGTGCTTCTGCGCATTCATTTCTTCTGTCGTTGTATGCGGAATCAACCAGGCTGTGTTTTACTTTACTGTTTGTGATGACGATCTTTGCTCCGTTCAGTACGCAAGGTGCATATTCATAGTTCAGAGTGCTTGTGTCGAGGAAGATTGCGTTGTCTTTTTTACCCATGGCAACCGCAAACTGATCCATAATACCACAGTTACAGCCGTTGAAGTTATTTTCGGAATACTGGCCGATCAGTGCAAGATCTGTCATGGATAGACTGTCGATGCCGAACAGGTCAGTCAGGATCACACCTGTTAAAACTTCCAGAGAAGCAGAAGAGGAGAGTCCGGAACCATTCGGGATATTTCCCCAGATGATCATATCAAATCCTGTATCGATAGCGTGTCCTTTTTCAGCAAATGCCCATACAACGCCGAGCGGATAGTTTGCCCAGTTGTAAGTTTTCTTATAGGAGAGGTCATCCAGAGATACCTCTACGACACCAAAAGTATCCAGGTTCATGGAATAGAAACGAATCTTGTTGTCCTCTCTTTTTCTTGCTGCGCCGTATGTACCAAGTGTCAGTGCACATGGAAATACGTGGCCTCCGTTATAGTCGGTATGTTCTCCGATGAGGTTTACGCGTCCCGGTGAGAAATAGAAACGTGCACCTTCGGATGAGCCGAAAAGTTCTTCGAATTTGTCAAACAGCTTTTTTTTCATATTACATGTCCTCCTGAAATAAAATGATCAGATTTTGAAAAGCAGTAACTCCGATTTTCATTCTGATTTTATTATACATGGATTCCCTCAAAAGGTCTATAAAAAATACGTGCGGTGATATGTAAAAATGTTGCCTGGATTACTGTTCACAGCATGTTACTGTATGTTACTGTTTACAGGTTACCTGTGAACAGTAACCATAATACAGTATCTTGCGGTTTGCTTCTATATAGGGGTATAATATAGGATAAGAAAGAGATCAATGAAACGGAAAGTCGTTTAAACAGATGCTTGAATCAGGATTGTTGCATTCATCTACGATTTTATGAATCTGAAAGGATTTGACATTACAGGAGGGAAAGCAGGACATGTCTGAATCATATAAACATTCTTACAAATCAGGGGAAAATCTGCTGAATTCCCTGTCAGTTTATAATGTTGGGTATCAGAAATGTGATCCGGGATATCAATGGGGTCCCGGAGTAAGGGATCATTTCTGTATTCATCACATTTTATCAGGAAGCGGGTATTATTCTGCAGGGGGAAAATCCTTGGAGCTGCATGCAGGAGATACATTTATTCTTTACCCGGGAGTGGAAGTGAAATATTATGCAGATCAGGAAGAACCATGGGAATATGGATGGGTTGGATTTATGGGGACAGATGCTCCGTCCATTATCCGAAATACAGAATTCCGGAAACACAGGCCGTATATCTTAGCAGGCAGGATTCCGAAGCAAAAGATCCGTGATGGAATCCAGGCAGTTTTTGATGTAAAAGGGAACAGTTATGAAGAGGCGGTGGCCATGACCGGGGCACTGTACAGTTTGTTATCTGTCTTTATGCATTATTCCAAAGGAGGTGAGCCGGAGAAAGATCCGGGACTGATCTATGTGGAAAAAGCAGAGAGCTATATTGGAACCAATTATTCTTATCCGGTGACGGTGGAAGATGTTGCAGATTATGTCGGAATCAGCCGCAGTCATCTGTTCCGGTCGTTCCAGACTTATATGAACTGTTCACCGAAAGAATATCTGTCGGAATTCCGGATCAAACAGGCCTGCCGTCTTTTGAAAGAGACCGATCTTTCTATTTCGGCAATCGCATATTCTGTGGGATTTGAGAATAACCTTTATTTTTCAAAAGCATTTCGCAAAGAAAAGCAGATGAGTCCGACACAGTACAGGGAGGCGCACAGATAAAGTTCCTGTTTGCAGAAAGCATTTTTAAGACACACTCTGGTACATCGTTTTCAAAATAATTGCCTCATACACTTGCCTGCGAATCCGATTGCTCAGTTGAAAAAGCCTCGACGTAGCCCGCTACGCCTACGTTTTTTCAGCTGAACACTCGAATCCGCATTCTGCGTGAATGAGACAGTTATTTATGAAACGATGTACTAGTAATTCAGAACCTAAAAAATACAGAGAATGTAGACGAGGGTTCTGACATATATTTAAGAAAATGCATCTGTATACGGGAGTGTATCCGGTGAAAGGAAAGTGGAAGATTCAGGAACTTCAGCCTCTTGTATATGGTCTTTGGGTGGCAGTCCTGCTGTGGTCTGTGCCGCTTCATCTGTTTGCAGGGCAGAGCGATTCATCTGGTATACACAAAGCAGAAGTGACAGGACAACAACAGAACAGAGCGGCCAAGTCTGAAAAAACGATGGCGCAGGAAACAGAGAAAAAATTAATACAGGAAAAAGAAAAACTGACACAGGAAGGAATATCTGAGCAGATTGGGGAAGAAAACGCAGAAGCGTCTGTGCAGGGAAGAGAAAAGACAGAAAATGGAACTGTGCAGGATGCCTCGTCAGGGGAAACGGAGGAGGAAGTCTCTCCAAGGGTAGCCTTGACGTTCGATGACGGCCCCAGTGCACAGTATACTCCAACATTGTTGGACGGACTGGATAAAAGAGGGATCCATGCCAGTTTTTTTGTGATCGGCGAAAATATAGAGAAGCAGGGAAATGCGAAGATTCTTGCGAGGATGAAAGAGGATGGACACGTAATTGGAAACCATACTTATACACACGTGAATCTGTCTAAATTGTCCGAAGAGCAGGCAATGGCGGAATTAAGTAAGACGGATGCGCTGATCCAGCAGGCAACCGGGCAAATTCCGGTATTTGCAAGAGCACCATACGGGGCAGAGCCACTGGCGAAGGAGAAAGATCTCGAACGGATCTATGTGAGATGGACAGTGGACCCGCTGGACTGGATGACAGAGGATGCGGGTCAGATTGTGGAGGCAGTAGTCCGCGAAGTGCAGGACGGAGATGTGATCCTTCTGCATGATTGCTATGAGAGCTCTGTGCGTGCAGCACTTCAGATCGTGGATATTCTGACAGAAAGAGGTTATGAATTTTTTACGTTGGAAGAGATGATTCTGGAGTAGGAAGACAGGAAATCCTGTTCGAACGTATTGTTATTTTTCACAGCATAGCCGCAAACAGTAAGTTACTGTTCACTCTCATGTCAATCACTCCGCTGATTGGCATGGAAGATGCACGTATTGTCTTGAATGTATCTCACCATTTTGCACCTGTTGTTGCTGGATATTTTTGCTGGAGAGTGTTATTCTATAGAAGTTATAAAATGATGAAATATGATCATGTAATATATTTTCGCAGTTAAAATATTAAAAATAAATTTAGAATCACATATGCTAGAGTGTGTCTTAAAAATCATTCCTGCAATCTGCACGCCCCACTTTGCGGTATATTTTACCTTCATTCGGTTGACGTAGCCCGCTACGCCGCCCTTATTCAGGCAAAATCTCCCACAAATTGTGGCATACATCTTACAGAAAGCATTTTTAAGACACACTCTAAAAGAGCTTTTCAAAGTATTTTATAAATGAAGATGATTTCAGGAGGAACAAATGGATTTATTTGATTATATGAGGGAAACGAACAAGGAGAAAGAGTCTCCGCTTGCATCTAGAATGCGTCCGACGACGCTGGATGAAGTAGTGGGACAGAAGCATATCATCGGAAAGGACAAGCTGCTCTACCGTGCGATCAAGGCGGATAAATTAAGCTCCCTGATCTTTTACGGACCGCCGGGAACCGGAAAGACAACTCTGGCCAAAGTCATTGCCAATACAACCAGTGCGGAGTTCAAGCAGATCAATGCCACGGTAGCAGGGAAAAAGGATATGGAAGAAGTGGTGAAAGAAGCCAAAGATCTTCAGGGAATGTATGGAAAGAAGACAATCCTTTTTATCGATGAGATTCACAGATTTAATAAAGGACAGCAAGATTATCTGCTTCCGTTCGTGGAAGACGGAACGATCATTCTCATCGGAGCCACAACAGAGAATCCGTATTTTGAGGTGAACGGAGCTTTGATTTCCCGCTCCAGTATCTTTGAATTGAAATCACTTGAGAAAGAGGATGTCAAAGAACTTCTGATGCGTGCGCTGACAGATCCGGTCAAAGGACTTGGAAGCTTCCATGCGCAGATTGATGCGGATGCGCTGGATTTCCTGGCAGATGTGGCCGGAGGAGATGCAAGAAATGCATTGAATGCCATTGAACTGGGAGTTCTCACAACAGACAGAAGTGAGGACGGGATCATCCATATCACACTGGATGTAGCATCGGCGTGTATTCAGAAGCGGGTAGTAAATTATGATAAAAAGGGAGACAATCATTACGATATCATTTCCGCATTTATCAAAAGTATGCGTGGATCAGACCCGGATGCGGCAGTATTTTATCTGGCGAAGATGCTGTATGCAGGGGAGGATGTGAAATTCATCGCGAGAAGAATTATGATCTGTGCTTCAGAAGATGTGGGAAATGCAGATCCGATGGCGTTGACAGTTGCGGTGGCAGCGGCACAGGCGGTTGAGCGGATCGGAATGCCGGAATCCCAGATCATTCTGTCGCAGGCAGTGACTTATGTGGCATCTGCACCGAAGAGCAATTCTGCGACCAATGCGATCTTTGCGGCAAATGAAGCGGTGAGAAAATACAAAACAACCGTACCTTCCCATCTTCAGGATTCTCATTATAAAGGAGCACAGAGGCTGGGACATGGCATCGGTTATAAATATGCCCATAATTATCCGGACCACTATGTGGATCAGCAGTATCTCCCGGATGAAATAAAAGACGCCAGGTTCTATGAACCCGGCGAGCTTGGTTATGAAAAACAGATCAGAGAACGTCTACAGAAGCTTCATCAGAAGTGATGTGTAGATTTCCTGATTCTTAAGATTCCAGTTACTTACAATGGCCTGAGCCTCTTTTTCTGTCGGAACAGTAAGCCGCAGATCAATGAGGTTTGAGCCATTTTCAAGTATTTCACATTTTACTTCAAATTCATGATTTGTGTTCAGATAGTAGTCTGATTTTACAGATACTTCCTCTCTTAAATCATACATTTTCTCGACAAGAAATGTATCGATCTCTTCTCTGATGTCCGGAGAAATCTTATTCTTGAAATAATGGATCGTCTCAGCACCTTCTTCGGTCAGCTGGTACAGTGTCCGGTTATGGGTTGCTTCTACCTTCAGAAGGCTGGAAGCAGTCAGCTCGGAGAGTGCTGACTGAAGCCGGAAATAAGTGGTATATCCCTTATCCAGTATAAATTCGGAGATCTGGGACGTAGTAAGAGGAAAATCCACCTTATCCAGCATATAAAGTACAATTAATTTATATAACGTAAATGTCTCAGACATGATACTCCTTTCCCTGCCAGATGTCATGTTCCTTCAGGTATTTATGAATCTGATTCAGTACAGTTCGTTTGGCACCGGTCCACAGCGGGGCAATCAGCAGATCTTTTGGTCCGTCTCCGGTCAGACGGTGGATCACGAGACGGGGATCCAGCCGGGCAACACAGTTGGAGAGCACCCGGATATACTCATCACAGTCCGGAATGTGAAATTCCGGTCCGTCATAAGGAAGGCCGGAAGCGGCAGCAGTAAGACTTCTGGCATAGTCTGTCGCAAGATCCGTCCCCTTTAAAATATGGAGAAGCTGCAGTTTTACTCCATCGATGCCGCTCTGATTCAGATAATCGATGGTCTCGTACATCTGTGTTTCGCTTTCTCCGGGGAGGAAGAGGATCACATGAGTGATCACCTGAATTCCAAGTGCTTTTAGATTCCCGACGGCGGTGTCAAAAACCTCCAGAGGATATCCCCTGCGGATGTAAACGGCAGAATCCTCATGGATCGTCTGAAGCCCAAGTTCCACCCAGACAGGTTTGATCTGATTGAGCCGGTCGAGGAGTTCCAGAACATCCTCTCCCAGACAGTCCGGTCTTGTGGCAATGGCAAGAACAAGAACATCCGGATCTTCGATGGCTTCCATAAACAGTTTTTCCAGTTGTTCGACCGGAGCGTAAGTGCTTGTGAAAGCCTGAAAATAAGCGATGAAGGAATGAACCGGGCGTTTCTGCATCAGAACTTCTTTTCCCTGTGTGAGCTGTTCTGTGATGGAAAGGCGGGCGGAACCGGCAAAATCACCGGATCCCATGCCGCTACAGAAGATGCAGCCGCCGGTACCGACTTTTCCATCCCGGTTTGGACAGGTCATCCCGCCATTTAATGCAATGCGGTAGACCTTTTCTCCAAACATTTTTTTTAGTTCATAATCCAGCGAGTGATAGCGTTTTTCGCTCCAGCGGGTCTGTGGTGCGATGGTTGTATCCGTCATTAAATCAGATCCTTGATTGCCTGACTGACAGTTTCTGCAACACGTGGGTCAAATGCTTCCGGAAGAATGTTGTTCTCGTTCAAGTCTTCATCGGCAACCAGTCCTGCGATTGCATTGGCAGCGGCAAGCTTCATCTCTTCTGTGATCTGTGTGGCACGTCCTTCGAGAGCTCCTTTGAAGATACCCGGGAAAGCAACAACGTTATTTACCTGGTTTGGGAAGTCGGAACGTCCTGTACCAACCACTTTGGCTCCGGCTGCTTTTGCAAGATCCGGCATGATCTCCGGAACCGGATTTGCCATAGCGAAGAGGATGGCATCTTTATTCATGGAAGCAACCATTTCTTGAGATACAATGTTCGGAGCGGATACACCGACAAAGATATCAGCACCTTTGAGTGCGTCTGCCAGAGTTCCTTTCTTACCTTCCAGGTTTGTTACCTCGGTCATCTGCTGCTGCATCCAGTTCAGATTTGGAGACTCTTTGGAAATGATTCCGTTGATGTCACACATAGTGATTGAAGGGAAACCATAAGTCAGAAGCAGTTTTGTGATTGCAACACCGGCAGAACCGGCACCGTTTACAACAATCTTACAGTTTTCTTTTTTCTTTCCTGTTACCTTCAGTGCATTGATGATTCCTGCCAGTACAACGATGGCAGTTCCGTGCTGGTCATCGTGGAAGACTGGAATGTCAAGAAGCTCTTTCAGTCTTGTCTCGATTTCGAAGCAACGAGGTGCGGAGATATCTTCCAGGTTGATTCCGCCAAATGCAGGAGCGATGTTTACGATTGTCTTGATAATCTCTTCTGTGTCCTGTGTGTCCAGGCAGATCGGTACAGAGTTGACTCCGCCGAATTCTTTAAACAGGACGGATTTACCTTCCATAACCGGCATTGCTGCGAGCGCACCGATATTTCCAAGTCCGAGAACGGCACTTCCGTCGGAGATAACGGCAACGGTATTAGCCTTCATTGTATAAGTATAAGCTGCTTCCGGATCTTTGGCGATGACCTTACAAGGTTCAGCAACACCCGGTGTATATGCAATTGCAAGATCTTCACGGGACTTTACGTGAGCTTTTGCAGTTGTTTCAAGTTTTCCATTCCACTGTTTGTGCATTTCAAGTGCTTTTTCGCTGTTTGTCATGATTTTTTACCTCACTGATATTATTCATTTACTAAGAAATATCATAACACCCGGATGGATTTGTTGCAATAAAAAAAGTCTTTCCTTTTTGTGGGACATGCTGTATAATGGGTATGTATTTGATAAATCAGTTATAGTCATTTCAGACAAATATTCCCGTAACACTTAAGTTGAAGAATTGAATGAACCAGATAGTAGATATTTGTATTAAGAAACATTTGATTCCAGAAAAAAGACCAGACTTATGTTGCCGGCAGAAGCTGTTTTGTTGTTGTTTACAGTATAGCTGCAAACAGCAATGTATTCGTTACAGGTTACTTTTGAACAGCAGCAATTTTCTGACAGCAGCAGGCTTACAGGAAGACTTATATATAGGAACATTGAAAAAGAAGACTGGAAGAAAGGAAAACAGCTTATGACACGTGAAAAGTATGAATCATTGTCACTGACAACACTCAAGGAACTTGCAAAGACAAGAAAGATGAAAGGTGTTTCTACATTAAAAAAGGGAGATCTGATCACAGCAATGCTTGAGCTGGATGAGAAGGAAAAACAGACTGAGGCGAATGAAGAAGCAAAAGAAGAAGTAAAAGAAGAGATGAAAGAGAAGAAGGAAGAGACAGACATTGAGCAGCTTGACAGTGGTCATACTGCAAATGGAATTCTGGAAGTCCTTCAGGACGGATATGGATTTATCCGAAGCGAAAATTATCTCCCGGGTGATCATGATGTCTATGTTTCTCCGTCACAAATCCGCAGATTCGGTCTGAAGACAGGTGATATCCTGACTGGAAATACAAGAATCAAGACACAGGGTGAAAAGTTTAGCGCATTGCTTTATGTTTCTACGATCAATGGACTGCGCCCGGCAGAAGCTGCAAAGAGAAAGAACTTTGAAGACCTGACACCGATTTTCCCAAATGAGAGAATCCGTCTGGAGAATCCGGGATGCTCCACAGCAATGAGAATCGTGGATATAATTTCTCCGATCGGTAAAGGACAGAGAGGTATGATCGTATCTCCTCCGAAAGCAGGAAAGACAACACTGTTAAAAGAAGTGGCACTGTCAGTACAGAAGACACAGCCAAATATGCATCTTCTGATCCTTCTGATCGACGAGCGTCCGGAGGAAGTGACAGACATCCGTGAGGCAATTGAAGGACCGAATGTAGAAGTAATCTATTCTACATTTGATGAACTTCCGGAGCATCACAAACGTGTGTCTGAGATGGTCGTTGCCAGAGCGAAACGTCTGGTTGAGCACGGAAAAGATGTTATGATCCTTCTGGACAGCATCACAAGACTTTCCAGAGCGTACAATCTGATCGTACCGCCGTCAGGAAGAACTCTTTCCGGTGGTCTTGATCCGGCAGCCCTGTACAGCCCGAAGCGTTTCTTTGGTGCAGCCAGAAATATGAGAGAGGGCGGAAGTCTTACCATTCTTGCCACAGCCCTGATCGATACAGGAAGCAAGATGGATGATGTGGTATACGAGGAGTTCAAGGGAACCGGTAACATGGAGCTTGTCCTTGACAGAAAACTGCAGGAGAAGAGGGTATTCCCGGCCATCGATATTCCGAAATCAGGAACAAGAAGAGACGACCTTCTTTTAAATAAGGAAGAGCAGGAAGCAGCATATATCATCCGCCGTGCCATGAACGGTATGAAACCGGAAGAAGCGGTAGATAATCTGTTAAATATGTTTGCACGTACAAAAACAAATGCAGAACTGACACAGCAGGTAATCCGTCAGAAATTTATCTAAAAAAGTATTGCAAATCGTGAAAAATTGTGATACACTTAGAAAGCTGTTTAGAGACATTAATAAGTAATATATAAAAATAGAGAGGTGAAAATCATGCGCGAAGGTATCCATCCAAATTATTATCAGGCTACTGTAACTTGTAACTGTGGAAACACATTTGTAACAGGATCTACAAAGGAGAACATCCACGTAGAAATCTGCTCCAAGTGTCATCCATTCTACACAGGACAGCAGAAAGCTACTCAGGCTCGTGGACGTGTTGATAAGTTCAACAAGAAATACGGCATTAAATAAGAAAAATAAATTGAAGGCTGAGGTGAATCGCATCTCAGCCTATTTTTGTATTAGAGTGTGTTTGAAAAATGCTTTCTGCAAGAGGGAAGGTTCTATTTGTTGAATGTATCCTGTTACATCTCCAAAGACGATTTTGAAGGACGAGATGCATTACTGGCCACGATGCATTGCGAGCAGTATATATGTAGATTACAGAAATGGTTTTTCGGACATGATTGGAACTTCCCAAAATAAAAAAGAGGTAGATTATGAAATCATCAAATATAGGCGGACAGGCCGTGCTGGAAGGGATTATGATGCGTAACGGCGGAAAATATTCTGTGGCAGTCCGTAAGACAGACGGAGAGATCGCTCTGGATGTACAGGATTATAAAAGCGTACTTCCATGGCAGGCTCCGCTGAAGATTCCGTTTATCAGAGGAATCTTCAATTTTGTAGATTCACTTGTCCTTGGTATGAAGACACTGATGTTTTCAGCCAGTTTTTTCGAGGATGAGGAAGAAGTGGTTCTCACGAAAGAAGAGGCGAAGAAGCAGGAGAGAAATGAAAAGATTATCATGGACCTGACCGTTGTGGTCTCTGTGATCTTTGCGATTGCACTTTTTATGGTGCTTCCTTATTTTCTCAGTAATATCGTAAAGAAATATACAGATTCACGGATGCTGATGACGGTATTTGAAGGTGTGATCCGTCTGGTCATCTTTCTGATTTATATTTTCCTGATCTCCAGAACGAAGGATATTAAAAGAACGTTCATGTATCATGGAGCGGAACATAAGTGTATTAACTGTATAGAGCATGGACTGGAACTGAATGTGGAGAATGTAAGAAAAAGTTCCAGACAGCATAAACGTTGTGGAACCAGTTTCCTGTTCTTTGTTATGATCGTCAGTATCATTTTCTGCTTTTTCATCACAGCAGAATCACAGATTGCACGTGTACTGATTCGTATCGCACTGCTTCCGGTCATTGCAGGTGTTTCTTATGAGATCATCCGTCTTGCCGGTAACAGTGACAATCCGGTTGTGAATCTTCTGAGCAGACCGGGCATGTGGGTTCAGAACATGACGACGAAAGAGCCGGATGACAGCATGATTGAAGTCGGTATCTGTGCGGTGGAGGCAGTATTTGACTGGAAAACATGGCAGAAGGAGAATCTGTAATGGAACAGAAAAAGAGTGCAAGCCTCAAGACGGCTTATGCAGAAGGAACAGAGATTCTCAAAGATGCTGGAATCACAGAGCATATGCTGGATGCATGGTATCTGTTGGAATATGTTACAGGAGTAACGAAGGCACGTTATTATATGGATCCGGATCGTTCCATGGATTCGGAGGCGTATGAGACGTATCTTGCATGTATTCGGAAACGCGCCACACATATTCCACTGCAGCACATAACCGGTGTGCAGGAATTTATGGGACTGGAATTTGCAGTCAATGAGCACGTGCTGATTCCACGTCAGGATACAGAAGTTCTGGTAGAAGAAACGCTGGAAGTTTTGAAAAGAAAGAGCAGAGAGATATCTGGAAACCTGGAAAAATTCAGGAGTACAAAGGGAGAAGCAAAGAGAAAATATGCTGCGGATCTGGAGGATTCTATCAGATTACTGGATCTTTGCACCGGCTCCGGCTGTATCCTGATCAGTCTGCTTTATTATATGAAAAAAGCCGGACAGAAGATTTCCGGAACCGGGGCAGATATTTCAGGAGAAGCACTGAAAGTGGCAGAGAAAAATCTGCGTCTACTGGAAGAAGAAGGGCGACCAACGCTTGTTCAGGGCGATCTTTTTGAGCATCTTTCCGGAACATACGATGTGATCGTATCCAATCCACCGTACATCCGTACAGCAGAGATCGAGAAGCTGGAAGAAGAAGTAAAGCTGCATGATCCGTTTGGTGCGCTGGACGGAAAAGAAGATGGATTGTATTTTTACAGAAAGATTATAGAGGAAAGCCAGATGCATCTGAAAAAGCAGGGACAGCTTCTCTTTGAGATCGGATATGATCAGGGTGAGGCAGTCAGCGAGCTGATGAAAAATGCCGGATTTGAACAAGTGTATGTAAAAAAGGACCTGGCAGGACTTGACCGTGTTGTGTCTGGCGTGTACACTAAATAAGATAATAGAATGTAACTTCTCACTGTGAATCAAAGAAATTATGCTATTATTTACAGCATAGCTGCAGACAGTAATGACATAATTGCTGCGTAAGTGAACAGTTACAACAAGGTAATTATAAAATTTTATTCATTAAAGTAAAGGATAGAGAAATATGTTTGACAGATTAGATGATTTGCTGATTCGTTATGAAGAAGTAATGGGAGAACTTCAGGAGCCGGACGTAGCCAATGATCCGGAACGGTTCCGTAAACTGATGAAAGAGCAGAGTGATCTTGCTCCGATCGTAGAAGCTTATAAAGAATACAAAAGCTGTAAGCAGAACGTAGAGGAAAGCCTTATGATTCTGGAAGAAGAATCTGACGAAGAGATGAGAGAGCTTGCAAAAGAAGAACTCAATGAGTCCAAGGCAAGAATCGAAGAACTGGAGCAGGAGTTAAAGATTCTCCTTCTTCCAAAAGACCCGAATGATGACAAGAACGTTATCGTTGAGATCCGTGCCGGTGCCGGTGGAGATGAGGCAGCACTTTTTGCAGCTGAAGTTTACCGTATGTATGTACATTATGCAGACAGCCGCAGATGGAAGACAGAGATGATCTCCTTAAATGAGAACGGAATCGGTGGATTTAAAGAGTGTGTATTTATGATCACAGGACAGGGCGCATATTCCCGTATGAAATACGAAAGTGGTGTACACCGTGTACAGCGTGTGCCGGAGACGGAGAGTGGCGGAAGAATCCATACTTCTACAATCACAGTAGCGGTTATGCCGGAAGCAGAAGAAGTTGATGTTGTGATCGATGAGAAAGATATCCGTATCGATGTAATGCGTGCATCAGGAAATGGTGGACAGTGTGTCAATACAACAGACTCTGCCGTACGACTGACTCATTATCCAACCGGAATCGTAATCTACAGCCAGACAGAGAAGTCTCAGTTACAGAACAAAGAGAAAGCGTTCCGTTTGCTTCGTTCCAAACTGTATGACCTGGAACTTGAGAAGAAACAGGCATCTGAGGCAGCAGAGAGAAGAAGCCAGATCGGTACAGGAGACCGTTCTGAGAAGATCAGAACTTACAACTTCCCACAGGGACGTGTGACAGACCACAGAATCAAGCTGACACTTCACAAACTGGACAGTATTCTGAACGGAGATTTAGATGAGGTTATCGACAGCCTGATCGCTGCGGACCAGACAGCAAAGCTTGCGAAGATGGAGGAGTAATAAGATGGAACCGGAATATAAAAGACCGGAACTGGAAGATAAAGAACTGATCGACGGATACTTTGCACAGGCTCCGAGCAGAAGCTGCGAGAGAACATTTGCAAATGTATACCTCTGGTCAAGACAATATAAAGTAAAATATGCGGTGATCCATGATGCACTGGTATTTTGCGATGAAGGAAACGGAATTTCTTATGCCTATCCGGTAGGAAAACCGGAAGCTGTGAAGGCGGCACTGGAATATCTGATGGATGACTGTGAGAAAAAAGAGATTCCGTTCATTATGTACTGTGTGACTCCGGAGAATTTTGAGCAGCTGGAAGGTTGGTATCCGGAGAAATTCCAGATCGAATATGACCGTGATGAGGCAGATTATATCTATGAATCAGAGAAGCTCGCTACACTTGCGGGCAAGAAGCTTCATGGAAAGCGTAATCATATCAATAAATTCAAATCATTATATCCGGACTGGTCCTATGAGCCACTCAGTGATAAGAATGTGGAAGAATGTTTCCAGATGGCGCTGAAATGGCGGAATGGAAACGGATGTGAAGATGATCCGGAGAAGAATGCGGAGATGTGCGTGGCACTGAATTCCCTTCGTCTGTATAAAGAACTGGATTTTAAGGGCGGTGTCTTAAGAGCAGCTGGAAAGATCGTGGCATTTACGATCGGAGAAGAACTGTGCGAAGATACCTTCGTGGTTCATATCGAGAAAGCATTTGCAGATGTGGACGGAGCTTATCCGATGATCAACCAGCAGTTTGTACAGCATGAATGTGCAGATTACGCTTACGTCAACCGTGAGGATGATGCGGGAGAAGAAGGGCTGCGTAAGGCAAAACTTTCTTATAAACCGGCATTTCTGGAAGAAAAGGGACTTGTTACGATTCGCTGATCAGCAAAGTGATCGGCTCTGAGAAAATAGAAATCGTTATATCGATGCAAGATAAGATAGAAATGGAGTGACAGAAATGATTTCAAAAAAAATGGAAAATATGGTAGCTAACAGTTCGGCAATCCGTGCGATGTTTGAGGAAGGCAACCGCCTTGCAAAGATTTACGGAGCTGAGAATGTATTTGATTTCAGCCTTGGAAATCCGAATGTACCTGCTCCTGAGGCAGTGAAAAAGGCGATGATCGAACTTCTGAACGAGGAAGATCCGATCGCGCTTCACGGCTACACCAACAGCAATGCGGGCTATGAAGATGTCCGTCAGGCTGTGGCAGAATCTTTGAATGAGCGTTTTGGAACTTCTTTTGCAGCGAGAAATATTACGATGACTGTCGGCGCGGCAGGTGGACTCAATGTCATTTTAAAAGCAATTTTGGATCCGGGCGATGAAGTAATCGTATTCTGTCCGTATTTTGGTGAATACAGAAGTTATGTGAATAACTTCGATGGTGTGATCGTGGAGATTTCCCCTGATACAGAGACATTCCAGCCGAAACTGGACGAGTTCGAGCAGAAGATCACTCCGAAGACAAAGGCAGTCATCGTCAATACGCCGAACAATCCGACCGGAGTTGTTTATTCAGAAGAGACCATCAAGAAACTGGCAGCAGTGATGGAAGTAAAACAGAAAGAATATGGTACAGATATCATTCTGATCTCCGACGAGCCTTATAGAGAACTGGCTTATGACGGGGTAGAAGTTCCGTATCTGACAAAATATTATGACAATACAGTGGTGGGATATTCCTACAGTAAATCTCTTTCCCTTCCGGGCGAGCGTATCGGTTATCTGGTGATTCCGGACGAAGTAACAGACAGTGAGAAACTCAATGCGGCAGCGAATGTGGCAAACCGTATTCTTGGATTTGTCAATGCACCGACACTGCAGCAGAAAGTTGTAAAAGCCTGCCTGAATGAGAAGACTGACATTTCTTATTATGACAGAAACAGAGAGACACTTTACAATGGACTGAAAGAACTCGGATTTGAATGTATCAAACCAGAAGGTGCGTTCTATCTGTTTGTGAAATCTCCGGTAGCAGACGAGAAAGAATTCTGCAATACAGCAAAGAAACACAACATTCTGATCGTCCCGGGAAGCTCCTTTGGATGCCCTGGATATGTAAGAATGGCATACTGTGTGGCTTATGAGACAATCGTAAATTCACTTCCAAAGTTTGCAGAGCTTGCTGAAGAATATAAATAATTGTCTTGATAAGAGGAGCCATTCAAGTCGATCTGTGTATCCTTCATGCCAATCAGCGAAGTGACTGACATGGGAGTGAACGGTAACGAAGTTACACAAGGCAGGATTTCAATGTGAAATTAAGAAAGAAACAGAGGAGAAGCAAATGTCCGTTAGAGCAGAACTTTTAAAGAATATAAGAACTGTAGAACCATATGTTCCAGGTGAGCAGCCACAGAACAAAGTAGTGAAACTGAATACAAATGAGAACCCATATCCGCCGGCACCGGGCGTAGAGCGTGTGCTCAGAGATATGGATACAGACCGTTTCCGCCTTTATCCGGATCCGGCAGCGGAGAAACTGACAAAGAGTCTGGCAGAATATTATGGAGTAAAGGAAGATCAGGTATTCGTCGGAGTTGGATCTGATGATGTACTTTCCATGTGCTTCCTGACTTTCTTTAACTCAGAGAAACCGGTACTTTTCCCGGATATTACATATTCTTTCTACAAAGTATGGGCGGAGCTTTACCGTATTCCGTACGAATGCCCGAAGCTGAATGAGGAATTCAGGATCGTGAAGGAAGATTATTATCGTGAGAACGGCGGAATCATCTTCCCGAATCCGAATGCTCCGACCGCAATCTACGAGGAACTTGATTTTGTGGAAGATATTTTGCAGCACAACCGAGATACCATCGTGATCGTAGATGAGGCATATGTTGATTTTGCCGGAAGATCAGCCATGGAACTGATTGACAAATATGACAATCTGATCGTGACACAGACATTTTCCAAGGCGAGAAGTATGGCCGGTATGAGAATTGGTTACGCTATTTCAAACCCGGATCTGATCCGTTGCCTGAATGATGTAAAATATTCCTTTAACTCTTATACAATGAACCAGACTTCTATCCTCTGTGGTGTGGAAGCTGTCAAAGATAAGGCATATTTTGATGAGAATGTCCGTAAGATTGTAGAGACAAGAGAATGGGCAAAAGAGGAACTTGCAAAACTGGGATTTGAATTCCCGGATGCAAAGGCAAACTTTATCTTTGCAAAACATAAAACTTATGATGCAGGTAAATTATTCGAGGCATTGAAAGAAAATAATATCTTTGTCAGACACTGGGATGCGCCGAGAATCGGACAGTATCTCAGAATTACCGTTGGTACAAGAGAAGAGATGCAGACACTGTTTGACTTTTTAAAAGATTATAAAGAAGAGAAGAATTAAGGAGAATTGAATACATGAGCGAAGCGTTAATTAACTGGTTTGTCACGACATTGGGCGGGAAACTTGGAAAAGAATTTATTCTGTTTCTGATTTCCATGGTTCCGATCCTGGAGTTGCGTGGCGGTCTGCTTGCGGCAAGCCCGGCCATTCTGAACGTGGATATGTGGAAAGCAATCCCGATCTGTATCGTCGGAAATCTGATTCCAATTCCTTTTATCCTGCTTCTGATCACGAAGATCTTTGACTGGATGAAGGGGACAAAGTTGTTCAAACCATTGGTAGAGAAGTTGGAGAACAAGGCTATGAGCAAGAGCCAGAATATTGAGAAATATGAGTTCTGGGGGCTGGTACTTTTTGTAGGAATCCCTCTTCCGGGAACTGGTGCATGGACAGGATCGCTGATCGCGGCACTGCTGGGAATCCGTTTCAGAAAGGCATTCCCGGCAATCGTAATCGGGATCTGTCTGGCAACTGTGATCATGTGTGTTGTCTCTTATGGAATCCTTGGAGGATTGTTCGGTTAAACTTAAAATAAAAAAGCGGTTATTGTTCACGGCATAGCTGCAAACAGTAACCCAAAAAGGGGCATTGAACTATGTTAATGAAAGATAATGAAGAAAAAAGAAATACTGCATGGAGAGCTGTAATGACAGTTACTTCCGTTTTGATCATTATTATTGCAGCCTTCTTCCTGACCCGCCTTTTTACGGCGAATCCGCTGGAAGGAAGCTGGTCTGATACAGAGAACGGAATAACACTGAAAATCGAGAAAAATGGTGTGATGAAGATTGAGCAGGTGCTCGATGAAGCGACAGTTTCTGTTCCAGTTGAGTATACGATCGACAAAGAGACAAAGCGTTTTGCAGTGCACATCAAAGAAGAGAAGTTAGAGGAAGCTACCGCAAAGACAGACAATCTGACGGTTCAGGATCTGCAGGATATCGCAGATGTGATGGAAGGAACTTATGAATACAGCATTGATGAGCAGGTTCTGACACTGACAGAGATGGAGTACGGAACTCAGAAAACATTCGTGAGAGAATAGAGAACTGCGTTATTATGTGAACTGCGAATGATACAGTATATCAGGTCATTGTTTGCAGGTTACCTGTGAACAGTAACGAATTATGAGCGATGCTGAGAAAAGAGTCTGTGCGAAATAGATTTTCAGAGAAATTTCGGTTCAATTGGAAAGGGGAAGGACATTGTACAGAAATCAGACGAAAGAAGTACGGATTGGGAATGTTGTGATCGGTGGAGATCATCCGGTTGCGATCCAGTCTATGACAAATACAAGAACAGAAGATGTGGATGCGACGGTAGCGCAGATCCTGAAGCTGGAAGCGGCGGGATGTGAGATCATCCGTTGCACGGTACCGACCATGGAGGCGGCAAAGGCAATCCATGAGATTAAGAAACAGATCCATATTCCGCTGGTCGCAGATATTCATTTTGACTATAAGATGGCCATTGCCGCCATCGAGAACGGAGCAGATAAGATCCGTATCAATCCGGGGAATATTGGCTCTGAAGAAAGAGTGCAGGCAGTAGTAGACAAGGCGAAGGAATATGGTATTCCAATCCGTGTCGGTGTCAACAGCGGTTCTCTTGAGAAACACCTGATCGAGAAATACGGCGGTGTGACAGCAGAAGGAATCGTAGAAAGCGCTCTGGATAAGGTACACATGATCGAACAGATGGGATACGACAATCTGGTTGTCAGCATCAAATCATCTGATGTACTGATGTGTGTAAAAGCACATGAGCTGATTGCAAAACAATGTCCATATCCGCTGCATGTAGGAATCACAGAGTCAGGAACAGTCTATTCAGGAAATGTCAAATCTTCTGTAGGACTTGGAATTATCCTGCATGAGGGAATTGGAAATACCATCCGCGTTTCTCTGACCGGAGATCCGGTAGAAGAGATCCGTACTGCAAAACTGATCCTGAAGACACTGGGACTTCGCAAGGGCGGCATCGAAGTAGTGTCCTGCCCGACCTGTGGAAGAACAAGAATTGATCTGATCGGTCTTGCAAACGAAGTGGAAAAGATGGTAGCAGACATTCCGCTGGATATCAAAGTGGCTGTCATGGGCTGCGCAGTGAATGGTCCGGGAGAAGCAAAAGAGGCAGATATCGGAATCGCCGGAGGCGTAGGAGAAGGTCTGCTGATCAAGAAGGGACAGATTGTTAAGAAGGTGAAGGAGGAAGACCTCCTTGAGACATTACGACAGGAGTTGTTAAATTGGAACAAGTAGGCAACGAAAAAGTATTTTTTCATGTATTTCCAACCTTGAAAACAGCGGAAGAACTGCGGGTTCTTTTCGCAGATGTAGAAGTAAAGAAAATCACGACTAATTTCAGTCGTGATTTTCTTCATGTTCATATTCTGAGCCGACATCTGATCCAGAAGAAGCAGATCTGGCAGATGGAACAGAAGATCAAAGAACAGCTTTTCGGCAGGACGAGGGTGCAGATCCAGATTATAGAAGAGTATGATCTGTCGGAGCTTTATACACCGGAAACGATTCTGATGGAGTATAAAGAAAGCCTGATCGAGGAGCTGAAAGAGACAAGCGTACTGGCGGCAAATATGTTTGCGCAGGCAGAGATTCATTTTGAAGAGGAGAACGTAGTCCAACTGGAACTTCTGGATACGATCGTATCAGAAGGAAGAAAGGAAGAGATTCTTACGCTTCTGAATTCTGTTTTCAAAGAGCGCTTCCATATTCCGGCGGATATTCGCATCACTTACAGAGAGCAGGATGGGAACGGAACGAGAGAGTATGATGAGCAGAGAATCCAGCAGGAAATCAATGCTATCTTTGAACGGAGAGCCAGACAGAGAGGCGAGTATGTCGAGAGAACGCAGCGGAAGGCGGAAGGCAGCAAAGACGGAGCGGAAGTTGCAGATGGCGTGAAACTGTCCAAATCCGGTTCTGGTGCATCCGGCGGACAGAAGAAAGCTGCGGGCAGTGTGGCAGGGAACGCAAAAGCCGGCTTTGGCAAAGGAAATGCCGGAGGCAAGGGCGAATTCCGAAAGAAGGACTTTAAGAAAGATTATGTGCGTCCGGTGAAGATCGGGGATGATCCGAATCTGATCTACGGAAGGAATTTTGAGGATGAGCCAATCAAACTGGAGACAGTTATTACTGAGATGGGTGAGATTACGATCCACGGAAAGATCATTCAGTTTGATACACGTGAGATTCGAAATGAAAAGACGATCATCATTTTTTCCGTGACAGATTTTACAGATACGATCACTGTAAAAATGTTTACCCGTAATGAACAGCTTCCGGAAATTCTGGGAGATTTGAAAAAGGGTGCATTTGTCAAGATCAAGGGCGTGACGACCATCGACAAATTTGACGGAGAGCTGACGATCGGTTCTGTCACAGGAATCAAGAAGATCGGAGATTTCACCGTGACAAGGGAGGATCTGAATCCTCTGAAACGTGTAGAACTTCACTGTCATACGAAGATGAGCGATATGGATGGTGTGTCTGAGGTAAAGGCGATCGTAAAGAGAGCCCATGACTGGGGGCATCCGGCGATCGCAATCACAGACCACGGTGTGGCACAGGCATTCCCGGATGCAAATCATTACATTGAGACACTGGATAAAGAGGATCCATTCAAGGTCATCTATGGTGTGGAAGGTTATGTGGTAGATGACCTGACAGACATCGCAGTGAATGCGGGAGAGCAGACACTCGATGACACATACATTGTATTTGACATCGAGACGACCGGATTTAGTTCGATCCGGGATAAGATCATCGAGATCGGTGCAGTGAAGGTGGTCAACGGAGAAATCGTGGACAGATTCAGCACCTTTGTAAATCCGGAGCGTCCAATCCCATTTGAGATTACGAATCTGACCAGCATTACGGATGAGATGGTGCTGGAGGCAGAGTCGATCGAGGCGGTACTGCCTCAGTTTCTGGAATTTATCGGAGATGGTGTCCTTGTTGCACATAATGCCGGATTTGATGTGGGATTTATCGAGCAGAACTGCAGAAACCAGGCGATTGACCGGAAATTTACTTATGTTGATACAGTGGCACTGGCCCGTGTGCTTCTGCCGACACTTTCAAAATACAAACTGAATATCGTGGCGAAAGCTCTGGGAATCTCACTGGAAAACCACCATCGTGCGGTAGATGATGCGGGTGCGACGGCGGAAATCTTTGTGAAATTCATTGAAATGCTCAAGAATGACCACATTACAAACTTAAAAGAGATGAACCGGTTTGGAGACCGCAATGTGAACGCAATCCGCAAGATGCCAACCCATCATATTATCATCATTGCGAAGAATGATATCGGCCGTTACAATCTGTATCAGCTGATTTCTGAATCTCATATGACGTATTATGCGAGAAGACCACGTATTCCAAAGAGTCTGCTCAATGAACACAGAGAAGGACTGATCATTGGAAGTGCCTGTGAGGCAGGAGAACTTTACAAAGCGGTTCTGGAAAAACGCTCGGCAGAACAGATTGCAAGACTGGCTGATTTCTATGATTATTATGAGATCCAGCCGATTGGAAACAACAAATTTATGATTGCCAGCGAGAAGGTGCCGAGCATTCAGTCAGAGGAAGATCTGCAGAATGTAAACCGGGAGATCGTAGAACTGGGTGAGAAATTTAAGAAACCGGTCGTGGCAACCTGTGACGTGCATTTCCTGGATCCGGAAGATGAAGTATACCGCCGGATCATCATGGCAGGAAAAGGATTCGATGATGCGGATGATCAGGCACCGCTGTTCTTAAGAACGACGGATGAGATGCTGGCAGAATTTGAATATCTTGGTTCCGCCAAAGCGAAGGAAATCGTTATTGATAATCCGAATAAAATTGCAAAGATGGTGGAGAAGATCTCGCCGGTCAACCCGAATAAGTGTCCTCCGGTCATCGAAAATTCTGATCAGGAGCTCCGTGACATCTGTTACCGAAAGGCACATGAGATGTATGGAGAGGAGCTGCCAATCCAGGTATCTTCCCGACTGGAGAAAGAGCTGAACTCCATTATTTCCAACGGATATGCCGTTATGTACATTATCGCCCAGAAACTGGTATGGAAGTCCAATGCGGACGGATATCTGGTAGGATCGCGAGGATCAGTAGGATCTTCCTTCGTAGCGACCATGTCAGGAATCACAGAAGTAAACCCGCTGAGTCCGCATTATTACTGCGAGAAATGTCATTACAGCGATTTTGATTCAGAAGAAGTGCTTGCATTTGCAGGTGGCTGTGGATATGACATGCCGGATAAGATCTGCCCGAAGTGTGGCGAGAAGCTGATCAAGGCGGGGTTCGATATCCCGTTCGAGACATTCCTTGGATTTAAGGGAGACAAAGAGCCGGATATCGACCTGAACTTCTCAGGAGACTATCAGGCGAAAGCGCATAAATATACAGAGGTCCTGTTCGGTGAAGGGCATACCTTCAAGGCGGGAACCATCGGCACACTGGCTGATAAGACAGCATTTGGATTTGTAAAAAATTACTATGAAGAGCGTGAACAGCGCAAACGAAAATGTGAGATCGAGCGTATTACGGAAGGATGTACCGGAATCCGACGAAGTACCGGTCAGCATCCGGGTGGTATCGTTGTACTTCCGCATGGACACAGTATCAATGAATTTACACCGGTGCAACATCCGGCAAATGATATGGAATGTGGTATCACAACCACTCATTTTGATTACCATTCCATCGACCATAACCTGTTGAAACTGGATATTCTGGGACACGACGATCCGACCATGATCCGTACGCTGGAAGACTATATCACGTCAGATGCCATGGACAATGAATACAATGAGGATCATCCATTTGTGGCGACAGACATTCCGCTGGATGATAAACGTGTGATCGAGCTGTTCCACGGAACGGAGATTCTGGGGATCAAGCCGGAAGATATCGATGGCTGTAAACTGGGCTGTCTTGGTATTCCGGAGTTCGGAACAGAATTTGTTATCCAGATGGTACGGGATACAAAACCGGAGACGCTATCTGACCTGATCCGTATTTCCGGTCTGTCCCATGGAACAGACGTATGGCTTGGAAATGCGCAGGAGTTGATCCGAACCGGAAAGGCGACCATTTCTACAGCAATCTGTACCCGAGATGATATTATGATCTACCTGATCAATAAAGGCGTGGAAAGTGCGCTTGCGTTTACGATCATGGAGAGTGTCCGTAAAGGTAAAGGTCTGAAACCAGAGTGGGAAGAGGCCATGAAAGCACAGGATGTGCCGGACTGGTACATCTGGTCTTGCAAGAAGATCAAGTACATGTTCCCGAAAGCGCATGCGGCGGCGTATGTTATGATGGCATATCGTATTGCGTATTGTAAGATCAATTATCCGCTGGCGTATTACGGAGCGTATTTCAGTATCCGTGCAGATGCATTCTCTTATGAGATCATGTGTCAGGGCAAGGATAAACTGGATTATTATATGAAAGATTATAAGAAACGAAGCGATACACTGACCAAGAAGGAACAGGATGTCATGAAGGATATGAAGATCGTGCAGGAAATGTATGCCCGTGGGCTGGAATTTATGCCGATCGATCTGTACCGCGCAAAGGCGAAAATGTTTCAGATCGTGGACGGTAAGCTGATGCCATCCTTTGCAAGTATTGAAGGAATGGGAGACAAGGCTGCTGAGGCGGTGGAAGAGGCGTCAAAAGACGGTCCATATCTGTCACTGGATGATTTCCGCCAGAGAACAAAGGTCAGCAAGACGGTAATCGATCTGATGGCCGATATGGGACTGTTCGGTGATCTGCCAGAGAGTAACCAGTTGTCGTTGTTTGATTTTCAGTAAAAATCCTATGAGACAACACGAGAGTAACCAGTAACATATCCTGGTTACTGTTCACTCCCATGTCAATCACTCCGCTGATTGGCATGGAGGATGCACGTTTTGGCCTGAATGTATGGAATTTTATAACAAATCAACCATAGACGGAAAAAATTTCCTGTGCTATAATGACCATAACGCTTTGGCGCAGTAAAGTTTAATGGAGGAATGAAGAATGTACGACTTCGATGAAATTCAAAACACAGACCCTGAAATAGCAGACGCGATAAAAGCTGAGATGGAGAGACAGAACTCCCATATCGAGCTGATCGCTTCCGAGAACTGGGTGAGCAAAGCAGTGATGGCCGCAATGGGAAGTCCTTTAACAAATAAATACGCAGAAGGTTATCCGGGAAAAAGATATTACGGCGGATGCCAGTGCGTGGACGTAGTAGAAGAACTCGCAAGAGAAAGAGCAAAGAAACTGTTTGGATGTGAGTATGTCAATGTGCAGCCACACTCAGGAGCACAGGCAAACATGGCAGTTATGTTCGCTATGTTAGAGCCAGGAGACAAGATCATGGGTATGAACCTGGATCACGGCGGACACCTGACACATGGTTCACCGGTTAACCTGTCCGGAAAATACTTTGATGTAGCACACTATGGTGTGAACGAAGACGGTGTGATTGATTATGATGAAGTACTCAGAATCGCAAAAGAACACAAACCGAAACTGATCGTTGCAGGAGCAAGTGCTTATGCGAGAACAATCGATTTCAAACGTTTCAGAGAGATCGCAGATGAAGTTGGCGCATACCTGATGGTAGACATCGCACACATCGCAGGACTGGTAGCAACAGGACTTCATCCAAGCCCGATCCCGTATGCACATGTTACAACAACAACAACACATAAGACACTTCGTGGACCAAGAGGTGGTATGATTATGTGCAGCGAGGAGATGAACAAGAAGTTCAACTTCAATAAAGCTGTATTCCCGGGAATTCAGGGAGGACCGCTGATGCACGTGATCGCAGCGAAAGCTGTATGCTTTAAAGAGGCACTTCAGCCGGAATACAAGACATACATGGAGCAAGTTGTTAAGAATGCAAAAGCACTGTGTCATGGTCTTCAGAGCCGTGGCGTGAAGATTGTATCCGGAGATACAGACAACCATCTGATGCTTGTAGATCTGTCCGGAACAGATATCAGCGGAAAAGAGCTGGAGAAACGTCTGGATGATGCACACGTAACAGCAAACAAGAACACAATTCCGAACGATCCACGTTCTCCGTTCGTTACAAGTGGTGTAAGACTTGGTACACCGGCTGTAACAACACGTGGAATGAAAGAAGAGGATATGGATAAGATTGCTGAGATCATCGCAATGGTAATCGAGAGCGAGGACAATGTAGAAAAAGCAAAAGCAATGGTTGCTGAGCTGACTGCGAAATATCCACTTTGCTAATTTAAAAAAGATCTGCTTTATAAATCAAAAGATTCAATTCTTTACAGAAGTTGTTGTGGTTTTGTTTAGTGAAAAACTTCTGTAAAAAGCGAGACAAAAAAAGAGCTCACACGAGCTCTTTTTTCTAATCTCATTTTATTGTATAACTTTTAAATATTAAATTCGATGTTCAAACTTTATATAATTAAAAGGTACATTAAAAAGTTTTGATTAAAGTTTTACTACATTTGTTGCCTGAGGTCCTTTAGCGCCTTCTGTTACATCAAACTCAACAGCCTGACCTTCTTCCAGGGATTTGAATCCATCCATTACAAGTCCTGAATAGTGAACGAAGATGTCGTTTCCTTCAGAGTCAGAGATAAATCCGTAACCCTTCTGGTTGTTAAACCATTTTACTGTACCTGTCATTGTGTTACCCTCCATAAAAATAAATAAGTTGTATATCGGTTTTTCTCCAAAACCTAATACTTATTTAGTCTAGCACAATTAACAATGCAAGTCAATGAAAATATCGCTACTTCGTAAAAATATACAAAAAGTGACGAAAAATGCGAGATGAGAGAAGGGAGAGAATTGGATACAGGAATCTGCGAAATACTATAAACAAAGTAGTTTTAAATAATTATCTCACATAGGGGTCGCTAAAAATTAAATCTTAGAAATATTTTAAAAATCAAAGAAAATAGTTGTGCAAACCCAGGAATCCGATTATGATAGAAACAAAGAACTGCATTTACTCAGAAATGTATGGTTTCCTTTATGTAGTGTATGTCTATGAATGTAGTGAGGTACAGGAATGTAAAAAGGAAGTTCGTGCATCATATTACAGAAGAAAAAGGCAGAGAAAGGAGCGGGGCAAAGAGATGGAAAAAGAAGTTTTTCTATGGCTGGGACTTATGGTGATCTTTCTCATCATAGAACTTTTGACAGTGGGACTGACCAGCATCTGGCTGTCCGGTGGTGCATTGGTGGCATTGCTGATTTCACTGACCGGTGTGGGATTTGTGGTACAGTTGCTACTCTTTATCGGAGTATCATTTTTACTTCTGATTTTTACCAGGCCATTTGCAGTAAAGTACATAAACAGACATCCTGAGAAGACAAATTATGAGGAACTGATCGGTAAAATTGTAAAAGTAACCGAGACGGTGGATAATTATGAACAGACAGGTGTGGCTGTTGTAAATGGAATCGAGTGGACCGCACGCAGTGTGTCTGACAAAGAGAAGATTGAGAAAGGAAGTCTTGCAGAGGTGACTGCGATTTCAGGTGTCAAGTTGATTCTGAAACAATTTAAGGAGGGTGAAGCGTAATGGGATTTCTTGTATTAATTATTATTTTAATTATTGTGTTGGCGTTACTTGTATTAAATGTAAGAATTGTTCCACAGGCTCATGCATTTGTTGTTGAGCGACTGGGAGGTTATAAAGAGACATGGGGAGTCGGACTTCATTTTAAAGTTCCGATCCTTGACCGCGTGGCAAGAAAAGTTTCATTAAAAGAGCAGGTAGTAGATTTTGAGCCTCAGGCTGTAATTACAAAAGATAATGTAACAATGCAGATTGACACAGTTGTATTCTTCCAGATCACAGATCCGAAGAAATATGCATACGGGGTAGAGAGCCCGATCTCAGCGATTGAAAATCTGACAGCCACGACACTTCGTAATATCATCGGAGATCTGGAACTGGACGAGACTCTGACATCCCGTGAGACGATCAACTCGAAGATGCGTACGATCCTGGATATCGCAACGGATGAGTGGGGAATCAAAGTGAATCGTGTAGAGTTAAAGAACATTATGCCGCCAAAGGCAATTCAGGATGCCATGGAGAAACAGATGAAAGCAGAGCGTGAGCGAAGAGAAGCAATCCTCCGTGCAGAGGGAGAAAAGAAATCTACCATTCTTGTGGCAGAAGGTGAGAAAGAGTCTGTAATTCTTGAGGCGGAGGCCTCCAAACAGGCTGCAATCCTGAAAGCAGAGGCAGAAAAGCAGAAACGGATCAAAGAGGCAGAAGGTCAGGCAGAGGCAATTCGTACAGTACAGAAAGCGACTGCAGAAGGAATTGAGTTTATCAAAAATGCCGGTGCAGATGATGCAGTGCTCACACTCAAGAGTCTGGAGGCATTTGCAAAGGCAGCAGACGGTAAGGCTACAAAGATTATCATCCCGTCTGATCTGCAGGGAATCGCGGGACTGACCAAGACCATTGCCGAGGTGGCTCGTACAGATCATGCAGACAAGGTGGAGTAATTTGTGACAGAAGAGAAATGCATTAGGATTTCCGTCAGAAATCTTGTAGAATTTATTCTGAGGGAAGGAGACATTGACCAGCGTGTCTCCGGAACCTCAGACAAAGATGCAATGTTGATGGGAGGACGTCTGCATCGGAAGATCCAGAGAAGCATGGGATCCGAATATCAGGCAGAAGTGCCGCTCAAGATTCAGATCCCGTGTGATGGATTTTCGCTTCAGATCGAAGGAAGAGCAGACGGGATCATTGTAAAAGAGGAAAAGCGAAATCAGGCAGAACCGGAGAGGAAGATTACGGTCGATGAGATCAAAGGCGTATTGAGGGATCTCGACCGGATCGAATCTCCGGTTACTGTGCATTTAGCACAGGCAAAATGTTATGCGTATATTTATGCAAAGCAGAATCAGGTTCCGGTCATCAGTGTTCAGATGACGTACTGCAATCTGGATACAGAAGAAATCAAAAGATTTGTGCAAACTTATCATTTTGGAGAACTGGAAGAGTGGTTTGAAAAACTGGTCCGGGCTTATGAGAAATGGGCGAAGCTGCAGATCGAGTGGGAAGAAAAGCGTAATCAGACAATTCGTCAGTTAGAATTTCCATTTCCTTATAGAGAAGGTCAGTTTGATCTGGCGGCGTCTGTTTACAGAACGATTTTAAGGAAGAAAAAATTATTTATACAAGCACCGACCGGGACGGGAAAGACACTGGCTGTTCTGTATCCGGCGGTAAAAGCAATCGGCGAAGGGCTTGGAGAAAAACTGTTTTATCTGACTGCAAAGACCATTACACGTACAGTGGCAGAGCAGGCGTTCGAGCGGATGAAAGAGAAAGGATTGCAGTTTCGCGCGATTACACTGACTGCGAAGGAAAAGATCTGTTTCTGCGAGGAGAAAGAGTGCAATCCTGAAATCTGTCCTTATGCGAAAGGTCATTTTGACCGGGTGAACGATGCGGTTTATGATTTGCTGAGATCGGAGAAAAATCTGGACCGGAAAACGCTGGAAGAACAGGCTGTGGTGCATCAGGTCTGCCCGTTTGAACTGTCTTTGGATGCATCTATCTGGGCAGATGGCATTATCTGCGATTATAATTATGTTTTTGATCCTAATGCTCATCTGAAACGTTTCTTTGCAGAGGGAACAAAAGGAGAATATCTCTTCCTGATCGATGAAGCACACAATCTGGTAGAGCGGGGCAGAGAGATGTACAGCGCCACATTATATAAGGAAGACGTTCTTTCTGTGAAAAAACTGGTCAGGACAAGGGACAAGAAACTTGCCAAAAGTCTGGAGGCCGTAAACCGGGTGCTTCTGGAACTGAAACGGGAATGTGAGAATTACAGAACACTGGAAAGTGTGTCTGTTCTTTCCTTAAAGATGATGAATCTGTTGACAGAGCTGGAACGTTATCTGGATGAACAGCGTGGCACGGAAGGGCTGGAAAAGAAAGAACAGCAGGAGATTACGGAATTATTCTTTCAGGCCAGGAATTTCCTGAACATTTATGATATTCTGGACGACCATTATGTCATCTATACGGAGCTGGAAGCGGATGGAAGATTCAAGATAAAATTATTCTGTGTGAATCCGGCGGCGAATCTGCAGAGTTATCTGGATCAGGGAAACAGTACGATCTATTTTTCGGCTACGTTGTTACCAATCCATTATTATAAGAAACTTCTTTCTACAGAACCGGATGATTACGCTATCTATGCGGAATCTACGTTTGCTCCGGGAAATCGACTGGTGTTGTTTGGAACAGATGTAAGTACGAAATACACCCGCCGCGGAGAAGAGATGTACTGGAGAATAGCAGAATATATCCGGAGATTTGTGGAAGAGAAACAGGGAAATTATATGGTGTTTTTCCCTTCTTATCGGTTCATGGAAGATGTGTGGCAGTGTTTTCTGAACATGAATTGTGATGCGGATGTGATTCTTCAGTCGCAGTCGATGAATGAAACGCAGAGGGAAGAGTTCCTGGATCTGTTTGAGCAGGACCGGACAAGGACGTTGATTGGATTTTGCGTGATGGGCGGTATCTTTTCGGAAGGAATTGATCTGTCGGAGGACAGGCTGATCGGTGCCGTGATCGTGGGAACGGGAATTCCGCAGGTATGTAATGACCGGGAAATTGTAAGACAGTATTTTGAAAATCAGGGACTGCGCGGGTTTGACTATGCCTATTTATATCCGGGAATGAATAAAGTGCTGCAGTCGGCGGGAAGAGTGATCCGGACTGAGAATGACCGGGGTGCGATTCTTTTACTGGATGATCGTTTCCTGAGTGGACAGTATCAGCCACTTTTCCCGAGAGAATGGCAGCAGAATCAGATCTGTAGGCTGGATAACATCGGACAGTGTCTGGAAGAGTTCTGGAAACAGAACGATGAGAAGTGAAGAAGACATTTATAGGCGAGATTTAACCGAATCAAGTAAGTCCCCTGCTTCAATTGCGAAAAGCAATAAGCAGTGGGTGGGGACTTGCTTGTATCAGGAGGAGTGCAAGCTCCTTCTGATAAACTGCGGAGCAGTTATTCGGTTATGAGCAAGTAGCGAAGCGGATTGCGAATATCCGCTTGACATCAAATAAGCAGGGCAAAGGGAGTAAATTAAATCTCCCATGTCCTGCTTTTATCAACCAGAGTGCCTTTGAAAATGCTTTCTGCAAAACGAATATTTTAAATATCGTATTTACTCAACCGGCGGAAAATAATTCATAAATTCCTGGGCTGCTTTTGAAAGTGGAATCTGTTCATTATAAGCAATGACAAGAGAACGTTCCGGCATCTCTTCATCAATATCGAGAACAAAAATCTCATCCTGATTTTCAGAGACGCAATAATCAGGAAGAAAAGCGATTCCCAGACCGATTCTTGCCAGATCGATCAGCAGGTCGTTACTGGTCAGCTCAATCTCAGGAACAAGATCCAGTTCATGCTGCTGGAACAGACGGTGAAGAAATTCATTCGTTGTACTGTTCTTGTCCAGCATTAGAAGTGGATAGTTCATCAGATCGGAGAGAGAAAGTTTCTCCTCTTTCAGTTCGCCGTAATTATTTCCGGCGATAAATACATCGTGGAAATTCTTGATTTTAACAGATGCAGATACATTGTTCAGGCTGGCATTCGGATAATTGACAACAATCAGGTCTACCAGTCCGTTCTTCAGCAATTCTGTACAGCGCAGGGAAGTCTGATTGATGACTTTAATATGCACATTCGGAAAAGCTTTGTGGAACTTTTCGAGATACGGTACAAGAAAATAGCGGCAGATCGTGTCGCTCGCTCCGATACGAATCTGTCCGCCTGTGGAGGCTGCATCAAGAAGCTGCGCTTCCCCTTTCTGGATCAGATTCATGGCCGGTTCAATGTGGCGGAAAAGGATCTCTCCTTCCGGTGTGAGCTGCACCCGTTTGGTGCTGCGGATGAAGAGTGTCTGGTCCAGTTTGCGCTCCAGTGTCTTGATTGACTGACTGACGGCTGACTGTGAGATGAACAACTGCTTAGATGCCTCGGAAAAATTTAGTGTAGTTGCAACATGATAAAATACTTTATATAGTTCATAATTTATATCCATCATATCATTAGTCCTCCTAATAAATATTAATAGTATTATAAGATAAATGAAAAAGAAATACAACTATTAGAAAGGCTAATAATATAGATTAATTTAATTAATTACACTTATGAAGAAATCTATGTTACCATAAACACAGCAGATTGTTGTGTAATTATTATATTTTTGTGCGGAAACGAACAGTGAACTGCACATACTCACGAAAAGGAGATTGTATATGAGCAACGTAAAGCGTGTATATGTAGAAAAGAAACCAGAATTTGCAGTAACAGCAAAAGGACTCAGACATGAGATCCGTCATTACCTTGGAATTACAGACGTAACAGGCGTACGCGTTCTGATCCGTTATGATGCAGAGAATATTTCCGATGAGACATTTGAGAAAGCCTGCAGCGGTGTGTTCGCAGAGCTGCCGGTAGACGTTCTTTATAAAGAGACATTTACAAAAAATGAGACAGACAGATGCTTCTCAGTTGAATTCCTTCCGGGACAGTTCGACCAGAGAGCGGATTCTGCAGAGCAGTGTATCCGTTTCATTAAAGAAGATGAAGCACCAGTCATCCGTACAGCAGTAACTTATGTGATTGAAGGCGCAATCTCAGATGAAGAGTTTGAGGCGATCAAGAATCACTGCATCAACCCGGTTGACTCCAGAGAGGCAGCAGCAGAGAAACCGGAAACACTGGTCACTGTATTTGATGATCCTGCAGATGTTAAAGTGTTTGATGGATTTAACGAGATGCCGGAAGTAGAGTTAAAAGCACTGTATGATTCTCTCGGACTGGCTATGACATTCAAAGATTTCCAGCATATCCAGAACTACTACCATGGAGAGGAACACAGAGATCCGACCATGACAGAGATCCGCGTGCTGGATACATACTGGTCAGACCACTGCCGTCATACAACATTCTCTACAGAGCTGAAAGACGTAAAATTCGATGAAGGCGATTACAGAGAGCCGATCGAAAATACATATAAAGAATATCTGAAAGATCACAGCGAGATCTTCAAAGGAAGAGAAGATAAATTTGTCTGCCTGATGGATCTTGCACTGATGGCAATGCGCCGTCTGAAAAAAGAAGGAAAGCTTGCAGATCAGGAAGAATCTGATGAGATCAATGCATGCAGCATCGTTGTTCCAATCAAAGTAGACGGAGTGGAGGAAGAGTGGCTGATCAACTTCAAGAATGAGACACATAACCATCCGACAGAGATCGAGCCGTTTGGTGGAGCAGCTACCTGCCTTGGCGGAGCAATCCGCGATCCACTGTCAGGACGTACTTATGTATATCAGGCAATGCGTGTGACAGGAGCAGCAGATCCGACAGCATCAGCCAAAGAGACACTGAAAGGAAAACTGCCGCAGAAGAAACTGGTGCGCGAGGCAGCACATGGTTACAGTTCTTACGGAAACCAGATCGGACTTGCAACAGGACTTGTAAAAGAAGTATATCATCCGGATTACGTTGCAAAACGTATGGAGATCGGAGCCGTTCTTGGAGCAGCACCGAGACGTGCGGTGATCCGTGAGAACTCTGATCCGGGCGATATCATCATCCTGCTTGGCGGACGTACAGGACGTGACGGCTGTGGCGGAGCAACCGGATCTTCCAAGGTTCATACAGAAGAGTCCATCGAGACTTGTGGAGCAGAGGTACAGAAAGGTAATGCGCCGACAGAGCGTAAGATCCAGAGACTGTTCCGCAGAGAAGAAGTCAGCCATCTGATCAAGAAATGTAATGACTTTGGTGCCGGCGGAGTTTCTGTAGCAATCGGAGAGCTTGCTGACGGACTTCGTGTAGAGCTTGATAAAGTGCCGAAGAAATATGCCGGCCTGGATGGAACAGAGATCGCGATCTCTGAGTCCCAGGAAAGAATGGCAGTAGTAGTAGATCCAAAAGATGTGGACGAGTTCATGTCTTATGCAAAAGAAGAGAACCTGGAGGCGACGGTTGTAGCAGTTGTTACAGAAGATCCGAGACTGGTCCTTGTATGGAGAGGAAAAGAGATCGTAAATCTGTCCCGTGCTTTCCTTGATACAAACGGAGCACACCAGGAGACAAACGTAGAAGTAGAGATGCCTGCAAAGAGTGACAGCCTCTTCATCAAGAAAGAAGTTGGCGATGTCAAAGAGACATGGCTGTCTATGCTCGCAGACTTAAATGTATGCTCACAGAAAGGACTTGTTGAGATGTTCGACGGTTCCATCGGAGCAGGATCTGTATTTATGCCGCACGGTGGTAAATACCAGATGACAGAGACACAGGCAATGGTTGCCAAAGTGCCTGTTCTCAACGGAACAACAGACAGTGTATCCATGATGAGTTATGGATTTGATCCATATCTTTCCAGCTGGAGCCCATATCACGGCGCAGTTTATGCAGTGACAGAGTCTATTGCAAAGATCGTGGCAGCAGGTGGAGATTACAGCAAGATCCGTTTCACATTCCAGGAGTATTTCCGCAGAATGACAGAGGATCCGAAGAGATGGAGCCAGCCATTTGTAGCACTGCTTGGCGCTTATGCAGCACAGATTGGATTCGGTCTTCCGTCCATCGGAGGAAAAGACAGTATGTCTGGAACCTTCCAGGATATTGATGTACCTCCGACACTGGTATCCTTTGCAGTGGATATGGCACTGGAGCAGGAGATTATTACACCAGAGCTGAAGAAAGCAGGTAATAAGCTTGTATGGCTGAAGATTGAAAGAGATGAGAATGACCTGCCGGTTTATGAAGCTGTCATGGATCAGTATGGAAAATTCAACGAAGATATCCGCAGCGGACGTATTGTTTCCGCTTATGCACTGGACCGTCACGGAATTGCAGCAGCAGTCAGCAAGATGGCGTTCGGTAACAGAAAGGGTGTAAAAGTAGAACATAATGTAGACAAGAGAGATCTGTTCGCACCGGCATTTGGTGATATCATTGCCGAGGTTGCAGAAGGACAGGTTGGAAATCTTGCAATCACATATACAGAGATTGGTGAAGTAACAGAGGAAGAAGCTCTTACATATGGAGATGTGAAGATCGACCTTGCAGATGCCCAGAAGGCATGGACAGGAACTCTTGAGAAAGTATTTGCTACAAAATCTGCAGCAGATTCTGACGAGAAAGTAGAAGAGAAACTGTTCCATACATCCGATATCCATATCTGCAGCCATAAGATCGGACAGCCGACTGTATTTATTCCGGTATTCCCGGGAACAAACTGTGAGTATGACAGTGCACGTGCATTTGAGAGAGCAGGAGCAAAAGTCATCACAAAGGTATTCCGTAACCTGAATGCAGAGGATATCCGCGGATCTGTAGAGGAATTTGAGAAAGCAATCGGACAGGCTCAGATGATCATGTTCCCAGGTGGATTCAGTGCCGGTGATGAACCGGATGGATCTGCAAAATTCTTTGCGACAGCATTCCAGAATGCGAAGATCAAAGAAGCAGTAGAGAAGCTGTTAAATGAAAGAGACGGACTTGCTCTTGGTATCTGTAACGGATTCCAGGCACTGATCAAACTTGGCCTTGTACCATATGGAAAGATTGTAGGTCAGAATGACAATGCACCGACACTGACATACAACACAATCGGCCGTCATATTTCCAAGATGGTTTATACAAAAGTAGTTACAAATAAATCCCCATGGCTTCAGGGAGCAGAGCTCGGCGGCGTCTATACAAACCCGGCTTCCCACGGAGAAGGAAGATTCGTTGCAAACGAAGAGTGGCTGGACAAACTCTTTGCAAACGGACAGGTTGCAACTCAGTACTGTGATCCGGAAGGAAATATCAGCATGAACGAGGAATGGAACGTCAATGGTTCTTACCGCGCGATTGAAGGTATCACAAGCCCGGACGGACGTGTGCTTGGTAAGATGGCACATTCTGAGCGCCGTGGAGATCACGTGGCAATCAATATTTACGGAGAACAGGATCTGAAGATCTTTGAATCCGGTGTGAAATATTTTAAATAAGCAGGAGCGGACCGAAAACGGTCTGGTTGCTGTGAAAGCGAAATGTGCCTGGAAGAGTGTGGGTACATTCTGAAGTAAAACATTTATCTGGAACGGATGTTTCAGATGAGAAGACAGGTGATCACCTGGCATGTGTAAGGACATATGTCAGGCGGTCACTTTCTTTAAGAAGTGTTTGAAAATGGTTCTGTTCATTTCCACAGTTCAGAGTTTGTCTGAAAAAAATCATTTCTGTAATCTGTACGCTCCATTTTGCAGTATATTTTGCTTTTATTCGGTTGACGTGGAACAATACGGGCTATAATGATTTTGGGTAGAATAGTACAGATTCGGATTGAAAATTATTTCTGCAATAATGAATATAGTTTACAAGAAACATGTTTTAAAGAGTGTGATTAACTGTCGATGAAATAGAAAACAAAAATAAAATGGAAAAATTAAAAAAAGTTGTTGACATTTGTTGCCTGTTAAGTATATAATAAGCAAGTCGGTTGCAGGAAAGACAAAATCAGAACTGCAAAAAACATAAGGATATGGGATCTTAGCTCAGCTGGGAGAGCATCTGCCTTACAAGCAGAGGGTCACAGGTTCGAGCCCTGTAGGTCCCATATATTAATTAAATATGGCGGGATAGCTCAGTTGGCTAGAGCACACGGTTCATACCCGTGGTGTCGCTGGTTCAAATCCAGTTCCCGCTACTGTATGGGGTCTTAGCTCAGCTGGGAGAGCATCTGCCTTACAAGCAGAGGGTCACAGGTTCGAGCCCTGTAGGCCCCAT
>NZ_CAKRDI010000013.1 GCF_934309415.1 uncultured Mediterraneibacter sp.
ACTTATGCGGATGTAGCATTAAACGGCAATAAACATATCCTGCAGGATTATAGTCCGGAAATCGACAAGACTCTGACCATCTACTGTTTTCAACCTGCTCCGGGATATTGTGCATGTGTATTGATTCCATCTTAATTTTCTGCTATTTGGCGCATGCGATTACAAAACTATTTTTCTGTAATCAAAAAGGCTGTGATTTCAAAATGTGTTCCTTACATCCTGAAATCACAGCCTTTTCTATTTTGCTCTACTCTTATTCTTTTTTTCCTTCTATAATTGATACTCCCTTACTGCCCGCGGCTGCCGCAACAAATATCCAGACGAACCATTTCACCGGATAACACAAAAACAAAAGCATCGTAACCGCCAATGGTTTTTTCATCGTTCCACCGAGCAATGCTGCCGTAACAATTGCTGTCGCAAACACCATATGACTCTCGACATTTCCGCAGAGCAGCATTGCAATGCCATATCCCATGCATACTCCCGCAAAAATGATTGGGAAAAAATGTCCTCCTTTTAATCCTGACTGTATACAAAGATTTGTAAGCAGAATTTTCAAAAATGCAACTCCGATCAATGCAAGCGGAAGATAATTCATATACTCTTTCATAAGTATGCCCATCTGCTCTTCACCCGAAAACATCACTGCCGGAATCAACGTACCGCATACACCAAGAATTAAGCCCGCTAATGTTTCCCTAAAGACTGCAGGTATTTTTTTCGTTGCTGTTTGCATAAGCTGATGTGTCTTTTCATAAAATACTGCCAAAATACAACCGCAAATGATATATATAATCATCAATACATAGTCGATTCTTCCAACTTCAACTACCGAAAAAGCCGGGAAACCGGAAAGGCCCGCTCCAAACAGTGCAGATAAACCGGCATAAACTCCTGTTGCCGCTGCCAGTGCGATACCATAAATAAATACTTTCGAAGTACCTGGCATTTCTAATATCGCTTCCTCCGACTCGCTCTCTTCTACCTCGAAAATTCCGAACAGTGGTGCATGGAATAACACACTCAAAGATGCTGCAACTCCGATCTGCGAATACTCCTTTGTATGCTGCTTCGCAAACTTCAGATTATCTCCTGCCCAATAGCACAGACCGACGATAATCCCTGTAAGCCCGGCCTCCGGACCGATACTGCTTCCAATTAACAACGGAAGTAATGCAGCAATTATCATAACAAGCATATTTCTATATTCATAATGCTTTTCTGTCTTAACTTTGCCCATCACGACTTCCATTTCTTCCGGATAATCACCATATTTCTTACGGAAAATACCAATAATTGCTCCACCAATTGTACACACCGCAATCGTATAAAATGGAAAAGATACTCGATTCGGAATCCATGTCCATATTACTTCTGTTCCAACACTCAGTATCTTTAAAAGTGCCCAGACAACTCCACCTGCAGATGCACCAATGATTGCGCAAAACAACCAAAGTTCTAATTGATTTCTTATCTTTGTACCTTTCATAACTTTTTCCTCTCTTCTTTTTTGTAATCGCAATCGTCACCGGTGTTGTTGTCAACTTCTATTCTGTCTTCTCTTATTCCTTTTCCCCGCTTCGAACCTGTGGAATTAAGGAAGCTGCCACTTTTCCCTTGCCTCTGTTTTTCAAATACAGAATACCGATGATTGAAAATACAACTGCACCAACAAAATTAACCATCAGATCTTTCATCGTATCCACGATTCCGATATCAAGATAACCACCGAGATTCCAGGTCTCTCCGTTGATCACTACAGACTGGATATCGACATGAACCGGAACATTAGCACCCGTCGGATTCAATTTAACAGAATTGATTGCAGGCACGATCCAGTCTTTCTGCATATCCAGTCCAAAAAACCAATCCATACTGAACTCAAAGAATTCCCACAGAACTCCAACTGTCATTGAAAAACAAAAAGCAAAAAATGCCACAAAATATGGGGACATCTTAATTGAAAATTTATCACTTCGATTAAAAAGGTCAATCAATGCAAACCCGATCGCTGCCATTAAAAATCCATTTGTCGTATGTAAAATCGTATCCCAGATTGGGATCTTTACATAGAACGCATTAATCTCTCCTAAAATTTCTGCTGAAAAAATAAAAATCAGGATAACTGTTTCCAACCCTACCGGTATCGTAACACTTAGTTTTCTATCCAGAAACTGTGGAACCATAAACAAAATCAATGTTAAAATTCCCAGAAACATATTGTGATAGTTTCCAAGGAAAAATTGCCGGATAACTGAAAAAATAACCAACAACGTAAGTAGCATCTGTATCTTTGTTCTATTCCTTTTTACTTTCACCTGTTCGCTCATTCCTTTTCCTCCATTTTCGCTTTGCAAAGTTGATTACTGTTCACATGTCAATGTCATGATGTATAAATAAAACGGAACAGGTCTCAGATTTCTGCCATCTGGCATCTGTACCCATTCCATTTTATCGTAGACTATTTTCTTATTTCATGCAACGGAAAATTAAACTTTCTTCACCAAACATTCCTTTTTATAAAACGCAACTCCATATCGAATCACATTTCGAAAACCACTTCTTTCAATTTTTTTCGCATATTGCTTCTCTTCTATCTGTTCCAAAGCTCTGCTGCATGCCTGAGACATCTTTTCTTCTGAATCTACTATCTTCGTCTCTATCACAATTGCACATCGTCTTGCCCGGTCTTTCAATACCACATCTGACCTTCCCAGTCCATTTTCATAATTTGATTCAACAATATAACCGGAGCTTGACAACAATCCTACCAGAAATGCATGATAAAAACTCTCTGCATAATCATGATAGCTGATGGTATCAAACAATAGATCTGATAACAGATCCGTCAGCTTTTCTGCCTCTCCATCCCAAAGTGCTTTAAAAAGTGTACTTCTATCGCTCTTTGCTGTCTTTTTGTAAAACCATTCTACTACACTTTTCCGAAAGATATCTTTCACTTCTGCATTCGGTATCTTTAATGCTGTCTGCTTTTGTTCCAGATAATCCTGCTCATCTAACTCCTTTTCTCCTACTTTTGTAAGATATCCTGTTAAATACAGTAAATTCCACATATTTTCTTCTGACGATGTTAAAAAATCGTAAGTCAGATTTTCTGTAATCACTTCTTTAATATAACCGCCATTCAACAATATTTCAAATTTTTCTGTAACATCAAAATCTGTCCGTTCCAAAAACGAACCTATAATTGCATTATCACTGGTATGTTCCCAGAAATTCTCCGGTTTATGCAGATCTTCTGTCAATAGTTTCATCACATAATTCAGTACATCCCAAGGGCAATAAATTTCCAGATTTCCAAATCGATATCCATCATACCACTCACGGATTGTCTCCAACTGTTCCATATGTTTACAGGTATTAAGTAATGCTTTTACTTCACTTTCTGTGAATCCGAAAAATTCATTATATCGATTATCTGAAATCGTATCTGTCGTAAAATTGTTCACTCCTGTAAAAATACTTTCTTTCGAAATTCGTAAACATCCTGTAAGAACTGCAAACTGAAGTGCCGGATTATCTTTTAGAGCTGTGTTTAACATTAACTTCATCACCTCAAGCATCTGATCGTAATAACCATGATTACTTGCTTTTGCAAGAGGGACATCATACTCGTCTAAAAGAAGAATTACCCCTTTTTGATAATGCAACATCATGAGTTTCATCAAAAATTGAAGGGAACGTTGTACTTCAATTTCATCTGCTGTTCGTCCACTTAAAATTCGAAATAATTCTTTATCTTCTTCACTGATCTTATCACTCTTCAACAAATAGGAATGTTGTTTATATAATTCAGAAATTTCAAATTTAAGCTGCCCATATGCATTTGCAAATGTAAGACCATCAATGTTCTTAAAAGTTAAAAATATCGTCGGATACTGATTCATCCATTCTCTGCATAACTCATCACTCTTCATGATATTCATTCCTTTAAAAAGAGTTATGCTTTCTTTTCGAATATCAAAAAAAGTCTCCAGCATGCTCATTCCCAATGTTTTTCCAAATCGCCGCGGTCTTGTTATCAAAGTAACCTTCGTTCCTGTTGTCTTCAGTAACTCCCGTATCAGAGCCGTTTTATCAATATAGTAATATCCCCTTTGTCGAATTTCTTCAAAGTCAGAGATTCCAACCGGTATATTTAATTGCATATTATCATTGCTCCTTCCTTTGATATTTCGTCACTTTATGTTTATAAATCATCTTAACATGATTTCAAATACTTCACAAGTTTTCTGTTCAGATCATAGCTAATCGCCTTGCCTTTTCTTAGGAAATGCAAATGAGCAGACATCACTAAAACCTCTTGAAAAGAAAGTCCAATGATCAAAAACGCTGTCCCCCCAGTAAATACAAGGGATACAGCGTTTTTTTATCTAACAACTGTCAAAGCTTGGATTACATGCAATGGAAAATTATAAATTATTACTTTCTGATATTAGAAAGTTTCGGTCCTTTTCCTGCAAGCATATCTGTTACACGTCCACCTATAATAGTAGTATATAAAGGATCTGTAAGAATATAGAAATCCTCATCCTCAATCGCTTTAAACACTCTTGGTCCTACAAAATCAACCCGTTTTCCTGTAACAATTACACGTTCTGCTGTTTTTTGTCCCATATAATATTCCGGACTTGTATAATACGGATCCGATTCATCTTTGTATTGTTCTGGACGATGACGCTCTGAATGATGCAAATCTGTCTGAATAAATCCCGGACAAAATACACTCATCTTTATATTTGCTCCTACACATTCAAGATCCATACTTACGCTTTCCGCTAATGCTACAGCTGCATGCTTTGTTGCATGATAAGCAGGCATTCCATTTGATGTAATTACGCCTGCAACAGATGCTGTATTACAAATATGACACGGTGTACCCTGTTTTCTCATAATTGGTATAACCAGCTTCATAAAATACACATGCTGCAAAACATTAATGTGCATAATCCATTCCCAGTCACGAACAGGTACCTCCCATATATAACGTGGGATTGCAATTCCTGCATTACACATTAAAAGATCTATCTGTCCATAAACTTCCATTGTTTTATTTACAACGCGTTCTACCTCTTCATACTTTGTAAGATCTGCCTGAATATCAATAATCTCTGCCCCATTTGCTCTTGCCTCTTCTGCAACAGCTTTCACTTCGTCTCCTTCAATATCCACTGCAACAATTTTCATTTCTCTTTTCGCAGCTTCTTTAACAAACTCCACTCCAAATCCATTAGCGGCTCCCGTAATCAATGCTACTCTGCCTTTAAATTCCTTCATAATCCAGACCCTCCTTTAAAATGTTGATGCACGTCCGTATCCATCCAATGTAGCCTCCGCAATACGACCTGATTTCACAGCATCTCCAAGAACAATACACTCTTCAAATGATTCTTCAAACGTTTTTTTCAGTTTAACATCTGGTGTTACTCCCAACGCAAGAATTACTGTATCAGCTTCAAGCTTTGAAAACTCACTGGTTTGAGTATTGAGCAGCGTTAATACACCATCATCAATTTTGAATAATTGTTCACGAGTCTTTATATTTACATGATTTTTCTGCAATCTAATCTGGAAATCCACAAGAACTGACTGATACAGTGCCGCACCAATCCTTGGTGTCATTTCAACCAGTGTTACGTCCATCCCCTGTGCTGAAAGAGTGTCCGCTGTTTCAATTCCTGTAATACCACCACCAATAATCGCAACTTTTCCTTCAGGTTTTTTCTTTCCTGTAAGCACTTCTTCGGCTGTCATAACAAAAGGCTTATCAATTCCTGGAATTGGCGGTACTGTAGGTGTTCCACCTGTTGCCAGAAATACTCCTGCAGGATCTAGTTTTTTTACCATCTCCACTGTTGCTTCTGTATTCAGGTGTATTTCTATACCAGCTCTTTCTACTCTTGTAATCAATGATCTCTTATAAGCATTTAATTTTTCTTTTAATATTGGTTTATCTGCAATGTTTAGCTGGCCTCCAAGCTCTTCTGCTTTTTCATAAAGAACCGGTGCATAGCCTCTCTCTTTTAAAGTGAGTGCTGCTGTCATACCAGCCGGGCCCCCGCCAATAACTGCCACTTTTCTGTTATCTCCATCCTTCTTTAAATCCAAATATTCCACTTCACGTCCACACCGTGGATTTACTGCACAGGAAATATGATTTCCTGCTGATAACTGACTGAAACAGTACAGACATCCTATACATTTATTTATTTCATCCTCACGTCCTTCTTTTGCTTTCCTGCTCCATTCCGGGTCTGCAAGACTTGCACGTCCAATAGCTATAAAATCACATACTTCTTCCTTCAAAAGATTTTCTGCAATTTCAGGATCTTTAATATTATTTGCCGCAATAACCGGAATTTTAACTGCTTTCCGAATTGCTGTTGCAAGATGTTTCTTCCATCCCTGCGGATAAGAAGCCGGTTCAATAATCGTTGTTGATGATTCATAAATGCCCGCGCTCACATTAATTACATCAATACCAAATGTCTCAAGATTCTGTGCAATCTGAATCATATCTTCCAGATGCAGTCCTCCTTCCACATATTCATCTGCACTCACACGAACTGAAATTACAAACTTCGGTCCACATAAAAAACGGATTGCTGTAATCATTTCCTCCAGAATACGGATTCGGTTTGAGAATGAACCTCCATATCGATCTGTACGTTTATTAGTATAAGGTGATAAAAATTCATTCAGCAGATATCCATGTGCTGCATGAAGTTCTACTCCATCAAATCCAGCTGTTTTGGCTATAACTGCACCTTTAACAAAAGCTTTCATGATATTGGAACATTCCTCTGTTGTAAGTTCCCTTGGCATCTCCTTTGTAACTTTGCACATAACTGCTGAAGGAGCCACAATCTGTTTTCCCCCAATCATGGAAGATTTATTTTCTCTTCCCGGATGCTGTAACTGCATGAATATTTTCGTTCCATATTTATGGACACGATCCGTCAGTCTCTGAAGATGCGGAATCTGATATCCCTCATAAGCCCCCAACTGATTTGGTATTGCAGTACCAAATTCAGGCTCTACTCTCGTAATTTCTGTAATGATCAGACCTACTCCACCCTTTGCACGTTCTTCATAATAGCGGATAATATGCTCATTAGCACGTCCATCCGGTTCTGCAAGAGAAACACCCATCGCCGGCATTACAATTCGATTTTTCACTTCTACAGAACCAATTCGTCCCTTTTGAAACAGTTTTTCGTATGACATATAAACGCCTCCTATTTTTTATTTGCTTGTATAATCAAGCAACTGATGATACTCTAACTATAGGCAGTTTCCTGTACGGAAACAATATATCCGTTAAACAATTATCAAACTTGGAGGTTTGTGTATGGTAAACAAAGACAAAAAAATAAGTGAACTATATCGGAAACTATTACAGGGATTATCTGTTTCTGAACTGATTAACGACATGTCTATTCTTGTACAACGCTCTCTGGTTCTATCTGATCTGAGCTTTCGTGTGCTGGCTTATTCTACGGCTTACCCCGTTACAGATCCTCTTTGGTCGGAAAATATCAAAAGAGGGTTTTGTGTGTACGAATTCATTTCAGAAATACAGAAATTAGTTCCGAATCTGACTCAGAAAAAAACAACCGACACCTTCTCTGTTGAATGTGATTTTTCCGCTGAATACAAACTGGTATCTCCTGTAATCTACAAAGATCAGATGATTGCTTATTTATTACTTTTAGATAATGGAAAAGGAATTGACGAAGATTTTTCCGAAATATTACAGCACTTCAGCAGTATGATGACATTTGCACTGCAACAGTCTCCTTCTTTTCATCGTCTTTTTGAAAATATGGTAGAAAATATCATTGATGAATTGTTTGAAACCGGTGATACCGCTGTAGCTAGAAACAGACTGAATGCTGCCGGAATTGCCCTTCCGGAAAATTTCTATTGTTTATCATGCACTATTTCAAATACTTCACCTTTAAATATTAAATATGCACGGCGAACTCTGCGTCAGCTTTTTGACGGATGTATTCTCTCTGTTCAGGAAAATCACGTTCTCTGCCTGGTTGAATCTACCGCACTACAACGTGTTGATCTGGAATATAACGCCGCTTTGAAAAAAGTAATTTCATGTGTTGGAGTCAGTCCTTTACTTTCTGATATTTCAAATCTTCTTCGCGGTTATAATCTTGCAGAAAGAAGTTGTAAAATACATGAGATTCTTTTAAAAACAGGAAATCCAAAATACTCTACCGAACAATTTGTAAGAAAATATGAAGACTATCAATTTCATAATCTCCTGCTTGCCTGTCCTGATCCAGCAATTCTAAAAGATAACATCCACCCTGCAATCTTCACGCTGGCTCAATATGATTTAAAAAACAACAGTATTCTCCTGAAAACACTTCGGTGTTTTCTTGAACATAATCAAAGCATCGCCGATACTGCTCATGTTTTATACACACATAGAAACACTATTTCATATCGTTTGAATCGAATTCAGGAACTTACTTCTATTAACTATGAAAATTATTCTGAACGATTTAAGTTGGAATGTTCTTTTATTATTTACGATCTTCTGGAAATCATTCAATAATACTGCTTTCAGAAAAAGGATGCGTCAAAGCGCATCCTTAAATCATTCTGCGAATCCTTCTTCACGAAGTTCTTTTTCTACTTTTTCTTCATTTGCCCCGTTTGTTCTTCTGAATAACGCACGGAACAATGCTCTTGCGATTGGTCCTGCGATGAACAGCTGTACCGGCATTGCCATAATGAAGTTTCTGCAATATGTCATAATGTAATTCGGAATAAACTGGCTTGTAAATCCATATGCATAATACATTCCCATAATACTTGCCAGCGCTACCTGTGACACAACTGTAAATACCTGGATTGCAAAGATGATCGCGATCGGTCTGTCTCCCGGTTTTACTACACGGAACGCAAAAAATTTCGCTACACGACTGGAAATAAAGAATGCACACAGGAGGATAATCACAAATTCAACCCACATTCCTTTCAGCGCGATCAGAAACGTCTCATTTGTAAAACTTCCCATCGCAAGTACCTTGTTGTACAGTGTCATGATATACACCATGATCCACGCTGTGATTGCTGTAAATACTACTGATTCAAATTTTGTTTTTGGCATTTTTATTTTCTCCTCATAAAAAAAGACAACAACCGAAGCCTGCCCGTCAGACATTAGGCAGACAACGGTTATTGTCTCTTAATCTTTATTAAATTACTTTATTTCTTGTTTAATTACTCTGGTTTGTACTCGTCAAAATCGTATTTGATTGTTCCGAATGGTGTCTCCTGCTCACGAAGTGCGATGGACTTAGACATTGCTTTGATCTCATCAGCTGTTACGCTGCGTCCAAGTTCGCTTGAAAGAACAACACCATCTGACAGGAATGCTGTCTGCATTGCGATGTATGGAGAGTCAATTCTTGTTGTGTCATCAAGATCTCCTCTGAGGTAGGAGTACCACTGTAACTGGTTGTCATTGTACATCTCCATCTCTGGGTGAAGCATAAGCTCCTGCTGTCCTGTGATATCACCGATTGCACAATCTAATTTATTCTCGAAGAGAACGCCGTCTTTGTCAACACCAAACCACTCAAGTCTTGGTTTCTGAAGCATTCCGCCACCCATGATCTGTCCGCCTTCCGGAACTGCAAGAGGGCCACCTGTTGTATCAACGTCGATGAACTTCAGTCCACCTTCAGAACCTGCTACAAAGCTTGTTCCGATCTCATCCATGTGGATTGCCCAGTCTTCATAGATATCCATGGAAAGGCCGCCTTTGAATCTTGCGATACCAACACCAAGGTCTTCTACCGGAGCTGTACGGTTTGTAAGCTTGTCAATTCTCTCATCTGTCCAGTAATCACAGGACTGTACTCCGTATACGCTCTCAAGTTCCGGCATACCTAATACATAGAGCATCTGTGCAAGATGGTAGATTCCAAGGTCAAACAGAGGTCCGTGAACACCAACCTTCGGATTGATGAAATCTTTGCTGAAGAATGGCATATCGTATCCAGGACGTCCCTGACGTCTGTGTCCAACACTTCTTGCATGGTAAACTTTACCAAGTTTTCCTTCTTCGATCATCTTCTTAGCGATACGTGTCTGTGGGTTGTAGATAGAACTGATCTGGATAGCCAGTTTCTTTCCATATTTCTTCTGTGCATCGTAGAGAATCTTAGCGTCTGCGTAGCTTGCTGACATTGGTTTCTCTGAGTAGCAGTCAAATCCTGCTGCCATAACTGCTGTTGCAACGGATGTATGAAGGTTGTTATGTACACAAACTTCTACTTCGTCGATGTCATCACGTTTCAGCATCTCACGAAAATCCTGGTACAGGTTCTCTTCCGGGATACCATACTGTTTTCCGAATGCTTCCAGTTTGTCTTTGTCAATCTCTGCTGCAGCTACAACTGTCAGTGCCTGTCCCTGTTTTTTCAGGTTGTTGATAACTGTCATGTGTCTGTGGGAAATCATTCCTGTTCCGATAATTGCAATTCTAATCTCTTTCATTATTAGTTCTCCTTTTTTATTTTAATGAAATCTTGCTATCTTTAACAAGCTTATATCCTACCATCCAAGGATCTTCAGATATTCGCGGCTTCTTCTTGCACACTCAAGTGGATCCATCTCATAGTGCTCATCCTGCTCTACGATTACCCAGTTTGCATTTGCTTTCAGGGAAGCTTCCAGTACCGGCTCCCAGATCATCTGTCCGAATCCAACCGGACGGAATCCGAAGTAACCTGTATCTCCTTCTTCCTCTTCTGTATCGATTCCGATCAGTTTGTACATGTTCTTTACTTCGCCTTTTTTGATGTAGTCTTTCAGATGTACAACCGGGATACGGTCTGTATATTTCTCTACGAACTCCGGTGCTTCGCCTGTTGCTACATCACACCAGCAAGTATCCAGCTCTGACATCAGGTGGTCGTGAGGAATTGCCTCGAACATTGCGTCATATCCCCATCTTCCATCTGGAAGTTTTACGAATTCGAAATCATGGTTGTGATACAGGAATGTCATACCTGCGTCGTGGATTTTCTTTCCTACTTCGTTCAGAAGTGGAAGGAAGCTTTCAAATCCTTCCGGGTTAACCGGACGATATTCTTCTGCCATGTAAGGCATAACCAGATATTTAACACCGATTGTAGAATAATCTTTGAGAATCTGATCTAAGTTCTCCATCATTTCTGCAAATGCTACATGTGCACTGATCGGTACCAGACCTACTTCATCCAGGATTGCTTTTACATTCTCAGGCTCAAGACCATACAGTCCTGCAAGCTCTACACCGTCATATCCCATATCTTTGATTTTCTGCATTACATCTTTAAAATTTTCCGGTGTATTTTCCAGAAGATCTCTCAGACCATACACCTGTATTCCAACTGGAAGTTTGTTGCTCATTTGCTTTTCCTCGCTTTCTTTTTTATCCGACTCATCTTGTCGAACATCTCTTTGCTTCATGACTATAGTTTAACACTGACCGGATTATGAAACATCTCCCTAATTACCCTAAAAACAGTTAATTTTTTGCATTCTCAAATTTTGCCGTCTCAAAAAAAGTCATTTACAGCAAAATTTCGTGTACAATTTTTGTCCTTTCGTAATTTGTGGTCATAAATGTTAATTACTCACTATAATTTTCCGTTTCTTTCATTATATATTTCAACCGTTCTCTGTAATGTAAATCAGGGAATATATCTTACAGAAAACATTCTGATACATTCTAAAGTCTCTCTAAAAAGGCTCTGAACCTATTTTCGGCTGCTCTAACTAAAAGATGTATCTCAATCTGAATGTAATGCTGTAAACATCTTCTTTATGCAATCTCAACAGTACGTTCTTTCACGCCTTCCAGCGGAACCGGAATATAAGCAGTTCTTACGATTACAGTCAGTTCTACTTTGTGCTCACCTTTTGCAAGTCCGCCTTCCTGTTTTACACGAACTGTCATCGGCTCGCCGTATTCCCATTTGTGTCCTACAACGGTTGTCATCTCATCCAATGTAAACCAGTACTCTCCGTTGTCTACGCTGCACAGAATATTTTCACGCGGTACTTTTACGCCATCTGTTTTCACGCGGATATCATTTACCATAGAAAGTGGAATTCCTCTATAATATGTAATGTAAGTCTGCAGTTCATATCCAACTGTTTTTTCATCGATCACTATATTTTTACAGCTTCCTTCTATAAATACGTTATTATCAAACATTTTTTCTTCCTCCTAACCCTGAATTTCTTTCAGACACTCACGGATATATTTCTGATGTGCAATGACCTGTTCCTTCTCTACCATCGGTGCGCCCGGAAGTGTCCAGCGGTTTCCTTCATACTCTGTTGAAACATATCCATCATAATCATGATCATGCAGATACTGAAGCAGTCCTTTATAATCAATGGAATATTCTCCATCCTCTGTCATCTCAAATAATTTGAAATGAACGTGGAAAATATATGGCATCAGATCATCCAACACTTCAAATTTCTCATGCTCGTATCCATCTGCGAAATGTGCGTACATGTGATCAGCACCTGAATGAAGCAGTGCTTTCAGTTCCGGTGTGAAATCTCCATCCGGTCCGTAAACATCTCTTTCGTCTTTTCCTTCAGCGAACAGTTTATTTACATAATCAATCGGAGCCTGTGATGTTCCAAGATTCTTGCAGTAATTTTCCATGACACGTGGAACTCTGCTGCAGAAGATACCTGTATCGATGACCAGTCCGATGTATGGAGAATTCAAACGCTTCATCTCTGCGATGTAATCTTTTGTCTTCTGTTTGTCAAAGCTCAGTCCTGCGTGGATCTCCAGTGCCATCTTCACATCGTATTTCTCACAATATGGAAGCAGTGGCTCCAGTACAAATGCCGGTGTCATAGATACCAGACGAATCATCTTCATTCCAAGACGATGTGCAAGTTTGATCTCATCGATCAGAAGATCTACACATTCTTTCTTTGTCAGTTCACGGTTTGCATATAAGTTTGTATTCAGGAATACGTCTGCGATTACCGGTTTAATCTGGTACTGCTCGCACATTCTGTCCCACTCTGCCAGTGTCTCCTCTGACGGATGTGGTGCTCCATGCATCATCTGATCCGGAAGAAATTCTACTCCGTCTACTGAATTCTCATGCATAAAACGGAAGATATCTTCCAGACTCATCTGTTTTGTCATGTATTCATGCTGTAAGCTGTATAAGCTCACACAAGTCTTAATTTTGCTCATATTTCTTACCTCTTTCTGTTTTTCTGTTTATTATCTGCATCTGTGAAGTCTGATCCTGGCCATTTTGACTCAGCCGTTTTGCATTTGCTACATTCTTTCTTCACAGTCACAATTCAACTTTTATTCAAAATCCACGGATTTTCCAGTTCTTGCGGATTCTCGTACAGCCTCCATCAGGGATAATACTCTGCGTACTTCCTGAATCTTAACAAGGAACTCTTCCTCGCCACGATAAGCCTTGATATAATTCTCAAAATAATCTCTGTGTCCTGTATTTACCTGTGGAAGTTCTTCTGTAACAATCAGTCCTTCTCTCGGATTACCAAAGGATCTTGTCGGTCCTGCCGCTGTCATAGTGCGGGCTCCTGATACATTGTGAAGCAGTTCTGTTGTCCGGACGATCTTTCCTTCCGGATGAAATCCGTCTTCATACGCTGTTCCTTTATTTCCACCCATGAACCAGTGTCTTTCAAACCATTTTGCGTTGTCTTTCAGATAATAGGTTCCAAGTTCAATCTCTGCTGTAATTCCATTGTCAAATCGAAGCTGAATATTAAAGAAATCATCTACTTCTTCGTTAATGACATTCTTCATTGTTGCAAATACGGAGGTAACTTTTGCATCGATCATCCAGAGCATCTGATCAATGAGGTGAACACCCCAGTCATATAACATTCCGCCGCCTTCTGATTTATAAATATGCCAGTCATGCATATTTCCATTAAATCCATAAAGCTGACTTTTAATTGTATATACATCTCCCAGTGTTTTGGAGTCGTAGACTTCTTTCATTGTTCTGAAATCCGGATCAAATCTTCTCTGATGGTGAACCGTTAATTTCACATGATTTTCTTCAACGACTCTTACCATCTCATCCAGTTCTTTTACAGTCATTGCTGCCGGCTTTTCACATATAATATCTTTTCCTGCGATTGCCGCCTTCTTGACCATGTCGAGATGCTGGTTATTATTAATTGCTATGATTATTACATCAATATCCGGGTTCTGGAGTAATTCTTCTCCGGAGTTGTAACGGATAATTCCTTCTTTTACATCCTTCAGCTGCTCTGCTGATTTATCTGCGATCGCAACAACATGAATTCCTTCCATGTTGGTCAACATTGTCTCATGCTCATGTCCCATGAATCCATGCCCTATAATTCCGAGCTGTATTTCTCCGTTTTTCATGCTTTTTGCTCCTTTCCGTTCAGTCGCACCTTTCTTCCTTTCATCTGTCTGTCGGTCGACCGGTTCTTTGTCTTTCTGAGTTTATTTTAGTTTTTTCAGTGCAAAAACTCGGCTTATTTTTTACACTTGTATCGTTTATTTTTTGCTTTTTCGAAGAATCTTTTTCTCGCTTTTTGATGGAAAAGACAATTTTTCACCCTGCTTTTTTGTTCTTTGATTTTTCTGCATCGACATCTTAGATATTTTTGATCAGAAACTGTATATTTCTCAAATTCAGGGTATAACTGGTTCAGCTTCTTCTCTAAATTCCTTGCTTTTTATACTTAGCTTTTCTAAAACAGCTCTGCTGAAGTGTATCTCAAAAATACTGTAAAACATTCTTTTTTATATGCAATAAACCTCTTTATCCACGCATATAAGATCCGTTTTCCGTTATCGTTCACAGGCGACCTGTCAACAGGAACAGTTTTCTGACTCTTGCAGCATTGATAAAGAGGTTTACTTATTCATAATTAAATTATAAATCCGTTACTGTTTGCAGTTTGCTTTGAACAATAACGTAAATACTGCCATTTTTTACCAGACAAGCAATAATTTTCTTGTACTGTGCAGCTGTCCGAACATCATCTCAAGGAATCCATCCACTTCTTCACTGTCGATACTCTGCTGAAGTTTCGGCGGCATATAGGAAGAAGAATACTTGTATCCCGTAGAAATCTCATGATATCCCTGCTCCAGACCACCTGCCTGATCTACTTTTATAATGGCAGTCTCCTCCGGGTTCCACAGGACATCTCCTTCTTTTTGCATCTCTTCATAAGTGTAATCTTTTCCTTTGATATTCCACACAATCTGCTCTTTTGGATAAACTTTTCCATCTACTGTCACTTTCTGGGTTCTAAGCTGTGAGAGGAAAATTCCACGATAATAGGTCAGACGCACTTCAAACTGAAATCCTGTTACGACGCCATCCTGGACTATATTATGAAATCCTCTTGTCTGAATTAAATCTTTTTCTAACATAATTTCAGCCTCCTAATCTCCGATGATCCGTTTCATCATAATATGCTGTCTTCTGAGCTGGTCTGATACGAATCCCTGTTTGTCTTTATCTGCCCCTTCATACTCACTGACAAGATAACCATCCCACTGATGCTCTTTCAGAATTTCAATTACTTCTGCATATGGGATCGTCTTTTCCTCAAAATGTTCATCCATGTAATTGAATTTTGCATGGCAGCAATATACATATGGCAGAATCGGAATAATATCTTCCGGTCTGGAACACGGCCCGCCATCTTCCGGCATTCCCGGCAAACGGAAATCACTTTCAAATACATTCTGGAACGTTCCAAAATCCACATTAAATCCAAAATTCTTTGTATTTTCTTTTTCAATAAATTCTACATAGTCATCTACATATTTACTCTTTAATGCAGTCGGCATATGCAGCTCCGGACACATTTTTACGTCATATTCTTTTGCGATTGGAAGTGCCTCACGGATGATCTCGCGCCAGTTTGTAACCGGAGTATTCACATCATCAATAACTCCCATCTTTGTACGCATTACTTTAAAGCCCAGCTGATGTGCGATTTTAATATCACGCTCCAGCATATGAAGAGATTCTTTGACAGACAGTTCATGATCTCTGTAAAGTCTGCTGTCGATCCAGTGTCCATATTCTGCCGGTTCGATCTGATATTGATCCAGCAGTTCAAACCATTTTTTTACCCAGAGTTCATCTACTTCCGGGTAAGTTGGAATATGTGTGTTGGCAAGAATTTCTACGCCATGCGCTCCACAGTCATACATGTCTTTAAAGCAGTCTTCCAGATTCATAGACACTCCAAACTCACCTGAATAGCTATATAATGCAACGCCTCGTTTCGGTCCTTTTTTATTATAACGATACATATCTTTCTCAACTCCTTATACAAAATCGTAACAGTTCATCCATTAACTGTTACACAAAGCCCCTGTCAATCAGTTCAAGGATTGGCAAGGGCTTTAGTTCCAGTAACTAATTACTGTGCATTGATTCTTCTTTCTTCGTTTTCTTTACGGATCTCATCAAATTCAGAATCTTTCTTATTCCACATAACAACCAGAACGATTGCTGAAACAACAAGCAGGATTGCCGGGATCAGGTTTACTGTCAGGTTGATACCAGCTTTGGCAGCTGCTGTCTGCTCCTGATTTGCCACATATCCGAAAGATGCAATTAACAGAATTCCGATTGCTGAACCAAGTGCGTTACCAAGCTTTGTTGACAGACCGTACATTGCGTAGAAACTTCCGTCTGTACGAATTCCTGTTTTATGTTCCTGGAAGTCAACAGAGTCAGCGACCATGGAAAGGAAGATTGGGAATCCACAGTTACAGATACCATAGATCCAGTGTCCAACCAGAATCTGTGTCATATTTTCAAATGGAGCAAAGTATACGATGAACAGACCAATTGCCTGACCTAATAAAGTAACTGCTGCTACATTTTTCTTTCCGAACTTTTTGCAAAGTGGTGTTACAAAGACAGAACCGATAATTCCTCCGATGGAAGGGATTGTCATGATCAGTGCGATCAGTGTAAATGCACCTAAGCAATAAATAACATAATATGTAGTGATTGCGATTCTTCCCATGAATGCTGTCATCTGTAATGTAGCAACCACGAAAATTACCATTAAGTATCTGTTTGTTACAATATTTTTAACTGTCTGTTTTGGAGAGATCTTCTGCTGTGTTCTCTCTGTACCGATTACTTCTTTTGATGTTGCGAATACGATCAGGAACAACGGAATTGCGATGATAGAATAAACGATTGCTGTCATCATATATCCGTGACCTGTTGCTACTTCTGCATTATTTCCTGAGAAATATAATGCCATTCCTGCTGAGCATGAGTTTACGATGATCATACCAAGGTTCATACCGATGGAACGGGATGTTCCGATCAGGTTTCTCTGGTCAGCATCTTCAGACATAACTGCTGCCAGTGAAGAATACGGAATATTTACCAATGTATATAACATTCCTGCAATAATATAGATCACTGCTGATAAGATGATTCCGGTCGTTCCATTTCCCCAGTTTATAAATGTCAGCACTGCGAATACTGCCAGAAACGGGCATCCAAATGCGATATAAGGACGGAATCTTCCGAATTTGCTTCTTGTATTCTCTGCGATGGATCCCATCATCGGGTCATTTACCGCATCCCATACTCTCGCGATCAACATAATAGCTGAAACAACTGCCGGGGCAAATCCAACGATATCTGTATAGAAAATTGTCAGATATGAACCTACAAATGTCCAGATAAACTGTGAAGCCAAATCCCCCAGTCCATAGCAGATAACTGCTGCTTTGGACGCTCTTTTAACCGTTGCTTTTGTTTCCATAATAACCTCCTGCTTTCCTTGTCCTGTCTGTTCTTCCCGGGAGTTCAGGCATCTGAGATTTCACGTTTTATCGTTCCCGCTCTCGATTCCTTTTGTCTTTCCTGCATTGATATCAACTGTCCTTATTATAGCGTTCATCCTTTTATTTCAGTCTTCTGTTTTTAATATATTTACACAATATTTTTTGTGTTTTCTTTTATCTCTTTGTGATTTTCACATAGTCATGACATGATTTTACCGTGATTTTTTGTCCTTCTTTTTATTTTCTATTTGAAATATATAATTTCTTGTACTATATTTAATTTATAACTTTATAGCTTATATCTTCCAGTTAACCAGGAAAAAGATATAAGCGCATACAAAGCATATGTTTTCAGACACAAATAAACTTATGTGAATGTACTTTTGAAATTTAACTTTACTATTATTTAATAGAAGTTTTTACTTCAGAACAGGAGTTTTAATTATGGAATTTCAGAAATTCAGCAAAGATTCTACTGAAATTATGAACTTTGATTTTAAAGAATGCCATCATATTGCCGAACATTCTCACTCAGATATCGAAATTGTTTATATTTTGGAAGGTGCTGTGACAGTTACCGTTTCAAATAACAGTTATCAGATGGAAAAGGATGACATCCTCTGTATTAATCCGAATAAAATCCATTCACTTCACGCAAAAGGAGAAGCCTTTATCGGAGTTCTCTACATTAATTACAGAGAATTTCAAAAATACATAGATACAAACCACTATTATCTTCGCTGCAACTCAGTGATTGATAAAAATAAAGGATACCAGGAGCTTCGAGTCCTGATGAATAAAATTTTTCATCTTTATTATGAACGGAACCAGGAGAAACTGTATCTGAACAGCCTGTATTTCTCATTCCTTCATACATTTATCGCCAATTTTGCCTATCGCAGTGATGATCTGATCAATCTGGATCCAAAAACTGCTGCTGAACTCAGAACCAACGATATATTGAATTACATCAACAGCAATTATCAGTATTCTCTCAGTCTGACAGATCTGGCAGAACATCTGAATCTGTCTTCCACTTATCTGTCCAAATACATAAAGAAAGCACTTGGTAAAAATTTTCTGGAATATTTAAATGAAGTACGACTCAGCAACGCCGTCCATGATATGCTCCATACAGACAAATCGCTGTCCCGTATTTCTCTGGACAACGGTTTTCCAAATACGACCGCATTCACAACTACCTTCCGTAAACAATACGGTGAAAATCCTTCCGTCTGGCTGCAGCAGTATCAACAGCAGCATGCTACAGATACAGACAACCCGGTAGATCAGATCAAAGGCGAACACATCCGTACTTACCTGGAGAAAAATCCTGCTGTCGGAAATAACACGGATACGAAACAAGCTTCCGAACTCTACACATGCAATGCTCTGGAAGGCACTCCACTGAAAAGGAACTGGAACAGACTTCTGAACATTGGAAGTGTGATTTCTCTGATGCGTTCTGACCTTCAAGAACAGATTCTTCTTCTCCATAAGGAACTGAAAATCGAATACATCCGTTTCTGGGATCTGCTCACTGAAGATATGTATATTGATTCCACGAGGACAGACGGAAATTATAACTTTATGAAAGTCGATAAAGTGCTTGATTTTCTTATTACAAACGGTCTGCATCCATTCATTGAACTCGGTTTAAAACCTACCTACCACTCAAGAACCGTTGACAATGACCGGCCGATGGAACGACCGATTCCATACCGGACCTATGCAGATTACCAGAGAGTTCTCTATGCATTTGTAGCCCACTGTGTCAACCGATACGGTCTGGAAGAAGTGGAGCTCTGGTATTTTGAGCAATGGGGAGATCCTCGTGTAACTACAGGAGAACATTATGGAAACTATTTCGAAGTTTTTGAGACAGCTTACCATACGCTTAAGTCTATCTCCTCTAAGATCCATATTGGTGGAGCCGGCTTTTTGCGACTCTACTCCACACTGGATTTCAAAGGAATCATGGAACTTTGGAAAGCAAGGCCATGCCATCCGGATTTTATCTCTTTATACAGTTATCCTTATCGGGCACGCAGTAATAATTCTTCCCAAAATGATGACCGAATTCAGGATCCAAACTTTGTGAACAATCAGGTCATGATGATGAAAGAAGTGATGGATGAGATTTCTTTCCACACACCGGAACTGATCGTAACCGAATGGAGTTCCAGCATTTCCAACTGGAACTGTCTGAATGACAGTATGTATAAAGGTGCCTTTACTTTGAAAACCATCATCGACAATCTCGGCTGTGCCGATATGATGGGCTACTGGCTGGCCTCTGATATTCTGGCGGAATATTTTGATACTATTTCTCTCCTGCACGGTGGAAATGGTCTGCTTACGATGGATGGAATCAAGAAACCCGCATTTCACGCACTTTCCTTCGCCAACCAGCTTGGCGAAATCCTGCTGGAAAAGAACAGTCATTCTGTAGTTACCCGCACCGCAAGTGGAAATTTCAGTATCCTCTGTCACCATTACATCAATCCGAACTTCCGCTACTATCTGAAGTCCGAAGATGAGATTGATGTACGGAAACAGTTTCTGTTCTTTGATGAGGCCGACAATCTTCATCTTCATTTCCGGATCACGAATGTAACGAATGGACGTTACCTGATCAAACTGCGTTCTGTCAATACAGAACACGGAAGCGTACAGGATGAATGGGCTGCAATGGATTATAATAACAACCTGGGACCACAGGATATCACTTACCTGAGAAATATCAGCACGCCACGTATTACAATCATAGAACGGACGGTTGACAATCATGTGTTAGACATCGAGACAACATTGAAACCACAGGAGATACAGTATATTCATTTGAGATATCTGATTGGGTAAATTTTTGCCAGAATTACTTGCTTGTTTTTTTATACAGCATCATATATACTAGATATAGAGCCGTTTTTCATACACCAGTTGTTTCATCTATAAATAAACAGTCGGTCTACAGTAACCACTAATTCTTTTTAAGGAGGTATATTCATGGCAACTTCAAGTATCACCCATAATTTTGTTATCTCTAATCCTGAAAGCGTCAAGCGCTTTATTGCAGCTCTTGATGCTTCCGAGCAGGATCGTACTACAAAGCAATCTCTTCCTGGTCGTCAATTGACCGACCCACAGGAAATTCTAGCACTAATGAGAAAAAGGAACCAAAATAATGCCTGATAAATACTATGTTATAAATATTCGGGCATACCTTGATAAAGACACACCTGCTTATATCGGAGAGGATTGTCTTTATGACTTGCTCTCCGATTTTTCTTGTCCGAAAAATCCAAATATTGAATATTTTCTATTACATAATGCAATTGAATTTACTAAAAAAGATCAAGCTATTACTTATCTTGTATTTTCGTCAGAAGATTCCAGTTTAGTCGGATATTTCTCTCTTGCATTAAAACCTCTGTCAATTTGTGCTACAAATATCAGTAAAACAATGGCAAAGAAAATCTCCCGTGTAAGCCTTTTTGATTCATCGACACAATCTTATACTACAGCAGCATATCTGATTGCCCAGTTAGGTAAAAATTATTCTCTAGAAAAGGAAAAACAAATCAACGGATCTATTCTTCTTGGTTTTGCACTTGAAACAGTTTCATCTTTAAATTATTCTATCGGTGGACTCATAGAATTTCTCGAATGTGAAGATAATCCATTTCTTTTGCAATTTTATACTCAGAATCATTTTAAACAATTCGATACTCGCACTGCAATTTCCGCTTGCAATAAAAGTCCTTATATTCTCCATCAATTGTTGAAATGCGTATAATCTGTTTCATCCATATCAAATTGTTATGTTTTCAATACAAAATTGCTATTTTACGTCTTCTTTCTGCTATGCTATCATAGCGTTGGTTAAAAAATTAACATGTAGTTTTAAGAAAGAGGTACAACATGGAAGATAACAAAATGTGTCTTGAGAAACAGCCGTTATCTCAGGAAATGCTTGAAAAAATGAATGCCTACTGGCGTGCTGCCAACTATCTGTCAGCCGGTCAGTTATATCTTCTGGACAATCCGCTCTTAAAAGAGCCACTTACAATGGACCAGATTAAAAAGAAAATCGTAGGACACTGGGGAACAGTACCTGGACAGAACTTTGTCTATGTACACTGCAATCGTGTCATCAAACGTTATGACCTTGACATGATCCTTCTCTCCGGTCCGGGACATGGTGGAAACTTCCTGATCGCCAATACATATCTTGAGGGATCTTACAGCGAAGTATACCCGAACATCAGCCAGGACGAGGAAGGTATGAAGAAAATGTTCAAACAGTTCTCCTTCCCATGTGGAGTTCCGAGCCACTGTGCTCCTGAGACACCAGGTTCCATCAACGAAGGTGGAGAACTTGGATATTCCATCGCACACGGTTTCGGTGCAGTACTGGATAACCCGGATCTGATTGCAACTGTTGTTGTCGGAGACGGAGAAGCAGAGACAGGACCGCTGGCTACATCCTGGCAGTCCAACAAATTCTTAAACCCGGTCACAGACGGTGCTGTACTTCCAATCCTTCACCTGAACGGATACAAGATCAGCAACCCGACCATCTTCTCCCGTATCTCCCACGAAGAAGTAGAGAATTTCTTCAAGGGATGTGGATGGAAACCTTACTTTGTTGAAGGTGACGATCCGATGACAATGCACAAGAAGATGGCTGAGACAATGGATGCTGCAATCGAAGAGATCAAAGCAATCCAGAAAAACGCACGTGAGAACAATGATCCTACACGTCCGTTCTGGCCAATGATCGTGCTTCGCACACCAAAGGGATGGACTGGTCCTAAGGTAGTTGACGGACAGCAGATTGAAGGATCTTTCCGTGCACACCAGGTACCTCTTTCTATGGAAAGCCCTGAACATCTTGATCTTTTAAAAGACTGGCTGGAAAGCTACCATGCTGAAGAACTCTTTGATGAAAATGGCCGCCTGATCCAGGAACTGGCTGAACTTGCACCAAAGGGAGATGCACGTCTTGGTGCCAACCCTCATGCAAACGGTGGACTCCTTCTGAAAGATCTTCGTCTTCCGGACTTCCGTTCTTACGGAATCGAAGTACAGCCTGGTAAGACAAAAGCTCAGGATATGATCGAACTTGGCGGATACATCCGTGACATCTTTGAACTGAACAGCGAAAATAAAAACTTCCGTATCTTCGGACCAGATGAGAGTATGTCCAACCGTCTGTACAAAGTATTTGAAAACCAGAACCGTGACTGGAACGCAGAAATGCTTCCGACAGACGACTGCCTTGCACACGACGGACGTATCATGGACGGTATGCTCAGCGAGCATATGTGTGAAGGATGGCTGGAAGGTTACCTTCTGACAGGACGTCATGGATTCTTCGCAAGTTACGAAGCATTCATCCGTATTGTAGATTCTATGGCAGCTCAGCATGCGAAATGGCTGAAAGTATGCAATCAGCTTTCCTGGAGACAGCCGATCGCATCCCTGAACTTCATCCTTACATCCAATGTATGGCAGCAGGACCACAACGGATTCACACATCAGGATCCTGGATTCTTAGATCATATTGCTAATAAGAAAGCAGACGTAGTCCGCATGTATCTCCCACCGGATACAAACTGCCTGCTCTCCTGCTTCGACCACTGCATCAAGAGCAAGAACTATGTTAACGCAATCGTAGCTTCCAAACATCCAAGCTGCCAGTGGCTCTCTATGGAACAGGCTGTTAAGCACTGTACACAGGGAATCGGTATCTGGGATTGGGCAAGCAATGACTGCGGAGAAGAACCTGATGTTGTAATGGCATGCTGTGGAGATACACCGACACTTGAAACAATGGCAGCCGTAACAATCCTTCGTGATGAAATGCCAGAACTTAAGATCCGTGTTGTCAACGTGGTTGACCTCTTCAAACTGGAGTCCGACCACAAACATCCACATGGACTCAGCGATGATGAATACGATGCGATCTTTACAAAAGATAAACCAATCATCTTCGCATTCCACGGATACCCGACACTGGTTCATGAACTGACATATGAGCGTCACAACCGCAACCTGTCTGTTCACGGCTATCAGGAAGAAGGCACAATTACAACTCCATTTGATATGCGTGTCCAGAATCAGATCGATCGTTTCAACCTTGTAAAAGATGCAATCATGCACCTGCCACAGCTTGGAAACAGAGGATCTTTCCTCATCCAGAAAATGAACGACAAACTGGTAGAGCACAAACAGTACATTGCCGAATACGGACAGGATCTCGAGGAGATCAGAAACTGGGAGTGGCATAAATAAAACCTCACACAAGGTGGGACATACAACTTGCAGGAATGATTTTCCAGACAGGCTCACACATATTTTTACTACATAACTAACAACAGAAAACTCCGTGTATTTTAGTTCTTTTTCAAGATTAAAATAACACGGAGTTTTCTGTTTCTGTATTTTCAATATTCCATTTATATTTCTATTGATACACATTCAATATTCTTTCTTCAGATGATTCTTTATATAAATCCAAAGATTTCTCTAAAGAATTTTATATCATAAATTCTTTACCCACCCCTATATTCTCCACATCTACAACACATTTTGAAATTTAAATATCCTGCTTAATTTTCTCTGATATTTTCATCACGGATCTTCTCATTCAGGAATTTCTGAAATTCCTTTGAGGCAATACTCTGCGGATATTCCGTATCATAAATCAGTATGACACTTCTCTCCGGAAGTACTTCTTCCACATCAATCTCAAACACAGCCTCATTTTCCAGATCTGCTTTTGCAAATTCTTCCGGAATGAATCCGATTCCCAGATTATGCCGCACCGCCGGAAGGATCATGTCTGTTGTCGCAAGTTCCATATCCGGTGAAAACCGCAGTCCATGCTGTGCAAAATATTCATTCAGGAAATTACGTGTAAGCGCTTCCGAAGTCAGACTGATCCACGGATAGCTCGATAATTCATCCAACGACACCTTTCTTCCCTGTAATTCACTGTATCTGCTTCCACCGATCAGAATTTCATGATAGTTCTGTAATATTTTTCGTTTCAGGGGCTTCATCACCTGAAGATTGGTCGATACAAATGCAAGGTCCACTTTTCCTTCTTTTACTGCATTAACCGAATCTGTCGTACTGTTGTTGAGTACCTTAAAATGCACATTCGGATATTTTGCATTAAATTCTCCCATTGCCTGAAACAGATAGCAATGCAGTGCCGTCTCAGTCGCACTGATATAAATCGTACCATTTTCCAGACTGATCAGATTGCTCAGGTCATTTTCTCCTTTAAAGAACTGGGCACATCCTGCTGACACATATTCATAAAATGTCTTTCCCTCTGGTGTCAGTGCCATTCCCTTTTTACTTCGTATAAAAAGCCTGCATCCCAGGTCATTTTCCAGATTGTGAATGGTCCTTGTCACCGCCGGCTGGCTTGTCTTTAAAACACTGGCTGCTTTTGTCAGATTCCCGTATTTTGATACATAATAAAATACTTTGTAATATTCGAAATTTGAATTCATACTCTTTTGTTTCCTTCACCCTTAAATTCTTCTTTTCCTCAGCCACCGATACTACTCATATGCCATCCCCATACTTATCGCATTTAATGTTTTTCTTTTTTCAATTAATTCTGCCAGCGAATCGTTTCTTCATTGATCAGAGGATATCTTGCCAGCTCTGTTCCGTCCAGATTCTCTCTATGCATATCAACCGCCGTGATCTGATGATTGGTATACGTTGTATAATAATAGATTCCTTTATCCGCGTTGCAGCAGGACGTATAAAGTGTAATTTCATATTTTCCTTCTGCCACTTCACAGCAACCTCTCTGCTGATCCACGGAACCAAGAATATGGAAAAACTGTCCCACGCTTTCCATCTCAGAATCTCCAGATGCAGAGTTCATCTTTGTGAACGCAACCTTTGCAAAACGGGAAGCTGAAGAAAGATCTCCCGGAAGTCCCATTGCTCCCATTCCTCTGCTGTATTTCTGCAGTTTCAAACCTTTTCCAAACTGATTCTCCGGCTGTCTCGGAGAAAGACTCATGTAATTATTCAAAAGGAACATCTGTACATCAAACGGTGGATTATTGGTCAGCACTCCGACCGGATTGTCGTATACTTTCAATCCCTCAGCCACAGATTCTACCGTAATAGCTTCTTCTTTGTCTGCAATGATCCAGTGAAGCTGTGCTGCTGGAAGCTGCTCACTGAACGGCGTTCCAACCAGACGAATGCGTTCCAGCAATTCTTTCACTTCCTTCACAGAAGCACACTGACTTAAAACCCATGGAATAAATTCATACTGAGATACCATTTCTTCCTTCTCTTTCAAAGGCTGTCCTTCTGCATCCGCATAAACTGCATTTCCAACAAAATTAAGTCCTGCCATGCCGACTCCTTTTTCATTGATTGCATCATAATACAACGGATAATCTCCTACCACATACGCCATTCCGATGATTGCATAATGCGATTCCCTCTTTCCCATATAACGAAATTCAAATGGATAATTTCTCGGCGTTACCGTAACCTCATCTCCATATGAAAATTCATAATCTAATGTTCTTCCAAAATAAAAATCTTTCGTCTTATAAGTTGCTGCTGTACACATTCTGTCTTTCCTTTCCCAGTTTTATTATTTTATAATATAAGTGTCAAAAGGTCTTTTGCCACTCATTTGATGCCCCGGATTGCTCCGCAGCTATGCTGCTCCCGCAATCCTCCAAACATTCGAAATCCGCTGATTTACTGCGTAAATCGCTACTTTCCTGATTAATCAGCGAAATGATTCTCTCTCGCATGAACAATTGCAAGATTGTCTTTCTTCACCGCGCAGAAATATACCATGGAACCACGCACATGAAAGCTCTTGATTCTGTAATCTGCTGCCAGCTTCAGTCTCAGAGAACTCAGTGTGTCATACGGTGGTGCAAACCATCCTTTCTTTGCATATACATGTTTCACAAACCAGTCCGCTTTCTTTGACTGTCCTTTGACATAGAAACAGCCGATCAGTCTTCCTCTTTTTCTCAGCACACGTGTTGCTTCCGAAAATGCTCTGCTCTTATTTGGAAAAGCCTGAAATCCATTCATGCAGAGCACTACATCAAACCTTTCTTTTCTAAATGGCAGTCTCTCTGTTTTTCCATCGATTACTTTCACATGACTGCACGTTTCGTCCTGCCCCAGAAGCTCATTCAATTGTGCCGCTTCTTTCTCCCGAGGCTCCAGACAGACAATCTTTGCCTCCTTTAGCTGAGCATACTTCTCACGGGTAAATACCCCCGTTCCGGCCGGCACATCCAACAGTCTTCCATGGAAATTCTCCGGAATATAACTTAACAGCTTCTGCACTACATCATCAATCTCAACTCCACCACACAGAAGTTTTCTATAGCGTTTCTGTTTCCAGCTTTTCTTAAGAAGGAAATCTTCATGAAAAAGCGGCTGTTTCTTCTTTGTTCGCTTTTCCTTCTTTTCCTTGTCTTCTTCATTCTCTTCCGGAGTCTGTTCCACAAACTGCACTTTCTGAGACTCTGCCCCATTCTGAAGTTCTTCGTTCGCAACCTCTTCCTGTGGTGCATCTGTTTTCTCTTCTGACGAATTTTCGTCTACTCCCTGTTCTTGTTCTCCATTAACTATTTCCTGCTCTTCTTTTTCTTCCTTCTGTTCGTTTATTTCTTCCTGTAATTTTTTATTCTCTTCCATAACCATATATTTCCCTGAATCTCAGTTCTTATCCTATCTGTACCACTCCGGTCGTCTGCTTCCAATTCTATAATTATAATTTTTTTATCTTCCCTTTTCAATGTCAAACATGCATAAAATCTCAATCGCTATGAAACGGTTACTGTTTACAGGTAACCTGCAAACAGTAACGTATCTCGCCATTTAGAATCGCCTCCGGCGATGGGCGAGATACATTCAGGACAAAACGTGCATCCTCCATGTCAATCAGCGGAGTGATTGACATGGGAGTGAACAGTAACATGAAACGGACAATCATTACTGCCGACACTCGACTTTTACAAAACGTGCATCCGCATAGCTAATCAGCAGAGCGATTAGCTATGGTCTGAACGTTAACCTCTTCTTCTCTTGCAAACTGGATAAATTTCTCCATTTCCTGCGTCTTAAATTTATTCTTATGATAAAAAATCTGACGATACATTACAATGTCAATATCTTCTACATCCAGTCTTGCAATGCGTCCTTTTTCAATATCATCCTCTACCGCAAATAACGGCAGAAAAGACAAGCCCTGACTTTCTTCCAGCATTCGGATAATAAATGCAGTATCACTGATCTCCAGCACCGGAGAGATGGTCTGTCGCATCAAGGCCAGATGCTGATCCAGTGCCTGGCGATAATTTGCATTTCGTTCTGTAAGGAAAAAAGATTCCTGACAAATGTCTTTCCACTGCAATTTTTTCCTTCCTGCAAGCGGATGATCTTTCGAAGCAACAAAGATGACCGGCTCTGCCTTTTCCATTACTTTGATCCAGTTTTTATCCCATCTCGGCGTATCCAGAATATACACCAGATCCAGCTCATTATGCTCCATCATACGGATCAGATTCTCCGGTGAGTCCAGCGTGATCTGGATCGATACTTTCGGATACAATGACCGGAACTTGCTGACCAGCCGCGGAAATTTCTCTGTGCAAAGCGACTCGATGGTTCCAATATGTAACGGACTTTTCAGTTCCAAATCGTCCTGCATTGAACTCTTAGTCCGGTTAACCTCGTATAAAATCTTCCCGGCATGCTCCAGAAAAACTCGTCCGGCTGGTGTAAGTCCCACTTTTTTTCCTGTTCTGTCAAATAATTTCGTGCCAAGCTCCGTCTCAAGCAGTCGAATCTGAACTGTCACTGCCGACTGCGAATATCCAAGCAATTCCGCCGCTTTGGAAAAATTCTGAAGCTGCGCCACCTGAATAAATGTCTGAATCTGTCGAATTTCCATATTCTTTCCCCTCATACATATAAACTCTTTATTCTCTGATATTCCCTGCCTGTTCTACACCTTTTCTGAAGATACTCTGAAATAACTATGAATTTTTTTCAATGTTTCCATAAAATCTATGAATTTGATTCACTCATATGCACATGCTACAATACATTCACGAAGACGTCAATCGTAAATTTGTGCACATTCAATAAGATTAACAACTGACGCTTTACTTTTGGAGGAAATTATCTAATGGAAAAGAGATTGGAAACTACATTTGTGGTACTTTTACAGATATGACAAAGTCCGGTAAGACATTTGCCATTCTCAGGATTTTGAAGAACCCATTCCGTCTGATTAAAAATCAGATCCCGGGATATACTACTGCTCTTGGAACACAGTCATTCCATTTATCATGACTTTAGGTATCGCAATGGTTGCATCCCCTGGTGCTCCTGGTGGATCCATCATGACTGCACTTCCGTTCCTGTACATGATTTTCGGTGCAACAGCCGGAGATCCGAACGGTCCGATCTGTGCGATCATGGTTGCTCTTTACATCACACAGGATTCCTTCGGAACTGCATGTAACATTTCCGGTGATAACGCCATCGGTGTCATTGTAGATACAATTTACAAAAAATTCTTTATTAAAGAAGAAACACAGGAGGCCTAACATGTCTTTTATCAGCGTATTTGATGTGATGGGACCGAACATGATCGGTCCTTCCAGTTCCCATACTGCAGGCGCCGCACGGATTGCATATCTGGCTCAGAAGATGATCAACGGACCACTGAAGAAAGTAGAATTCATCCTCTATGGTTCCTTTGCAAGAACTTATCGTGGCCACGGTACAGACCGTGCACTCCTTGGAGGCATCATGGGATTCTCAACCGATGATATGAGAATCCGTAATTCCTTCGAGATTGCCACAGAACAGGGACTGGAGTATAGCTTCATCCCAAATGAAGAAGAAACCGATATTCATCCGAATACCGTAGATATTACAATGACCAACCAGAGCGGACAGAAAATGACGATCCGTGGCGAATCTCTCGGCGGCGGAAAAGTCCGCATTGTAGAGATCAACCATGTAGCTGTAGATTTCACTGGTGAATACAGTGCCGTTATCGTCATCCAGAAAGATGTTCCGGGTGTCGTTGCCTACATTACGAAATGTCTCAGCGACAGACAGGTTAACATTGCTTTTATGCGTCTGTTTCGTGAATCCAAAGGGCACACTGCTTACACGATCGTAGAATCGGATGGAAAACTTCCGGAAGATATCGCAGAGACTATCCGTCAGAACGAACATGTACTTGATGTGATGGTTGTACAAATGTAATTATAAATCAAGGAGAATTTGAGTATGGATTTTAAAAATGCGAAAGAACTTCTTACATTATGTAAAGAACACAATTTACCAGTCTCCGAGATTATGCGTCAAAGAGAAATCCAGGTCGGCGAGCGCGATGAAAATGAAACTGATCAGAAAATGGCCCGTGTACTTGAGATTATGAAAGATGCTGCTTTCTCTCCTGTTGAAAGTCCGATTCGCTCTATGGGCGGTCTCATCGGAGGAGAATCTCAGAAATTATCTGAACATTTCACAACTGGAAAGGGCTTATGCGGAGATCTGCTTGAGAAAGCAATGATCTATGCCATGGCCACACTGGAAACAAATGCATCCATGGGACTGATCGTTGCATCTCCGACTGCGGGTTCTGCCGGAATTGTCCCGGGACTTCTGCTCGCTTTTCAGGAAATGTATGATTTTTCCGATGAAGCAATCCAGCAGGTACTCTTCACTGCAGGAGCTGTCGGTTATCTCGCCATGAGAAATGCCACGGTTGCAGGAGCTGTCGGAGGATGTCAGGCCGAGGTCGGAGTGGCCTCTGCTATGGCTGCTTCTGCCGCTGTCGAACTGATGGGCGGTACTCCGAAACAGTGTCTGGATGCAGCTTCCACAGTTCTTATGAATATGCTCGGACTGGTCTGTGATCCGGTTGGCGGTCTGGTGGAATATCCTTGCCAGAACCGGAATGCTGCCGGTGTTGCCAACGCTCTGATTGCCGCAGAGATGGCTCTTGCCGGTGTCCCACAGCTTATTCCATTCGATGAAATGCTGGATGCTATGTATAAAGTAGGAAAACGCCTGCCGGCAGAGCTTCGTGAAACTGCAATGGGCGGCTGCGCTACTACACCGTCTGCGTGTGAAGCCTGTCATATGTGTCATTAATATACTGACCTGCAAAATAAATTTAAATATAGGAATAATATTTTGACTCCGCCTCATGCCAATCCCATATACACTGGTATGATGCGGAGTTAAATTTATACTTCTTATTTACATTTTTCCTGAATATACAGATTCAGTTCTGTCTTCACCTGCTCCATCTCTCTTTTCGTATTCGGATTTGAATAAGGAATTCTTGCTACCAATTTGTCCACATAATGATTTTCACATATCATCTCATATGTCACTTTAAAATTAATATCAAAAAAGTAGGCAAGATAGGACATCCAGTAATCCATCTTCGTTTTTCTTGTCTCTGACAGAACAGACGTCCGGCCTTCAAACTGCTGCATGATTTCCATACTAATATCAGACTTTCCTACCTCTTCTGCAGAAACTCCCAACATTGTTTCTATCGCATCCTCCAATTTCACCCTGCAATTATCCAGTTTGTCCGCATCACGTATAATCTGAGCATGTAATAATTCTCTCTCATCAACAATTCCTTTCAGACAATAATCACTGTGTCTTGCAATTGCTGTTTTGATAATTCCATCCCATGTATCTTCTCTGACAAAACGTCGGATCATTCCTTCCTCAAATAGAATCTTTACTCCAAATGATGCATGATCCATCGTCCCCGGTTCAAAGCTGTCATAACGTTTCAACTGCTCGAATCTTCCGATATCATGCAGTAATCCTATAATTTGAGCAAGCTCACAGTCTTCTTCTGAGAGATTCAGTCCCTCTGCTATCTTTCTGCTGCATTCTACCACTCCATAAGTATGTATAATTTTTAATTTCACCTTATCATTTTCTCTGTCGTAACCATCCAGATAATGTTCAAATTCTTCTTTTGCATGTCCTAAATCAATCAATTACTTATCCTCCCCTTACTTTTGTTTTCTACTTAGATTATAAAGGAAATCCAGTGTATTTTGTCTGATTTTTAAATTATTTTTCCTAACAAAAGCCCTGTGGTCCAGAATATACTAAACCACAGGGTTTTTATCTACCTCAGATTCTATTTTCTCTTACTTAAATACTACAGATAGAACTCCATCGGATAAGACGGATACTCAATCTCGTCCAGCTGATCCATTGTGATCAGACCTGCCGGTGCACGGAGAACGGACGGAATTCGATTTACGATCGTGGCACAGGTGTGCTCTACGGTTGCCGGTTTTACCACATGGAACTCTGTATCCGGTTCACCTGTAATCTGCCAGTCACACATATCTCCATCTTCCGGACCATATACCTTACCGATACAACTTGTCTCGATAATTGGTCCCTGGAATGTTTCTGTTGTAACAACTGCTGCCATACCGATACAATTTCCCTTCGGAATTGTTGCATTCATTGTAGATGAGAACAGGTCTGAATCATGGAAATACGGTACACACTTCTGAGTCTGACTCTTGATCGTCCATCCCATTTTAGAAGCCAGTGCCTCATTTGAATTCCATACATAAGATGGTTCTATTTCTTCCGGATGAGCAATCTGCTTCTCAAATTCTTCCGCTGTCAGTCCAACTCCATGTGCTTTCGCCAGTGCCAGTCCATAATCTTCTACATTGTAACTTACAGCACCCTTAATTTTCTGAATTTTATGGCATCCGCCTGCAACCATTCCTACCATATTTACCCAGAAAATATCTTCCATTCCACTTCCAACAAAAGTACAACCATGCTTCTTCGCTGTTACATCCAAAATATTGGCTCTGACTGCATCTGTTGTCCAGCAATAGGTTGCCTCTTCACATGTTGTGATTACACTGATTCCTCTGCTTAAGCATTTCATATAATGTGGGAAACAGTCGCTGACCAGACTGAATAATGTAACAACCGCAATATCTGCATCACAATTGTCAAGTACCTCATCTGCATTGTCACTGATCAAAATACCTGTCTTTATGCCAAGACCGGCATAATCGCCTACGTCCATTCCGACAATTGCCGGATTACAGTCAATCGCTCCGACAATCTGGCAACCTGTTTCGTACAGATATCTTAATGTATATTTACTCATTTTTCCACAACCATACTGAACTACTTTAATTTTACTCATACCGATCTCTCCTTTTCTAAACTGAACACTTTGCTGATCATCGATTTAGCTCTGCTGATCTGTTCGTTAATTTTTTATCTAACTTTAGTGTACAGTCTCATCCGAGTTGAGAGTCAAGCTGTTTTTTTCGATTTCTTTTTCTTCTCTGTTCTACATGATTCTTTCACTATTTTTCCATGCATACAGGAACCTGCAGTCTTAAATACATCGAACGTTTTCTGCTGTCAAAGATATGCATCTCCATGATTTCCTCACAGATATAATCTCCACAGATTTCATATTCATTCGCTCTGCAATATTCCAGCAGTCTGGATGCACAGTCTCTTTCCTTTTCAAAATCCTCGGTATATATGCAGGCATACATTCCGTTTTCCACTTTCTGTGTATGATCTTTTAAAGGGAAATTTTCATCCACAAAAATGAAAATCTCATTCGAATAAAATCTCTGATCTTCAAAATTTTTCTTACTCATAATTGTACCGGGATTGCAATAATATACCTGAGGTATCTTATATTCCAGCAATTTATTTTTCAGCTGCTTCAGAATCAGCTCATAAGTATCAATGCTGTAATCATAAAAATTAGTCTCTACCTGCATCGAATAGATCGTTCTCTCCGGAATATATTCCAGTGTAATTGTCCCACTCTTTGGTGATTTCTTATATCTCTTAATACTTGAAATAGTCCGGTTGATCGCCTCCATTTTAAACTGAAGTTCTTTCATTTCCTGCTCCGTCTGTATCTTTTTCCAAAGCAGTACTTTTTCGATCTGATCGATCTCCTTCTGATCCAGAATTTCTTTGATCTCCTTCAATTCCATTCCAAGTTCTTTCATGTACTGAATCATATCCAGTCTTGCATTCTGCTTGATATCATAATATCGATAATGTGTCTGTTCATCCACATAACACGGTTTTAAAAGCCCCATTGAGTCATACAGCCGCAATGTCGGAACAGTCGTGCGATTCATCTTTGCCATTTCTCCTATTGCGATATAATTTTGATTTTTTTCGACCATATCTATCACCTCAAAACTCTAAAGTAACATTAGAGTTATCGTATTGTTGTTCACTCGCATTATATCATTTTTTGTGAACTATCTCACAAAAATATAGTCTTTTTTCCCAGTTTGGTATATGATGATATCAAAGTTTCAAATTAGAAGTAAACCACCTCTTACTTCTGTAAAAATACAATTTTATACCCAAGGAGGTCTGTTATGAAAACAATCACACTGAACAACACAAACTTAAACATTCCTGAAATTGGAATGGGCTGTATGCGAATCAATGGACTTGAAACTGTCGATGCAGTCAAAGAATGGATGGACACTGCACTTGAACACGGAATCAACTTTTTTGATCATGCAGACATCTATGGAAAAGGAGAATGCGAAGAATTATTTGGACGTGTACTTACACCTTCTTTAAGAGAAAAGATCATTCTCCAGTCCAAATGTTCCATCCGTCCTGGTATTGCCTTTGATTTTTCAAAAGAACATATTTTAAATTCTGTGGATGGAATCCTGAAACGTTTAAATACAGAGTATCTCGATATTTTATTACTTCATCGCCCAGACACTTTGATGGAACCGGAAGAAGTCGCAGATGCGTTCCGTATTTTAAAAGAAAGTGGCAAAGTCCGTCACTTTGGTGTAAGCAACCAGACTCCAATGCAGATCGAACTGCTGAATAAATACTGTGATGAGCCAATGATCATCAACCAGCTGCAGCTCAGTATTGCTCACTGTCCGATCATCAACTCCGGGATCAATGCGAATATGTACAATGATTCCGGTATCAACCGTGATGGCGGTATTTTGGAATACTGCCGTCTGAAAGATATCACCATTCAGGCATGGTCTCCATTCCAGTACGGTATGTTTGAAGGAATCTTTCTGGGAAGTGAAAAATATCCTGAACTGAACAAAGTCATTGATGAACTCGCTGAAAAATACAATGTAACTAACAGTGCGATCGCCGTTGCATGGATTCTGCGTCATCCTGCAAGAATTCAGACCATCATCGGTACAACAAACAAAGAGCGTATTGCACAGGTCAGCAAAGCTTCTGATATACGACTCACCAGAGAAGAATGGTATGCACTGTATATGGCTGCCGGGAATAAACTGCCGTAAAAGTATTAAATCCAGGAAATTCATCGGGGATGACATTTTTCATTTGTTAAGCTTCCTTAATCCACAACATTTTTAATGCAAGGAAGGGTTTAAATATGTTAGATATTATTTTTTCTTTTATTATTTGTTTAGCTATTCCTATAGTTATGTTTTTAGGCGGGATTCTAATCAAAATACTTAAGCCAAAAATAAATTGGTGGTTTGGTTATCGCTCCCTCACATCAACGGCTAATGAGAGTATATGGAATTACGCCAATCAATATTTTGCAAATATATGGATATTCTTAGGAGGAATACAATTTATTCTTTATGGTATTATTACCTTGTTCATCTATTTCCAAAATAAAAATATTAATGGTATGATATGTTTAGTAGTAATAGTGCTTCAAGCATTGGTTCTTGCAATCTCACTTATTTTTATTGAAAAAACTTTGAATAATAAATTTAATATCAAAAGAAATTAGATAAAACCAGTACCCCCAAAAGAGTCAAGATCACAATTACTATCTTGACTCTTTTTATACACAAGCTATCCTCTTCTTTAATTTCCATCTTTTATTTGATTGATTCCCTTCAAAGTTCTTCAGAGCAAATTAAATATCTTTTGTAATTTAAATATCACATTCTTTGAAAACTAATGGCCTACTATTCTTATACTTTCTCCTTCATCCTCTTCAACTCCGGCATTACGAGCGCCATCATGGTTATAAAACACAGACTTCCACCGATCACATTAGAAATCGGCTCCGCAAGAAAGACACCTCTTGTTCCCATATGAAATGCATATGGAAATAAATATGTCAATGGTACCACAATAAACACTTTCCTCAGCAATGAAAAGAAAATTGCCTGTTTTTTCTTATTCAGTGACTTAAATATAGTCTGTCCGATATATTGCAGATCCATGAAAATAAACGCTGCAAAATATAATTTCAATGCTTCCACCGCATCTGCAAGTAATTCCTGATCTGAGCTGAAAATTCCAATCAAAAATTCCGGTGCAAAAAGAATGACGCTCCACATAATTGCCGTGTACAGAAAGATCATACAAGTCATTACCCCGATGGCCTTCTTGACACGCTTTGGTCTGCATGCTCCATAATTATAACTCAGAACCGGAGACGTACCTTCGTTCATGGCATAAATCGGTGTTTCCACCATCTGACGGATACTTGACACGATTGTCATAACCGAGATATACACATCTCCCCCAATTCCTGACAACACGCTGTTGCAGCAGATCGACACCAGACTGTTAGTCAGCTGCATAATAAATCCGGCACTTCCAAGGCTCACAATATTTTTTGCATCTGTCGCACAGCCCCTCCATTCTTCCTTTGACAGCATCCGCACTTTCAGTTCTGATTTTCTTCTCAGAAAATAAAATACATAGGATGCAGATAATGTCTGTGAAAGAATCGTTGCAATAGCCGCTCCTTTGATTTCCATATGTAACCCAAATATAAAGAGCGGATCTAAAATCAAGTTCGCAACTGCTCCAATTGTCACCGATAACATTCCTGACATGGCATATCCCTGTGCGTTGATAAAAGGATTCATTCCTGTTGCAATCATAGAAGGAACCGTTCCTATAAGATAAATCATCATATACGGATATGCATAGGATAATCCTTCTTGCGATGCCCCAAACAATACCAGAATCGGACTGGCAAACAGCATTCCAATCACCATCAAAACCACACCGCAAACACACACCATTGAAAAAGAGGTATTCATAATCGTACCGGCGTGCCCTTGATCACCTTCTCCTCTGCTAATAGAAAACAACGGTGCACCACCACTTCCAAATAAATTACTAAATGCTGTGATAATCACAATTACGGGGAAACATAATCCTACTGCACCAAGCGCCGTTGTTCCAACGTCCGGAATCCTTGCAATGTAGATTCGATCTACAATATTGTACAGAAGACTTAAAATCTGAGCTACCAGCATCGGTAATGCTGCTCCTAAAATATTCCCTGTAATTGTTCCATGTTCAAAATCAATTCGTTTCATCTTTTTTTCCTCTCCTGATTCTTGTTTGTTACTGTTTGCAACTATGCTGTGAACAGTAATCATACTCTGTATATTTTCAGACACTCTCCAATGTTCTCCTTGACTTCCAATATATCACAAATTAAAATATATAAAAAATATTGTTTTTATATAGAAATACAATGTTTTTTATATATTCAGTGACATTTATATTATGATATGAGGATTGCTCTGCAACTATTTCAATTCAGATGAATTCTCGTTACCGTTCACAGGTAACCTGCAAACAGTAACGAATTCTCAGCGATATAGAAAAGAATTTTATTTGTATCAGAAAGGATTAATTTTATGGAATTAAAACAGTTAGAATATTTCCGTGCGATCGTAGAAGAAGGTAATGTCAGTGCGGCCGCACGTTCCCTCCATATGACGCAGCCACCATTAAGTTACCAGATGAAAATGTTAGAGGAAGAATTACAGGTTCAACTCTTTATACGCGGGACCAAAAAAATCACTTTAACAGAAGCCGGGAAAGTTCTTTATGCCCGGTCCACCAGTCTTCTTACAATGACCGATATTACAAAGCGCGAAGTCGTCAAGGCAAGTCAGGCTGCCACAATTCACATCGGTCTTACTCCATCCAGTGTCTCCATGATGTCCGAGTACCTCGTGCGCTTTGCTTCAGCTCATCCGGATATTCATTTTGACATTCATGAAGGCTCTACCTTTGATCTAAAGAATGAATTAGAGAATCAAATGATCGATATCACAACACTTCGAACACCCATTATTTTAAATGACTGTTGTACAAAAATTTTATTACAGGAACAGCTGGTAGCCATGAGACTTACTGATCATTTCCTGCAAACAGATACTCTGACTCAGAGCAGCCATATTTCATTAACAGAATTATCACGAAAGCCACTGATTCTCTCCCACCGATATCGGAAATATATTCTCTCTGCATTTGAAAACATTGGCCTGACCTGTGATATTTACTGTGAATGTGTCGATGCCAGAACTGCAATCACACTGGCAGAACGCGGATTAGGTGTCGCAATCCTGCCACTCTCCATGAAAGAACTTACTCCAAACCTGACAGCTTACTTGATCGAAGGAGCAGATCTGTCTACAGAAATTCTGCTTGCCTGGAGAAACGAGCGTCTTCCTGTTGAAGTACAGGAATTTTTATCTTCGTTAAATTTCTGAGCGATACTTTACATACCTCTCAGAACACTTTCACCGGAACTGATTTTAGTTGCCATAGTTTTAAACTATGGCTAACACAAAAATATAACTATTTTCCAATTCAAATTCATGGTGTTAAACTATTCGCATGAAAGAAACTTAAAAGATAACGGAGGATAACAATCATGAGTAATATAAACACACCATTAAGATATGATTTTGTAGGAAGTTTTTTAAGACCTGAAAAATTAAAGACTGCAAGAGCACAGTTTGACGAAGGAAAAATTGCTTACGAAGAATTAAAGGCTGTCGAGGATGAAGCAATCACAGAACTGGTAGCAAAGATCAAAAAACTGGGTTATCACGTAATTACAGATGGAGAATTCCGCCGTGCCACATGGCATCTTGATTTTATGTGGGGATTTGACGGGATCGGACACGTACAGACAAAAACCGGATTACCATTCCACGGCGAAGATGCAATGGTAGACGATACTTATCTGGTTGGCAAAGTAGGAATCACAAAAGAGCATCCATTTGTAGAACATTTCCGCTTTGTAAAAGCACTGGAAGATGAAAACACAGTTGCAAAACAGACAATTCCGTCTCCTGCTCAGTTCCTTGCACAGTTTACAATGCCATTTAACAGAATCAATACAGAAAAATATTATGATTCCGATGACGAACTGATCGCAGATATTGTAACAGCATATGGTAAGGTAATCAAAGATTCATATGACGCAGGATGCCGCAATCTCCAGTTTGATGATTGTACATGGGGCATGATGGCAGATAAGGTCGGTCATGTTGCTTATGGTACAACTCAGGAAGGCCTGAAAGAAATCCAGAAACTGCATAAAGATATTAATAATCAGGTAATTGCAAATGCACCGGAAGATCTGATCATCAATACACATGTCTGCAGAGGAAACTTCCATTCTACTTATGCAAACAGCGGTGCTTATGATCCGGTTGCAGATGTACTTTTGGGAGAAGAAAATGTTAATGCATATTATCTGGAATTTGATGATGAACGTTCCGGCGGATTTGCACCACTTGCAAAAGTATCCGAAGATAAAAAAGTTGTACTGGGACTGATTACAACAAAATCTCCAAAACTAGAAAAGAAAGACGCAGTAATCGCCAGAATTCACGAAGCAGCGAAATATGTTCCATTAGATCGACTGTACTTAAGCCCACAGTGTGGTTTTGCTTCCTGTGAGATTGGAAATAAACTGACTGAGGAAGAACAGTGGGCAAAACTGAAACTGGTAAAAGAAATTGCAGAGGAAGTATGGGGATAAATAGAAAACTCAGTTTAAGGAATTTTTAATTTATTCCTTAGACTGAGTTTTATCTGCATCTAAATATATAGGAAATGTTTTGTACTGTTTTCTTTCCAAAGTAAATAAATATTTACAGGAAAAAGACTGTTACTTTTCACAGGTAACCTGTAAACCGTAACAAAAACTTTTTCAATTTACTTAAATAATTTTCTTCTTCTTAAAGATCACAATACAGACGATAACGATCACGACACTCAACGCCACCACCGCAGCATATCCATTATCCAATCCCGGCATGTTCCTGAAGTTCATACCAAACCATCCTGTGATCAAAGTCAGAGGGAAGAAAATCGTGGAAATCACAGTCAGGAACTGCATATTATTATTCTGTCTCGCATCGATCTGAGACTGATATGCCTCCTTTACCTGCTGGGCATATTCCAGCAGATGTGCCGTTCTGCTCATCAGCCGATCTGCACGGTCCGTCAGGGTACCGAAATATTTCAACTGTTTCTTTAAGAAAAATCCGTTCTCATTCTCTTCCAGCTCTTTTGTAAGGTCCATGATCTCATCGTAGTAACTTCGCAGATTCAGAAGTTCTCTGCGAATCGGCATCAGCTGATTCTGAAAATTCTCCATGTGATCCTGCGTTACATCTTCTTCCATTTTCAGAAGTCTGCGTTCATAAGCTACCAGCATCTCCTGGTCTCTGCTCATAAATTCTGCAATAAAGTTATACAGGAATCGCTCCTTCGTCTGCCCCTGTCGGGTCTTCTTCCGCTGAATTCTGCGGATCAGACGTAGAGAAAATTCATCATCATCCACAATTACAACATTCACCCGGTTCACGAAGAAATACATCTTATATCGATTTCCAAGAACATCCAGAAGTTTTGGGATACAAAGCGTTCCTACCACACAGTCCTGCTGGTTCTCAAGCTTACAGAATCCAATCTTCTTCATCTGAATCTCATTCTCATATACAATTCCTGCCTTTGCAAGCACCTGCTCCGCATGCTGTGAGTCTGTCACAAACAGTGCCGGACCAGGATTCAGTTCCCAGGTTTCCATATCTACCGGGATCAACTGCTCGCCAAATCTGAATATCATTCTACCACCTTATTTTCCGTCTTTTGTGCAGCACGGTCATAGGCTTCCTGATAAAGAACTTCCTGAGAATTCACCGGCTGTCCCTTACATTCTACCATAGAATATTTTCCATTACCATCCTCAACTCTCGCTTTTTTATTATCACTGAGCATCAGATCGAAAATTCCTCTGATTCGCTGTTTGATTTTCTCGGAATAAATCGGTGCAGCCACCTCCACACGCTTCACTGTGTTTCTTGTCATAAAGTCGGCAGAGCCAATATAATATCTTGTTCTCTCACCACATCCAAAGATATAAATTCTGGAATGCTCAAGGAAACGTCCTACGATGCTGATCACACGGATATTTTCTGTCTCTCCCGATACTCCTGGTACAAGACAGCAGATTCCACGAACGATCATATCAATTTTCACTCCTGCTTTGGATGCTTCAATCAGTTTATCAATAATCCGTTTGTCTGTCAGAGAATTCAGTTTCAGTCCGATATAAGCTTCCTCTCCATTTTTCTGATGTTGGATTTCCTCCTGAATCATCTTGATTACTTTACTTTGGAGACACTTCGGTGCCACAAGAAGGTGATCACTCTCTTCAATGACTTCGCCTTTTGTAAGTGCCTGGAATACTCTGGCTGCTTCCATTCCAATCTGTTCATTTGCTGTCATTAAGGACAGGTCTGTATAAAGTCTTGCTGTCTTCTCATTATAATTTCCTGTACCAATCTGGGTGATATATTCAATTCCATTTTCACCTCTTCTCGTAATCAGGCAAAGTTTGGAATGAACTTTATATCCTTCCAGACCGTAAATGATCTGACATCCTGCTTTTTCCAGCATACGGGACCACATAATATTATTCTCTTCATCGAATCTTGCACGAAGCTCCACAAGAACTACAACTTCTTTTCCGTTCTCTGCTGCCTCACAAAGAGCTTCCACGACTTTACTCTGTTTTGCAAGACGATACAATGTCATCTTGATTGAAATTACGCTGTCATCCTCCGCTGCCTCTGCGAGCATTTTCAGGAACGGACGGATTGATTCATATGGATAATGCAGTAACTTGTCTTCTTTTTTGATCTGGTCAAGAATGCTCTGTGACTCATGAAGATCCGGTGACTTCTGAGGCAGACGTTTGTCATAAAACAGTTCTATATTCTTACGGAGCAGATCCTGAATTTGGAAAACAAATGACACATCCAGCGGAGCTTCACTCTTGAATACACGATCCGGTGTGATTTCCAGATAACGGCACAGTGCCTCAATCACTGTTCCATCCATCTCTCTTGACATATCCAGTCGAACCGGAGAAAGTTTCTTTCTCTGTTTCATCAGATCTGCCATGAATTCACGATAGTCCAGATCTTCATCATATAATGCATCCGCATCGATATCTGCATTTCTAACTACACGGATCAAAGACTTTCCTTTTACTTTATAGCCCTTGAACACCTTGCCGATAAAATGAAGAATCAGTTCTTCCATCAGCATGTAACGGCCTTTTCCTCCCGGAAGCTCAATCATACGAGACAGCATATTGTTCGTACATGGGATGATTCCGATTCTCTCTTTCTTACTTCTCGTCTCAAGCACAACTACGGCATAAATCTCTTCATTTTTCAGGAACGGGAATGGCTGTCTCTTTGCAACAATCGTCGGAGAACTCAGCGGCATGATCTCATGATTAAAATAAGTCTCAAGAAATTTCTTCTCTTCTGATTTCGCAGATGCGAAATTGATCAGTTCAATTCCATATCCTGCTACTTTTTTCATCAGCATTTCATAAGCTTCATCTTTTCTTTTATTCAGCTTTTTAACCTCTTTTACGATGGCCTTGATCTGCTCTTCCGCTGTCATCTTTGTTTTATTTTCACGAATCTTTGTATCCAGGAGCATCTGATCCTGAAGAGATCCGACACGTACCATAAAGAATTCGTCCAGATTGCTCTGATAAATAGACACAAATGTCATTCTCTCACACAGAGGTACTTCCGGATTCTCAGCCTCCTCCAGTACTCTCTGATTAAATTTCAACCATGATAACTCTCGATTCATATAAACGTTTTCCATAGACTGTTCTCCTTTATTTTTCATATTTCAAAGCCCTTTTAAGACTCTGTGGTTTCTCATGTCACCATCACAATATATAGCAGACAGTAACTTTTTTCTGCAGCTCTCTCAATACTTTCATACATCTTTTCTCAATCGGAGCTTCTTCTAGAGTGTGTCTAAAAAATGCTTTCTGCAAGATATATGTCACAATTTATGGGAGATTTTGTCTGAATGAGGGCGGCGTAGCGGGCTACATCAACCGAATGAAGGCAAAATATACCTTAAAGTGGGGCATATAGATTGCAGGAATGATTTTTCAGTCACGCTCTAGGATAAACGAGCTACAGGTATAATCAGGTTATCGTTTTGTTAAATTCATGTAAAATCATAAGTTTTCTTTCAAATATATCCCGCAAGTCGAGAGCTTGCAGATTACAAGATTGATTTTTCATTTACACTCTGGATTTCCGGCAGGCTCTCTACAAATTCCAGTAGTTCCGCCATGCTTCCCTTATAATCCGTCTCAATCGGAAGATTCTTCTTATTTTCCATTGTATCCGTTACGAGAAATGTCTTTACTCCTAACTGACGGATTACAAGATCTTCTGCAACATCATTTCCTACCATCAGACACTCTTCCGGATTCAGATCAAATTGTTCCAGAACCTGACGGAAATACTCTGGATTTGGTTTGCAGTATACGCAATCCTCATATGTCGTGATCACTTTAAACTCTTCCGCATCAAGTCCTGCCCACTGGATTCGGTTCATTGTTGCACATCTCGGGAATACCGGATTAGTTGCAAGATATGTCTCGATTCCTTTCGCCTTCGCAGCCTTTACGACCTGATCTGATAATGGAGTTGGCTGTGTAGTACAGATGGCTTTGTTAAATTCTTCTGAATAGAATTCATCTGCGATTTTTTCAGATTCCTCTAACGGAAGCGGAAGTAATTCTTCCATAAAACTCCAGAATGCCTCTCTGTTCGTCTTACTTCCGTCATTCTTTACCATCGCTTCGTATCCCTTCCAAACCGCTTTGATAAATTCCATCGGATCAATCTGAATTCCTTCTTTGATGTATGCTTTCGCCAGAAGCGGCATATAGAATTTCACAAATTCATCCTGCACCATCGGCAGAAGTGTTCCATCTAAGTCAAATAATATGTGTCTGATTGCCATGTTGTTGTCTCCTTTTTCTGTCATTTTCTATTAGAAAGCCTCAGTTCTGATCATGTCTGTCATTCTTACTCACATCAAATCATCAGCTTCCGCATGAAGCATGTCTGAACTGTTACAAACTTTTTAACGATACTGTAAATACTCCAGAAATCTCTGCACCGCCAGTGCTGCTGATTTCCGGTTTCTCATTGCCAGTCCGATATTTCGGTATGCCGGGATTTCCAGTTCCCTTGTTATAATTTTATATGGAATCCGGTTCAAAATCAACTCCGGAAGTACACTGATTCCAAGTCCACCTTCCACCATCGCCATGATCGCGTAATCATCCCATGTGGTAAAATGTACGGTTGGGGTCAGATTGCTTCGTTCAAAGATCTCAGATACTTCTGCTTTTGCTCCTTTTTCAAGAAGCATAAACGGTTCTCCGCACAGTTCACTGACCGGAATCTTCTCAAGTTCTGCCAGTGGATGCCCTTCCGGCAGAACCACTAACAGTCTGTCCTGCTCCAGAAAAACTGTGTCCAGCTCTGTCTTTGTCGGCAGTCTCAAAAAACCACAGTCCACTCTTCCTTCCTGAATCCATTCTTCAATCTCAGTATAATCCCCCAGTAACAATTCATAATCAATATTCGGATAATCTTTCTGAAATTCCCTGATAATATTTGGCAGCCAATGCGTTGCCACACTGGAAAATGTTCCAATCCGGATCAATCCGGATTTCAATCCTTTCAGTTCATCTACCTCTGACTGCAATTTTTCATATTCACGACATACATTCTCTGCATGCGGAAGCAATTTCTGCCCACTGCTCGTAAGCCTGACTCCCGATTTACTCCGTTCCAGGAGTACCACGTTCCATTCCTTCTCCAGATCATGAATCATTCGGCTAATTCCAGACTGAGAATAGTTCAGAAGTTCTGCTGCTTTCGTAAAACTTCCACACTCTACTGTTTTTACAAATGCCATGTACTTTTGTATGCTCATATCCATTGTATTTTACCTCGATATATTAAAATCCAAATCTACAATTCATTATACAAATCATCTACAAATGTTTCGGTTAAAATATATATCTCACCGATTATCATAATTAGTTTTTCCTTTATTAATCCTCGCTTCATTTCACATTTTGATTTTGTATCTGATTTTGTCATGCTTTCTATGAAAAACATTCGCTTTTGTAATTCATAACTGTATGATACGATAATCTCGTCGATTAAACAAGATGATTTTATAAACCAGATAAGAAAATATGATGAAAGGAAAAGCTATTTAGATGAGAACCCTATATCTATTCAATAAAATGGATTTATAGGGCAGGAACTACAAATCATCTGGCATATATTTCTATATGTTTTAATAGCAGTCTATATTATGGGACTTTATAACAACAGAATCGTAGTAAAAGTAGGAACATCCACACTGACAAACGATGCAGGAAAAAGCGATCTTCGTACAACAGACCGCCTTGCATGCGTTCTCTCCGACATTCAGAACATGGGATATGAAGTAATCCTCGTTTCTTCCGGAGCGATCGCAGTAGGACGCAACAAGCTGAACATGACTTCCAAACCGGACAGCATGCGTATGAAGCAGGCTGCTGCAGCAGTTGGACAGTGCAGTCTGATGTACCTTTATGATAAATTTTTTGGAGATTATGATAAGACAGTTGCACAGATTCTTCTCAATGCAGAAGACATCGAGCAGGAAGAAAAGAAAGAGAACCTGATCAATACTTTCAATGCACTTCTTGAAATGGGGGTAATCCCGATCGTAAATGAAAATGACTCTGTAAGTTATAAAGAGATTGAATCCGAAGACAGACTGTTCGGTGACAATGACATGCTCTCTGCAGTAGTTTCCGTACTCTGCCGTGCAAAGCATCTTGTCATCTTCTCTGACATTGATGGATTCTATGATCACGATCCAAGACTCTATCCAAATGCAAAACTGATCGAGCAAATCGATACCATTGACGATAGTGTTTACGCACTCGCAGGCGGCGCCGGATCCCGACGTGGAACCGGCGGAATGAGAACCAAACTTCAGGCTGCTGCCCTTGCCACTTCCCAGGGAACCAATACAATCGTTACAAACGGAAAACATCCGGAAGCTCTGTATGATATCATCAAAGGCGGAAAAGTGGGAACACTCTTCCCGGGAAAAATCGGATAATCTGAAGCGTTTCTGAAAAATGCTTTTTGCAAGATACATCTCACAAAGTGAATCCTGCAAATCGCAGAAATGATTTTCAAATATAAAAAGCTCAAGCGTGTTTGTTCATTCAGATTAAAATGTGCATCTTCTGAATCAATTCATAGGAGTATTAGCTCAGAGGATGCACAATTACTGTTCATTTTCTACAAGCACGCTTTAATTTTTCTTTTACACTACATGTTATATTTTCCGGATGTATTGGAATCCAAAACTTTGCTTTTTTACTGATTGAATGCCTCACTTGATCTTTCTGATACACTCTAGAGTGTGTCTGAAAAATGCTTTCTGTAAGATGTATGCCACAATTTGTGGGAGATTTTGCCTGAATAAGGGCGGCGTAGCGGGCTACGTCAACCGAATGAAGGTAAAATATACCGCAAAGTGGGGCGTACAGATTGCAGGAATGATTTTTCAAACACACTCTAACTTCGATTCATTTATTTCTTCCAGTATAACTTCATCTGTCTCTCATCCATTCCATTGACAAATCGCTTTTTATACACAAGAAATTCTTCCAGATCCATCAGAATATGATACAGCATTGCCCTGCTCTCAAATTCTTCTCTTGTTTCCGGCAATGGTTCATTTTTCATTTCTGCAAACAGTTTTTCCAGCTGTTCCAGCTGTTTTTCCGGATAATTGATCTCGATCACATATTCCGCCATATACATAATATAATCTGCAATGATCAACGCCTGCTTCGGCATTTTTCGAATTTTCTTAATCTCATAATGCAGGTTGTGCAGAATATTGAGCTGTTTCATTCGCATCTCGAAATAATCAATATAATATCCCGGGTGGGACTGAAATGTATTTTCCTGATATTCGTATGCAGCTTCTATGTAGCCGTGAAGACTTTCCTCAAATCCAATAATATCTTCCCAGATATTTGTCTCAAGTTCCTTGTTATGAAGATATGCTGCCAAATGACACAGCACCATCTGCAGGTGATTTTCTGTCTCACGCATATACCTCACAAGATCTTTTTTCTGACCTCCATAATCATAAAAAAGATTTAAAATCATGGCAATTGTGATACCGATCAATACAAGCATAAATTCATTTTCAATAAACGCATCGCTGAAATCCCTGGTCAGAAGAAAATGCGTTCCGATTACCGCATTTACAGAAATGGTAGATGCCCATCCAAAAAAATGACTGATCGCCACGATCAGAAAAACAAAAATACCATATGCTACCCATGCACTGTCAAATTTTCCGATCGTCATTGCCGCAAGAATTACAGCAATGGCAAATGTTACCAGACGGTATAATGACAGTTTCACCGTCTCCCATTTTGTTGTCACAAGCGTCAGTAAAGTAATACTTCCCGCCGATGCCTCATAATCCAGGCCAAGATGCTGTGCAATGTAAATTGCCATGCTGCTTCCCACTGCAATTTTCACGGCCTGTAATACAATTTTTTTCCACTTTCTCTGATTTTCTATTTTTCCCTTTTTTCCGATAGTCATTCGCCTTCTTCCTTTATTATTCTTTTCGTCCCTGCCATTGACATACCTGTAGTTTATCGCCGTTCGCGATAATCCCTGTTTTAAATACGTTCAATCTCTAAAATTTATTATAGCATTCAGGAATCCTTACTGGTAAATTTTTTTCATTTTCTCTTGTATAAAATACAATACACAGATGTTTATTCCATTTAATTTTTAGTAATTTTATACAATTTCAGACATGTAAATTTGTTAATTTAGAATAACCATCTTATTAAAAAAGAAGAACCCCACCAGCATTCAATTTCATCCAGTGTTGTTCTCCCTTTTTGCCTTTAATTAAATTCTATCCCTTACATTAAAAATTTACTTACTTCATCCGCAGTGATTTCTTCCACCTGTTTTTCTGTCTCTGCTTTCCTGGATACTTTATCAGAATCTTCATCCCAATCACTGACCTGTGGAGTTACTGTTACAGCTGCCGGCGTCTTTTCTTCTTTTATTTCGGACTCAACAGATTCATTCCGAACTTCTGTCGCTGTCTCACTCTCAGCATCCTGCTTTTCTTCTGCCAGCTCCCTTGCTGCCTTCTCTCTCAGTGCTACATAAGCCTCCGCATAAGTTGTGTAATACTCATCATACGCTTCTCTCACCTGATCCGAATCATCCGTCCGCATTGCCTCTGTTACTTTACGCAACTGCTGCACTATCGCTTTCTTATCTCCCAGATGCTCAATCGCATAAGTCACATATCCCTGCAAGGACTTCATCTGCATCTGTTCCAGATATGGATTCTCAAGCAGACTGATTAATCTCTCATGGAAGAGAATCTCCCATTCCGCCATACGCTTCACATCTGGAGCATTCTCCATTCCGTTCAGAATCTGATCCAACTGCTCATCTGCCGGTCTGTCAAGAAAATCAAGTACAGAAATATCTTTCTCCCGTCCTTTTTCCTTCTTCATCAAAAGGATTGTATTCTCTGCCACAAGCAGTGATGTCATACGAAACACATCGTGAATCTGTTCTGCATTAAGCACTACTGCCTGCATATGTCTGTTCGGAAGACGCACTGCAAATCCTTCCTGTACCAGATTCTGCAATGCCTCTCTGATCGGCATTCTGGATACACCCAGACGTTCTGCCAGTGCTTCCTGTGCAAGTTCCGTTCCCGGTTCCATCTTTCCTGAGAGAATCTCATTTTTAATTGTCTCTATAATAAAATCTTTGGTCGGTATATTTCCATACGGTGCCATCTCTTTTCCCTGCCTTTTATATGAATTCATCTTATTGTCAATCTATTCCCGTATCTGTCATTCTGAAAAAATCCAGGCTGAAGACACGGTAAAATGCATCTTTGGATCCGAAATCAGATTATGAAATCCATTGTTTTGTAAACGTATAAATTATTTGCATTCGCATGACAATATTGTATCCATTTTTCAGGTGTTAGTCAAGGAAAAGAAAAACTTGCCGAGATCAGCACCAGTACTCGTGTTACTGTTTGTACATAGACCTGCTGTGATTGCTGACTCTACTGGATGGAAAGCAGCCAGCTTCCCTCTATACTCAAATTAAATATCCAGTGCTGCATGATATCCTTCATACACTGCGTTTGTAATCGTAGATACTCTGGATGCATCTCCAATCACTGCCACATAAGGAGCACTGTCACGCAGTTTTTCTACTACATCGCTTCTGGAGCGCTGTCCCAGTGCACAGACTACACTTGTACCAGGAACAAGGATCTGCTCTTTCTCTTCTGTCTCACAGAGGATTCCTTCTTTTGTCACTTCCATTCCTCTGCATCCTGTATGTACCGTAACATATTTATCAATCTCTTTTAACAGAAGTGGACGATGACGCACATTCGCATCCGGCGCCAGCTCTTTCCGCATTTCTACAAGATGTACTTCTTTTCCTTCCATTCCAAGATGGATTGCACATTCACATCCTGCCAGACCGCCTCCGAATACAACCACTTTCTCTGTCACTTTCTCTTTCTGCTGATAGTAGTCATTTACAATTACTACATTCTCTCCATCCAGTCCCGGAATTGGTGGTACGATTGGCTGAGAACCAACAGCCACGATCAGTGCATCGACATTTTCCTGTTCTGCAAGTTCCGGTGTAACTTCTGTATTTAATCGAATCTCCACTCCTGCATTACGTGCAAATTTTTCATAAGTTCCTGTCAGTTCATACATTTCATGTTTAAACGGAAGTGCCTGCTCACTCTTTAAAATTCCACCCAGTTCTGCCTCTTTTTCACAAAGAATGACCTGATGTCCTCTTCTTGCTGCTGTGTATGCCGCATAGAGTCCTCCCGGACCTCCACCTGCAACAAGTACTTTTTTCTTTACCGGTGCAGGCATTACTTCATCGCCTTCCATCTCTCTTCCGATCAATGGATTTACGGTACATCTTCTTGTAGATGTGGCAGCTCGCTCTGCCATACAGGTAAAGCAGCGAAGACATTTCACGATCTCATCGTCACGATTTTCCATCACTTTTCTTGGAAGGAATGGATCTGCCAGAAGTGCACGTGCCATGTATACAACATCTGCTTTTCCTGATGCAATGATCTCTTCCATCTGCTCCGGATCATTTAATGCTCCGATCGTCGCAACCGGAACAGACACATGTTTTTTGATCTCTGCTGCAAGATATACATTACATCCGTGTTCCTTGAACATCGATGGATGTGTGTCACCGAACCCTCTCTGATAGGTTCCCGCAGATACGTGAAGTAAATCAATGTATGGTTCTAACTGCTGTGCAATGCGGACACCCTCTTCCAGATCATATCCACCTTCAAAAAGTTCTGAACCACTCATGCGGAATTCAATCGGGAATCCTGGACCTACTGCCTCACGAACCGACTGCAGTACTTCCATTGCAAGACGGCATCTGTTTTCCAGGCTTCCGCCATATTTGTCTGTACGCTTATTAAAATAAGGAGACAGAAACTGATTGAGCAGCCATCCATGCCCACCGTGGATCATGATCATTCCAAAACCGGCACGTTTTGCCAGTGCAGCTGTCTGTCCGTACGCTGCCACAATTTCCTGAATCATCTCTTCTGTCAGTGCTTTTACTTTCACACCATCCGGACGAACCGTATCGCAGGCTCCCCACTGATGCATCTCATGCTGTTTTGTCTTATCTGTCATATAAGTTCCGGCATACATTCCTGAATGAGATAATTCCAGACTCGGTACTGCCCCATGTCTGTGAATCGCATCTGCTGTATAAGTAGCCGTTGCCAGTGAATTCAGAATCGATGTATCCAGATGGTACGCATGAGATCCGTCTGTTTTTGGATGTACCATACACTCACTTACTGTGACTGCTGCTGCGCCGCCCTTTCCTCTCAACTCATAAAATGCTGTGGATTTCGGTCCGATACATCCATCATTTGTAATGTCTGTACCGCCCATCGGCGCTGAAAACATACGGTTACGAAATGTTACTCTTCCGATTGTAATTGGACTGGATAAATGTGGGAATTTTCTTTTCATGATCTGGTCTCCTTATGCTTTTTAATTCATTACTTTATTTCTTCACTCTTTCCACACTTTGTGGGAAAATTTACTGAAAGCATTTTTCAAACACATTTTAAAATGCAATGTTCTTTGCAGAACTCCTTCTTTTATTATCATAACAAAAACAGGTATCCGCTTCTATCAACAGAAACGTAATACCTGTCAGCAAAAAATTGCTTATACAGTATTTTAATGTAAGTGCATAGATTTCATAACAATACTGTCACATCAATTGCAGTAACTGCTTTAACAGTGAATCTGCACATTCTTTATCCTTATAAATCATAAACACTTTCCACGGAATCGCATCATACAGCTCAATTCTCCGAATTTCCTGATACAGTTCATCCGCTTTGTGAATATCTGCATCAATTCCAAGCCCCATCTTTTCATGACAGAATCGATAAATCAGCTGACTCTCCATGGTATTGATAATGATGTTTGGTACAAATCCAAAGTCCCCACACCGCTGCATGAAACTGTGATAACTGAAATACTTCTGATTCAATGAAATTAAAGGTTGATCCTTTAATTCTTCTACACTTAGTTTCTCTTTTTCGTAATATGGATGCCCTGGATATACCAGCACATTCATCTTTCCTTCATAAACCACCTGACTCTCTACTTCATTTCCCGAAACAGAGCCAATAATAAATCCGATATCCAGCAATCCTCGTTTTACCTGTTCTGCCACTTCCTGATTTTCCAGTTCTTCCCACTGCACAGACACTCCCGGTACATCATTTTGAATCTCATTCAATTTTTTTAATGATACAAGATTTAAAACTCCACAGGCAAAACCAATCTTTATTTTTTTCTGTCTGCTGCTCATTTTCTGAAGATTATATTTCATATCTTCCAGTCGATATAACAGTTCCTGACTCTGTGTATAAAAATAATCCCCGCACTCTGTCGGAACCATTCCACCCTTCGTCCGCTCAAATAATGTAATCTGTAATTCTTCTTCCAGTTTGTGGATAATTCTGCTCAATCCCTGTGGCGTGATAAACAACTGTTTTGCAGCTTTATTAATACTCCGCTCTTCATAGACAAGACGGAAGCTTCTGATTTCTTTCGTATCCATTTTACTTTTCTTCCACATCCACCTTTATTCCATCAATAATCTTCTGAATAGCGGCTACCTCTTCTTCCAATTCATCTGCTATTACTTCAATGCTCTTTCCTTTGGCAAGTTTCTTTTCGATTTTTTGTCTGAGCAGTTCTTTTTTTCCTGATTTTATTCCAATTTCAATTCCTTCTTTTCTTCCAGTCTCGATTCCTTCTCTTCTTCCAGCCTCCAATGCTCTTTCTTCTATTCCGTCACTTAAATTACACATTGATTTCATCTCCTCTTCTAATGATTGCTCCATCGGTATATGATATTCCTTTTCAAGTATTTCTAATTTTTCATCTGTTTTCATTTTTTCAGATAACACTGCTCCAAGCAACCGATGCAATTCATGCTTTTCTTCTTTCCCTGACACATCTTCTGCCAGTCCAATCATAATGATATTCAGTAAATCCAAGTTACCTTTCCACTCATGATTTCCCATGATTGCATCATTGGTCAGATGAATATGACTCAAACTATTCTCTTTCATATTCATACACACCCAAATGGAATAAACTTTCTTGATATCATTATAGTTACTTTCTATGAATTCGCGGTTCTTTTGAGATGAGATCATACGACTGATATAAAAAATAGTACGATTCAGAATATCATATTCCGACGGCTCCTTCCGTTGGGCTTCCACATTGATAATAATCTGTGAAAGTCCATCTTTCAATCGGACATAGAAAATAATATCAAATAAAATATAGCCTGCATTAATCTCTGAATTTTCTGTATTCAGTCCTATGATTTCTTTTCCATTTTCATCTTTCCCCATCACCTTATTTGTAAGCCCCGGTTCCACAGGCACTTTACCAATAATGGGATCTCCTTCAATTAACGTTGCTACTTCTTCAGGAGCCATTCCCTGAAATTCTTCCACTGATTTCACAAGAATGTATGCAAGTATAATTTTATGTCCAAGTAATTTCTTGGCATATTCATCATACTGTGCTTTCAAATCTGTTGACAATACAGTATTTTTCAACTCAGTATTCATCTGTTTCCTCCTTCTTACAGGAGGTATCTGCTCTATTTCTAACTAATTTCAGAACGCTCCTGCTTTTTTACATTTGTTTTGGTATCAAAGCATAGATTTCTGAAATGTCATTAGAATATAGATGGTGTATAACACCTTAGAATTCATAAAGAAATATGCTTTTTGATATTGTAACATAAGCATTTATTGGTTTGCAAGATAGAAAATACATGTGTAATAGCCGTTTTACCTGTCAGTTACTGTTCACAGGTAACCTGCAAACAGTAACGTATCTCGCCATTTAGAATTGCCTACGGCGATGGGCGAGATACATTCAGGCCAAAACGTGCATCCTCCATGCCAATCAGCGGAGTGATTGACATGGGAGTGAACAGTAACACCTGTCAATCTAAATAATATCCTCTCAACAGATAAAACGGCCATCCCCTTTATTTCCCTATATTAATTTAAAAAACTTTATTCTTCCATCGCTGTCTCTAACACAACCGGTCCCTCAACCCCAAACGGTTCAATCGGAAGATAATGATCTAATCCACTTCGGATCTGTGTTCCCAGAGTATTGGTCACTTCAATGCGAAGTACATTCGCCCCCTGCTTTAAAAGTCCTGACAGATCAAATCGATATGGAGCGCAGATTCTTACTCCTGCTGAAATCCCATTCACAAATACTTCTGCCGTCTCATAAGCAGTTCCAAGATCGATCCGCGCTGTTTTAGCAGCTTTCTCAAGTTCCAGCACTGCTTCATAGGCAACGGTTCCAGTCTTGTCTTCCCATCCTTCTAAAGTCTGAATACAACCAAGCTCCTTTGTCTGTACTGTTTCCGTAAATGTCGGATATGCAAAACTGTCTGCATAAGAAATCTTCCACTCTTCCGGAAGTTCTATCTCCTTCCACTTACGCTCCATTTCCTCTTCCATAGCTTCTGCCTCTCCGAAAATCCAGATTGCAGATTCATACGGTGCCAGTGTCAGGCGAATTCCATCCGCCTCCTTCTTAAGTGCATGTCTGCTGCCATCAAAAGCATTGTAGAAAATTCCATTCACTTCCAGATCTGTCTTGACTTTCACATCAATCGTCTCAGCAAGATTTTCATTGAAGAACATGAAACTGTGTTTTTCATCTTTGATATATTCTCCAACGACCAGATACGGCTGTTCTTTCTCAAGCTGTACCGCACGATAAGACTGTAATGCTGTACCAGTCTCCTTTAAGGAAATCACTGCGCCAACTCCTGCAAATGCTTCTTCCAGTCCTTCTTTCATATCTCCGACAAAATATTTCGGTCTGCATTCCAAAAATAATACCTGCACTCCGACCTGATCCATCTGAATCAGCTTTTCTGCTGTATCTGCCGGAATCGCCTCTCCGTAAGGAACAACCATCACTTCCATTTTCTGTCCGTTGATAGAATAAGTACCTTCAGAAACAACTGCTCCATTCAGATAATCTCTCGTCACAATGTCAAATGAAATCTGATGCGTTGTCAGTTCTCTGGCCGGTTTCTCTACCGGCATATAAGCACCGACCCATTCCATTTCTGCTGGATAGAACAGACCCACTTTTGCAGGATATTTTCCACCTCTGAAAAGGCTCATCGTCCGATTCACATAGTCTGTAAATGTTTTATAATAGCGGAACTGCGGATTATGTCCGTGTGCATAAAAATGCGGCGGGCAGTCCCAGTCCGGGAATTCTTTTGGATTAAAAGCATGCGGGACAATATAGTTGACGCCACGGACCATCAGATGATCCGCGATCCATTTCATCATCTTTAATCCTTCGTTCCATCCATATGCACCAAATGCCTCACACATAGTACGCCCCTGTTTTCCCGGATCCAGATGCGCTGCAGAAGTTCCCAGTTTTGCCAGAGCATAATGGTAAAATTCCCCATTACTTCCACCTGTATTGAACGCATCATGATGATAGCACATTCCAGGAACAACCTGTCCTCCAATCACATCGATTCCTGCAAAATCCATATCCTGCTGCCCGCGGAAATAATGTCCTGTTCCATAGCCAAGTCTTGCATGAGCACCATTATCCTCAATGGTATGACCAAGATACCACGCCCCATGTGCCTTACACCAGTCGCCAAGTACCTTCGTGAAATTTTCCTCATAAAGTCTTGTCACCACATCCATATACTGGAAACGGATCTGACGTTCCAGTCCCTCTGCAGGTGTCCATAAAAGCGGCAGATATTTTTTCTCAAATCCCAGAGCTTCTTCCAGTCCTTCTCTCCATGGAAGTATCATATCCGGTCTTCCGATAAATCCTTCCGTTCCTTTGATATTTCCAAATCTCGGTTCGTCTGAGAAAAATCCCTGGATCGTCTTTCCAAATTCTTCTCCGTAATGTCTGTAATGTGGCTCATAAACTTCCTCAAGTAATACCTGTGTAGCCTCTTTTACCAGTGGATTCAGATAATCTTTTGTAGCATCCTCGCCATGATTTCCTGTAATATAGACACAGAAAATACTCCATGCCCCGACCGGAATATCCAGTGTCAGCAGACGGTCACTCATTCTCATCTGTTCTGTAATATCGATCAGTGTTTCAGGTACGATCGGATCTCCTGCTTCTGTATATTCAGACTCACGCTTTGCCAGAAAAACGCCTAGAACTTTTTCCGACAGATCCGGCTTATCCCACGGACGTCCTTTTAATAACTTCAGATCAATCCGGGCTCCATTCATTGGTCCCTGCACATCAAATCTTCTCATATCCAGATAAACTTTTTTATACTGTGGATAACATTCCTTAATCTTTCCATTTGCAAATCCTGTCGGGAAATGAGAATCGTCTAAAATCCACATTTTCATTCCAAGCTCTTTTGCCTTTGCAAGAATCAGATCCAGATCATGCCACCAGCCATCTTTTACAAATTCCGGATGAGGCCTCGCTTCAATGCAGACACCCTTCATACCGGATTCTGCAATTTTATCCATATATCCTTCTAACACTTCCGGTGCTTCTCCATGCTGCCAGAAAAATGGGTATAATCCGTTTTCTATCATATTTGTTTTCCTTTCCTTAAATGGAAGCTTCTTTAACTGCCTCATCTACTTAAGTGCAAATCCAATCTCTTAAAGCAAATTCGCAGATCCACATTCCCAGAACGTGTCTGAAGCAGTTCTTTATACCATACTAGAGTGTATCTGAAATACTTTAATCTAAGTCCTCTCCGTTACTTTCAATCACCTTTTTATACCATCCAAAGGATTTTTTCTCATAACGCTTCATAGAACCTTCTCCGGCATCATCTCTGTCAACATAGATGAATCCATAACGTTTGCTCATCTCTCCTGTTGATGCAGATACCAGATCAATACATCCCCACGGAGTATATCCCCATAATTCCACGCCATCTTCTTCAATAGCAGCTTTCATCGCTTTGATATGCGCTCTTAAGTATTCGATACGATAGTCATCTTCTACTGTAAAAGAACCATTTCCATCCGGAATCAGTTCATCCTTTGCTCCCAGACCATTCTCAACAATAAACAGCGGTTTCTGATAGCGGTCATATAGAGAATTCATTGTAATACGAAGTCCCAGTGGATCAATCTGCCATCCCCACTCACTTGCTTTTAAGTATGGATTTTTCGTACCTCTGAATGCATTTCCCTTTGTACTTTCCACATCATCACGAGTTGTAATACAACGGGAAGAATAGTAAGAAAAACTGATGAAATCTACCGTATTTTCTCTCATCACTTTCTCATCTTCTGCAGAAAGTGGAAGTTCCAGATTCATTCTCTCAAACATCTTCTTTGCATAATTCGGATAATAGCCACGCGCCTGGACATCAATAAACATCTGATTTGCACGATCCTGCATCTTAGCTGCCCATACATCTTCCGGCATACAGCAATACGGATAATAATCACCGGCAGCCATCATGCAGCCCACTTTATTCTCCGGATCAACCTCATGTGCAATCTTTGTTGCCCATGCAGATGCGATCAGCTCATGATGCGCACTTAAATATTTTGCTTTTTCCTGATCTTCTCCTTCTTCAAACAAAAGTCCTGCTCCCATAAATGGAAGATGAAGAATCATATTGATCTCATTGAACGTCAGCCAGTAATGTACCAGTCCTTTGTATCTTGTAAATAATACTGTTACAAGCTTTTTGTAGAACTCTACCAGTTTGTAATTTTTCCATCCACCATAAGTTGTGATCAGATGCATCGGGCAGTCAAAGTGTGTAATTGTAACCAATGGCTCGATTCCGTATTTTTTACATTCTTTGAATACAGACTCATAGAATGCCAGTCCTTCTTCGTTTGGCTCTGCCTCATCTCCATGCGGGAAAATACGGCTCCATGCGATGGATAAACGGAAGGTCTTAAATCCCATTTTTGCAAATAATGCAATATCCTCTTTATAATGATGATAGAAATCAATTCCTTTCAGAGCCGGATAATAATGCTCCTCATCCAGCTCTGTCATCTTTTTAAGACCAAGCATTACCGGGAAACGATCCTCTCCATGTGGTGTCACATCTACATTCGCCAGACCTCTTCCACCTTCATCATATCCACCTTCACACTGATTTGCGGCAGTTGCGCCGCCCCATAAAAAATTCTTTGGAAAACTCATATTAAGTAAAACCTCCTGTCAATTCTTTTTCAAAACAATCAGCGCATCCTGACCAAATGGATGCATTTCTAAAATCGTTTTTTCTTCTTTCACTGTATAATCCAGATATGCTACAAATCTGTTTTCAAGATCGATGGCTTTCACATCCCAGCCTGAAAAATCTCCTGCGAGACGTACTTTTGTATTGCATGGCACATAGACAAGCATCAGATCTTCCCTGCTCTTTGCCACACGGATATCCGTTGTCTGATTTACCAGAAGTTCCTGACACGGTACCAGATTCTCAATTTTGAATTCTTCAAACAGTGCTTTCAGATAACCATAATCCCATGCTCCCGGGAATGACATTGCTTCCTCCCAGGATTTCGGCATATCAAATCCCTCACCTAAAAGATGGGCAAATCCTTTTTTCACTTTATGCCAGCTGTAGATTCCTGCTGCCCCGTAAGTGATTCCCGCACATGCACCGGATAAAACACTGACATAGGCTGCGCGTCTCACATCGCTTCGTTTCCAGCGTCCATACATATTTCCTGAATATCCCATCTCCTCATAGCAAGGCTCGGAATTGATCACCGGCATATCCGGGTACTCCTCCTGTATCTTCTCACTCAGAGAATACGGCATGCTTAAATCTTTTGCATTATGTCCGCTCTGATAGAAACAAAGGTCAAGATATTGATACAGTTCCTTTGGAATATAAGAATATCTTCCCTTGATATGGGTTGTAAAAAGGCAGTCTTTTGCAAGATTCTTTAAAATAGAAGCCACATGAACATAATATCTTTCTGTTTCCTCTGTCGGGAAATCAGTGTCTCCACTGATAATATACATCGGTTCCAGTTCTGTGAATGTCTCATGAACTTTTTTTACATAATTCTCCAGACAGTCAAATGGAAGAATTCCATCCGGCAGCATATTAGAAGCCCAGGTTCCCGGCACATAGTTGCACCATAAAACAACCAGTGCAAGCTCAAATCCTTCTGCTTTTGCTTTCAGACACATCTCTTTTGCATGTGCAAAATACGCTTCGTTCAGAGTAAATGGATCTCCATTTACAAATGGTTTATAATCCAGATCGGTCGCGGAAGCATCCCACTGAGGAAGAATATTGATCTGAATCGTATTAAATCCCTGCACTTTTCTTTTATAGAGATAATACTCCCACTCTTCATCCGTAATATTCGTAAATGCAGACCAACAGGTATCTGCCAGATAAAAGAACGGCTTTCCGTCTTTCAATAATGTATGTTTATTTTCTGCTACCTGAAGCATAATTTTAACTCCTTCCTTTTTGTTACTGATTACAATGTACCTGCTTCTCTTTAATTACCAGGCACCAGTCTGAAAGATCTGGTTTGGATGGAATCTTCCACGTGCTATCTTCCACCGTAAACTCCGTTTTTTCTATCTCATATTCCCCGGTTCTCGGATTAAACCACTGCATCGTATAACTTCCATTTGGGATCTCCTGAATGATTCCGCTCTTTCTTGTGGATTCAGAATAATAAAATACCCAGTGCTTTCTGTCTTCTGATACTGTGATAAATGGAAGTTTTTTGCCAAACGGATCTCCTGCCGCATCCTTTCCTGCCTGATAAGGATACAGTTCCCAGAATTTCTGATCTTCATAGAACTGTCTGAAATATCCCATCTGATATCCTCCCGGTCCGTCAATCGCCTCGTGCCAGGTAATCTCAAATCGGTTGAACACTGCCATTGGATTTTTCTGTCCTTTTTCATAGTATACATCCCAGATGCCCTGCGCGCCATAGGTATAACCACAACCTCCTGCCTGCATGGTCATATAGGCTACACGCCTTAACATTGCATCTGTACACATACGTGTTCCATTCTCTTCCAGTGTAGAACAGAATTCGTACAACGCCTCTCCTTCAACAAAAGGCTTGTTTCCATACTCTTCGAGAAATCCTTTGTAATCATCCATACTGACTACATAATCTCCATGTCCGGCCTGATTCAGAGTGAAATCAAACCACTCTTCCTTCTGATAATAAGACGGAAATGGTCTTTCATTCGTATAATGTGCTGTTCTCGGGTGATGATAACTGTCCAGTTTCTGAACAAGCAGTGCAACCTTTCTCCACTCATCCACGTAGAATGGCTGCTTTGCTTTATCATAACCACCCACTTCACCGGCCAGCGTCCAGACCATCGGAAGTGCCCCATATCTTGCAATGATATAACGCGCAAGCTGCTGATAGGTTTCCACCTGATTTTCGATAGACATAAACCAGGCAAATCCCAGCGCATTTACAATTCCCTGATTTGCCAGATAATACATACGGCGGTCCAGCTCTTCCTGATAGAATTTCACATTCGGTACTCCCGGCTTCTCCCAGTAATATGCTTCACCACCCATGACCTTATCACTTCGCAAATTTGTCTGATAAATCGTATATCCCTGTCTGACACGCCGGTCAATCATCCCTTTGAACATGCTGTCCATCTCCGGATGGTTTGATTCATCCCATTTTTCTCTGTAACAGAACTCCCAGTGTGTATCTCCGAGCCAGAAAAAAGGAGTTCCGTCTGCATAAGTAAAATATCTCTTGTCATTGCTGATTTTTAAGAATCCATGACGGTAAATCTCAAGATCACCTTCATACGGAACGCACTCAACGCTTCCTTTCACACCATTAAGTCCGGTTTCTTCCGGTGCTGTCAGACAGTACTCCCACTCCCCGATCTCCGTTGGTGCAAATGCCACACGGTAAGTATTTTCTCCATCCCAGTAAGCCTCTCTGACAATTTTTCTGCCTGAAAGTCCCCGGAAGACTGCCTTAATCTCGCAGTCCAGAAATGGATTCTCATAGGAATGCTTACTTTCAAAAGACAGGATCATCTGCCGATACATTTCTGCTTTATAAGTTTTCTTTTTTCTTACCTCTTCTTTAGTAGTTTTTTCTTTGCCAGTTTCTTCTTTCTCAATTTCTATTTTTTCCGTCATGCTTTCAGTCCTCTTTCTCTTGCACGATCTACTGCCAGCTTCACCAGTTTTTCTCCATCTTCCCGGCAGACAAATCCTTTTGAGATCTGCTCTTTCGTATCTTCCACACAAAGTCTTTCATAGTTTTCAAGAGTACCGTACAGTTCTTTTAACATTGCCGCCGAAAATGGTTCTTCGTATCCAAACAGAGGATCTTTATCAGCTTTCGGATTCAAAAAACTCTGTCCCGGTTCGATTGTACTTGCAATGTGGAATCTTCCGGTTGGATAATTCAACAGGCAGGTTCTGAGACCACCCATTGTATTTCCAAAAGCATCTTTCCTGTTCTCGCCTGAATGATTTACCGGGATACGCTCACAATGATTCGGTCCCATACCTTCTCTTACCCAGCGGAAGAGATTCCTGAATGCTGCCGCAAAAAGAATCTGGGATGGATAGTTGTTACCTTCCGTATGTTTTCCAATATATTCCGGTAAATGCTCAATTCTCCTCAGATCTTCGTCTTCTTTATAATAATCCACATAACTGAACATTGTATCATGACTTGCTCCGGTCACTTCATACTCCCGGTACATAAAATATGGATCATCACTGTCCGGACGCTTTGTACGGAATGCATCCCATGCACTGTTTTCACTCTCTGTCTGTACAGAGATAAACGGCTGCTCCATATGCTCTACACGTTTCAAACGGAAATCATAATTCATCAGCGCTTCATACTGATTGACCGGTACAATCAGATTTCTCACACCACCACCGGCTAAATAACCATCGAATACCTTTGATTCCTTTGCGACTTCTTCTCTGTATGCAAAACTGTTCACATAACGGAAGAGATAGCAGGCGGACTGTGACCATCCGGTCAGATAGATATACCTGTGGTCGTACCTTACAACAGGGTTGGCAGATTCATCACTTCGCAGAAGCCATGCCAGATCCGTAAGCATATCCCAGAACAATCCCGGTTCATAGTTAATATCAATGTCCGGTAATATACCATTTTCTGCAATTTCATCCATTGTAAAAGAAAATGGAGTATCTTTTATCGGGTTCGGCCATGACAGACATCCATATCTTTCCTGATCAAACTCTGCCATTTTAGCAATCGTATTCGGTTTACTTGTAATTCCAACATAAATATCTCCGTCACGAAGAAATTTCTCATATCCAAGAATCCACATACGTTCAATTTCCATAAAAGAAGTAGGATTGATAATCTCAACAACTACATTTCCACTTGCTTTCTTCGGATCCTCCGGCACGCGGAGAATGATTCTGTTTCTGTAGGAAACATCCTTCGTCCGCACCTCTACTTCTCCTGTATTTCCGACACTTTGATATACATTTGCCGTCCCGTCAATATAATATTCTTTTTCTTCATATCCATAAGCTTCCAGATCAATATAGCGCGCAGCTGATGTAAATGGATAACTCTGTTCTGTAATCGGAATCTCCTGTATCTTTTTTATCATGATAGTCTTCCCTTCTTTTATAAATACACCCTGTTGTGTTTATAAAAGAAAGGTTCAAGAGAGTTGCCTGAATCTGTTCTTGAACCTTTCCTTCCGGGTCTCACCCCTTCTTTACTTTTTTATTTTTTTAATTTATTTGCATGCTTTCCTTTATAGCTCTTCAGCCCTTCTCCATCTTTCTGATCACCAAATCCGATCACAAGACCTACAGCTAAGGCTACTACAAATGCAATTACACTTGCAATTACTGCGTGTGTAAAGTTTGTTCCCGGTCCACCTGCATACTGAAGAACTGTCATAAAGTTACTTGCGCCCAGTGTATAAACAGCAACTCCAAAGATACCACCTACAAGACCACCTGCGAAACCACCAACAATCTGGCAGATCATCGCACGTTTGTTACGAAGAAGAACTCCGAACAATGTTGGCTCAGAAATACCACCAACGATCAGTGTCAAGGCATTCGCACCACCGAGCTGTTTCTCTTCTCCCTTGGAACGGATGAAGTATGCAAGTGCCATACCCATCAGTGCGTAGTTCGCAATGTTGGCACCGGCAAGTACGATCGGGTCATATCCAAGAGTTGTAAGATTGATCATTGCAATCTGGATTACTGCAATGTGCATACCTGTTGCAACGAGGAATGGCCAGAATGCTGCAATAATACCAATTGCAAGCGGTCCTGCAACATTGTAAAGTCCTTCAAAGATAAAGGAAAGACCTGTACCGATCCAGTTTCCGACTGGTGCAAGAACGCAGAACATTAACGGAACCATTACAATTGTTGTACAGAACGGAACACCAAACACTCTGATTGCATTCGGCATAACTTTATCAAAGAATTTGTAAACATATTTCAGTGCCCATACAGTTAACAGGATTGGAATCAGAGACTGTGTATAGTTGTTTAACTGCATAGGAATGATTCCATAAATCTTAAATGACTCACCTGCTGTTACAATTTCCAGAATATTAGGATCTACAAGTAACACACCAAGAAGCAGTGACATCGGAATACTTGTGTTCATCTTCTTTGCTGCACTCCACGCAACAAATACTGGCATGAAGTAGAATCCTGCGTTACCTACGATGTAAAGGATTCTCATGAACTGTGTCTCATTTGCCATTACATTCATTAAGTCCGGACCAAGAATGGAATAGAACATCTTGAAGAATCCGGCAGCCATCATGATTGGAAGGATTGGTGCGATAGAACCGGAAATATAATCCAGAACTTTTGACGGAACCTTTTTAATATCAAATGATTCTTTATCATCTAAGTTTTCATCAATCGCAGCCTCTGCTCCAACACCGGCGATTGCACAGAATTCAGGATATACCTGAGAAACATGCTGACCGATAATTACCTGGAACTGTCCCCCTGAGAACTGAGCTCCTAAAACTCCTTTGATTGCTTTGATTCCATCTACGTTTACCTTTGACTGGTCTTTCACTGTGAGACGCAGTCTTGTCATACAATGAACTGCACCAGATACGTTATCTTTTCCTCCGACATTTTCGAGGATCTGGTTACAAAAATCAGTATACTTTGCCATAATTTCCTCTCTCCTTCATAATAATTCTTTTGAAATCTATGCTAACAAAGTAAGTTGCGCGCCCCTCTTACTCTGCATTAGCCACTATAATAAAATAAATTTAAAACTTATAAAAACTTTTTCCACATATCTTATAGAAAAACTTTTCCAGCACTCTCTAAGGGCGTAAAAAAACCTGATACAATTAGGCAGACTGATCCGTCTATCTAATATGCATCAGGTAAAGCCCACTTAAGGTTACAATCCTTCTTTTGCACAAACACGATTAATATGCATCATCAAATATAGAAGCTCTTCTTTACTGGGATCTATATCCAACTGAATCATGATATAATTTCTGATTTTTTCTACAACCTTTCCCAATTCGGGAAATTCTTCCAGCATCTGTTCATACATTTTCGCATTATCCGAGTCGACAAACTCGGCTTTACTGTGAAATCTCTTTAACAGATACTTCAAATGTGTTACAAATCTTGAATAACTAAAAGAATTACGATCTATGATCACATTCATCTCGCTCTCGACAATTTCTGTAATATCATCTATAAAACGAGTCATGTCATCTTTATCCTGTTCTTTCTTGGCTGAAAGCTCTGCATTTATAAAATGCATCGCAATGTTCGCAGCCTCACCGGATGGCAGCTTGACAGATAACTTTCTTTCAATCTGTTTCAGTGCCCACTTGCCAAGAAGCATCTCTTTCTCATACATATGCTGAATCTCATTTACCATTGGGTTACTTATGACAAGCCCCTTCTTAGTATTTTGAATTGCAAAATGAATATGATCACTGAGTGAGAACAAAAACACTCTGTTCAAATGCATTCCCAGGTATGCGCTTCCTTTATCTACAATTTCAAGCGTTACATCCATAACCTCTTCCGGAATCTCATCCAGCAGGGCCAGATAATGCGCATCCAGATTATAATAGGTTCTGTCGATCTGTGACAACTCTATCTCATAGGGAGGTCTCTGAAATCCAATGCCTTTTCCAAAAGCAACGACTTCATGATTATTGTCATCCAAGCAGATGGATACATTGTTATTGATATTTCGAATGACCCTCATTTATTCTCTCCAATTTTCCATCTTCTTTTTGTTTTTATTACTCTAGAGCGTGTCTTAAAAATCATTCCTGCAATCTACATGCCCCACTTTGTGGTATATATCTTGCAGAAAGCATTTTTCATACACACTCTAGCAAATTTCTGAAATAATGTCAATCTTTTTTGGTTGTTTTTACTTATTTTTTCTATTTTTCATTTTATTTTTTGTTAATTTTAGAGTATTTTCTTCTACTAAATTAACTGTTCTCCTGCAGAAACTTTGCGTTCTCCGAGCGCAAATTCTTTCTCATATCCTGATGGGAACACAACCATTGTTACCAGATTATATCCTTTTCCTTCGATCAGTTCTTTATCGAATTTTACGATCGGCTGTCCAGCTTTTACTTTGTCTCCCTGTTTGATCAGAGTAGTAAATCCTTCGCCATTTAATTCCACTGTATCAATACCGATATGTACGATACATTCAATTCCGTCTTTTGTGGAGATACCTACTGCATGACCTGTAGGAAATACGGATTCTGCCACACCACTGATTGGTGCTACCACTTCTCCATTCTCCGGATTTACTGCAAATCCATCTCCCATAATCTTCTGAGAGAACATTTCATCCGGGACATTCTCCAGTAAAACCATTTCTCCATCTACAGGTGCTACAATTTTGAACTCTTCTTTCTTAAAAAAATTAAACATTTGTTTCCTCCTTAAAACACAAAAAAACTTCTTCCAGGTACACAAAACAATCCACTAAACGAATGGAATATTTCGGGAAAGCCTTCGAAGAAGTAACAAACCGATTAATTATTTTTTATTTAACTAAATCATACATGCTATATCCGCTTTTGTCAATATATTCAGTACCATCATGCATCATTTCGTCTATATAGCTGAAATACCGCACAGTTTTTTGTGCAAAATGCTGCATGGTATTCATTAGAAAAGCCACCTAATCACTTCTGAACCTTTTCTAACAGATATTACAAAAAGATGCGTTCTTGACGCGATTGATGTAGGATACAGAAGTATAGATACATTGTACAATATATTTTAACTCAGGTAAATTATGTAATATGGAAAATGAAATAGAATCTTAAGAATTAATATTCACAGGGAACCTGCAGCCATTCACATTAATCCACAACTTTAAGATTTTTCTTCTTCAGATTTTCACATCGAATAAATTAGGGTAGACAAAAAAGCCGGAAATCGGACTTGAACCGACGACCCCTTCATTACGAGTGAAGTGCTCTACCAACTGAGCTATTCCGGCATTGGTCGTCATTTCTGACGACCTTTGTTATTATATCGCAACTGGAAATAAATATCAACTGTTTTTATAAAATCCGAGTTACAAAATATGATTGTTGTTATTCTTCACAGCATAGCTGCAAACAGTAACGTATCTCTTTATTTAGAATTGCCTTTGACGATAGTTGACATACATTCGAATCAATACGTCCCTTCCTATTCTGTCAATTGCTATTCCAAATATGGCTTCTACTCCTGCTTCATGTGCACCGTCAACTGGTTATAAGGAATCTCAATTCCCTCTGCATCAAATGTAAGCTTGATCTCTTCCAGGACTCTCCATCTTGTAGCCCAGTAAGCATCCGTCTTCACCCAGGCTCTCAGACCTATCACGACACTGCTGTCTGCAAGTTCATCTACAAATACTTTGATCTCTTCATCCTGAATGACATCGTCATCTCTGTAAAGCATCTGCTCAATCAGTTCTTTTGCTTTCTTCAGATCTGAATCATACGAAATTCCTACTTTCAGATCCAACTGGCGTTCCGGTCTTGCTGTAACATTCGTCAGACTGTTATCTGTAAGAATTCCATTTGGTACAATGATCGTCTTATTGTCAATCGTTGTCAATCTTGTATAGAAGATCTGGATCAGTTTTACTGTTCCTTCAATTCCTTCTGAGTTAACAACAATATAATCCCCTACTACAAATGGTTTCAGTAAAAGAATCAGAATACCACCTGCAAAGTTCGCCAGACTTCCCTGCAATGCTAGACCAATTGCAACACCTGCGGATGCGATCAACGCTGCAACTGAAGATGATTCTACGCCAAACTTTGTTGCAATCATAAAAAGCATAATTGCATAAAGACCAAACTTCAACATTGAATCCACAAACTGCCGCACTCCCAGATCGACATTCCCACGTTCCATAGAACGTCCTACCAGTTTTCGAATCCATTTGATTATTTTGCTTCCAATCCCGAAAAAGACCAGAGCAATCAGAACTTTCAGTCCAAATGCAATTAAGTTTGGTATATTTTCATTAAAATACTGTACAAACTGATTCACATCATCTACAGTGCTCTGTGTCACTTCCTGTGTAGAATCGATCACCTGATTGATGGAATCATTTGTTGCTGTATCGGATGTAGCTGCCAGAACCGGCAGAACAGATACGTTTTGCATCCATCTGAATATTATAAAATTCATAATTTCCTCTCCTGTCTTATATTTCACACAATACAGTATACATTTTTTTAATATTATTTCATGAATCTGCCCGCACATATCTTCATTAACTATTGCTGTTCATAATCTGCTGTAGAACAGCAACATATCTTCTGCACTTTTTATTCATACATTCCTCTAATTATTTCAATGCCAGAAATGCACACAGATTTCCCCGCTCATTTCCCATTGTTCTATGTGAGTAAAGGATCTTGCTGTTACAGTGTGTACACACATTTGTGATTGCCATATGCTCCGGAAGGATTCCGCTTTCTTTGAAAATGAATTCGTTTGCTTTCCATAGACTGAGCTGATATTTTCCGTTTTCTTTACGGTAAAACAGTTCTTTCCACAGGCTTTCATCAAACACTTCCTTAAACTGGTCGATCACATCTTCGCTCACTTCATAGCAATCCATACAGACAGACGGTCCAACTGCTGCCAACAAATCCTCCGGTCTAGAACCAAATGCTTCCTTCATCATCTCAACCGTATGTTTTCCAATCTTTCCGACAGTTCCTCTCCAGCCGGAATGACTCAGCCCAATCGCATGATGTACCGGATCCACAAAATACAGTGGCACACAGTCTGCATAAGATGTAACCAGACAGATTCCCGGTATATTCGTGATCAGACCATCCACATCCGTATAATCCCGCTCTCTGACTACGCCTTTTCCTCTGTCCTCTTCCGTAACCAGCCGCACGTTAGTTGTATGTGTCTGCTTTGCCATCACCATATCCTCACAGGATACCCCGATTGCATCACCGATCCTTCTGAAATTTTCCCGTACATGTTCCGGATCATCTCCACGGTCAAAACTCAGATTCAGTGACTCATAATATCCTGTACTTACACCACCAAGCCGCGTAGAAAATCCATGACACACAATTCCGGTTTCTTTTAAAAGCGGATATTCAAGAAACGGTGTTGTTCCTTCCACCTCATTGAAGATTTTATCGTTATTTTTATAATTTAATCCTAATGACATATTTTCTAACCTCATTCTGTTTGCTCTTTAGTTACTCATTATTTCATTATCTATGTCTTGCCTGATTTCTTTACCTCTTTAAGTATATCAGTTCTCAACTGTTTGCGATACTCTCTTTAAAATTTTTCTTAAAATTCAACTTCAGACATGTTACTGTTCACAGCATAGCTGTAAGCAGACATACTTTATCCCCAAAATGCATTCTTTATCAACGTAATCTTCGTCCCCTCGATTCCAACTACATCAAACCGGCACGGGACATCTCCCAGATGATGTTCCATCAGATAATACTGAGCACACTGGAACAAAATTCTCTGTTTCCGCGCATCTACTGCTTCCAGCGGATTTCCTTTTCTTTCATCTGTTCTGTATTTTACCTCACAAAAGACAAAACAGGCGCCGTCTTTGGCGATGATATCTATCTCACCTTTCCGGCACCTGTAATTATACTGCACGATCTCATATCCAGACTGTTCCAGATAATATCCTGCTGCCTGTTCATATTCACTGCCGGTCTTGCGTTTGTTCTGTTTTTTTCCAGGAGATGTTTCTATGCATCTACTGTTTTCTTTCATACTTCTATCACCGCTTTCTTTATCGTCATTATATTATCATACTTAGTCAGGCAACCCTTCCCTCAAACTAAATCACATGAAACATTACTGTTCACAGGTACCCTGTAAACAGCAACTGAAAAACATGCCTTGTAAGCTTCTCAAGTTATCGCAACAGTTGCTGATATCTCGTACAGGCACACACTTTAGAGTGTGTCTGCTCGCATAAATAAAAAAATGCCGCAAAGTTTAATGTAAACATTCCATAATCTCATTTTCAAAATTCTCTGATCTGCTTACACCAACTGCGACACTTTAACTCTGTTCTGCCTTACGGCTTTCTTTCCTTATTAAATAATTCACTTTCTCAAAATACATTTCCACAGTGAACATATTTTACAGTTTAAAATGTTCAAAATTTAGCAATGAAATGTTAATTTGGAGAAATCTATTTCTCTTCGACTCTTCATCTGTTACTGTTCAAATCATAGCTGCAAACAATAACCTTCATCTACTCATTCACAAAATTCTTAATAAACGAATGTCTGTGAATCGGAGACGGACCGTATTTTTTGATTGCAGCGATATGTTCCCTGGAGCCATATCCCTTATGTCCGGCAAATCCATACTCCGGCATTACCTTATCATACTCAATCATAAGACGATCCCTTGTCACCTTGGCAAGGATGCTGGCTGCTGCAATCGATACACTCTTTGCATCTCCTTTTATGATCGGAATCTGCTGGATGATCATCTCCGGAATGGTCACTGCATCGTTCAGAAGAATTCCCGGCTCGACGCCCAGCTTTGATACTGCTTCCCGCATTGCTTCATAAGTTGCCTGCAGAATATTGATCTCATCGATTCTCGCAGGACTTGCCATGCCGATTCCGGTTGCTACTGCCTTTTCCATGATTTCATCATAAAGGGCATCTCTCTTAGCAGCCGAAAGTTTCTTTGAGTCATTCAGATACAGAATTTCACAGTCCTTTGGAAGAATGACAGCACCTGCTACAACCGGCCCCGCCAGCGGGCCTCTTCCGGCTTCATCGATTCCGCAGATGTATGTAAATTCATCGTATTTCTTTTCATAATAACGCATCTCTTCCAGACGTGCTCTTTCCTGCTTTAAAGCATCCAGTTTCTTTCTGTATCTCGCAACCAGATTCTTCACGCCTGCTCTCGCATCTTCTTCATATTCTCCACAGAGAGACAGCCATTCGTTCTCTCCTGCTGCTTCAAATTCTTTCTTAATCTCACCGATTGCTTTTCCCATTTCAATCTACCTCTGCCTTATCTTATGTATTATCTTTTCTAACCGTGCCTGATCAGACCGAATTTTGAAAATGGATAAATCCTCAGCCACGCTCGTCCCATCAGATCTTTTCTGTGAATCGGACCTACATCCATCGCCCGGCTGTCTTTGCTGTTATTCCGGTTATCACCAAGTACAAAATATTCATCTTCTCCCAGTGTCACCGGCTCTTCGGCAAGCCCCGGACTTTCCATCACTTCATTCCCATACGCTTCATCCAGTTGTTGTCCATTGATATAGATCATGCCATCTACAATCTGCACTGTCTCTCCCGGCAATCCAATGACACGTTTGATATAATATTCATAATCTCCATACTGATAAGGAAATACCACAATATCATACCTCTTTGGCTCACTGATATGGTAGGTAAGCTTGTCTACGATCAACTGATCTCCGTCTGATAATGTTGATTCCATGGAGGAACCATCCACAATCGTTCTCTGCGCCACAAAATTTACAAACAGCAAGGCAACTGCCACTGCAATAAAAATGTAAAACAGCCATCCGGATAATTCTTTTAAGATCTCTTTCATACTTCCTCCGGAACTTCCAGGGTGATTCTTCCCAGTCTTCCGTTTCTGAAGTCATCTAACAGAATCGCTGCTGCCTTCTCTGTATCCAGCTCGCTTCCTCTTACAAGGCAGTGACGGCTCTCTGCAATTCTTCTCAGACACTCAAATTTATCATCTGTATGCTCGATGTCATATTTTTCTTCCAGGACTCCCTGATAAGAGGTATTTAAAAATTCTGCCAGCTCGGAAGCCAGTTCTTCTGTCTGAAGAATCTCATCTTTGATAGAACCGATAAATGCAAGCTTCAGTCCCACTGCCTGATCTTCAAACTTCGGCCAGAGAATTCCCGGTGTGTCCAGAAGTTCTACATTCTTATTCAGGCGGATCCACTGTTTTCCCTTTGTAACTCCCGGCTTATTTCCTGTCTTTGCACAGGCTTTTCCTGCCAGAGAATTGATAAATGTGGATTTTCCGACGTTCGGGATTCCTACTACCATGGCACGGACCGGACGGTTCAGGATTCCGCGTTTACGGTCACGCTCTGTCTTTTCCTTACATGCTTCCTGAATGACAGACTGAATCGATTTGATTCCGCCGCCTTTTCTGGAATTCACTTTGACTGCAGAATATCCTTTTTGCTTAAAATATTCCATCCATTCATCGCTTTTCTTATCTTCTGCCAGATCCGCTTTATTCAGAAGGATCAGTCTTGCTTTATTTTTTCCAAGCTCATCAATATCCGGGTTACGGCTGCTGAGTGGAACACGTGCATCTGCAAGCTCAATGATCAGATCGATCAGCTTGATATTTTCCTGCATCATTCTTCTGGCCTTTGTCATATGGCCTGGATACCATTGAAAATGCATACTATTCTTTCTCCATTTCTCTGTTTTCTAAATCATTTTTCAACTCAAATTTGCCTTTTTATAGTCTTATTTTTATCATAAATATTGATTGAAAGGCTGAATTTTCAATCGTCTTCTAATTCTTTATAAATCCAAAATGTCCTCCGAAATTAGCTGCAAACCAGGCTTTTCCGTAAATATCATCCAATGTTACGGTACCCGTCTCTTCATATCTGCTGTCTCCATTGACATCCGCATTATCTCCGAGAACAAAATATTCGTCTTTTCCAAGTTTTACCGGTTCTGATGCAATTCCTGCATCCTCAATCTCTGAAATAAATACATGCTTCTTAAGTTCTGTATCATTAATATACACTTTACCGTCCTTGATCTGTACTGTCTCTCCCGGCAGCCCTACAATTCTTCTGACAGACTTGTGGACATTCTTATTTCCATTCGGGCGAAATACCACTACATCGCCCCTTGAAGGGCTTTTCATATCATAGATCAGACGGTTTACAAGTACGACTTCTCCATTGTTCAGTGTCGGCTCCATCGCGTCTCCTGCCACACTGAGTCTGTGTCCGAAAAATGCAACCAGCAATGCAGCCACTGCACACACACACAGTATCTCTGCCATCCAGATCAGTCCTTTTTTTGTGATTCCCGGACTTTTCTTTCGCTCAAACTTCAGTTTTCGCTTCTGATTTCCAAATTTGAGCTTACTGCTCTTCATCTGTTTTGTCTTCTTTTTTCTTCCTTTTCTGCGCTTTCTTCTAAATTTCAGATCCTGCTGCATAAGTGTTTCTCCCCGCGACATTTCTCTTTATAAGAAAAGGGACAAACTACATCATCTGTAATTGTCCCTCTCATGGTTACTATTTTACTAATTCTTTTACCTTTGCAGCTTTTCCTACACGCTGTCTTAAGTAGTTCAGTTTTGCTCTTCTTACTTTACCTCTACGAACAACTTCTACTCTTTCTACGTGTGGAGAGTGTACCGGCCAAGTTTTCTCAACTCCGATTCCGTTAGAAGACTTTCTTACTGTGAAAGTTTCTCTTGCTCCGCCACCCTGTCTCTTCAGGACTGTTCCTTCAAATACCTGGATTCTTTCGCGGTTTCCCTCTTTGATCTTAGCGTATACTTTTACAGTATCACCAACGTGGAATTCCGGTGCGTTCTCTTTTAACTGTTCTGCTTCGATTTTCTTAATGATTTCGTTCATTTGTGTGACCTCCTTAATATTTGACGTTCTTAACACGATCTATGTGTCAGAGGACCATCGCTCTTCTTTTCACAACTTTTGTAGTTTACCATACTTTTTTGTAGTTTTCAAGTAAATTTTTTCTTTTTATAGCATTTTTTTAATAGTTCAGTTACTGTTCAGACCATAGCTAATCACTTTGCTGATTCGCTATGAGGATGCATGTTTTGGCCTGAATGCATCTCGCCCATCGCTACAGAATGGTGAATCGTGCTTCATGGCCGAATCGTTCTATTCTTCCTCAAACTTCCTTATCTGCTCTTCAAGCCACCGCTTCTCTTTCTCTGTCAGATTGCTCTCCTCCAGAAGATCCGGTCTTCTCTCATAGGTTCTGAGAATCGACTGCTCTCTTCTCCATTTTTCAATATTGGCATGATGTCCTGACAGAAGGATCGGCGGCACTTTCTTTCCATGCCATTCTTCCGGTCTGGAGTACTGCGGATACTCCAGCAGATTATCCTGGAACGACTCAAATTCGGCAGATACATTATTATGAAGTACTCCCGGCACAAGACGGGAAATTGTATCCACCATGACCATCGCCGGAAGTTCTCCGCCTGTCAGCACATAATCTCCGATAGACACATAATCTGTGACAATCTCTTCCAGGACACGTTCATCAATTCCTTCATAATGCCCACAGAGAAGCACCAGATCTTCCTCCTGTGCCAGCTCCTCTGCCATAGACTGACTGAACGTAGCGCCCTGTGGTGACAGATATACGACTCTGAGCGGGCGCCCCTTGTCTTCTGCTGCTGGATTCTGATTCATCATGCCTGCTTCGTTTGTCTCCGTCTCTTCTCCGGAAATCTGCAGTTCCATTTCTGAATACCCGCACTGCTCCTGCTCCACATCAGCAGATATTGTACTCTCTGTTGCAGTTTCTGTATTCTCTTGCGTCTCACACAAATTCACAGCTTCCGCATCAGTTTCTACGCTCCCCGGCTCACCGCACGAATTTATTATTCCTGCACCTTCCACAGCTGCCTTACGCACTGCAATCTTCTCTTTCACAGCCTCATATGCCAGATACACCGGCTCTGCCTGCATCAGCATTCCGGCTCCGCCGCCATACGGGTAATCATCCACACTGTTATGTTTATTAAATGCATAATCGCGGATATTGACTGCATCAATTGAAAGCAGACCTTTGCTGACCGCACGACCTGTGATGCTTGTATTCAGTCCATTTTCCACCATCTCCGGAAACAGCGTTAAAATATGAAAATTCATTAAATCAGCCCCTCCATCAGATGTACTGTCATACGTTTTTCTTCTACGTCAATCTCAAGAACGCAGTCATGAATTGCCGGAAGAAGTACCTCGCCATGTTTCTCTGAATCAATAATGTATACCTCATTGGCTCCTGTTTCCATCACATCTTTCAGGACACCGAATTTCTCACTGTCTTCTGTATACACATCCATGCCGATCAGATCCCCTATATAATACTCGTCCTCTTCCAGTTCCACTGCATCTTCTCTTGCTACGAAAAGACTTTTTCCTTTATATTTCTCAATATCATTGATATTGTCAATGCCCTTAAATTTTACGATGACAAACTGTTTAAAGAAACGGACAGACTGAATCTCCCAGTTTAATTTTTCTTTTCCTGTGTCCAGTGTCACTTTCTTCAAAGTTTTAAATCGTTCCGCAGTATCTGTTGTCGGAAATACCTTCACTTCGCCGCGAAGTCCGTGTGTGGAAGAGATCACTCCTACCTGTAAATACTGTTCCATTCTCCGAATCCTCCTGAAAAAGAAAGGGGCAGTCTCTTCAAAACGAAGCCTGTCCCTTTCCTGCTTTGCAATCTGCCAAAATCACAAGTGAATTTCACAGATCTCATCTTTCTCGCTGTTATACAATATCAACAACGACTCTCTTGTCTTCTTTTGCTGCTGCCGCTTTTACAACAGAACGGATCGCTTTTGCGATACGGCCCTGTTTGCCAATTACTTTCCCCATGTCACCTTCAGCAACATGAAGTTCAAGTACTGTGGTTTTTCCTTCTTTTTTCTCAGTTACTGAGATCTGATCTGGATCATCCACCAGAGCTTTTGCGATAACCTCAACTAATTCTTTCATGATACTCGCACCTCCGCGGAGACATCTTAATCAATCTTATACAGCGCTTCATAAATGACTGCTTCACTCGCACTGAATAAAGCAGTTATTTAAAAACGTCTTATGAATGATTAATATGAATTATTTCTCAATTCCTGCTGCTTTGAAGATCTTTCCAACAACTTCTGTCGGCTGAGCACCATTGTTGAGCCATTTTTTAGCTGCTTCTTCGTCAACTTTGATTGCGCTTGGCTCGCAGTTCGGATCATATGTTCCGATTTCCTCGATGAATCTTCCATCTCTTGGAGATCTAGAATCTGCTACTACGATTCTATAAAAAGGAGCCTTCTTCTGTCCCATTCTTCTTAATCTGATTTTTACTGCCATTTCTTTCACCTCATCATAATATTCTTGTTTTATAGTTATTTATAATAAATCATCACATCGCCATCTCTTCTGTCTTATCTCTCATTGAAATAAAATCGGATGTCTCTGATAATTTATGTGTTAAAAAGGAAGTTTGAATTTACCCCTTTTTCCACCTTTACCGCCCATCATTCCAGGAAGCTTCTTCATCATCTTTCTGGACTCGTTGAACTGTTTCACCATACGGTTCACTTCTGAAATATCAACTCCAGCACCTTTTGCAATACGGTGCTTTCTGGATGGGTTCAGCAGATCCGGGTTTCTTCTTTCTTCCGGTGTCATCGAGTAGATCATGGCTTCCATTCTTGCCATCTTCTTCTCATTCTCTTCCGAATCAAGATCCGGCATCTTGCTGGTTAGATTTCCCATGCCCGGCATCATTCCCATGATACTGGACAGGCCGCCCATCTTGCGCATCTGTTCCATGCTGTCGAGGTAATCCTCGAAATCAAACTGGGCTTTCTTCATCTTGTCGGCCATCTTTTTGGCCTTTTCTTCATCCAGCTCAGCTCCTGCTTTTTCAATCAGGGAAAGTACGTCTCCCATACCCAGGATTCTGGATGCCATTCTGTCAGGATAAAACTGTTCCAGATCGGAAAGTTTCTCTCCCATACCGACGTAGAGGATCGGTCTTCCGGTTACTGCCTTGATGGACAGTGCGGCTCCGCCTCGTGTATCACCGTCAAGCTTTGTGACGATCACTCCGTCGATTCCAATCTTATCGTTAAAAGAACTTGCAACATTTACCGCATCCTGACCGGTCATTGCGTCAACAACCAGGATTGTCTGATGCACTGTCACTGATTCTTTAATCTCCTGTAACTCTGCCATCATGTCTTCATCAATGTGAAGTCGTCCGGCTGTATCAAGGATTACTATATTGTTATGATTCTTCTGTGCGTGTTCCAACGCGGCTTTTGCAATGTCTGCCGGTTTGTTCTTATTTCCCATGGAAAATACTTCCACGCCCTGCTTCTCAGCATTAATCTCCAACTGTTTGATCGCAGCCGGACGATATACGTCACAGGCTACCAGCAGTGGTTTCTTACCTTTCAGCTTGAACTTTCCAGCCAGCTTTGCAGTGGTGGTTGTTTTACCGGCTCCCTGAAGACCTGCCATCATAATGACTGTAATCGCGCTTCCCGGCTGTAACTCGATCTCTGTTGTCTCAGATCCCATCAGCTTTACAAGTTCTTCATTAACGATCTTGATTACCATCTGTCCCGGATTCAGTCCGTTCATGACATCCTGTCCAACGGCTCTCTCCTGAACATCTTTAATGAAGCTCTTTACAACCTTGAAGTTTACATCCGCTTCGAGAAGTGCCATCTTGACTTCTTTGAGCGCTGCTTTTACATCGTCTTCTGTCAGTCTGCCTTTGCTTCGCAGGTTTTTGAACACATTCTGAAGTTTTTCACTTAAGCTGTCAAATGCCATTCTATAACTCCTCTATGATCGTATCCGCTATCTTGCGGATTCGTTTCACGATTTCTTCCGGATCTTTTTTATTATTCTCCCACTCCGCAAGTGTATCATCAATCCGGTTTACCTTTTCCTTCACAGAAAGGAACTTCTCAACCAGATGTAATTTTTCTTCATAATTCTCCAGTGTCTTCTGACACCGCTTTACAAGATCATGTACTCCCTGACGGCTGATTCCTTTCATCTCTGCGATCTCGCTGAGCGAAAGGTCTTCCAGAACAAACTGCTCATAAATATCTTTCTGATGATCTGTGAGCAATTCTCCGTAGAAATCATATAACAATGCCTGCTCTAAAAATTTGTTCATTTTTTTCACCTTAGCTATCATACATGATTCGCGAGACTCTGTCAAGTGTTTTTTCTTTACACTTTATTTTTTCATATAATCCGTTATTTCTGTTCACAGCAAACTGTAAACAGTACATGCTCTGCCCCGCCCGGCAATACAATAATTGAAACTGAAATATACTATAACCAGAGTGTGTCTTAAAAATGCTTTCTGCAAGATATATATCACAATTTGTGGGAGATTTTGTTTGAATGAGGGCGGCGTAGCGGGCTACGTCAACCGAATGAAGACAAAATATACCGCAAAGTGGGGCATGTAGATTGCAGGAATGATTTTTCAGACACACTCTAGTAGCAGTCCTCTGCACGAATCATAAAATATACAAAAAGGAGTTTCTACCTATATTATGAAATGGGTAAAACAAGCGGTTCACTATTATTGTGAAGACACAAGATCCGGTCGATTCCTCGGTAATGGAGTCTGCGCTGCCATCCTTGACAGCGGCGCTGTTCCCCACCCGGATCTGCGAAGTCAGATCACCGCCTTCCGCGATTTTACCGATTCCGGTCTACGCGATGACAGTGGACATGGAACACATGTAGCCGGAATTCTTGCTGGAAACGGAAGGCTCTCCTCCGGCGCATATTCCGGAATGGCTCCCCACTCCAGACTGCTGATCTGTAAAGTTCTCGACCGCCACGGAAATGGTTCTACCGAAAATGTTCTCCATGCAATCGACTGGCTCATCTCTATCCGTTCCCGATACTCACTCCGAGTGGTGAATATTTCCGTCGGTGCCCGCCCGGAACTAGACTCCCATCAGAAGCATCTTCTTCTGAATGCCGTGGAAGAGCTCTGGGATCTTGGACTTGTCGTAGTAGTCTCTTCCGGGAATTACGGACCTGCACCCGGAAGCGTTGCGGTTCCCGGAAGCAGTCCCAAAATCATCACCGTCGGCGTCCCCGATTCCCCCGCATTAATCCAACGCCAATATGCCCGTCTGAATTATTCCGGACGCGGACCTACAGAAGACTGCGTGATCAAACCGGATGTATTTGCTCCCGGTACCGGAATCGTAAGCTGTAACAGTGCTTATCCGCGTACCTCTTTCCATCCTTATATCTCCAAAACAGGTACATCCATGGCCACTCCCATCGTATCCGGTGCCATCGTCTGTCTTCTCTCCAAATATCCTGACCTTACAAATGTAGAAGTCAAACTGCAGCTCCGTAATTCCTGCGTCCCAACTCCCGGAACAGAATCTGGCTGGGGACTACTCCATGTGGCAAATCTGATGACACTCTGAGAAATAACTTCATTACTTCATTCCAATAAAAATCATTTGTAGTAATAACAAAATGTCTTCGGATTGAATTTGCTTCTTCCATATCTGTTCAGACACGCTCTAGAGCGTGTCTTAAAAATGCTTTCTGCAAGATATATGTCACAATTTGTGGGAGATTTTGTCTGAATGAGGGCGGCGTAGCGGGCTACGTCAACCGAACGAAGACAAAATATACCGCAAAGTGGGGCATGTAGATTGCAGGAATGATTTTTCAGACACGCTCTAATGTGACAGATATAGCAAACAAATAAGAAATAATAAGTTATCCTCATTTCTTGTTACTGTTCACAGGTAACCTGCAAACAGTAATGTATCAATCAAAAATTTATTCACACATTTTCTTACAGGGCATACTATAACATTGTAAATAAAACCTAACTGGAGGATTTAACTCATGAGTGAATTAACAGCTACAAACTGTGGATGCGGATGTGACAATGGAAATAACGGATGCGGAATGAATTCCTGCCTGTGGATCATTCTTCTTCTCTGCTGCTGTGGCGGATGGGGCAATGGATGTGGCAACGGCTGCGGGAACGGCTTCGAGAACAACAGCTGTCTGTGGATCATCCTTCTGCTCTGCTGCTGCGGTGGATGGGGCAACGGATGTGGAAATGGATGCGGAAATAACAACGGATGTGGATGCGGCTGCTAATTTTTCTTCTGCTGAAAATTCAGAAACTTAAAGCACCAGACTTGTTACTGTCCACAGATAACCTGTAAACAGAAACAGTAACTCAGATTTACCTTTTCATGCTTTCTCTAAATTTAATATCTTCATATGATTCTAAAAAGAGTCCTGAGCTTCGGGAATTTCCCGGCTCCGGACTCTTTCTTTTAATGATTCAAATTATTTAAAACATTTCATTTCCATTTCGGCATCTACTTTTCATTTGTTCTCCGGATCTCACAGGTACTTTCCTTCCATTTTCCATTCTGCTCCTGATTGAAATTTAAGTTTCCTTTTTCATTTCTCAGAAATTTTTCCTCTTCCAACGGATCAAGTCTTTTTTTCAGCATACATTGTTCATCGATCTCATATACTGCATTACCATCAATAATCAGTTTTCTTGCCATAACTGTCTGCTCCTTTTATTTTCCTATATTTAAAGCTTCCTGTAATAATATAGTATGAACATTTTTTCAGACGGCTACGCAAAAAATTTAGATATCAATTTCCTGCATACACAATTTTCTTCCCGCATATATATTTACAACGCTACCTTCAGGAGCAGACAGATTCATGAAGCAACCACCACCAATGACTCCTCTGGATGAACTGACTTCTTCCCCGGAGCTTCGTATGCTGAAACTTTTCCTGACATTTCTTCCCCATACCAGTCAGCACACTCTGGCAGTTTTCATAAAATTTCTGGAATTCCGTCAGGCATTGGAACTCTCTTTGCCCTGTTCTCCTCCGCTTGCCTCACAGGAGCTTTCAGGCTCTGCCGGTCTGTTCCCGGAAAATTTGCTTCAGAATCTCAGGCCTTACCTCACTCCACAGGAACAGCAGATCTTTGAAATGTTTGAAAATATCCAGAACATGCTCTCTGTGATGGAATTATTCCGTGCTGCTGAACCGCCTGTTTCCGGCTTTTCTCCCAAAGCAACAGATGCAAGATCAACAGACTCTGCATCAACCACGGAGCAATTTCAAAATAACAGTTTCTCCCAGACAGATCTTCTGATGAATCTGCTTTCTCCCGAGCAGCGTAGTAATTCCAAGTTATACAATGACCTCTTTTCTTCGTTATCCACGCCAGATCATAATCCACAAAATCAGTCTTCTGGCAGAGACTTTGAATCTACAAAACAGCCGTCCACTGCAGATTCTTCATCGACAGATAATACTGAATCTTTTCACAACGATGAATATTTAAACATGCAAAGTAATACACTCAAAGAAGAGACTACCTCCCCTGTGGCCGCACCTTCCGCTCCACAGGATTCGCAGGTTTCTCATGCTTCACCACTTCCTTCAATCACTCTCACCTCACAGAAAGGAGACATTACACATGGAAAACTGGATGAATCATCCCGCAATGAAACAGATCGATCCCGCCAAGCTGGAACTGATCAAACTGGCAGCCAGTCAGACGCAGGGGAAGAGCGGACGTGACCTTGCACCGATCATGCTTGCCCTGATCACCAATGCCAACCGTCAGGGGATCCGTTTTTCCCCGGATGAAGTCTCACTGATCCTGGAATTATTCAAAGAGGGAAAATCAAAAGAAGAACAACTGCAGATTGACAAGACAATGGAAATGACAAAATCTGTATTTCGAAAGCATTTTTCCTGAAATTGTATTCTGTAAAATGTATATTACAGAATACAAAAAAACTGGCATAAGTTTTCTTCAACTGAAATATAACTGTAACAGACACTTCATTTTATAGCTGTTGATAACAGTTACAAAATGAAAGTTCCATTACTATACAGGGACTTTATATCTCAGTATTAGAAAGCTTTGCCAGCTTTTCACATTATTTATATTCACAGATTTTCAGGGATAACGAATCGCTGCCATCCCATCTGGTACACGAGTTTACCCAGCATTCACGCTGCCAAAATAAAACGAATAGATTAATTTATTTATCAATTATTGATTAATTTCTTCCATATGGATAAACACATCTTCCACACATAGAATTTAAACCAAGAACGATGATTTCCTGATTCTCTTTAAAATAATTCACCAGTCTCTCTGCAAGACCTTTCTTTTCACTTGTATTTGCTTTTACAGATTTATTATAACTAATTGCTGCTGTACTCATATATTCTCACCTACGCAAGTTGCGTTTCCCTTTCTTTTTGTCTTTCATTTCTTAACCGAGTACATACTAACATTATTTCGTCATTTTAACAAGAGTTTTTCTCTTTTTATTTTTTATACATCAAGGAGTAATACTTGATTTTTATACATTTTGTATGTTTTATATCTTATTTTTTCGTATTTTCGCTCCTTGTTTTGTTTATTTTTTCATTGTATAGCATTTTATAGTTTGCATTACTTTTATTAATTTTAACCGATTCGAATGCTTTTAAAAGACTTTTTTCTCCATCCCGCAAATTCAAAGCCTTTTTATATCTGCGTTGCACTCTGTAAACTTTCATTATTACTTATTACCATTCAGATCCTAGAGCGTGTCTCGTTCCTTTTAAAATCCTTCTTTTCTTCTCTGCACCCGCATCTCGCGGCGCTTTTCCGCTGCCTGCCATTCAGCTTTCTGCTCTTCTCCTTCAATTTTCAATCTCGGGATTCGCATCGGTTTGTCATTTTCATCCAATCCTACCATCGTAAAATATGCTCTGTTGATCGGATAACGCATTCCATTTTCCATATGTTCTACATAAGTATCCACGCGAACTTCCATCGAAGAGTTTGCCACATAAGTCGCCTTTCCGATAATCACAACCATCTCTCCCTGATATGCGCCGTGAATAAATCTCAGATTATCTACAGATGCTGTGATTACATTTCCTTTAATATGACGCTTTGCTACCAGACCTGCTACCTCATCCAGCCATTGCATCAACTGACCACCAAACAGTCTTCCGGCCGCATTCATATGATTCGGACGTACCATATGCACTGTCTCAACTCTTGAATCTTCCACTGTTCTTGTAATCTCTTCCATTTTTACTTTCCTCCGTATTTTATTTACCATTACTACTTTCTTATTCTTTTTTAAATTGTAGCACGTTCTATGGAAATAACCAGTGATTCAGGCGTTGTTCCTGATTACGCACACTCTAGAATGTGTCTTCTCTTCGTTTCGCTCGGCACAAAGTCATTATCCACCGGACAATGTGCGCCCTCGCGGAGTGTTTTTATATATTAGAGAAAAACACTTTCCTAATATATAAAAATGGAGTGACTGCATCCTCTATACTACAGTCACTCCTTGAGTACCTCACACTCTAATACATCATTTTATAATACTTCACAATGCTCTTTCTGCCGTTTTCCGTTCATATACCGGCTTTCCTCCCAGAATCGTCAGATCTACTTTTGTCGTCTTGATCTCTTCCGGGTCAATCTGGTAAATATCCCGCTCCAGCACAACAAAATCAGCATTTTTTCCAACCTCGATCGTACCATTCTCATCCTCAGTATAAGAAGCATACGCTGCATTCTTCGTAAACAGCTTCACAGCCTCATCTACAGACATCTTCTCAGACGGGATCCATCCTTCCTCGGGCTGGCCTTGAATGTTTCTTCTTGTTACCGCAAAATAAATATTTTCCATGGCATCAAAACTGACAACCGGCGCATCCGAACCTCCGGATGTATGAATTCCAAGATCCAGCATGCTCTTCCATGCATAAATTTTATCCATACGCTCCGATCCGATGGCCGGCTCCACTGTGTTCATGTCAAGATCAATAAATACTGGCTGAATGTAAGCCAGGATATCCTGCTGCTTCATTGCTTCCAGAATCCGCTGATTTGTAATCTGACAATGAACGATTCCATGTCGGTTCTTTGGATTCTTCTCACGGTACGGTGATTTTTCCACTGCTTCGATCACCATATCCATCGCACGGTCTCCGATACAATGTACCGCCGCCTGCATCTGATGCTGATCAAAAAAGGCAAAAAGATCATCCAGTTCTTCCTGTGTAAATGTAATGATTCCTCTGTTCTGTGGATCGTCCGTATACGGCTCATTCATCGCCGCTGTTCTTGCACCAAGAGAACCATCCTGAAGCAACTTCATTGGTCCGATCGTAAAATGATTTCCGCGCTGACCAGTACGGAATCCCTCTTCAATAAATGCTTTCGCATCTTCCGCACGTTCAAACAGACACTGCTCATAATGCCTGATATTCAGCTCTCCCCTTGCATCCAATGCCTGATAAGAATCCATGATCCTTCTCCAGTTCTTGCCCGGAAGAGACGCAAGATCATCTGACTGAACTCCTGTAAATCCACATTCATTCAACTTCTTTGCACTGTAAGTGATATATCCTTCTACTTCTTCCTGTGACGGTGCCTCAAGCACAGAAGAATAAAACTGCACTGCATTCTCTTTCAGAAGCCCCGTCTGAAAATCTACCTCTTTCGCGATTTCATCAAACTGTTCAATCTTTTTCAACCGCTCGAGTCCGCAGCTGTTACAGACCGCAACATGTCCACATACCCTGACCATGATAATCGGAATCTCCGTTGACAGTGCGTCCAGCTCCTCTTTCAGCGGATACCTCGGAGTTTCAAAATGTTCCTCATTCCATCCGCGGCAGTAAAGCCAGGTTAACTGTTTTCCTGCTGATTCATCCAGTTTTTTCTTTGCCGTATCCAGCATCTCTTCTACACTTCTGCAGTCAAATAATTTTACTGATTTTTCTACAAATGCATAATGAAGCATATGCAGATGTGTATCCACGAAACCCGGGAGAAGAAGTCTTCCCTGCAGATCTGTCCGATCCTCACAGAAGATTCTTTCCGCTTCCTGACCTGTTCCTATAAAAGTGATTTTCCCATTTTCAATTCCAACTGCCTGTGCAACAGTATTCTGATCATCCAGTGTCCGGATGCATCCATTAAAAAAAATCTTATCCACTGCTTCTCATCCTTTAACTCTAAGTCTGTATTATCTGTTTCTGCAACTGATCGGACTTCTATTTCTTATCCTCATAAAAGAGCGGCATATTCTCATCCACTTCCCCTTCTCCGAGATAACGTGCTTTATAGTCTTTCAACAGTTTGATAAATGTACCACTCAGAAGGAACAGAGTTGCTACATTTACAAAGGTCGGGAACACAGTTGTAAAATCTGCGATCACCCATAACTGTGCCGGTGTTCCATTTCCATAGATTGTCAGAATCGTTACAAGCATCCCCCACAGCGGTGTTCCAAGTACAAACACTTTTTCTGCAATCTTAAGGATCTTTTCATTTCCTTTCAGCCAGTGCTTCAGAATGACACTATAATAGGTAAACCATCCTGTAGATGTTGTAAGTCCGAACAGGAAGATACTAATGGCGATCAGTGCTCTCGCAAAAGATCCCATACCAGACTCAAATGCGGTCAGTGTCAGTTCTGATCCCTGCAGACCGGAATTCCAGTATCCTGTTACGATAACTACAAGACCTGTCATAGAACATACAACAATTGTATCTGCAAATACTTCGAAAGCTCCCATAACCCCCTGTTTCACCGGGTGATCTGTCTTTGCAGAGGCATGGATCATCGGAGAAGTTCCCCATCCAGCTTCGTTACTGTATACAGAGCGTGCAAATCCAAGACGCATTGCTGTGGCCACTCCTGCTCCCATGAAACCACCAACTGCTGCCTGAGCTGTGAATGCACCTTTGAAGATCATCATAAATGCTTCCGGAAGTCTGTCAAAATTCATTACAAGAATTGCCAGCGATCCAACAATATACAGCAGGCACATTACCGGTGTCAGGTAAGAAGAGATCACGCCGACCTTCTTTACTCCACCGATGATCACAAGATAAATCGCTACAACATACAGCACTGACGGAACAATGTATGGCAGATGGAAGGTACTTCCTACTGCCTCAGATACAGTAAAGTTCTGAAGTGTGATGAACCATGTCATGAAGATACATCCGCCGAATAACACAGCAAAGAGCTTCCAGAATGGAAGTTTCTTCTCCTCACCAAGTCCCTTCTGCATATAATATGTAGGTCCCCCAAGATATTCTCCGTTTGGCTGTTTCTCTCTGTAGTAAACCGCCAGTGTAACTTCTGCCATTTTAATGACCATTGCCAGAAGTGCTGCGATCCACAGCCAGAACAGTGCTCCCGGTCCTCCTGTCGCGATTGCAGTCGCAACACCAGACATATTCGATACTCCAACGGTACCTCCGATCGCAACAGAAATCGCCTGGAACGGTGTCAGGCTCTTTCCGTCATCCCCACCTTCTTCTCTTCGTTCCTTACTGAACATATTCTTTACAATATGTCCGAAATGGCGGAACTGGAAGAATCCTGACCGAATGGTCAGATAAATCCCCGTTGCCAGAATTGTGATCAGCAATGGAAGTCCCCACATCCAGTTGGTCAGATTTTCAAATAAACTAAACATCCTCTCAACCTCCTAGTATAATAATGGTGTAGTCAATCAAGACTACTTGGTTAATAAGTTTCTATAAATCAGATGACAGAAGAA
>NZ_CAKRDI010000014.1 GCF_934309415.1 uncultured Mediterraneibacter sp.
CAGCCGGTTTATAAGTGGATGAACAGATTTTCACTCGTCCTTCATTATCTGCTGGCCTGTGTTTTGAATTTTTTGATCGAGGTGATCTCAAGGCATTCTTTTTTTGAAGCATGGAGCTATATGACAGAAACACCGTTTGTGTTTCTGTTTAATGCATTTTTAATTTTTGCAACATTTATGATAGTTTATCTGTTCCGAAGACGAGTGTTTGTCAGAATCCTGCTGAGTGTATTCTGGCTGTTTCTCGGAACCTGTAATGGATATCTGCTCCTGAAACGAGTTACGCCGTTTAATGCACAGGATTTGAAAGTATTGTCCGATGCATTGGAACTGACCGGAAATTATTTCAGCGGTGGAGAGCTGGTACTTCTGATCATCGGAATTGTCGCAGTTGTTCTCTGGGTAATTTCCATGTGGAGACGTGGTGGACAGTATACAGGTAAGATGCACAGAATCATTGCGTTGATCGGAGTGATCGCATCGATCGGAGCTTATGTGGGACTTACAGATGTTGCGATCGATAAACGAGTGATTTCCAACTATTTCGGAAATATCGCATTTGCATACGAAGATTATGGATTCCCGTATTGTTTTGCAGCCAGTCTGTTCAATACAGGAATCAACCAGCCATCCGGATACAGTGAAGAAACGATGGCTGAGATCAGTAATAACGGAGAACTGACAACCAGCACCACTTCATTGAAATCAGATGAAATGCCGAACATTATTTTTGTTCAGCTGGAGTCTTATTTCGATCCGACAGAAGTAGAATGGCTGCGTTTTTCAGAAGATCCGATTCCGAATCTGAGAGAACTTTATAAAAACTATTCAAGTGGATATTTTAAAGTACCATCTGTAGGAGCCGGTACAGCGAATACAGAGTTTGAAGTTCTGACAGGAATGAACATGCGTTTCTTCGGACCGGGAGAATATCCGTACAAAACATATGTGAAAACAAATGTACTCGAAAGTGCAGCTACCGCACTGACATCTTTAGGATACGGTGCAGAGGCACTTCATAATAACGGAGGTAATTTCTACAGCCGTGCAAAAGTATATAATGATATGGGATTTGATCATTATACCAGCAAGGAATTTATGAATATTCTGAAGACAACTCCGAAGGGATGGGCGACAGATGATATTCTTGTTCCAAATATCATGGAGTCCATGGATACAACAGAGGGACAGGATTTTGTATTTACAGTCAGTGTGCAGGGACATGGAGATTATCCGACTGAGCCGACACTGGAGAATCCGGAGATCAAAGTAACCGGTGTGGAAGATGAAGGTAAGAGAAATGCCTGGGAATACTATGTAAATGAAGTCCATGAGATGGACAAATTCGTTGGAGAGCTGATTGAAGCTGTTGAGAACAGAAATGAACCATCTGTAGTGGTATTTTACGGAGATCACCTTCCAACGCTTGGTCTGGAAGCAAAGGATCTGAAAGGAAAATATCTCTATAATACAAACTATGTGATCTGGGATAATATCGGATTGCAGAAGAAAGATGGAAATATTGCTGCATATCAGATTATGGCAGAAGTATTTGACCGTCTTGGAATCCATTCAGGTACTATTTTCAATTATCACCAGCAGAGACATCAGACAAAGAATTACCTGGCAGATCTGGAACTGCTTCAGTACGATATTATGTATGGAAAGCAGTATGTTTATGAGAAGAATGGCGCACCGATCACGGAAGGCCATATGGTGATGGGGGTTAAAGATGCGGAGATTACAGGACTTGTAACACAGTTGAATGGAAATTACAGTGTATATGGTGAAAACTTTACCAAACAGAGTAAGGTATTTATCAATGGTGAGAAACAGACGACGAAGTTCCTGAATAACACACGTCTGGATCTGAAAGAATCAGAACTGAAAGATGGCGATCAGATCATGGTAGCACAGGTTGGTTCAAGTAATACGATCTTCAGGATCAGCAAGACGTATGAGTATAAAGATGGAAAACTGACAGAAGTTGCTCAGGATGATTCCGTGGAGAACGGAAGGCAGGCATTTGTTGAGCAGGAAGAAGAAAAGACAAAATGACATACAGTGAATGCGTAGATTATATACTGGATATCCCGAAATTTACAAAGAAACACAGCCTGGATCATACCGTGCGTTTCCTTGAGTATCTCGGGAATCCACAGGAAAAATTAAAAGTCATTCATGTTGCCGGAACAAATGGAAAAGGTTCAGTATGCGTTTATCTGGATGCGATGCTGCGTGCAGAGGGGAAGAGAACAGGATTGTTCGTTTCCCCTCATCTTGTAAAAATGAATGAACGTATCCGGTTGAACGGGGAGCAGATCAGTGATCAGATGTTTACAGAGGCATTTGAGGAGACACTGAATGCAGTGAAGAAGATGCAGGAAAATGGCGAAGAACATCCGACATTTTTCGAATTCCTTTTTGGAATGGCCATGAATGCATTTCAGAAGACAGAAATGGAATATGTGGTACTTGAGACAGGACTTGGCGGAAGGTTGGATGCAACCAGTGCGGTGAAGAATCCGATTGCCTGTGTGATCACATCCATAGGCCTGGATCATATGGAATATCTGGGAGATACAGTAGAGAAGATTGCTGCCGAGAAGGCGGGAATCATCTGCCCGGAAGTTCCGGTACTTTATGCACAATGTGATCCTGCAAGTGATCAGGTGATCGAAGAAACCGCACGAAAACAGAACTGTTTCTGTAAAAAAATCGGGAAAGATGCGTACGAAATTCTTGGAATTAAAGATAAACATATTGCTTTTTCCTGTTCAAGTGCGTATTATGGAACTACCACGTGGAAATTGAATAATATCGGAGTCTATCAGCCACAGAATGCATTGCTTGCAATGGAAACGATGCGGAAACTGTTCGGAGAATCCGGACATCCACAGAAGTGGAGAGAGGCTCTTGCCGAATTGAAGTGGGAGGGCAGGATGGAAGAGATTCTGCCGGAGATTTATGTAGACGGAGCACATAATGTAAGTGCGATTCAGGCATTTGCTGCAAGTGTTTCAAAGGATACACAGGAAAATATCATTCTTTTTTCAGCAGTAAAGGACAAAGAATATGAAGAAATGATCCAATATCTCTGTGAGCATGTGAAATCAGAAGGCTATGTGGTAACATTGATTGACGGAAGCCGTGCGACAGATGCACATCTGCTGGGAAAACTATTTGAAAAATATACAGATCGTCCGGTTGTGGTGATCGAGTCTGTGAAAGAGGCATTTCAGTATGTACTGGAACACCGCCGGGGACGCAGAGTCTACTGCCTTGGTTCTTTATATCTGACCGGGATGATCAAAGAATATTGTTCCGAGGTAAGAGAGAAACATTAATGGGATGCAGCAATTGATACAGGAGTAAAGCATAACGGAATGTATCATATCAGGAGGCAAATTATGCTGAACTATGAAGAAGAAGTAAGAAAATTCAAACCAAGCCTTGAAGTGGAAGATATTGAAGATGCGGTATATCAGGAAGATCTGACAGATATGCAGGATCTGTTGAAAGAGGTTATGGAGAAGAAAGCACGGACAAACTAATTGCTAATGTTTTTTCCGTTTTACTGTGAACAGAAGCAATGAGAGATGTGTGGAAATGGTAACAGAAAGATAGTGGTGGGTATAAATGGATTACACAAAGAAAATCCTGTATCAGTCTAATTATTGGTACAATGACGGACTGAAAAAGGCACAGGTCCGGGATATGACCGGAGCGATTATATCGCTCCGTCAGAGTCTGCAGTATAACAGGGAGAATATTGCAGCAAGGAATCTTCTTGGGCTGGTATACTATGGAATTGGCGAGGTGGCAGAGGCACTGGTGGAATGGATCATCAGTAAGAATCTGAAACCGCGTGATAATATTGCAGATTACTATATTAAAAATGTACAGGCATCAGCCAATGAACTGGAAACGATCAATCAGGCAGTGAAGAAATTTAATCAGTGTCTTGCATACTGCCAGCAGAACGGCGAAGATCTTGCCATGATTCAGCTGAAACAGGTAGTTGCGGCACATCCAACGTATCTGAAGGCATATCAGCTGCTTGCCCTGGTTTACATTCATGCAAATCAGAATTCAAAAGCACGTCAGATGCTTCTTGCAGCAAGAAAGCTGGATGTGAATAATGAGACGACACTTCGTTTTCTGCGTGAGATTACAAGACAGCGTGGAAGACACGGAAAGAATGTAGACAGAAAGAGAAAGAGAGATGAGGCGGTTGAATACAGTCTTGGAAATGAGACGATCATTCAGCCAAAACGTTCCATCATCCGTGAGATGAGCGGACAGCTGGCATTGCCGAATCTCTTTATTGGTGCAGTGATCGGAGCAGCGATCATCTGGTTTCTGGTAGCTCCGGCTGTGAATCAGAACCGTTCAGACAAACTGAACAGTCAGATGCGGGAATACAGCAGCCAGATCAATACGCTGGAAGCTCAGGTGAGTGCACAGACCAGAACGCTGGATCAGTATCGTGCAGCCAGCGATGCATCAGAGGATGAGGCGGCACAGTCTCAGACAGTTTCTGAAAGTTATGAGAATCTGATGACTGTTTCAGATCAGCAGAATTCCGGAGAATACAGTGATTCTACAATGGCAGACACATTGCTTCAGATCAATCGTGATCAGCTTGGAGATCAGGGAAAAGCATTGTATGATGAACTTACTGACAGTATTTTTCCGAATGCATGCAGCAGAAAACTTTCCGCTGCTTCTGACTCCATAGATTCAGAAGATTATGATTCAGCAATCGAAGAGCTGCTGAAAGTAGTTAAGATGGATGAGGGCTACAATGATGCACAGGCACTGTATCTGCTTGCACAGGCTTATGAAGCGAACGGAGATACAGATAATGCAAAGAAATATTATCAGAAGATCGTAGACGAGTACAGTGATTCAGAATATGATTCTGATGCATCGGATAAACTGGATACACTGAAATCAGGCACATCCGGTGATTCGAAATCATCTGATAATTCATCTGGAGATTCTTCAGATACAACATCTTCGGATAACGGAGATAACTCAGACAATGGTGACAATTCTGATACTGGAGATACAGGTGATACCGGATATAACGATAATGGTACAGACGATACAAATGAGTAAATTTAAAGCGCAGAAGATTTGCGCGATGTGTGAGAGAACGAAAGAAAAGGGTATGCGAAGCAGCATACCCTTTTCTTTCGTCTATCGGAGGATTTTATAGAAAGCTTTTTAAAATAAATTTTAGAGTGTGTCTGAAAGAGGCAGATTACAAAGTGGGGCGTGCAGATTAAGAAAATAATTTTTCAGGCATACTTTAGTAAGGAAGGAGCGGCGGTTTGTTTATTACTTTTAATATAGATTTTTATAATATAGTTTAAAAATTAAGTAAGGGGAGCGATAATTATGAAATATCAGGTGCAGGAAAACTGCCTTACGATCTATCTTCCCAGGGAAGTGGATCATCATAATGCAGAAGAAATCAAAAAAGAAGCAGACGCAGTGATCGATCGAAATCACATTAAATACGTGATTTTTGATTTTGACAGAACTGATTTTATGGACAGTTCCGGGATCGGTGTGATCATGGGAAGATATAAGACCATCAGTCTGCTTGGCGGAGAAGTGTGGGCGGTACATACAAATGAAAGAATCAGAAAGATTCTGACCCTGTCGGGAGTGACAAAAATCATGCAGATCTATGAGGAGGAAAGATTATGAACAACAGAAATGAAATGGAACTCCGGTTTGACAGCAGGTCAGCGAATGAGGGATTTGCGAGAGTAGCTGTGGCTTCCTTTATGACACAGTTAAATCCAACAGTTGAAGAAGTGGCAGATGTGAAGACGGCAGTGTCAGAAGCGGTTACAAACTGCATTATCCATGGATATGACAGTGCAATCGAAAAGATCTGTGTAAAGTGCAGAGTTGAAGAGAATGTATTTTATGTGGAAGTGATCGACCACGGAAAAGGAATCAAAAACATAGAAGAGGCGATGGCTCCTATGTATACTACGAAGCCGGAGCAGGATCGTTCGGGAATGGGATTTGCATTTATGGAAGCATTTATGGACAGTCTGGAAGTGGAGTCAGAACCCGGAAAGGGAACCAGAGTTAAAATGAAAAAGACCATCGGAAAAGGAAGGGAGTTATGGACCACACAATCGCTTTGATCAGAAAATCACACGAAGGGGATAAAGAAGCGAGAGAACAGATTGTAAAAGAGAATGTCGGACTGGTCTGGTGTGTAGTCCGGCGTTTTTATGGACGTGGAGCAGAGCCTGAAGACTTATTTCAGATTGGAAGCATTGGTCTACTGAAAGCGATAGACAAATTTGACCTGTCTTATGAGGTAAAATTTTCAACGTATGCAGTCCCGATGATCTCCGGAGAAATTCGGCGTTTCCTGCGAGATGACGGAATGATCAAAGTGAGCCGCTCTTTAAAAGAACTGTCTTATAAGATCCTGCAGGAGCGGGAGAGAATGACCAGAAGCCTTGGAAGAGAGCCCAATCTTCAGGAGTTGTCAGAGAAGCTTGGACTGGAAAGAGAAGAGATTGTACAGGCAATGGAGTCGGCAGTCGAGGTGGAGTCTTTGCATAAGCCAATCCATCAGAAAGAAGGGAGCGAGATCCGCCTGATGGACAAGCTGGAAGAAAAAGATCAGAGAGAAGAAGATGTGCTGGATCGAATTGTTTTACAGGAAGCTTTAGAAACATTGGAACCTGAAGAACGTCAGTTGATCTATCTGCGGTATTTTGCTAACAAGACGCAGAGTGATGTAGGAAAAAGCATGGGGATTTCACAGGTGCAGGTCTCGAGGATGGAGAAGAGGATCTTGCAGAGGATGAAGAAGAATATGTGACACATTTGTTATTTAAATCCATTTTTTGATAAATTAATTGAGAGGTATATTTAGAAAACAGTCTTTCTAAACGAGCTATGATATGAAAATTTACTGGAGTAACAGTAATACCTGGAAGATTCAAAAATAGGAGATAAAAGTCCGTATATTTACAGGAAAAAGATCGAATACTTTATATGTCTGAAAAAAGGAGAGTACTTTCTGACAGCCTGAAAAATACGTTACTGTTCACAGCATGGGAGTGAACAGTAACAAAAATACAAAGACAGAAATAGGAGCTGTTTTTTTACTTATACAAGTGGTAGTTTGTAAAGCAAAAAAGAAAAATGGAAAGGAAACAGAGAGCATGAAAGACGGATATAAAAAAGTATGGATTACACTGCTTATCTTAGTAGTTTGTGCGGTAGGTATAGGATTTTTCTACTGGGCAGGACAGAAAAAAACACCGGATGATGGAGGATTGCTGGTAGAACAATCTGCAAATAGAAACCAACAGAAAACAGAAAGCAGTAAGGAAAGAACTAAGAAGAGGTATGAGTGCTTAGACTTATATATCCTCTCGGATGGAGAGGTTGCAGAACCGGGAATGGGGGTAACAGTTTATGGCATCTGAATCTGCAATGCTTTATATCAAAGGTGATCGAAATGTAGAAGTAACAAAACAAAATGTGACACTGGGAGATATTCTGGAAATAGAATGTTCAGATTCAGCAGTTCTTGCAAAGGTAAAAACACTCAGGATTCTAAAGATTCGAGAGGAGAAAGAACAGCGTTTTGTTATTTCAGTTTTAAAAATTATTTCCTGTATTCATGAACAGTATCCCAGAATTGAAGTGCAGAATCTGGGAGAGGAAGACATCATTGTAACTTACGAAAATCAGAAGACACCGCCTGTGTTCTGGCATATCATAAAGACGATTTTTGTGGCAGCAGTAATTTTTTGCGGAGCAGCATTTTCCATCATGGCATTTAATAATGATGTGAGTGTGACAAAACTGTTTGGTCAGATCTATCAGATGGTGATGGGAAAAGAAAGCAACGGATTTACTGTACTTGAAGTAACATATTCGATGGGAATGGCAATTGGAATTTTGATTTTCTTTAATCATTTTGGCAAAAAACGTTTTACAGTGGATCCAACACCGATGGAAGTACAGATGAGACTGTATGAAAATGATATTCAGACAACACTTGTGGAAGATGCTTCCCGGCGCGGGAAAGAGATGGAAGAGTGAATAACAGCAGGATCATGGAGGAAGATACGGATGTGGTTTCGATGGATATTTCTTGCTTTCTTTGGCTTAAGTACCGGAATGGTTGTAGCAGGAGGGCTTTTTGCTTTTATCGTAGAGCTTGGAGTTGTATCGGATTTTGCTGACAGAACACATACGGGAGATCAGCTTATGCTGTACGAAGATACAGTTTCAGTCGGGGCGATTTTGGGAAATATGGCAGCAGTGTTTGACATCACACTTCCGGGAGGAAGGACAGCTCTTGCGATATTTGGACTGTTTGCAGGTATTTTTGTTGGATGCTGGGCAATGGCGCTTGCAGAAATTCTGAATGTATTTCCAATCTTTATGAGGAGAACAAGAATTGTGAGATATCTGGCACTTTTTGTACTTATGATGGCAATTGGACGAGGCCTTGGCGCGGGATTATTTTTCTGGATGAGATGGTAGTAAAAAATGATTGAATTGTTGCAGATGCGGAACATAGATGCGAGGAAACACTATAGTGAGAATGCTATAGTGTTTTCTCTTTTATGAAGAAATACAGTTCTCAGGTTACTGTTTTCAGACAGTTACTGTTCAGACCATAGCTAATCACTTTGCTGATTAGCTATGAGGATGCACGTTTTGTCCTGAATGTATCTCGCCCATCGCAGTAGGCGATTCTAAATGGCGAGATACGTTACTGTTTGCAGGTTACCTGTGAACAGTAACAACACTATAGTACACTCATATCTTGACAAGCGGTTCATATTGTTCTATTATGAATATATAGATAAAACCGAAACGTTTCGGTTTTGGAATAAGGAGGACGATAAGATGCCATTAGTTACATCAGAAAAGATGCTTTTAGACGCAAAGAAAGGCGGATACGCAGTAGGCGCATTCAATGTAGAGAACATGGAGATGGTGAAGGCAGTCATTGCAGCAGCAGAGGAACTGAATGCTCCGGTTATGCTTCAGACAACACCTTCTACTGTAAAGTACGGAACACTGGAGACATTTGCAGGAATTGTGAAGGCAGAAGCAGCTAAGACAAAGATTCCGGTATGCTTACATCTGGATCATGGCAGCAGTTTTGAACTGGCAGTTCAGGCAATGAAAGCAGGTTACACATCTGTTATGATTGATGGATCTCATGAAGATTTTGAGAACAACATCGCAGTGACAAAGAAAGTCGTTGATGTAGCGAAGGCATTCGGTATCCCGGTAGAGGCTGAGCTTGGTAAAGTCGGTGGTAAGGAAGATGATCTGGAGGCTGACGCAGATACAAACACAGATCCGCAGGAAGCAAAAGAGTTCGTAGAGCGTACAGGTGTATCTTCCCTTGCGGTTGCAATCGGAACAGCACACGGATTCTATGTTGGAACACCGATCCTTGATAAACCAAGAGTAAGTGCGATCAAAGAAGTTGTAGAAGTGCCGCTTGTACTTCACGGAGCATCTGGTTTGAGTGAAGAGGACGTCAGAGAGTGCGTAGAGCGTGGTATGTGCAAGGTTAATTTCGCAACAGAACTTCGTGTGGCATATACAGATGCAGTGAAGAAACTGCTTGCTGAAAAGCCGGAGACATTCGATCCGAAGAAACTTGGTGTTGTAGGAATCGAAGCAGTCAAAGAGCAGGTAATTGCACGTATGAAGATGTGCGGCTGTGATGGAAAAGCGGACATTTAAGGAAATCAGAATAACAGAAGAGCTGTAATCAGATGTTGCTAAATATTTGAAACTGGCTTTTTCGGGTGGTATCTGCATCGATAAGCAAAGATAGTTAGGAAAGGAGACCGGGAAAATGGGAGCAACAATCAAGGATATTGCAAAAAGAACAGGACTCGGTCTGGCTACCATTTCTTCTTATCTGAACGGAGGAAACGTCAGAGAAAAGAATCGAATTAAGATTGAAGAGGCAATCGAGGAACTTCATTTTGAAGTGAATGAAGTTGCCAGGGGGCTTAAGACGAACCGTACAAAGACAATCGGAATCTTGATTCCGGAGCTGAACAATATTTTCTTTGCTGAGATTATTACGGCAGCGGAAGATATTTTGAGAAGTCACGGGTATGCGACCATGATCTGTGACTGTCGTTCAGATGTGAAACGAGAGGAAGAGGCAGCAGAGTTTCTTCTGCACCGGAGAGTAGATGGAATGATCCTGATGCCTACCGGAGCGGAGAAGAAAGTATTTAAAAAGTTTGCACGGGCCGGAAAACCTGTGGTAGTAATTGACCGGAAGATGGAAGGAATCCAGTGCGACAGTGTCCTTGTGGACAATGAAGGCGCGGCGGAGGATGCTGTAAATCGGTTGATTGCATCAGGTCACAGAAAGATCGGGATGATTTCCGGTCCGGAACAGGTATACACTTCGTTCGAACGACAGAAGGGGTATGAAAAAGCTCTGAAACAGGCAGAGATAAGTCTGGAAGAATCGTTTGTGGTACGCGGTGATTATACAATCGCCGGAGGAGCGAGAGCGATGAGAAAACTGCTCGAACAGAACACGGATATGACGGCTGTCTTTATCTCAAATTATGAGATGATGGTAGGTGCTGTGATGGAAATCAATGATTCCGGAATTAAAGTTCCAGAGCAGTTATCAGTCATTGGATATGATAATGAAGATTTTGCGCGTGCTTCTGTTCCGAAACTTTCGATTGTTACCCAGCCGACCAGGGAGATTGGGGAAACAGCTGCAGAATTAATGCTTGAAAAACTGGAGGCAGGAGAAAGAATGGAAACGGATACAGAGCAAAAAGTGACCGAAGATGGGGACAAGGCAGATGATGTGGCTGCAAAGAAACAGTATGTGAAAGAAGCAGAGGATTCGATGAAGACCATCTGGCTGAAGACAGGATTTGTAGAAGGAAAATCGGTGGCAGACAGAATTTGTACAGACATGAAATAACGAAGAATGTTGAGCGTAAATCTCTGTAGGCAGTATGAAACGAGATGAAAAATTCGTGGTAACAGATCGAATCACAGGAGGGGACGATGGGAGAATATTTATTAGGAATTGATATTGGAACCAGTGCATGTAAGATCGCTGTCTTTGCGAAAGATGGAACGGTTAAAGCAACAGGAACCGGTGATTATCAGGTCTACTATCCACATCCGGGCTGGGCAGAACAGAATCCGGAAGAATGGTGGGAAGCAATCTGTGGCGCCATTCCGAAAGTACTGGAAAAAGGTGATATAAGACCGGAAGAGATCAAAGGCATCGGAATTGACGGTCAGAGCTGGTCTGCGATTGCGGTGGATCAGGGAGGAAATGTACTGACGAACACACCAATCTGGATGGATACAAGAGCAGCAGATATCTGCGATGAGTTCAATGAAAAGATTGGAAAAGATAAGATCTTTGAACTTTGCGGCAACTCCTTACAGCCGTCTTATACAACGGCAAAGATTATCTGGTATCAGAGAAATCTGCCGGAAGTGTATGCGAAGACATATAAGATTCTGCAGTCCAACAGTTATATTGCGTATAAACTGACAGGGGAAATGACACAGGATCTGTCTCAGGGATATGGACTGCATTGCTTTGATATGAGAACAGGAACCTGGAAGGAGAAAATGTGTCAGGCATTTGGATTTTCCTCAGAGATTTTACCGGAGATTCACGCCTGCCATGAAGTAATTGGTAAAGTTACAGCGAAGGCAGCCAGGGAGTGTGGACTTGCAGAAGGGACACCGGTTGTGGCCGGAGGATTGGATGCGGCATGCGGAACACTTGGAGCAGGAGTTATCCACAGTGGTGAGACGCAGGAACAGGGCGGACAGGCCGGAGGAATGAGCATCTGTACAGATGAATATCGTGCGGATGAGCGTCTGATCCTTGGATTCCATGTTGTGCCGGACTGCTGGCTTTTACAGGGTGGAACGACCGGAGGCGGCGGAGTAATGCGTTGGCTGGAACGGGAATTCGGAGCGTATGAAAGAGAAGAAGGAAAACGTCAGGGCAAGAGTTCACTGGATCTCTTTAATGAAGAGGCGGCAGAAGTTGCACCGGGAAGTGATGGTGTAATCTTCCTGCCATATATGGCTGGAGAGAGAACTCCGATCTGGGATCCGGATGCAAAAGGTGTTTATTATGGATTGGACTTCAGTAAGACGAAAGGACATTTTATCCGTGCAGCTATGGAGGGAACTGCATATGCGCTGAAACATAACCTGGATGTGGCGGAAGAAGCCGGAGCGAAGGTAGATGTCTTACGTGCAATGGGAGGTTCTGCAAACTCTCTGCTCTGGACACAGATCAAGGCTGATATTACAGGAAAACCGATCATTGTTCCGTCTTCGGATACAGCAACAACACTTGGTGCTGTGATCCTTGCAGGAGTTGGAATCGGAATGTATCAGGACTTTGATGAGGCAGTGAAACTGACTGTAGAGGAAAAACGTTCCCATGAACCTCAGGAAGCAAACCGGAAAGTTTACGATGCAAATTATGAAACATATATAGAACTTTATCAGCAATTAAAGTCAGTGATGAAAAAAAGAGGAGGATGTTAAGATGAAAGCAGCAGTTGTATGTGCAAATGAAGACGTACAGTATCTTGATTATGAGGAGCCGATACCGGGACCGGGTGAGGTTAAAGTGAAAGTAAAATGTTCTGGTATCTGTGGATCTGATGTTCCACGTGTACTGAACCACGGAGTTCATTTCTACCCGATCGTACTTGGACATGAATTTTCAGGCGATGTTGTAGAGGTCGGTGAAGGTGTGACGAAAGTAAAAGTAGGAGATCATGTATCAGGAGCACCGCTGAAACCATGTATGAAATGCGATGACTGCCAGAACGGAAACTTCTCTCTGTGCAAGCACTACAGCTTTATCGGATCCAGAGAGCAGGGATCCAATGCGGATTATGTTGTAATTCCGGAACAGAATGCAGTTGTTTATGATCCAGGCATTCCGTATGAGCAGGCAGCGATGTTTGAGCCTGCGACAGTAGCAATTCACGGTGTTTACCAGAATGACTATCAGGGTGGACAGTATGTGGCAGTTCTTGGTGGCGGAACGATCGGAATGTTCACAATGCAGTGGTGCAAGATCTTCGGATCTAAGAAAGTTGTCGTTTTTGATATCAGCGATGAGAGACTGGAGCTTGCAAAACGTCTTGGAGCAGATGAGGTAATCAACACAACAAAAGAAAATTATATGGAAGAGGCCATGGCAATCACAGGCGGCAAAGGATACGGTTATGTTTTCGAGACAGCAGGACAGGTTCCTACAATGCATATGGCATTTGAACTTGCAGCGAATAAAGCACATGTATGTTTTATCGGAACACCGCATGTAAATCTTGAATTCACACCTGCAATGTGGGAGAACATGAACCGTAAAGAGTTCAAACTGACAGGTTCCTGGATGTCCTACAGTGCACCGTTCCCGGGTAAAGAATGGGATCTGACAGCTCATTATTTTGCAACAGGACAGCTGAAGTTTGATAAAGGTTTCATTTATAAAATGGTACCAATGAGCCAGGCTCAGGAAGCGTTCCAGATGTTCAAGACACCGGGAATGGTCAAAGGAAAAGTAATGCTTGTAAACGAGGATTAATCAGAGAGGGGGACAGGAGCTTTCATTTAATATAAATAAAACAATTATTTAAAACAGTTGGAATATGGATTATCGTATCGATGAAAACTGTGAAGAAGAAAGCTCCGTACCGAATATGATACTTACAGTAACATTAAATGCTGCGATCGACAAACGATATGTTGTGGCAGGTTATCAGATTGGTGAAGTCAACCGTGTGAAAGAATGTGCCTACACACCGGGTGGAAAAGGGCTGAATGTATCCAAACCGGCTTCCATTGCAGGAGCAGAAGTGGTTGCAACAGGATTTGTCGGAGGACATGCAGGAAATTATATTGAAGATGCTTTGAAGCCGTTTGGAATCAGGAGAGAATTTTATCATCTGGAAGCAGAGAGCAGATCCTGCATCAATATCTGGGATGAAGTAAATCATGTACAGACAGAATTCCTTGAGCCTGGATTTACAGTATCTGAAGAAGAATTCCAGGGATTTGAGAAGCATTTTACAGAACTTGTGAAGAAAGCAGATGTTGTTGCAATGTCAGGAAGTGTACCGAAAGGACTGGATGGAACAGCTTATCAGAGACTTGTGAAGATCTGCAAAGATGCAGGGAAGAAAGTAATCCTTGATACAAGCGGTAAGCTGCTTGAGATGGGAATTGAAGCAAAACCGACCATGATCAAACCGAATATCGATGAGATTCGCATGCTGACAGGTAAGAGCTGTGACAATTTCCAGGACATGGTTGATGCGGCAAAACAGATCCATGCAGATGGAGTTGAGATTGTGGCAGTATCCCTTGGAGGAGACGGATCTTTTGTAGTATGTGATGAAGGAATCTTCCGTGCCCGTGTGCCGAAGATCGATGCAGTCAATACAGTAGGATGTGGAGACTCTATGATTGCAGGATTTGCATTGGGATTAAGTGAAGGACTTTCAGTAGAAGAGATGCTGAAGAAAGCAAGTGCAATCTCTGCGGCAGCGGCTTTGAGAGAAGAGACAGGATTCTTTGTAAAAGAAGATATGGAGAAGATTTATCCACAGGTTGAGGTTGAGAAGATTGGGTAAAAATAACGAAAAAATAAAAGAAAAAAGGAGCGATAAAATGGCAGAATTTATTAATCCGGCAGATGTGCCAAAAGTAAAATTCTACACAGGTGACGAAGCACCATGTATCGGAATGGGAACCTTTGGTTCCGACAGATTTACAGCAGATCAGATTGCTGAGGCAGTGGACGGAGCAATCCGCAGTGGATACCGTATGTTTGACTGTGCAGCATGTTATGGAAATGAGGCGGAGATCGGTAAAGTCTTTAAAGCAGCATTTGAGGAAGGTGTTGTAGAGCGTAAAGATCTTTTCATCATGACAAAAGTATGGAACGATATGCATGAGCATGTAGAAGAGGCTTGCAAGAAGAGTATTGCAGATCTGCAGTGTGATTATGTAGATATGTATTATATCCACTGGCCATTCCCGAACTATCATGCACCGGGATGTGATGTAGAGTCAAGAAATCCGGATTCTAAACCATTTAGTGTGGAAGAATTCATGAATACATACAGACAGTGTGAAAAACTGGTTGAGGACGGTCTGACAAGATTTATCGGAATCTCCAACATGACAATTCCGAAACTGGAAGCAGTTCTTCCGTTGATGAAGATTAAACCGGTTGCCTGTGAGCTTGAGATCCATCCATGTTTCCAGCAGCAGGAACTCTATGATTATCTTGTAGCACATGATATTCAGCCGGTAGGTTACATGCCGATCGGTTCTCCGATGAGACCGGAGAGAGATATGTGTCCGGAAGACGTAGCAGATATGCAGACAGAAGTAATGCAGGAGATTGCAAAGGCTCACAACTGTCACCCGGCAATCATTGCTTTGAAATGGGCACAGCAGAGAGGAGAGATTGCAATTCCGTTCTCACTGCATAACTATGTAAGCAACTTAAAAGCAATGACAGAAGATCCGCTGACAGACGAAGAGATGGCAAAGATTGCAACCTTGGAAAAAGGAAACCGTCTTGTAAAAGGACAGGTATTCCTGTGGCACGGTGCAAAAGACTGGCATGATCTCTGGGATGAAGATGGAGAGATTGTGACACTGTAAGTGTAAAGCAATTGAATGATAAATACAGTTCTTATATGATGAAAGTAGTCGTATAGGAACTGTATTTTTATGAAAAAATTAAATGGATATGAATAGACCGGTTATAAATCTATTCATATCCATTATTTTAAATCTCAATTCCAGAAGGTGTCTTAACTTTCTGTAAGAAGTACACGTTCTGTTACTGTTCACAGGTAACCTGTAAACAGTAACGCATCTCGCCATTTAGAATCGCCTGTGGCGATGGGCGAGATGCACTCGGGTCAAAACGTGCATCCTCATAGCTAATCAGCAAGGTGATTAGCTATGTGTGAACAGTAACCACGTTCTTCAATTAATTACGGATTAGACAGATCAGAAGCATTATGACAGGCAACCTTATGTCCAGGAGTAACTTCTTTGAATTCAGGAGCCTGAGTTCTGCACTTCTCAGATGCAACAGGACAGCGGCTGCAGAATGCACAGCCTTTGAAATCTTCTGTTCTTACAGGCTGTTCGCCCTGCAGTTGAGAAAAAGAACTTTTTTTAATATAAGGATCAGGCACAGAAGCGAAGAGTCCTCGTGTGTAAGGATGCAATGGTGAAGAAAATAAGTCTTCTGTAGCTGCTTCTTCTACCAGTGTTCCGAGATACATAACGCCAATTCTGTCAGAAATAAAACGCACTACTCCGATATCATGAGAGATAAAAAGCAGACTCAGGCTCATTTCCTGCTGCAGATCGGAAAGCATATTCAGAATCTGAGCCTGAATCGATACATCCAGTGCAGAGACCGGTTCATCACAGACAATCAATTGCGGATGAATGATCAGGGCACCGGCAATTCCAAGGCGCTGCACCTGTCCTCCGGATAATTCATGTGGATAGCGGAAATAGTGTTCTTCTGAGAGTCCTACTTTTTTCAAAATTTCCAGAACCTGTCCCTGATATTTTTCAGGACTGTTTTTTTCGTGTACTTTTAAGATATCTTCAAGAATAGTGCCGATTCTCTGTCTTGGATTTAAGGCAGAAAGAGTATTTTGAAATATCATCTGAATTTCTTTTCTGTAAGGTCGAAATTCTTTGTCAGACAGATCGCACAGATTTTTTCCACGATAGAGGATCTGCCCACTGTCTGGTTTTACAAGACCGGTAATTGCACGCCCGGTCGTTGATTTGCCACATCCGGATTCTCCAACCAGTCCATAAGTTTCGCCGGCATGGATCTGAAGAGAAAGTCCGTCAACAGCACACATCTTCTGTCTGGGTTCAAAAAGACGGCGTTTTCCTGTACTTAAAGGATAAGTCTTTTTTAAATCCTTGATTTCAAGCAAACATTCAGACATTAGAATTCCTCCTTTCCAGGAAAAGCGTGATCCACATACTTCCAGCATTTTACCCAGTGATTATGTTTCGTTTTAACAAGTGGTGGCTGAGTGGTACGACATTGTTCTGTTGCTTCACTGCATCTGGTACAGAAATGACAGCCCTCTGGAATCTGGGTGAGTGGAGGTACAGTACCGGAAATTGTAGGAAGTTTCTTTCCCTTTTCAATTCCCAGGTGAGGGATACAGGAAAGTAGCCCCTGTGTGTAAGGATGGAGAGGAGCAGAAAATAATTCCTCTGTCTCTGCATCTTCCACAATCTGTCCCAGATACATAACTTTAATGCTGTGACAGAGCTGAGCAACGGCGCCCATATCATGAGTAATAAATAAAACAGACATTTTCATCTTTTCATTCAACTCCTGAATCAGATGCAAAATCTGCTCCTGAATCGTTACGTCCAGTGCAGTTGTTGGTTCATCTGCGATGAGAAGCTGTGGTTCGCACGCGAGAGCCATTGCAATCATAACACGCTGCTGCATTCCGCCGGACAATTCAAATGGATACTTTTTCATACAGGCTTCCGGATTGGAAATGCCGGTCAGTTTTAACATTTCAACAGAACGGATAGCAGCTTCTTTTTTTGTAAGCTTTTTATGAAGCAGCAGAATTTCACTCAGCTGTTTTCCAATTGTATGAACCGGACTTAAAGAATTCAGCGGATCCTGAAAGATGATTGAAATCTGATTTCCACGGATTTCCTGCATCTGATGCAGATCCTTTTTCAGGAGGTCTTCTCCGTTAAATAAGATTTCACCATTATATTTTACAGCTGTGTCATGATCTTTCAGACGGAGAATGGACTGTGACATAACACTTTTTCCGGAACCGGATTCTCCTACGATTCCAACAATTTCTCCCGGTGCAATGCGTAGATTTACATTACTTACTGCAGGAAACCATTGGTTGTGAACAGGAAAATTCACCTGCAGATTTTTTATTTCCAGAACTGAACTGGAAGAAGCAGTATTTGTATGATCAATCATTATTTCTTTGTCCCTCCTTTGACTCTTGGATCCAGATAATCTCTCAGACCATCACCGAGAAGATTCAGACTCAGTACGCAGAGAATGACAGCGGCACCTGGGAAGAGCATCGTCCACGGTGCCTTGGAGAATACCAGCTTACTGTCCAGAAGCATGTTTCCCCAGCTTGCGGCAGGTGCCGGAATTCCGGCTCCGAGAAAACTAAGGGAAGCTTCGGAAATAATTGCCTGCGCAAAGATAAAAGAGGCCTGAACAGTAAGTGGTGAGATGATACCCGGCAGAATCAGTTTCCATAAAATTTTAAAATTGCTAAACCCTTGAACTTTTGCGGCTTCTATGTATGGCTGTTCTTTGAGTACCATTGCGCTTGCGCGGACAGTACGGGCAACACCCGGTGTATAAACAATTGTCAGAGCGAGTACAACATTCCAGCTGGAAGTCCCAAGTGCGGCAATCAGAGAAAGTGCCAGCAGAACCCCCGGGATGGCGATCAGACCATCGCAGATTCGCATCAGAATCTGATCAAACAGCTTAAAATAGCTTGCATAGATTCCAATTAAGGCACCTAAGATACAGGAAAATCCGGCAACACATCCGCCAACCCAGAGAGAAACTCTGGCACCGTAAAGCAGACGGATAAAAATATCCCGTCCAAATTCATCAGAGCCGAATAAAAAGTTTTTTCCGGGAGCCTGAAAACGGTCTGTAACTGACATTGCATTTGGATCCGTAGAATTAAATACAGGAATGAAAACCGCGGCAAGTAAGATTAAAATAAAACCGGTCAGTCCGATGATCAGAGCCGGATTGGCGAGTAATTTTTCCCGGCGAATCTGCTTCTGCTCCCGGAGAATGGATTCACTGGCCTGCGAAATACTTTTTCGTGTGAAATACATAATACTTATTCCTCCTATTTCCGTCCGGGGTGAAGTCTTGGATCAACAAAGCCATACAGGAGATCGACTATAAGATTGACCAGAACATACAATAAAGTTACAAAAAGCACCACGCCCTGGATTACGAACACATCACGCTTGTTAATGGAAGACATCGTCAGCATTCCAAGTCCCGGAATATTGAACAGCGTTTCCGTAACGATCGTTCCTGTGATCAGACTTCCAAAGGACTGACCGATGGCAGTCAGGATGACAGGTGCTGCGTTTTTGAGTCCATAAGTCAGAACGACACGCATTTCTTTTAATCCTTTGGCACGGGCTGTACAGATATAATTTTTATACAGCACATCCAAAAGAGAAGAGCGGATCATTCGTGTCAGATAAGCTGCCTGTACGATTCCCAGCGACAATGCAGGAACGAACAGATAGCGGAGATGTTCGCCAAGCCCGGATGCAAGAGATGCATATCCGGCAACAGGAAACCAGTGATTGTATACACTCAGTGCAAGCATAAGCAGCATACTGAGCAGAAATCCCGGAAGTGCCGAGCCGATCAGTGAGACAGAAACGGCGGTCACATCAATGGCAGTTCCACGTTTGCAGGCGGCAAGAATGCCGAGTGGAAGAGAGAAGATCAAGGCAAAGATCTGCGCCAGTATAGCGAGGCTTAATGTAGGACCAAAATATTCTCCGATTGCGGAGAGAACAGATTGCTGTAAAAAATAAGATCTTCCCCAGTCTCCCTGAAGAATCCCTCGAAACCAGTCAAAATACTGAACAAAAAAAGGACGGTCAAATCCAAGCTGTGCATTCAGAGCCTGAATCTGATCCGGTGTGGCTTCCATGCCGAGAATGGCAGTGGCAGGTCCTCCCGGAATCAGATAGACGATCAGGAAGGTAACGATTGACACAACCAGCATGACGGGAATCAGTGATAAAATTCGTTTTCCAATATAAGATAACATAAATACTCCTTAACAAGAAAAGATGCATTCAGACTAAAAACAAAAGGCAGGCTGTCGGTTGCTGCCTGCCTTTTGTTCATAAAATGCATTCATAATAAAATGAGCATCTTTCAGGCGAATCAGCAGAGTGATTCACTTGAGTGTAAACAATAATACTAAATTTCAAAAATGGATCAACTTATTTAGCAACAGTTGCATTCCAGAAGATTGGGAATCTCAGGTAATCGTAACCGTCTACTTTTGTATTAAGTGCATTCACACCTGTATAATGTCCAAGAACGGAAGCTGCACCATATTCATACAGGAATTCCTGAAGATCTGCCCATGCAGCAGAAGCTTCTTCGCTGGAAGCAGCAAAACGGATCTTGGAGATGCCATCAGTTACTTCTGGTGTATCAAGTCCGGCCCATCCTTTATCAAGTACAGATAACTGGATTGGGAGTACATTGTAGCTGTTGCTTGTAACATACATGCTGAACTGTTTCGGATCTGCACGATGTTCCATAAATGTACTGAATTCATAACTCTCTACTTCAGCATTGATTCCAACATTTTTCAGCTGTTCCTGAATTACAAGAGTTGCGTTATACATTTCCGGATAATCAGGTGTTGTTACTAATACAAGTTTCTCATCATTGTATCCGGCTTTTTTCAGTAATTCTTTTGCCTTGTCCGGATCATTCTGGTTGTAATATTCTTTTCCGGCATCTGTTCCCCACTGATTGTCGGAAGATGGGAACCATCCTGGATTTGCTTCATAAAGTTCTTCATTACCATAGCATGCAAGAAGGATGTCATCACAGTTAAGAGCGGCAAGAACTGCCTGTCTCATATCCTGATTTGCCATGATCCCCTCTGTTGTGTTCAGGAACAGATTGATTGTACCACCTGTTGTGATATCAAGATTCAGATTGGAATCATCTTTGAGATCATTATAATTATCAAGCGGAATCTCTTCTACAACGTCATACTGGCCATTCTGTGCACCGGCAATTCGTGTGGAAGCATCTGTTACAAAGTCGAAATACAGTGTTGGTGTTGCAGCAGTTTTTTCTCCTGCGAGACCGGAAGTTGTTTTTTCGGCTCCCTGATAATCTTCGTTTTTCTCCAGTTTGATGTACTGATCCTGTTTCCATTCAGCTAATTTGTACGGACCTGTTCCGATATATTCTGTAATACCTTCATCTGTAGCAGATTCAACTACTTCAGCAGGATAGATTGCAGCGAACATGATCGGGTTGGCAAGAACTGTGATGATATCAGATGCTGCTTCGTTTGCAGTCATTTTTACAGTATAGTCATCTACCTTTTCAAAAACAGATCCACCGATCAGAGTATTTGCTTTTGGGGACTTCTCTACCCAACGGTTCATGGAAGCAACAACATCATCAGCTGTCATTTCGTTTCCGTTATGGAATTTAACACCCTGGCGAAGAGCGATCGTATATTCTTTACCGTCATCGCTTACTTCATAAGATTCTGCAAGAACCGGCTGCGGTTCGTAATTTTCATCCATTGCAAATAATGGTTCAAAGATGTGATAAGCAATTCCACCTACAATATTTGAATTGCTGATCTGTGCATCCAGAGTCGGTGGGTTGGCAGAAACTGCGATATGCATTTCATCTTTCAGTTCAGATGAAGCCTCAGTGTGATCGCCTGTTGTTTCATTTGATTTACCACATCCGGTCAGAAGGCTGACAGACATAGCAAGACAAAGAACAAGACTAAGTACTTTCTTTTTCATAATTACCTCCGTGTATTACATAAACTTTCTTTTATATTTATTATAAATTGTAGAAAAGACTTAATCCAATTGATAATTAGGATAAATAGGATGGATTTATAGAAAAAATCTATAAAAGAAATTATCTCCTGATTTTCATTGCACTCAGTGCAGCGCCAATTGCTCCTGCATAACGTGCGCGTGGACTGGAGATGACTTCGCTGCCAAGCTCTGCAGATAAAGCTTCACGGATATAACTGCATTCGCACAGGCCGCCAGTCAGGCAGAATGCAGAAGAACTACAGTTCATGCGACTTACCTGAGCGGCTACTTTGCGGATGGTTGAATTCACAACTGCATATGCAATATTTTCTTTCTTTTCACCTTTTCCGATCAGTCCAATGACTTCGGACTCTGCAAATACAGTACACATGGAACTGATGGTTGTATCAGAACCGGATCTGGCCAGATCGAACATTTCATTTGGACGAAGGGAGAGCGTATTTGCCATAACTTCAAGAAAACGTCCGGTTCCGGCAGCACACTTGTCATTCATAATAAAATCTTTTACAAATCCATTTTCAATCTGGATGATTTTTGTATCCTGTCCGCCGATGTCAATGACGGTCAGGTTCGGTTCGTTAAATAGATAAACCGCGCCCAGTGCATGGCAGGTAATCTCTGTTACTGTTTTGTCAGCATAGGGAACAGAGACACGTCCATATCCGGTTGCTACACAGCGTGCGAGAAAATCAGAAAAGTCCGCAGAATTGTGCTCAACTACCGCATCGGAGAGAGCTTTATCAAGAATTCCGTCTGATATGAGCCTCTGTCTGATTTCTTCCGCAGTATCCACGCTGCTCCATCCGGTTGGCTGTACGAATTCCCGGATGATTTCTTTTGAGTCATTCAGAACAATTGTTTTCGCACAGGTGGAACCGATGTCAATTCCAATATAATGATTCATTTCATGTACCTCGTTTGTTTTAAAGCATGTTTAAAAAATCATTTCTGCAATCTGTAAGCCCATTTTATGGTGTATATCTTACAGAAAGTATTTTCAGCCATACTCTAATGTGGAAGAATTATAACATTTCAATAAATGCAGAAATTCTTGTATTAAGCTGTCCGACATCTGTCTGTGAATAATCTGTTTCAACATTCATATAAGGAATTCCTTTTTCATTATTTACAAAACGGCGGATAGCAAGAGTTTCAACATTGTAAGTATGACAGGCCTGGAGTGTCATTTCAAGAACTCCGTCTACTTTATATTCATCGATCAGTCTTCCGAGCAGTTCCAGACGGTTCGGGTTTGGTGTCATTACAGAACATCCGATGGAAAGATAACGCTCTGCAATTGCCTGATAAATATCATCTGTATCTTCATCAATCAGGCGGTCGATGGATTTAGCACCGGAACAGTTTTCAAACGTTACAACGATTCCACCATTATTTTCAACTGCATCTATGACTTTCTCAGTGGCTCCACCGATTGGACATCCGGTAATCAGGATTCTTGGCTTTTTATCTTCTCTTTTACCTTCGGCATATTCCTTTTCAATCTTTGCAGTCAGAGCATCTACCTCTCCGGCAATCTGTGTACGATCCAGTTTGAATCCGCTTCCGTACAGAACACGGAAAAGATCATGGCCTTTGATTGGTGCGGGATCATGTCTCATAACCTGATAAAGTCCTTTCAGGGAAGCACGGACCTGATTTTCCAGTTTCACTGCATTACGAACCTGCTCATCAGTAATCGTTACTTCAAATTTTTCCTCCAGATATTCTTTGAAGCGGATGATTTCATTTTTCCAGAGAGCAAGTGTTTCTTCACGCTGAGATTGTGGCAGTTCCATAATGAATACATCTTTAAAATCGCTCATGTATTCGTACATCTTCTTTTTGCCATCGCAGGTAGTTTCTCCAACTACTACATCAGAAAAATAGAAGAATGGACATTTGTCTGTCTTGGCAAATCCGTAACTGGATTTGATCAGTGGGCATAAGTTACGTGGGAGATCCTGTTCGGCAGCAGGAATTGTTTCGTCAGATGTGGAACAGAGACTGACTGTTGCTGCGCCCATTGCCATAGCGATTTCCTTTGGAAAATAAGTACAGTAGGAGCCGATGACCGGGATCCCTTTATCTTTCAGTTCTTTTACAGCAAGAAATGATTTCTGGCGCTGTTCTGCAAATTCTTCAAATACTTCTGGGAGATCCTTGATAATTTCCATGTTTGTTACCTCGTTCTTTCGTATGAAATCAAGAAAACACGATGCGAATAGTAATAATTCGTGTGTTCTTATTAATATAGTTAATAAAATTTTATCGCTGTCGGGAGTGATTGACAAATAGATAGTTTTGATAAAAGAGAAACGTTTATTGATAAAATCTATAAATGAAATCAGTCCCAAAAACATTCACAAAATTTACAGTTGTTTTTTATTGATATGTTACAAATAGAACCTAATTAACTTAAATTAAGTTGACACAAAGATTATCTAATGGTAAATTTAAGCTAAAATAAATATAAATTAATTATAATTAATCGAAAAATGAAATACAAACAACGAAAGTATTATCAGATATCAGTATGCTATATGCACAAGTGCTTCTAAAGTGAGGCTGCTGTATTTCAACTGATTGTTCAAACTCAGCGTTTAATTATAATGTGGAAAATGGAAAAAGTGGAGGTATTGCAATGGATTACAGACAGGAGTATGCAACATGGTGTTCAGATGAGTATTTTGATGCGGAGACAAGAGCTGAACTGAAGGCACTGGAAGGAAATGAGAAAGAGATAGAAGATCGTTTCTATAAAAAACTTGAATTTGGTACAGGCGGACTTCGTGGCGTGATTGGTGCAGGTACAAACCGCATGAACATTTATACAGTACGTCAGGCAACACAGGGACTGGCCAATTATATTCTTTCCCAGAATGGACAGGACAAGGGAGTTGCCATTGCTCATGATTCCAGAATCATGTCACCGGAATTTGCAAGAGAAGCAGCACTGTGTCTGAATGCAAATGGAATCAAGACATATCTTTTTGAAAGTCTCAGACCGACACCGGAACTTTCTTTTGCTGTAAGAGAGCTTGGATGTATTGCAGGAATTGTAATTACAGCAAGCCATAATCCAAGAGAATATAACGGATATAAAGTATACTGGGAGGATGGAGCACAGATCACACCGCCTCATGACAAGAATATTCTTACAGAGGTTGCGAAGGTTACAGAGTATTCACAGGTGCATACAATGGAAGAAGATTCTGCAAGAGTGGCAGGGCTCTTCCAGATCATTGGCACGGATTTTGATGCAAAATATAATGAACAGCTGAAGAAACAGAGCATTCATCCGGAAATCATCAGAGAAGCGGCAAAAGATATGAAGATCGTTTACACTCCACTTCACGGAACAGGAAATATCCCGGTGCGTACTGTGCTTCGTGAACTTGGATTTGAGCAGGTCTATGTTGTAGAAGAGCAGAAGAAACCGGACGGTACTTTCCCAACAGTTGCTTATCCGAACCCAGAGGATGCGAAAGCATGGACACTTGCACTTGAACTTGCGAAGAAAGTAGATGCAGATATTATTCTGGCAACAGATCCAGACGCAGACCGTCTTGGTGTTTATGCAAAGGATACAAAGACAGGAGAATATGTAAGCTTTACAGGAAATATGTCCGGTATGCTGATCGCGGAGTACATTTTAAGAGAGCGTACAAAGAACGGAACAATGCCAGAGAACCCGGCACTTGTTGAGACAATCGTAACAACAGATATGGCAAAGGCAATCGCAGCTGATTACAATACTGCATTGATTGAAGTACTGACAGGATTCAAATATATTGGAGAACAGATCAAATTCTTTGAGCAGACAGGAGCACATAATTATGTGTTTGGACTGGAAGAGAGCTATGGCTGTCTTGCCGGAACTTATGCAAGAGACAAAGATGCGTGCGTAGCAGTTATGATGCTTTGCGAGGTTGCTTCTTACTATAAAACTCAGGGGAAAACACTTTGGGATGCGATGGTTGATATGTATGAAAAATATGGTTACTATAAAGAAGGATTAGCAACGGTGACACTCAAAGGAATTGACGGAGCACAGCAGATTCAGCAGATGATGACACAGTTCCGTGAGAATCCGCCGAAAGAACTGGCAGGACATCAGGTGCTTGCAGTGCGTGATTATAAAGCTGATACAAGAAAAGATATGGCAACAGGAGAAGTGACGAAGACAGGACTTCCGGCATCGAATGTATTATATTATGAGCTTTCAGAAAATGCATGGTGCTGTGTACGTCCATCCGGAACAGAGCCGAAGATTAAATTCTATTTCGGGGTAAAAGGAAATTCACTGGAAGATGCGGAAGAGAAACTGAAAGCACTTGAGGAGGCTATGACAGCAGGGAGGGCATAAAATGTCTGTTACATATAATGAAAACAGAAGAATCTTTAAGCTGGATACAGAAAAAACATCCTATTTGATCGGTATTTCACCAGAAGGATATGTCGGACATGTATATTACGGGGAATATCTGGAGGATACAGATGCTTATTATTTGTTAAGAACAGAAGAACCGCCATTTATACCGTCTGTAAATGAACGTGAAAAATCTTCATTTTTAGATTTCTTTCCGACAGAATATCCGTCCGGAGGAGTGGGCAATTCATATTGAGGGACGGAAAGCAACACAGAGCCGCCAGCAATATGTACTGGATCTTTCTAATCCGGAAGTTATAGATTATGCATATGAATCTGTGGCAAAGATTTTAAGAAGTGCGCCGATTGATTATGTGAAATGGGATATGAACCGACAGTTAAGTGATCTTGGCAGCAGTTATCTTCCGGCGGATGCACAGCAGGAACTGTTCCACCGTTATGTGCTTGGTCTATATCAGATGCAGGAACGTCTGATCACGGAATTTCCTGATCTGTTGCTTGAAAACTGCTCCGGTGGCGGTGCGAGATTTGATCCGGGGATGTTATATTATAGTCCACAGATCTGGTGCTCAGATGATACGGATGCAGTGGAACGTCTGGAGATTCAGGAGGGAACTGCACTGATCTATCCACTGTCTACAATGGGAGCACATGTCAGTGTGTGTCCGAATCATTCCGTAGGACGAGTGACACCGTTCGAGACAAGAGGCCATGTTGCACTTGCAGGAACATTTGGCTACGAACTGGATATTACAAAGCTTCCGGAAGAAGAGCGTAAGATGATCAAAGAACAGACAGAAATGTATCATAAGTACAATGACCTTGTAAGAGAGGGAGATTATTATAGAATAGCTTCCTTCTCTGAAAATGGACATTATGATTGTTATATGGAAGTTGCGAAGGATAAATCAGAAGCACTTGTAACCTATGTCCAGGTGCGTGGTGTGTCGAACAACAAGAGTAAAAAGTTTAAGCTGCAGGGATTGGATCCAAAAGCAGTCTATCAGCTGGAAGGCACAGAAGAGAGCTATTCAGGAGAAATTCTGATGAAAGGCGGATATCTGTTTAAAGACTTCTGGGGAGATGCGGTCAGCAGACTGTATCATTTTGTGAGAAAATAAGTAGTAAAAGAAAGCTGTGAGAAAGTAAGAAGTTTTTATTTTCTTATAGCTTTTTTAAATTAAATCAAAAATTAATGAAAAACAACTTAAATTAAGTTGACAGTGTTTTACTATAATGTTAACGTAATCTTAGGTAGTTATCATAAAAAGAATAAACAGACAAATGGTAGAAAGTAGGGAAGAAACGTGGGACGAAGAAAGAAAGTCCGTCTGGAACAGATTGCAGAAGCGGTAGGATCGAGTATTGTAACTGTCTCAAATGCATTAAATGACAGAAAAGGAGTCAGCGAAGAACTGCGCAGCCTGATTAAAGAAAAAGCAAAAGAAATGGGATATGAAGCATCAGAGACACCAGCGCAGGTTAAGAATAAGTCCTATACGATCGGAGTAATCGTGGCGGAGCGGTATGTGAAAGAATACCCATCTTTTTATATGGAAATATATAAGTGTATTGCACAGGAAGCGACAAAAAGAGGAAATATGACAATTCTTGAAGTAGCGGGTGAGAAGAAAGAGAAGCTAGAACAAGAGTTTAATACTTTTCAAGATATTGATATAGCAGGAATTATTATTATCGGTGAAATGAACAGAGATTATGTAAACAAAGTGAAAAAGGTTCTTGATCTTCCAATTGTATGTGTGGATTTCTATGATGTGTCAGAAGATATTGACTATATTGTGACAGATAATTTCGGTGGAATGGAACAGATGACGGAAATTTTGTTGAAGGCCGGGTGTGAGGATTTGATCTTTGTCGGAACGCCACAGGCAACAGGAAGTATTATGGATCGCTATTTGGGATTCACGAAAGCGATGACAAAATGGAAGAAAAAAGTAGATCCTGCGCATGTGATTCCTGACAGAGATGAAAACAGATATAGTTATAAGATAGATGTTGAACTTCCGGAGAAGCTTCCGGATGGATTCGTGTGCAATTGTGATAAAGCTGCAAAAACATTACTTTATAAATTGCAGGAAAGAGGAGTTTCTATACCGGAAGATGTTTCAATCGTGAGTTTTGATCATTATTATTCACAGGTACAGAGCGGAATGGAATTGACAACCTATGAGAATGATGAAAAAGTAATTGCGAATATCAGTGTGAACACCTTGATAAAACGAATCGAAGGTGGAAAACATCCAAAAGGAATTCGAATCGTAGAAGGCAGGGTAATTCAGGGAAACACCGTAAAGGAACGTAAAAACTGAGATGGGTGAAGAAAATGGGAAATGTGAAATTGAAAGATATAGCAGAGGCACTGGATGTGAGTACAGTTACTGTCTCAAATGCACTTGCAGGGAGAAAAGGTGTTAGTGAAGAAGTCAGAAGCCAGGTGGTAGAAAAAGCAAAAGAACTTGGATATGATCTGAAAAAATATACGAATAAAAGCCAGGGATTTACAATTGGTGTGATTGTTGCGGAAAAATACATGGAACTTGGGGTTTCCTTTTATTGGAGTATGTATCAGAAAGTCGCATATGCGGCATCGAAAAGCCAAAGTGTGACAATGCTTGAAGCATTAGGACCGGAAAACGAAGAAAAAGGAATTCTACCTAAAATTGTCAGAGATAAAAATGTAGATGGCTTGATCGTTGTGGGATGGATCGAAGAACAGTATATACAGAAGCTTGTAAGAGAAACAACAATACCTGTTGTCCAACTGGATTTTGCGGCACATAATATTCCATGTGATGCAGTTGTGTCTGCAAATTATATCGGAATGTATAAAGTGACAAGGTATGTATTGGAAAAGGGACACAGAGATATTGCATTTGTAGGATCAATTTATGCGAATGAAAATATTATGGATCGCTATTTTGGATACAGAAAAGCATTGGAAGAAAGAGGTATTTCCTTAAGAAAAGGGTGGCTTTTGGAAGATCGTGATTTGAAGACGGGAAGAATAGAAGTAGCTTTGCCGGAAAATATGCCGACAGCATTTGTATGCAACAGTGATCTGACAGCCAGTCGAATTTATGATCTGTTAGTGGAAAAAGGATACCGGATACCGGAAGATATCTCGATTGCAGCATATGATAACTATTTATTTGGACATCCATTTGCAAGACAACTAACCACTTATAATGTAGATATGGCTCAAATGGCGGCAAGTGCAGTAAAACTTCTGAATGGAAAAATCCGCGGAATTGAAAAACGATATGGAACAAGATATATTGACAGCGTGATCGTAGAACGCGACAGTGTAAAGGATTTAAATGCTTAAAAAGGCTCTTTATTAATTGAAGAGCTTTTTTAATATATTAAAATTCATTACAAAAAAGACATATTTTAACGCATGAAAAAAATATAATTAAAATTTAACTTAAAAAATAAACATTAAATTAATACTTAAAATTAAATTAATCACTAAAAACAGTATAAAAACTAGCTAAACAGCAGTTAAAATATACAAAAACAGAACATACAAACTGTGCAGGATGTGGAAAAAGAATAAAAGTAGCGCTTAATCTTGCAAATGATTAAAGTTAATGATAAGATTAAAACAACTTAAAAAGCAACAAAAAGGAGGAAAAAACATGAAGAGTAAAGTTGCAAGTAAAGTAATCGCAGCTTCAATGGCAGCGGCAATGGTTGTATCAATGGCTGGATGCGGAAGCAGTAAGAAAAAGGTTGAAGCAACAAAGATTGATGTTACTTTTGATCAGATTGAGGTTGGAAAGGATTATACAGATATTAAAGCAGACCTGAAGTTCCTTACTCATAAGACGGATGTGGTAGATACAAAGTTTAAAGAGTATGTAGAAGAGTTCCAGAAATTATATCCGAATGTAAATATCGAATATGAAGGTATTACAGATTATGCCAATGATGTGACGACAAGACTTTCCACAGGAGACTGGGGAGACATCTGTATGATTCCTACAACTGTAGATAAAGATGAGCTTTCTAATTACTTTACAGATTTTGGAAGTTATAAGACATTAAGTGAACAGTACAATTATCTTGATAACTTCAAATATGGAGATCAGACATTTGGAATTCCATCTATGGCAAATGTACAGGGTATCGTTTACAATAAGGCAGTTTTTGAAAAAGCAGGCGTAACAGAAATCCCGAAAACACCGGATGAATTTATCGCAGCATTACAGAAGATCAAAGACAATACAGATGCCATTCCGCTGTATACAAACTTTGCAGCAGACTGGACAATGTGTGCATGGGATGCTTACATTGACGGAAATGCGACAGGAGATCCGGCTTATTCTCATGAAGGAAGAACAAAAGGTCTGAATCCATTCTCTGATAATGGAGATGAGACAGGACCATACGCAGTATACAACACATTATACACAGCGGTCAAAGATGGTTTAACAGAGGAAGATCCGACAACAACTGACTGGGAAGGATCAAAAGGAAGAATGAACAATGGCGAGATCGGATGTATGGTTCTTGGTTCCTGGGCAATCCCACAGATCCAGAGCGCAGGAGAACATTCAGATGACATTGCTTACATGCCATTCCCGATTACAGTAAATGGAAAACAGTACGCAGCAGCAGGCCCTGATTATTGTTACGGTATTAACGCAAACAGTTCTGAAGACAACCAGATTGCAGCAATGTGCTATGTTAAATGGCTTGTTGAAAAATCAGGATATGCAGAGTCAGAAGGTGGAATTTCTGTAGATAAAGATGCACAGCTTCCAGAAGCGCTTTCATCATTTGCAGATGTAGAACTTATCATTAATGATCCGGCACCGGAAGGAGAAGAAACTCTTGCAAATGATATAAACAACAATTCAGAGCTTGGAATTAATGTTTCAGGTTATATTCCAAAAGAAATTGTAGAGAATGCAATCACTCCGAATGGAATGACAATGGATGAGATGGTTCAGGAATGGAATGAAAAGTGGACAGCAGCTCAGGAAGAAGCAGGAGTTACACCACAGAAATATGATTATGAGAGCAAATAAATAATGACAGAAATCAGTCATGAAAGAACATGAGAAAAGTCATGAGATGAGAGAAAAGGCAGACGATTCGGAAGAAAAGAGGTTCTGCCTTTTTCCAACAAAGAAGGAGAGGAGAAAAAATGACGGGCAATAAAAAAACATTTACACAGTGGATTACCTCCGGAAAAATAAACCGCCGGTTATGTATTATTACATTTATGCTGGTACCGCTTGCCCTTCTGACAGTGTTTACCTATATTCCTTTTGCAAAAATGATTGGATTTAGTTTCTATGATATGAAATATATCGGAAGCAGACAATTTGTCGGACTGCAGAATTATATAGAGGTATTTACGAGAAAGGACTGCTTCAATGCATTAAAGCTTAGTTTGTATTACTTTGTTGCTTCTTTTGTACAGTTGGGACTTGCATTATATTTTGCAACAATTTTAAGTTTCAAGACAAAAGGCGGCGGATTTTTTAAGGGATTGATGTTCTTCCCATATCTGGTATGTGGTATTGCGGTAGGATTTATTTTTAAGTTCTTCTATACAAGAGGATTCGTACTTGATACCGTTCTTCAGTGGTGTGGTTTCAGTCTTGATAGTTTACCATATTGGTTGAAGGATACAAGTATTAATAATATTTCTGTAGCTGCAACATCTGTATGGAGGTATATGGGACAGAATATGGTTCTCTTTATTGGAGCCATCATGTCTGTAGATTCATCATTGTATGAAGCAGCAGCGATTGATGGGGCAAACGGATGGGCTAAATTCCGTTATGTCATTCTTCCAAGTATCAAAACAATTATTGTATTGAATATGATTCTTTCTATCACAGGTTCTCTTAGTGTATTTGAACCACCATATGTTATTACAGGTGGTGCATTTGGAACAGGAACTTATTTCGTTATTATGAATAAGCTGGCACATGAAAGCCAGAAGGTTGGTTTGGCATCAGCAATGGCAATTATACTGCTGATCTTGATTATGATTGCGACAGCAATTCAGAAATGGGTAGAGAGATATTTCTTCGGTGTTGGTGATCAGGAAGCAATCTACGCAGTGAAGAAACGCAAGAAGAGACTGGAAGCAGAAGCAAAAGCGAAAGGAGGAGAGATGTAATGAAAGGAAAACCAAAACAAATTATTTGGACTGTTTTTAAATATTTTACACTCATCCTCGGAGCGTTTGTTTCCGTTCTCCCGGTTATTGTCTGTGTGATTACAGCATTTAAGACACCGGAAGAATATCAGTCAACAAATGTAATGACAATGCCACAGAGCTGGGCATATTTTGATAACTTTACACAGGCATGGAAACAGGCGAATATGGGAGTGGCATTCAGAAACTCCACAATTATCCTTGTATTCGTGTTGATCGGGTCTGTGCTGACAGGTTCTATGATCGCATATGTTCTGAGTAGATTTAAATTCAAAGGGAACGGACTGGTCAGAAATTTGTTCCTGTTTGCATCACTCCTTCCGGGTATCGCAATGCAGGTATCTGTATATCAGATTATGTATACTTTAGGATGGATTAACTTCCTTCCGGGTTACATCATTATGATGTGTGGAACAGATATTATTTCTATCTATATTTTCATTCAGTTCTTTGAAAATATTTCAACTTCTCTGGATGAATCAGCAATTATGGATGGATGCACTTATTTTGGAGTGTTTTTCAGAATTCTTTTCCCGCTGCTGAAACCGGCAATCGTAACGGTTATGATTTTGAAAGGCGTGGGCGTTTACAATGAATACTATACTGCAAATCTTTATCTGCAGGATAAAAACAGACTTGTAACAGTTGCAACATCATTGTTTAAATTTACTGGACCACTTGGAAACCAGTACAACTATATCTGTGCAGGTGTAATTATTACAATGCTTCCGGCATTGATCGTATTTGTTGTCTGCCAGAAACAGATTTACAGTGGACTGACACAGGGTGCTGTAAAGGGTTAATGATTAAAAGAGATGAGTAAGACGGAGGAATAGATATGAGTAACGTAAAAATTATTGGACCAAATGTACCAAATATGCCATGGCAGGAGAGACCGGCAGACAATCAGACAGGACTTCCACTTTGGAGATATAATGAAAATCCGATTATTGGAAGAAATCCGGCACCGGGAGTTGCAAGAATCTTCAACAGTGCAGTTATGCCATATGAAGATGGATTTATTGGAGTGTTCCGTGGGGAACAGACAAACGGAGTTCCTTATATTTATCTTGGAAAGAGTGAGGATGCGATTCACTGGAATTTTGAAGAAAACAAGATTCCTTTTAAAGATGAAGATGGAAATGATTTTATGCCGATTTATGCATATGACCCAAGACTTGTAAAAGTAGAAGATACATATTATATCATCTGGTGTCAGGATTTCTACGGAGCTGCAATTGGTATGGCTAAGACACAGGATTTCAAGACATTTACAAGAATTGAGAATCCATTCCTTCCATTTAACAGAAATGCAGTTCTTTTCCCAAGAAAGATTGATGGTAAATTCAAACTTCTGTCTCGTCCAAGTGATAGTGGACATACACCATTTGGTGATATTTTCATTTCCGAGAGTAAGGATTTGGAATATTGGGGAAAACATCGTCATGTAATGGGAAGAGGCTCAGCATGGTGGGAGAGCGTTAAGATCGGTGGAGGAGCAGCACCGATCGAGACAAGTGAAGGATGGCTTCTCTTCTATCACGGTGTATCCGGAACATGTAATGGTCTGGTATACAGCATCGGTGGAGCAATCCTTGATATTGACGAGCCATCTATCGTGAAATACCGTTGTGAAACATTCCTTCTCACTCCGGAAGAGTGGTATGAGGAACGTGGATTTGTACCGAATGTTACATTCCCATGTGCAACGATCCATGATGCAGAAACAGGAAGAATTGCTGTATATTACGGAGCAGCTGACAGTTATGTAGGACTTGCATTTACAACAGTAGATGAAGTTGTAGACTATATCAAAGATCACAGTGTAGTAACAACAATGGACACAGAGATTGGAAAACGATAATTCGGGAAATGCCTGGAGGAAAGAAAATGTTTGCTACAGAAATAAAAGAACATCTTGTAAATGACTTGATTCCATTCTGGCAGGGACTGAAAGATGAAGAAAACGGAGGATTCTACGGATATTTAAGTTATGATCTGAAGTTGGATAAAAAGGCTGTGAAAGGATGTATCCTGAACAGCCGGATCCTCTGGTTTTTCTCTAATGCATATATGGTATTAGGAGATCCTTCTTTATTAGAAAGTGCGGCACATGCATATCAGTTCTTGAAAGAACATTGTGTAGATGATGAGTTTGGAGGTGTCTTCTGGTCACTGACTTATGATGGTAAACCGGAAGATACAACAAAACACACTTACAATCAGGCATTTTCAATTTATGCACTGGCTTCCTATTATGATGCTTCAAAGAATCAGGAGGCATTAGAGATTGCATGGAAGTTATATGACCTTGTTGAGTCAAAATGTAAAGATGAATATGGATATCTTGAAGCATTCACAAGAAGCTTTGAGCCGGAAGAGAATGACAAATTATCAGAAAATGGTGTGATTGCAGAAAAGACAATGAATACACTACTTCATGTGTTTGAAGCATACACCGAATTGTATCGTGTGACAAAAGAGAAAAAAGTTGCTAAACAAATCCGTTTTATGATGGATATCATCAAGGATAAGGTGTTCAATAAAGAAATTGGCCGGCAGGAAGTCTTTTTTGATAAAACATGGAATACTTTGATCGATCTGTATTCTTATGGCCATGACATTGAAACAGCATGGCTGGTAGATAGAGGACTTGAGGTCCTGGATGATGAGGCATATACCAATATGCTTTCTCCAATTACAAAGACAATTACAGAAAATATTTACAACAGAGCATATATCGATCATTCACTTGTGAATGAATCGGAGAACGGTGTTGTTGATACAACTCGTGTATGGTGGGTTCAGGCAGAGGCTGTGGTCGGATTCCTGAACGGGTATCAGAAGCAGGGAGACAAGAAATTTCTTGACGCCTCAGTAGATATCTGGAACTATATCAAAGAATATTTTATCGATAAAAGAAATGGTTCCGAGTGGTTCTGGTCTGTGAAAGAAGATCATACACCAGATGAGAAGCCAATCGTTGAACCATGGAAGTGTCCATATCATAATGGAAGAATGTGCTTTGAAGTGTTAAGGAGGATGAAGGATGCTTCATAAACAGTTTTATGTGGAACAGGCAAAAGTTGATCGTCTCGTTGCCAGAAAAAATCAAAAAACAGATTTTTATAATGGAATCTATGATCGTTATAAATATCCGGTATTGACAAGAGAGTTTGCACCGGTACATTGGAGATATGATTTGAATGAAGAGACGAATCCATATTTTATGGAACGTCTTGGAATTAATGCAGTGATGAATTCCGGAGCAATTTATTTGAACGGAAAATATTATCTTGTAGCCAGGGTAGAAGGCAATGACCGTAAATCATTCTTTGCAGTAGCAGAAAGTGATAACGGAATTGATGGATTCCATTTCTGGGATTATCCGGTTGTACTTCCGGATACATGCCCGGAAGAAACAAATGTCTATGATATGCGTCTGACACAGCATGAGGACGGATGGATTTACGGAGTATTCTGTTCTGAAAGTAAAGATAAAGAGGATCCGGATCTGTCTGCAGCAGTTGCAGAGGCAGGAATTGTAAGAACGAAAGATTTGAAAACATGGGAGAGACTGGATAATCTTAAGACATTACAGTCACCACAGCAGAGAAATGTAGTGCTTCATCCGGAATTCGTGGATGGAAAATATGCATTCTACACACGTCCGATGGATGGATTCATCGAGACTGGAAGCGGCGGAGGAATCGGATTTGGCCTGTGTGATGATATTGAGCATGCAGTGATCAATGAAGAAAAGATTATCAGTAAAAGAATTTACCATACTTTGACGGAAGCTAAGAATGGTGCCGGAGCAGTACCAATCAAAGGTAAAAAGTGCTGGATCAACGTTGCTCATGGTGTAAGAAATACAGCAGCAGGACTTCGTTATGTATTATATGTATTTGGAACAGCACTTGAAGATCCTTCAAAAGTGATTGCAGAGCCATCCGGAGTATTTCTTGTCCCATTTGGAGAAGAACGTGTAGGAGATGTATCAAACGTTGTATTTACGAATGGTGCAATTGCAAGAGAAAATGGAGATGTGTATATCTATTATGCTTCTTCAGATACAAGAATGCATGTGGCAACTACAACAATTGATAAACTGGAAGATTATTTATTTAATACACCGGAAGATCCTCATAGATCACCAGATTGTGTAAAGCAGAGATGTGAACTGATCAAAAAGAATTTAGAGTTATTACAATCATAAGAAACTAAAAATGCCATACTTACAAAATATAGGAGCAGGGGGCTTTTGCCCCCGGCTTAAAAATAGCATTGAGAGGAGGGACTGAGAGATGAAAGAGATATTAAATGATATCAGAGAAAAGACAGAAGGAATGAGTCGTCAGGACAAAGTCAGTTACATTCTGACTTATTACTGGTATCATATGCTGATCATTTTTTCAGTGCTTGCTCTGATTGTTATTTTTATCGTGCATTATGCGACTTATAAGAAGCCGGAATTTACATGTGTGATGGTAAACCAGCAGATAGATACACAGCGGGACAATCAGATGACAGACGAATTTGCAAAATTCAGCAAAATAGATCCCAAAAGAGTTGAAATTAATTCAAACTATAATTTCTCGTATGGAGATTTAAAGCTGGAAGATGTGAATGAGAGTTCAAATGAAAAGTTTTTCCTTCAATGGAGAAATAATGAATTAGATGCAGTTATCATGACGGAAAGTTTCTATGAATATTGCAAAGAAGTTGGCGGAGAGTTTCGTGATTTAGATGTGTGGGGGATAGATACAGGAAAGTATGAAAAGTTTCAGGATCATGGAAAGACAACGGGAATTATTCTTGGAACAGATCGGATGACAGAAAAAGTAACAGGGACAGGAGAAAGACTGTTACTTGTATTTCCGTCGAACGGAAAGCATGAAAAAGCCAGTAAATTGTATTTGAAATATATCATTGGAGGAAATGCAGATGAAAAAATTAACAACAGATAATCCTTTTTTTGAATTTATGGGGAATGTTGGAGATTGGATTTTGTTAAATCTTTTATTTGTTCTGACGTCAATTCCCATCATAACAGTTGGTATGTCTTTGACTTCTTTATATCGGATTGTTCTTCGGAGAATGCGGGGAGAGAACAATTATGTATTCAAAGAATATTTCAAGGCATGTAAGGAAGAGTGGAAAAAGAGTACGATTCTTTGGATCGTGTTTCTTCTGGCAGCGGTGCTTTTACAGTTTGATCTGGTGTATATGAAACACATGTGGAAATGGTTCTCAATTGCAATCTGGGTGATTGTGATTGTTGTCAGCAGCGTATTTAGCTATGCGTTTCCTTTGCAGGCAAGATTTGAGAACAGTATAAAGAATACACTGATCAATGCACTTGTTCTTGCCGTGAAACATTTACCATATACAATCTGTATTGTTTTGCTTAATGCGATTCCGGTTCTGTGTCTTGCCTCAGGTGTATTTGCAACCCGCATGGCAATGCCGGTTTATTTTTTCTTTGGGTTTGCAGCGACAGTGAGAATAAACTGCATTTTCTTCAATAAGATATTTGATCAGTTTATGAATAGAAAACAGTTGGAGGGAGAAGACGAATGAAAGATGTAAATTTGAAAAGACTGAAAAACTGTATGAAAAGAGCAGAGGCAGGGGAAGAACTTACAATTGGTTTTTTGGGAGGTTCGATCACGCAGGGAAGTCTTGCGACAACAATGGAGAATACGTATGCCTATCGTGTGTTTACGTGGTGGAAGCAGACGTTCCCGAAAGCAAATTTTCATTATGTAAACGGAGGAATCGGTGGAACAACTTCTCATTACGGAGTTTCCAGAGCAGTGACAGATGTATTAATGTATCAGCCAGATTTTGTAGTTGTTGATTTTAGTGTGAATGATGAGGCAGACACATTTTTCCAGGAAACATATGAAGGAGTTGTCAGAAAGCTGTTAAGCTGGGATTCAAAACCGGCAGTGGTTCTCTTGAATAATGTTTTTTATGATACTGGACTGAATGCACAGGAATATCATAATGAAGTTGGAAACTGGTATCAGGTGCCACATGTGAGCGTAAAAGATACAATTTATCAGCGAATGAAGGAAGGGGAATATACGAGGGAAGAACTTACACAGGATGGACTTCATCCAAATGATAAAGGACACAAACTTGTTGCAGAAGAAATTGAAAAATTCCTTGAAAACGTGAAAGCGGAATTAGAGGTTGAGGAAGAAGAACCTGTTTTTCCAAAGGCAATGACAGAGAATGCATATGAAAATGCGAAACGTCTGACAATTCGTGAGATTTCACCAAAGCTTTGCGGATTCCATGCGGATACAGAAGAGAAAACAGGACACCTTGATCATTTCAAAAATGGATGGATCGGAAAAAAAGCAGGGGATTCTATTCATTTTGAAGTGAATGCTTCCTGCATTGCAGTGCAGTATAGAAAAACAATCCAGCTTCCGGCAGCGAGAGCAGAGCTTGTCTTGGATGGAGACAAAGAACATGCAGTTCTTTTAGATGGAAACTTTGATGAGGACTGGGGAGATTGTCTGTACCTTGAGAAAGTATTACACCATGGAGAAAAGAAAATTCATACGGTAGATATAACAATTCTTCCGGAAGATGTAACAGATACAACTCCATTTTATCTGATGTCATTAATTATTGCATAGGATCTTTGAAGGAGAGAAAGTAATGAGTATTTTAAAATTAAAACCAAGTTGTAAGGACTATCTGTGGGGAGGTCACAGACTGGCAGAAGAATATGGAGTAGAGTATGATGGAGATATCCTTGCAGAGGCATGGGAACTTTCCTGCCACCCAGACGGACCGTCTTATATCACAAATGGAAAATATGCCGGAAAGACACTGGAAGAATTCATTGAAGCAGAAGGCAAAGAGGTTCTTGGTACACACTGTAGAAGATTTCGTGATTTCCCGATTTTAACAAAATTTATTGATGCAAAACAGAACCTGTCCATTCAGGTGCATCCGAACAATCGTTATGCGCTGAAAAATGAAGGACAGTATGGTAAGACAGAGATGTGGTATATCATGGATGCAGAACCAGGAGCATTTCTGTATTACGGATTTAAAGAAGAAATTAGCAAAGAAGAGTTTGCAAAAAGGATTGAAGAGGATACTCTTTTAGATGTTCTGAATGCAGTACCGGTTCAGAAAGGTGATGTACTCTTTATTGAATCAGGAACGATCCACGCTATCGGAAAAGGAATTCTGATTGCAGAGATCCAGCAGAATTCGAATGTAACGTATCGAGTTTATGATTATGGTCGTGTAGGAAAAGATGGTAAGAAGCGAGATCTGCATATCGAGAAAGCACTTGCGGTTACAAATCGTGTACCGATTGTAAAGGATAAGAGCAGTTATCCTCATGTTGCCGATTGTGATTATTTTACAGTAGATAAACTGAATCTGGATGGAACTTTCATGAAGAAGATGGAAGGTACTGTGTCAGATGCTTCCTTTGCAAGCATTCTGTTCCTTGATGGAGAAGGAACGATTAAAAATAATGGAGAGACACTTTCATTCAAAAAGGGAGACAGTTTCTTCCTGACAGCCGGAAGTGGCAGCTATACAGTAGAAGGACAGTGTGATGCACTTGTTACGACAATTCGCGAAAAAGCAGCTCCGGTCAGAATCGGAATCGATATCGGAGGTACTCAGACAAAGATTGGACTGGTGGATATTCACCAGAAGCTGATCGTATCTGAGACAATGGATACCGATGCACAGCGTCCGGCAGAAGAAGTGATCCATGAGATTGCACAGAAGACATTGGAACTTCTGGAAGCACAGGAAATTGCAATGGATCAGTGTGTTGGAGCAGGAATTGGAGTTCCGGGAACTGTAGATACGAAAAAAGGAGTAGTCCGCTATTCCAATAATATCAAATGGGAAAATGTAGAGCTTGCAAAAGAAATGGGAAATTATCTTCCGATTCCGATTAAAATTGCAAATGATGCAGATTGCGCAACACTTGGTGAAGCAGTTGCAGGAGCCGGAAAAGAATGTCAGGATGTGATCATGCTCACACTTGGAACCGGAGTTGGTGGCGGAATTATTATTGATGGTAAGATTTATGAAGGCAAAGGACTTGGCGGAAGTGAACTGGGACATATGGTAATTGTGGAAAATGGTGAGCCTTGTACTTGTGGAAGAAGAGGATGCCTGGAGGCATATGCATCTGCTACAGCTTTGAAAAGAGATGCAAAGCGTGCGACGGGCAAAGATCTTGCTCCGGAAGAAATTTTTAAGGGAGCAAGAGAAGGGGATGAGGAACTTTTACAGGTTGTTCAGTCCTATATCGGAAAGCTCGGAACAGGAATCATCAATATTGTAAATATTTTCCGCCCACAGCTTGTGATCCTTGGCGGAGGCGTGTCAGCACAGGGAGAGACACTTCTTGAGCCACTTCGTGAGATGATGAAAGTCGGATGTTTCGGTGGTGAGAAGGGAGAACTCCCGGAGATTGAGACAGCAGCACTTGGAAATGAAGCAGGAATGATTGGTGCAGCAAGCTTACTGTAAAAGATGGAGGGGATAAGATGAGAATTAATCCTGATAATAAAAAAATACGTTATAGTGGAAGAATTGACTGGACAAATCCAAAAGAACCGATTTGGGTTTATCCATGTACATCAGCAGAGTTTAAATTTACCGGAAGATGTTTGAAAATTTTCTTAAGAAATAAAAATGAATACTGGCAGAATTATCTTGGATGTATTTTAGATGGAGTACAGTCCTGCTATTATCTGGATAATAAGAAAGAGAATGAAATAGAGATTCGTGTTCCGGAGAATGAAAACGGAGAACATCATGTCCTTTTCTTCAAACGTCAGGATTCCTGTCATGAGATGCACATCCTTGGATTTGAAATTGAAGATGGGGCAAAACTACTGGAACTTCCAGATGCACCGACAAGAAAAATTGAAGTTTACGGAGATTCTGTATCAGCAGGAGAAGTGACAGAAGCAGTTGACTATACAGGAATGTCTGATCCAGAACATCAGGGAGGATATTCTAACAGCTGGTATTCCTATGCATGGATGACAGCACGTATGCTGAATGCACAGATCCATGATATCGCACAGGGCGGAATTGCATTGATGGATGGACAGGGATGGTTCCATGAACCGGAGCAGGTTGGAATGGAAAGTGCCTGGAATAAGATCAGATTCAATAAAACATTTGGGACACTGACGGAATGGGATTTTAATCAGTATACGCCGCAGGTTGTTGTCGTGGCAATTGGTCAGAATGATAATCATCCGTTTGATTACATGTCAGAAGATTACATGTGTGAGAAAGCAATTTTTTGGAGAGAACACTACACGACCCTCTTGAAAAATCTGCGTCAGGTATATCCGAAAGCATCGATTGTCTGCTGTACGACATTGCTTGAGCACGACAAATCTTGGGATAAAGCAATTGATGATGTAGTTGTTTCTATAGGAGATAATAAAATTTCCCATTGCATCTTTAAGAGAAACGGAGCAGCAACTCCGGGACATCTTAGAATTCCGGAGACCTATGAGATGGCGAGAGAACTTGCTGATTACATAGAGAATCTGGGAATTGAGGAATGGAAAGAATAAGACAAGCTAAACAATAGGAGCAACTATGGGGAAAGAAAATAGAAAGAGTGTTGAGTTCCCAAAGGATTTTGTATGGGGTGCAGCAACGAGTGCATATCAGATCGAAGGTGCTGTAAAAGAAGATGGTAAAGGCGAACATATCTGGGATGTGTATACAAGAGAACCCGGAAAAATATATTCCGGTCATACCGGCGAGGTAGCGTGTGACCATTATCACAGATATAAAGAAGATGTTCAGTTAATGAAAGAAATGGGATTGAAAGCTTATCGCTTTTCCATCGATTGGTCACGAGTTTTACCAGAGGGATTTGGAAGGGTGAATGAGAAAGGAATTGAATTCTATAATCATCTGATTGACGAACTTGTGGAAAATAAGATCGAACCATATATTACTTTATATCACTGGGAACTTCCGTATGAAATTTATAAAAGAGGCGGATGGATGAATCCGCAGATTGTGGAATGGTTTGGAGAATATGCGAAGCTTGTTGCAGAAAGATTTAGTGACAGGGTAACTCATTTCTTTACATTGAATGAACCACAGTGCTTTGTCGGACTTGGTTTCCTTACCGGAGAACATGCACCGGGTGTCAAAGCACCGATGAGAGACACTTTTGAAATGGCGCATAATGCCATGAAAGCACATGGAAGAGCTGTACAGATGCTTCGTGCTTATGGAAAACAGAAACTGACGATCGGATATGCACCGACCTCATCTGTCTGTTATCCAGAAACAGATCGGCCGGAAGATATTGAGGCCGCAAGAAGGGCGTATTTTTCACTTCAGGAGGACGATAGCAATTGGACATGGAATGTATCCTGGTGGTCAGATCCAGTCTTATTAGGTCATTATCCAGAAGAGGGACTGGTGCGTTATGAAAAATATCTTCCGAAAATTACAGAAGAAGATATGCGTCTGATTTCAGAACCAATCGATGTCTATGGACAGAATATTTATAACGGAAGATGTATCCGAATGGGAGAAGATGGGAAACCACAAGATGTCTGCCGATATGAAGGATTTCCTAAGACTGCGATTCAATGGCCGGTGACACCGGAATGTTTGCAGTGGGGACCGAAGTTTTTATATGAAAGATATCATAAGCCGATCTATATCACAGAGAATGGATTATCCTGTCACGATGTGATTTCATTAGATGGAAAAGTGCATGATCCAAACAGAATTGATTTTCTTGCAAGATATTTACGAGAGCTGGGAAAAGCAGCAGAAGAAGTGGATATCAGAGGATATTTCCAGTGGTCTTTCATGGATAATTTTGAATGGGCAAAAGGTTACTCGGACCGATTTGGACTAGTGTATGTGGATTACAGAAATCAGCAGAGAATCATGAAAGATTCAGCATTTTGGTATAAACATGTAATAGAGACAAACGGAGCAGAATTATAAAGAAAGCAGGCAACTGTACGAAGTGAGATTCATTTCATACAGCTGCCTTTTGTTGTACAGAGTGAATTTAATTGAATGCAGATTGCGAATATCCACTTAACTAAAGAAAGAAGGAAAATTATGGAAAAGAAAGAATTAAATAAAAGTCCGTTTGAGACTATCAAGTCAGAAAAGATAAAATTAGGACGTTTCAATGTCGTACAGGATGAAGTACACGTTAATGGAAATATAAGACCATATGATTATCTTGAGATGATGGAAGGAGTCAGTATTCTTCCATTCCATGGAGAAAATATTATTACACTGAGAGAATACCGCTATCCGATCCGCTCCTGGCAGACGGAACTTCCGGGTGGGCTGATCGACCCAGGAGAGACTCCAGAGCAGGCAGCAGTACGTGAATTAAAAGAAGAGACCGGATATGAAGCAGAGGAAGTGATTTCTCTGGGATATTTTTACCCATCCTTTGGTTCTACGGATGAAAAGATTTATCTTTTTGCAATTCAATGTGGAAAACTTGGTGAAGAATCACTGGATCCGGCAGAAGTGTTGAAGCTTCATGAGGTTTCAGTAAAAGAATTTCAAAAGCTTGTGGCAACAGGAGAAGTGAAACATGGCGCAGGACTTGCAGCATGGGCGCGCTGGATGAGCAGAGAAGAATAAAAGAATGACAGGAGAAAATCCATGAATTATATAAAAGGAATTACGTTTGCTCCTTTTCAGCAAAGGGGCGCTGATTCGTGAAAGTGGAAGAAAATTAAAGATGAATTTCGAAGATCTTCTGCGTGGAAAAGAATTATATACAACTCTAGATGAACAGATTGTATTTGATCAGTTAAAGACTTCAGAGACTGCAGTGTGGAGTATGCTTTTGGCGAGCGGATATCTGAAGGTAATGAGTCATGAGACAGATGAAAGATCAGGAAGAGAAAAGTATCATTTATTGTTAACGAACCGTGAAGTACGGTTAATGTTTGAAAATATTGTCAGAGAATGGTTTGAAGAAGCTGGAGAAGACTATAATGACTTCATAAAAGGTCTGCTGTTAGGAGATCTTTCAGCAATGAATCATTATATGAATTATGTTGCACAGTCTATGTTCAGTTATTTTGATACAGGACGGCGCCCATCAGGAAATGAACCGGAACGATTTTATCATGGATTTGTACTTGGATTAATGGTTGAGTTAGAAGACAAATACCGGATTACTTCAAACAGAGAGAGTGGCTTTGGAAGATATGATATAATGCTTGAGCCGATGGATGAAAATAATCCTGCAATTATTATCGAATTTAAAGTGTGGGATTCAAAGAAGGAGAAATCGCTGGAAGATACGGCACAGAGGGCATTAGAGCAGATTGCAGAAGAAAAATATGAGATGGAATTTTTGGCAAGAGGAATTGAAAAAGAACGAATTAGAAACTATGGATTTGCTTTTGATGGTAAGGAGGTTCTGATTTTGTCAGATAAAATCTCCTGAAAATTGTGATAATACTTAAAAAGGTATTTTTTAAAAATATTTTAAAAGCTTTTCAAAAATGTAGAAAGGATCGGGAATGTTTCCCGGTCTTTTTTGCATGCAATTCCGATTTTTAATTTTGGGGCATCTTTAAGAGAAATGGCGACAACACCATTATGCTGAAACAGATGAAAATTACTTTCAGGAAATAAACTGATCCCTTCACCAATCTGTATAGCACTGATAATGGATTCCACACGGGCAGTACGCAGAATCTTTGGCTGGATAGAGGCCGCTTCAAATAATTTCCGGCAGAGCTGATAGATAGAAGTATATGGATGCATCAAAATAAAACGCTCAAATTTGATATCTTCAAGAGAGAGCGTATCGGATGTTGCAAGTGGATGCTCAGTCGGCAAAATGACAGAAAGGGTATCTTCTGCAATAGGTTTAAAAGAATACAATTCAGTGTCAATCATTGTCTCTCGGGCAATGATAAGTTCAAAAGTATCCTGAGAAAATCCAGTGAGAAGATCATTTTCTTCCACCTCAGAAAGTGTGAGGGTAATTTCCGGGTGAACCTGAATAAATTTTCGAATTCGTTCTGTAAGATGATACTGTGCAAGAAACGGCAGTGTTCCAATACAGAGTTCCTGTTTGACCATAGGCTGAAATTCTTTCATTTTTTTAAGAGATTCATGATATTGTCTGGAGAGCTTCTGGGCTTCAATATAAAACGCTTTTCCAGCAGGAGTAAGTTCGGCACGGCGTCTGCTTCTGTCCCAGAGATCGACATTCAGTTCTTTTTCCAGTTTCCTGATCTGTTTGGAGAGGGTAGACTGTGTAGTATGCATGGATTCAGCAGCATCAAAAAATGTTTCAGATTCTACACTTGCGATAAAATAATCTAACTGTTCAAATGTCATAGAAAAGCCCTCCCGGTTCTTGTTAATTCAACTTATGATTACCATTAGAGATATCTGCAAACAATACTAATTCATATGCTATCGCTTACAGTACCTGTAGCGAGTATCATACATTCCAATATGGAAACAATTATAGCATAAATCGAATTGATTCACTATAGTGAAAAGAATAAAATAAAATTACTCAAAAATAGTGTGAGTACTGTTCACAGTATATCTGCAAATAGTACGTATCGCGCCATTTAGAATCGCCTATAGCGATGGACGAGATGGATTCAAACCAAAACGTGCATCCTCCATGTCAATCGGCAGGGTGATTGACATGGGAGTGAACAGTAACATGTGAAAACATATTTCGTAAAACATGGCAGGTATAAGAAAAATACAAAAATAAGTAGAAAGAAGGAGAATCATGGCAGAGAAAGTAAGAGATTTAAGAAGTGCCCTGGAACGGTTAAAAAAGATTCCGGGACAGTATGTGGAGACAGATGTAGAAGTAGATCCGATGGCGGAACTGGCAGGAGTTTACCGTTATGTGGGAGCAGGCGGAACTGTAAAACGTCCAACAAAAGAAGGACCGGCAATGGTATTTAATAACGTAAAAGGACATCCGGATGCAAAGGTAGCCATCGGAGTGCTTGCAAGCAGAAAACGTGTGGCAACACTGTTGGACTGTGAACCGGAAGAACTGGGAAAGATGCTGTATCACAGTGTCGCCAATCCGATTCCACCAGTAGAATTCAAGGGTGATGCTCCGTGTCAGCAGGTAGTACATAAGGCAGAGAATCCGGATTTCAATCTTTATGATCTGGTTCCGGCTCCGACAAACACACCGGATGATGCAGGTCCGTACATTACACTGGGAATGTGCTACGCAACACATCCAGATACAGGAGTCCATGACGTGACAATCCACAGACTTTGTATTCAGGGAAAAGATGAATTATCCATTTTCTTTACTCCGGGAGCAAGACATATCGGAGCAATGGCAGAGCGCGCAGAAGAATTAGGACAGAAATTGCCGATTTCCATCAGTATCGGTGTGGATCCGGCGATTGAAATCGGTTCCTGCTTTGAGCCACCGACAACGCCACTGGGATATGATGAGCTGTCCGTGGCAGGTGCGCTGAGAAAAGAACCGGTAGAATTATGTAAGTGCCTGACAGTGAACGAAATGGCAATTGCAAATGCAGAATATGTCATTGAAGGTGAAGTGATTCCGAATGTGCGTGTGCAGGAGGATCAGAACAGTCATACTGGATATGCTATGCCGGAGTTCCCGGGATATACCGGTCCTGCAAGCAGTCAGTGCTGGATGATCAAAGTAAAAGCTGTGACACACAGAGAACACCCAATCATGCAGACATGTATCGGACCAAGTGAAGAGCATGTGTCTATGGCAGGAATCCCGACGGAAGCAAGCATCTACGGAATGGTAGAAAAAGCAATGCCGGGAAGACTTCAGAATGTATACTGCGGATCTGCCGGTGGCGGAAAATATATGGCAGTCCTGCAATTCAAGAAACTGACAGCAAGTGATGAAGGAAGACAGAGACAGGCAGCCCTGCTTGCGTTTTCAGCATTCAGTGAACTGAAACATGTATTCCTTGTGGATGAAGATGTAGACTGCTTTGATATGAATGATGTACTCTGGGCAATGAATACACGTTTTCAGGGAGATGCAGATATTATCACAATTCCGGGAGTGAGATGTCATCCGCTGGATCCGTCGAATGATCCAAGTTGTTCTCCGAGTATTCGTGATCATGGAATCGCATGTAAGACTATTTTTGACTGTACAGTTCCATATGATCAGAAAGCAAGGTTTGTAAGAGCCGGATTTATGGAAGTGGATCCGGAGAAATGGTTGTAGTCTGATTTTCCACAGATTCGTAAAGATCTTGGACAGAAAGAAATAGCAGAACATGGAAATAAGTAATGAGAACAGACCTGTATAATTTATGTGTGCACTGTATTTTCAGAAAATCCTCCAAACATTCGAAATTCGCTGATTTACTGCGTAAATCGCTACTTTCTCATGTTTGGCGTGTCCCAAGTTCAAAAGCCTTATCGTGTAAACATGAACGGCTTTTTGAACTTGGGACACTGGTATCATATTATAGAGCAAAGGTAGAAAAAAGATCAGACATTTAAGATACATTTTAGGCGAATTGAATAGTTAGAAAAGAAATCACAGGAAGTAAGAAGTATGAAATTTGAAAAAGAAAATTATAAGATTGAAGAATTAACTTTAGAAAATGAAACAATCAGATTTCGTTCATTTCGTAATCTGATTTATGTAGAACATCCGGTGAATAAGGATTACCAGCAAATGAATATTTTTGCGCCGGAAGCTTATTATGAAGGAAAAGAAATCAATGGGTATACTTTGGAAACTGCACCGGTTTTCATGCCGAATACAGTAGGTGGATATATGCCGGGAAACTTGGATGAGCCAGGTTATCATAAATTTGAAAAAGGGAAAATTAATTCCATCTTCCGTGCACTGCAGCATGGATATGTGGTGGCAGCACCGGCAATTCGAGGCAGAGTGCAGAAAGATGAAGAAGGAAAATATAACGGCAAAGCACCGGCATGCATTGTAGACTACAAAGCAGCAGTCAGATATCTGCATTATTTCAGTAAAGAACTTCCGGGAGATGAAAGCAAAATCATCACAAATGGAACAAGTGCAGGAGGCGCTTTATCATCCTTGATGGGAGCAACAGGAAATCATCCGGATTATGAATCTTATCTGAAAGAACTTGGCGCAGCAGATGCTTCAGATGAAGTCTTTGCAGCCTCCTGTTATTGTCCGATTACCAATCTGGATCATGCAGATATGGCATATGAGTGGGAGTTTCGGGGAGTAAATGATTATCATCGAATGCATATGCAGATGGCAGAGGGGGGAAGACCTTCTTTCACACCGGTAGATGGAGTGATGTCAGTAGAACAGATCAAAGTGTCAGAAGAGGAAGGAAAGCTTTTCCCTGAATATGTAAACAGTCTGAATCTGAAAGACGAGAAGGGAACAGAACTGACACTGGATGCGGATGGTAACGGAAGCTTCAAAGATTATGTAAAGAAGATTGTTATGGAGTCTGCACAGAATTCCATAGATCATCCAATCCCGGTAAAGATGGGACCTGGACCGGCTCCGGAACCTGCACAGGCTAAGAAGTGGCTGACTATTGAAAATGGTAAAGTGACAGGAATGGATTTTGAGGCTTATGTCAGAGATATAACCCGCATGAAGACTGCACCGGCATTTGATGCTTTAGGACTTGACAGTCCGGAAAATGATCTCTTTGGAAATGCAGAGGAAAATTGCAGACATTTCACAGAGTACAGCGTTCAGAACACTACATGTGATGGGGATAAGGCGGAAGAGCTGGTTATTAAAATGATGAATCCGATGTATTACATTGCGGATGAAAAGGCAGATACAGCGAAATATTTCCGAATTCGTCATGGAGAATGCGACAGAGATACATCACTTGCAATTTCAGCAATGCTGACATTAAAATTAAGAGAAGCAGGCTGTGAAGTGGATTACCATTCACCATGGAATGTGCCACATGCAGGAGATTATGATCTGGAAGAGTTATTTGCATGGATTGATGAAATCTGTAAATAGAAAATAAGAATAAAAAATATGTGTGCAAGGGGCGATGACAAGGCTCCTTGCACGTTAATGTTTACAGGTTACCTTTGAACATTAACCCTTGCATATTGTGGTTTAAAATAAAATTAGTTACAAGATTTTCTGAAAAAACATTTTATGATTGTCAGGTCTTATTTTGTGTAATATTTGTTTTATATTCGGTTAATGTAATTTGCCATACGTTTTTATTCAGATAAAATACTACATGGATTGTGAGATGTTTGGATTTACAGATAAATATATAAGATGATTGTTTAGAAAATGATGTAGCGGAATGATTTTAAATTTGTAAAATATAATGGAGAAATAAGAGAGATGAAAAAGCGAATTATCATAGGAGCAACCGGAGCGAGTGGACTGCCGATTTTGATTCAGTGTCTTAAGTTAATTCAGGAGCAGGAAGACTTTGAGTCTTATCTGATCATGACAGACAGTGCAAAGCTGACACTGGAACATGAGACGCCAATAAGTGTAGAAGAAGTTGAAAAACTGGCGGATCATGTATTTGATCCCAGAGAAATCGGTGCAGGACCAGCCAGTGGTTCTTTCAAGACAGAGGGAATGTTGATTGTTCCATGCAGCATGAAGACAATTGCCGGAATTCACAGCGGATATGCGGATAACCTTGTTCTACGTGCGGCAGATGTGACGATCAAGGAACAGCGTCCTCTTGTACTTGCCGCGCGAGAGACTCCTTTGAGTGCGATTCATCTTCGTAATCTTCAGGAACTGGCAATGATTCCGGGAGTGCGGATTATCCCGCCAATGATGACGTTTTACCATATGCCGGAGAGCATTAAGGAGATGACGTATCATATTGCAGCAAAATTACTGGAGCCATTTGGGATTGAGGCAAAGGAGTACAGAAGATGGAATGGACTGTAGAGTTAGAAAGAGAAGCAGCCGGTTCAAAGTTGAAAGTCAGTGCAGGGAAAATCGGGAAAGATATTTTGATTTGCCTTGAAGGCGGCAGTGCGCCACATATTGGCTGTGTTGTACAGGCAGTACCGCGCCCTTCGCTTACTGGTGACGGGAGTATCAGCGCAACAGCTTCAGTTCTGAATCTGATAGGGCATAAGGATGAATTTTTATGTAGAAAACTGGCAGAACTGATTTGCAGTAAAACAGGATGTGTAACTGTATGCACCGGTGGATTCCATCTGGATGGGATAACCGGGGAACAGATTCAGGATGTGATGAAAGTGATGGATGAGGTTGGAGAAAATCTGGTTGAAAGATTGTAAATATAAAATATAGTAGTAGAAAGAATAACTTGTGTGGTTGGGCATGATATGTTAAACTGTTTGATATTAGAAAATGAAAGTGAGGGAAGGAAACGGCGAATTATGAGATTATTAATAGATGAAAAAGATTTGGCTTTGCTGTTAGAGAAGAAAAGAGATCTTATTGGGAATAAAGTAACTGTTGATACAATAATTGCTGGAATTTCTTTTTTACTTTCAGTGATTACGGCAAGTTATGATGATCTATTAGGAATTCGGGGATTAGGAATAGTTTTAAAGACTATTTTTTGTTTAATTGGAATAGTTTATTGCTTAAAAATTGGGAAAGATGTTTCGGAAATGAAAAAAAATAAATATGATCATGAAGTATTACTTAAAGATATTGAAAGTTTGAACATGATTCAACATAATCATTCACTTGTAGCTATAAAAAATGAGAAAGAAAATAGTTATCTTGTTTATTATGATGAAAGATGGGATTGTAAATTATTTTTGAATTATAAAACTCAGGACAGAAATAATGAAGCTGCATTGAAAGAACAAGTTTCGGCAGATTTAAATATTGATAGTCATAGCATAATCTGTAATTATATAACATCAAGAGTACAGGAAAAATATTCAGTCAGTCATCAGGAAATGCGAATATATAATCACAGATTATATGAAATGCATGTGAATAGTTTCCCGGATGAATTAAAAAAAGCTAACTTTGAAATAAATGGAAAACATTACTATTGGATGACAATAGAAGAGATGGAAAGGGACGACAATATAAGAGAGAAAAATCTGGAAGTTGTGGACTTAGTAAAAGAATACATAAAATAGTGTGAATGGCAATAGAGCAGGCGAAGTGAGAAAATCACAGTCCCCTGCTCTTCTTGTATTTGTAAATAAAATCAGATATACTGAAACGTAATAAGCAAGTTGTTTTACATAGAAAATATGTAGAGAGATGAATTAGAAATGTACAGAAAAATATAGTGGAACAACGATAGCTAATCTGAAAAGCAACCGGTTTTAGTTTGAGCTTCGGATTCTGTTGCGAAGCAGAGGGGAATAAATATGCAGACAATACAAAATATTGCAGAAGATGTACAGGCGGTTATTACAAGTTATAATCAGGGAGAGATGGTTCGTGAAGCAGTAGATTCATTGTGTAATCAGACGATGTTGCCGTCAAAGATTATCATTGTGGATGATGGTTCAACAGATGAAGCATCCATTCAGATTTTAAAAGAAATTCAGAGTGATTCAGAGATTCCGATTCCGGTTTGTATAGTAAGACAGGAAAATAGAGGCGTATCGGCTGCAAGAAATGCAGGAATCCGCAGGACAGAGACTGCTATGGTTCTGGTATTTGATGGGGATGACAGACTTGAACCCAAGTACATTGAAAAAGTAAGAGAATGTATGCAGAAAGATCCGTCCATGATTGCAGCATCGTCCTGGATGCATACCTTTGGGATTTTGGAGTCGGTATCAATGAACAGACTTTATGGTTGGGAAAGCGAAATCTGCAATACATTGGCAAAGGATCAGAAGCTGAGTGATGCATCTGATGAGTCTATGAAAAGTCCCTCTTATGGTGATGGAGGAATGGCGGCAGCCGTGAGGATTGCCACGATGCAGAAGAAAATATTGGAATGAAAAAGTATAAAAATGAATTAATCAGTGGAGAAAGTAATATGATCGATGCAATAAGTAAACGAAGAAGTATCAGAAAATACAGCAGCCAGGACATAAGCAGAGAACAAATCGAAACAATTATAAAAGCGGCAGTTCTCGCACCGTCTGCGAAGAATCGTCAGCCGTGGAAATATATTGTATATAAAGGCAATGAGAAAATCCGTCTGCTTGAAGCGATGGAGAGAGGCCTGGAAAAAGAGAAACTGACGCATAATTTACTTCCGAAATCAGGATTTGGCTTACCGGATGCTTTTCATACACTGCAGATCATGAGAGAAGCGCCGGTTGTAATCATTGTGATGAATACGAATGGACAATCCCCATATGAACCGATTGATTCTGACAGAAGACTATCTGAAATATGCGATTCCCTGTCCATTGGTGCTGCGATAGAAAATATGATTCTGACAGCAACAGAAATGGGACTTGGAACATTATGGATCGCAAATACATGTTTTGCATATGATGATCTAATGGAAGTAATTCAATCAGAAGGACAGTTAATTGGTGCAGTTACGGTAGGATATCCAGAGGAACAACCAATAGCAAGACCGAGAAAAAAGTTTGAGGATGTTATAGAGTATAGAGAATAAGAAACGGATAAAAATGACATTGTAGAGGTAGAGCGTGATTTAGACTTATAAGTTTCTTACGAGTAGTAATTATGTTTGTTGATATTTTAAGAAGAATGTGAAAAACTTATGTTTTACAAGAAATTATGTTGAAAAATCTGGTGGTTTGCTATAGTTTGAAACTATGGCAAACCACTATTTTTCTGTATTATACAGAATCAAAAGAATCGATTATAATGAATTCATTAATCAAAAAGCTAAAAAACAATTTGTGAGAAGAAAAAATACATTGCAAGATGTGGCATGCAGCTTGGAGAAAGTATTTTTCATACACGCTCTGGTTGAAGGTATTTCAAATGACTTCAGGAAAGTAAAAACCAGATTCAGAAAAAATATGAAAAGAATTATAATTGGAGGAAAACAGAATGAATACACCATTTAGATACGATTTTGTAGGAAGCTTTTTACGCCCACAGAAATTAAAAGATGCGAGAAAAGGATTCGAAGAAGGAATAGTCAGCAAAGAGCAGCTTACCGCAGTTGAGGATGAATGTATCCGTGAACTTGTCAGCAAGATCAAAGAACTGGGATATCATGTAATTACAGACGGAGAGTTCAGAAGAGCCACATGGCATCTGGATTTCATGTGGGGATTTGAAGGAATCGAGCATCAGAAGACAGTAGAAGGAAATACAACATTTGATGCAGAAGCAGCAATGATCGATGATACTTATATGACAGGAAAGATCTCTGTAAAAAATCATCCATTTGTAGAGCATTTCAAATTCGTAAAAGCACTGGAAGATGAGAATACAGTAGCAAAGCAGACAATTCCATCTCCGGGACAGTTCTATGCATATTTTACAGGTGCAGATCAGCTTGCAAGAACACTTGAAATCTATGGAACAGAGGAAGCATTTGCAGAGGATGTAATCAAGGCATATGTAGAATTTGTTCAGGAAATCTATGCAGCAGGATGCAGAAATCTTCAGTTTGATGACTGCGTATGGGGCGGCATGGTTGACAAGAAAATGGCTGTTGCACTGACAGGAAGAACAGGAGAAAATCTGGAAAATTATAAGAAACTTCTACTGGAATTAAACAATCAGGTTGTAGAACAGGCACCGGAAGATCTGGTGATCAACACACATGTGTGCAGAGGAAATTATCATTCCACATTTTTCAGCTCAGGAGCTTATGATTCCGTAGCAGACCTGCTCTTTGGAGAGGAAAATGTAAATGCATATTATCTGGAATATGATGACAGCAGATCCGGCGGATTTGAACCACTTGCGAAAGTAGCAGGAGATAAAAAAGTCGTTCTCGGACTGGTAACAACAAAGAGACCAGAGCTTGAAGATAAAGAGCAGGTTATTGCAAGAATTCACGAAGCAGCGAAATATGTACCGCTGGATCGTTTATACTTAAGCCCTCAGTGTGGTTTCGCTTCCTGTGAGATCGGAAACAAACTGACAGAAGAAGAACAGTGGTCAAAACTCAAACTTGTCAAAGAGATTGCGGAAGAAGTTTGGAAATAGGTTAAGAGATAGATAGTGTAATTAGAAGTTTAGAAGACAGGAAAAGCGTAAATACAAACGTTATTTCTGTCTTCTTTGTATTTATCGAGTAAGTAAGAGATGTGCTTAACGTCAACACATTCGTTTTTTACAGGAAAGGACCTTTCTGCTATTTAAAGTGTTACCCGGCCAAGACGTTTTTGAAAAACGGTTATGGCAAATATGATTGCTGCCTTTTTTTCCAGAGCCTGTGATTCCAGGGAACTTTTTGAAGAACGGAAAATTTCAACGATAAACGGATACGAAAAATATAGAAATAAATATGCGGTGATTTCCATTTTCCTCAACGATGTTTCAGGTGGCTGTACATCTTATGTACAATATATAAAACGTATAGAGAAAAAACTGATAAAAGATTTAAAACGTGTATATCCAGAGATTGAACTGGAGGAAGATGAATATGCAGTAGATGTTTTATTGGATATTTATGCAGAACATGAGAATGCCCAGTTTATTTTTATTTTGGATGAATGGGAAGGTGAAATGCTTTCATCCCTTTCTTGTATTTATGCTCTAAATCGGATATACTAAGAAGTAGCGATTTACACAGCAAATTGTCGAAAATCTTATATAAAATAGTTATTAGTTCAAACGTCCATCTTCTGTGATAACTAATGAAGCATTATTATGGGAGTGAACAGTAGCTATAAATGAAAAAGCAAGGAGAAAGAAAATATGAGTATATATGATCTGAAGACATATGAAGTAATCCAGACAGAAGATTTATCAGATCTGAAGTCAGAAGGAATTCTTTTAAAGCATAAGAAGAGTGGGGCAAGAGTGCTTCTTATGTCAAATGATGACGAGAATAAAGTATTTGCCATTGGATTCCGTACACCACCGTCTGACAGTACAGGAGTTCCGCATATTATGGAACATTCCGTTCTGTGCGGATCAAAAGAATTCCCGGTAAAAGATCCATTTGTAGAACTGGTAAAAGGATCTCTGAATACATTCCTGAATGCAATGACATATCCGGATAAGACAGTTTATCCGGTAGCAAGCTGCAATGACAAGGACTTCCAAAACCTGATGCATGTCTACATGGATGCAGTGTTCTATCCGAATATCTATCAGCATGATAAGACATTCCGCCAGGAAGGATGGAGCTACAAACTGGATAACCCGGATGGAGAACTGACGATCAGTGGAGTTGTTTACAATGAGATGAAAGGTGCATTCTCTTCTCCGGAAGGAGTGCTTGACCGTGTAGTTCTGAATTCTCTGTTCCCGGACACAGCCTATGCAGTAGAATCCGGTGGAGATCCGGAAGTGATCCCGGAGCTGACTTATGAGCAGTTCCTTGATTTCCACAGAAAATATTATCATCCGTCCAACAGTTATATTTATCTGTACGGTGATATGGATATGGAAGAAAAATTAAAATGGCTGGATGAGAAGTATTTATCAGAATTTGATAATGAGCCAGTTGATTCCGAGATCCATCTGCAGAAACCATTTACAGAGATGAAAGAAGTGGTGCAGGAGTATTCTATCGCAAGTGAGGAAAGTGAAGAGGATAACACATATCTTTCTTATAATAAAGTAGTAGGAACCACACTGGATGAGAAGCTGTATCTTGCATTTGAGATTCTGGACTATGCACTTCTCTCCGCACCGGGTGCACCGCTGAAGAAAGCGCTGATCGATGCAGGAATCGGAAAAGATGTATCAGGATCTTATGATAACGGAGTTTATCAGCCAATTTTCTCTGTCGTTACAAAGAATGCAAATGTAGAACAGAAAGAAGAATTTATCAAGGTTATTGAAGATACATTAAAAGATATCGTGAAAAATGGTATCAATAAGAAAGCTCTGCGTGCCGGAATCAACTATCACGAGTTCCGTTTCCGTGAGGCAGACTTTGGAAATTATCCGCGTGGTCTGATGTATGGACTGCAGTTATTTGACAGCTGGCTGTATGATGAGGAAAAACCATTTATTCATATGAAAGCGATCCCAACGTTCGAGTTCTTAAAAGAACAGGTAGAGACAGGATATTTTGAAGAACTGATTCAGAAATATCTGCTGGATAATACACATGGTTCTATTGTAATCATTAAACCGGAGCGTGGACGTACAGCAAGAATGGATAAAGAGCTTGCAGATAAACTGCAGGCGTATAAAGATAGTCTCTCCAAAGAAGAAATTGAGGAACTTGTAAAGGAAACAAAAGAGCTGGAAGAGTATCAGGAAGAAGAATCCGCACCGGAAGATCTGGCAAAGATCCCGGTACTTGGACGTGAAGATATTTCCAGGGAAATTGCGCCAATTTACAATAAAGAGATGGAGACAAGTGGTGTGAAGATAGTACACCATGAAGTTGAGACCAATGGAATCGGCTATGCAACAATGATGTTTGATCTTTCAGAAATTGAAGAAGAACTGCTTCCGTATGCGGGAATCCTTCAGAGCGTACTTGGAATTATCAATACAAAGAACTATGAGTATGGTGAATTGTTCAATGAGATCAATGTGCATACCGGTGGAATCGGAACATCTCTGGAACTTTACACAGATGTGACGAAAGTGAAAGAGAAAGATTTCCGCGCGACATTTGAGATCAAAGGTAAAGCGCTGTATCCGAAGATGGATGTACTGTTCTCTATGATGAGAGAAATCCTGATGGAATCTGATCTCGGAGATGAGAAGCGTCTGAAAGAGATTTTAGCGATGTTAAAATCCAGACTGCAGATGTCCTTCCTGTCTTCCGGACATACTACGGCAGCACTCAGATCACTGTCCTATACTTCTCCGATTGCCAAGTTTAAAGATGATACAGATGGAATCGGTTTCTATGAAGTAGTAAAAGATCTGGAAGAGAACTTTGATGAGAAGAAAGAGATGCTGATTGCGAATCTGAAGAAGATTGCAGAGAAAATCTTCCGCAAGGACAATCTGATGATCAGCTACACATCTTCTGAGAGCGGACTTGCACCGATGGAGGAAGCATTTGCAAAGATTGCAGATACACTTCATACAGAAGTAAAAGGCGAAGAGACAAATTGTGTAATTCATTGTGTAAAACGGAATGAAGGATTCAAGACATCTTCCAAGGTTCAGTATGTGGCAAGAACCGGTAACTTCATTGACGGAGGTGCTGAATATACAGGAGCATTACAGATTCTGAAAGTGATCTTAAGCTATGATTATCTGTGGCAGAATGTCCGTGTCAAAGGTGGAGCTTATGGATGCATGAGTAACTTTAACCGTATCGGAGAAGGATATCTGGTATCTTACCGTGATCCGAATCTTGAGAAAACAATGGAAATCTACGAAGGAGTTGTTGATTATCTGAAAAACTTCAATGTAGATGACAGAGATATGAATAAGTTCATCATTGGAACAATCAGTAATATTGACCGTCCGATGAATCCGGCTGCAAAAGGTGCAAGATCTATGAATCTTTATATGAATCACGTATCAGCAGAAATGATCAAGAAGGAAAGAAATCAGATCCTGGATGCACAGCAGGCAGATATCCGCGCACTGGCAGGAGTACTTCAGGCAGTACTGGATGCCGGAGAACTCTGTGTCATCGGAAGTGAAGAGAAGATTGAAGAACAGAAAGAGATGTTTATGGAAGTGAAGACGCTTTCTTAATGTAGCTTATGTTCATAGTAATTGGTTGTGAAGATGAACATGTAGAAGATAGCTATGTGGGAAACGCCAGACAGGCTCTGGTCAGTTTAAATAATTAAAGTTGATTAACACTGGTTGGAATATGTTCTGAAATACAAGACAGAAAAGAAGAGGTTTCGCAGAAAATGTGAATCTCTTCTGATAAGAAAGGAAATTATATGCAGGAAAATTTTAAATCCGGATTTGTCACATTAATCGGAAGACCGAATGTGGGAAAATCTACTTTGATGAATCGTCTGATCGGACAGAAGATCGCGATCACATCGAATAAACCGCAGACAACAAGAAACAGAATTCAGACAGTACTTACTACTGAAGAAGGACAGATCGTATTTGTAGATACACCTGGTATTCATAAAGCTAAGAATAAGCTTGGTGAATATATGGTAAATATCGCAGAGCGTTCTCTGAATGAAGTGGATGTAGTACTCTGGCTGGTAGAGCCGTCTACCTTTATCGGAGCTGGTGAAAAGCATATTATTGAACAGCTCAAAAAGGTGAAGACACCGGTCATTCTTGTAATCAACAAAATCGATATGGTGAAGAAAGAAGAGATTCTTACTTTTATCGATGCATATCGCAGGGAATATGATTTTGCTGAGATTGTTCCGGTATCAGCGAGAAGCGGAGACAATACAGATGAACTTGTAAAGGTGATTCTGAAATATCTTCCGTATGGTCCGCAGTTCTATGATGAAGATACTGTGACTGACCAGCCGGAACGTCAGATTGTTGCAGAAATCATTCGTGAGAAAGCACTGCACAGTCTGAATGAAGAGATTCCGCACGGAATTGCGGTTGCAATAGACCAGATGAAAATGAACCGAAAAGTATGCCACATTGATGCAACGATTATCTGTGAGAGAGATTCACACAAAGGAATTATTATTGGAAAACAGGGAAGCATGTTGAAAAAGATCGGAAGTACTGCAAGATATGAGATTGAGCGCATGCTGGACTGTAAAGTGAATTTGAAGCTGTGGGTGAAAGTTCAGAAGAACTGGAGAGACAGCGATTATATGATGAAAAATTTTGGATACCGGGAAGACGAAATGTAATTCCGACGCTGCATTTGATTTAAATCTGAAGAATTTCTAAAGAAAAAAGTGCTGTTCCTTAAAGAATGGCACTTTTTCTTTTAAGAAATGCCAAAGTCTATTGTTATTCTGAAATTATGAGATAGAATGATATAAGACTCTAAGAAGAAATAATATGATACCAGTGTCAAAAGGTCAAAAAGCCGTTCGTGTTTACACGATAAGGCTTTTGAACTTGGGACACGCCAAACATGAGAAAGTAGCGATTTACGCAGTAAATCAGCGGATTTCGAATGTTTGCAGGATTGCGGGAGCAGCATAGCTGCGGAGCAATCCGGGGTATCAAATGAGTGGCAAAAGACCTTTTGACACTCATATCATAATATTAGAGAAGGATGTATAGGTATTGCTGAAAGAAATCAGGAAAATGAACTGGAAGAAAAGAATAGAGATCCTGTTGCCACTGGCAATTACATTTCTTGTGAATTCAGTTGTATACTGGGGAGCTCCCAGATTGACAGGTGACAGGAAATTTCATGATCTGTCACTTCCTGTGGATTCACAAGTACCGCTGATGCCGGTGTTTCTTATCATCTATTTTGGTTGTTATATTTTCTGGATTGTGAATTATGTGATTGTCGCCTTGCGGGAAGAGAAAAAGAAATATCAATTTTTTACAGCTGATTTTTACGCACGAATTGTCTGCCTGTTGTTTTTTGTATTTTTTCCAACGACGAATACACGGCCAGAACTTGCAGGAGATGGAATCTTCATACAGGGAATGCGATTTTTATATCAGGTAGATGCACCGGTGAATCTTTTCCCATCAATTCATTGTATGGCAAGCTGGTTCTGCTGCATAGGATTAAGAGGGGATGAACGGATACCGGGATGGTATAAATGGATATCAAAGGTGATTGCTGTGATGGTATTTGTTTCAACACTTGCGACAAAGCAGCATGTGTTTGTAGATATAATTGGCGGAGTTGCAGTGGCAGAGGCTACATGGTTTGTGAGTTGCCATACGAATGGATGGAAGATTTATCAAAAAATGGTATGTATGTTATCGAAGAAATTTGAAGACCAAATAAAACATTAAAATACGTAAGAAAGCAGGCAGTTGCAGACACATCTTAATATAAAAAAGAAATTAAGATAAAGATATAATCAGGAAAAGAAAAGCATGGAAAATAAAAGGAAAATGATCTTCAATGTTTTGTTTCTGCTGTTAGTATTTGCTGGAACAATTTATGGCGTATTCCATGGAGAAGATCTTGGGGAAATAGTAAAAATATTAAAAACAGTGAATTTATGGTGGTTGCTTCCGGGGGTTGCCTGCGTAGTTATCTTCATCTGGGGAGAATCCATCATTATATTCTATATGATGCATACACTGGGAATCCATCTGAAGAAATGGACCTGTTTTTTATTTTCTTCCGTGGGATTTTTCTTCAGTTGTATTACGCCGTCGGCATCAGGAGGTCAGCCGGCGCAGATCTATTATATGAAAAAAGAGAAAATACCGATTCCGGTATCAACACTTGTACTGATGATTGTCACGATTACTTACAAGCTGGTGTTGGTTGTGATCGGAGTTGCGCTGACGCTTTTCGGGCAGGGATTTATAAGAGAACATTTATATAATATCCGGCATATTTTTTATCTTGGAACTGGACTGAATGTGTTCTGTGTGACTTCCATGTTGATTCTGGTATTTCATCCGGTGCTTGCACGTGCGATTCTTGTAAAAGGAATGGAATTATTGGACAAAATGCATCTGATGCGGCATAAAACTTCCAGATTGGAAAAATTAAATGCATCCATGGATCAGTACCGGGCGACAGCGGTATATCTGAAAGACCATATGATGGTGCTGGTCAATGTATTTGCAATCACGATATTTCAGAGATTTGCATTATTTACAGCGACCTGGTTCGTCTACAAGGCATTCGGACTGTCCGGAATGAACGCAGCAGTGGTCATCCTTCTGCAGTCAGTAATTTCGGTATCGGTAGATATGCTTCCTCTTCCGGGAGGAATGGGAATCAGTGAAAAACTGTTCCTGATGATTTTTGTTCCGGTATTTGGAAGCAAACTGCTGCTTCCGGGAATGATCTTAAGCAGAGGTCTTGGTTATTATACGGAATTATTTATCAGTGCCATACTGACAATCGTGGCGAATTTTACAATCGGACGTAACAGAAAAAGTAAAGAAGAGAAAAGCATAAGAAAACAGGGGGAAATAAAATGTTAGGGGTTTACGATTATACAGTGGTACTTACATATATCAGTCTGATGATTTCCATCGGGGGCATGATGCTGGCACTGAACGGACATCTGGATCTGGCGGTTCTTTGCCTTGCACTGTCAGGGCTGTGTGATATGTTTGACGGGAAAATAGCAAGGACGAAGAAAGACCGGACAGAACAGGAAAAGAGATTTGGAATTCAGATTGATTCTTTATGTGATATAGTCTGTTTTGGTGTCGGACCTGCACTGATCTGTTATTGTATGGGAATGAAAGGTGTGATCGGAATTGCAATTCTTATGTTTTATGTGCTGGCAGGACTGATCCGACTTGCATGGTTTAATGTGACAGAGGAATGCAGACAGAGCGAGACCGATGAAAAAAGAGAGTGTTATCAGGGACTTCCAATTACATCGATGGCGATCGCACTTCCAATTGTAGTTGTGTTCCGTCCATTTTTAAAATGTGATTTCAGGATCGCGCTGCATGCAGTTGTGTTGCTGATCGGAATTCTTTTTATTACAAATTTTAAACTGCGGAAACCGAAGAATTCTACATTGGCTGTGCTTGTTGGAATTGTGTCGGCAGCAGTTTTGTGGACTTTGAAATGCAGATTTCTCTAAGTAACATACAGGATCATGAAAGATAGAACGGATATAATTTATAAGATAAAAGTGAAATATAAATTACGGATTTCCAGGTATGTAACTTAGACAATAGGATAAATACAATATATATATTATAAACATCAATTTGGCGTATTCTGAGAAAAACTATAGAGATTGGGTGGATAAGTCTTGATAAATTAGATCGGAAAGAGGAAAATGGAGGGAAAAGAAATGTACTATGTGGACAGAGATGGAATAGGAATGGAAAAGAGTACAGGACAGGATAAGATGCTTTCATTCCTGTATGGGCATACATTGACCAGAATGATGTTGAAACCGCTTCTGGCTCCAAAAGTGTCACGTACAGTTGGAGGACTGATGGACAGCAGAATTTCAAAGGTTTTGATTCCTTCATTTATCAGAAACAATCATATTGATCTTTCATTATATGAAGAAAGAGAATATCAATCTTATAACGATTTCTTTACGAGAAAAATTAAAGCGAAAGAGCGTCCGACAGACAGAAGAAAAGAAGTACTGATTAGTCCGTGCGATGGGAAAGCAACAGTCTGTCCGATCAAAAAAGACGGAATCTTTCATATCAAACAGACAGAGTATACGGTAAAGAGTCTTTTACAAGACGAAAAGATAGCGGAGAGATATTACGGTGGAACAGCATATATTCTCCGACTTACTGTGGATGATTATCACAGATATTGTTATGTGGCAGACGGAATCAAGTCTCCCCAGCGTAAGATTCAGGGAGTGTTTCATACTGTAAATCCGGTAGCGAATGATCATGTGCCGATTTACAAGATGAACACAAGAGAATATTGCCTTTTAAAGACCGAAGAATTTGGTACGGTTTTGATGATGGAAGTAGGTGCGTTGATGGTTGGCAAAATTAACAACCATGATCAGGGCCGTGCAATGGTTCTACGGGGAGAAGAAAAGGGAATGTTTGAATTTGGTGGCTCAACAGTTGTTCTTATGACAGAACCGGGAAAAGTGGAAGTGGATCAGGAGCTGCTTCAGAACAGTGAGAAAGGGTATGAGACGCTGGTGAAGATGGGAGAGAAGATTGGAAGGTGTTTGCAGCTATGAGGATGCACGTATTGTCTTGAATGTATCTCGCCCATCGCCAAAGGCGATTCTAAATGGCGAGATACATTACTGTTTACAGCTATGCTGTGAACAGTAATGTGAACAGTAACACACTCAGGGATAAAATAGCAACAGAGGTTCACAAAATAAGAAAATAATGTTATGATAAATGCCAGTGTGGATGATGGATCAAGGTAAGGTGGTTGATACAGAGTCTTACTGGCATTTTTTGCAAAGTATATCTTACATTGGAATCGGGAAATCTAAGTGTATATCGTTTTCATTCTCAGATAGATTTTTGAAAGAATGAACAGAAATAATAACAGGGAAAGAGCAGGAAATACACAGGACGAGGTGACACGATGCAGGAGATATACTGGAATCAATTTCTAATGACAGGAAAAATAGAAGATTATCTAAGCTACAGAGCAGAAGATGATCTGGATGAAGAGAATCAAGAGATAGAGCAAGATCAGACAAAGCAGAAGTGTAGAGATACAACAGATGCTGATAATAGTAGAAAGAAGGCGCAAAGTGAATCAGATCGTACTGACAGGAATGGTGCTTGCGGCAGCACCGGTAGGGGAATATGACCGGAGAATTGTAATACTGACAAAAGAACAGGGGAAAATTTCAGCGTTTGCAAAAGGCTCCAGAAGACCGAACAGTCCACTGGTCGGGGCAGTGAATCCATTCACATTTGCTGAGTTCACAATGTATGAGGGAAGATCTTCCTATACAATTCAATCCGTGAATGTGACAAATTATTTCTCGGAATTAAGAGAAGATGTGATTGGTGCGTATTATGGATTCTATTTTCTTGAAATTGCGAACTATTATGCAAAAGAATATAGCGATGAAAGAGAACTTCTGAAACTGCTGTATCAGACGATGCGTGCGCTGACGAATCCACATATACCAAATCAGTTGATTCGTTCTATTTTTGAGTTGAAAGCACTGACAATCAATGGACAGGGACCACAGGTGTTCCAGTGCGTACAGTGTGGAGACAGTACAAGACCGGCAGTGTTCAGTGCGGCAAAAGGCGGACTGGTCTGCAATGAATGTGACGGAGAAGTCAGAGATGGGATGCTGCTTGACAATTCAACACTGTATACCATGCAGTACATAGAATCCAGTAAGGTCGAGAAACTATATACTTTCAATGTAAAACAGGAAGTATTGGATAAACTTGCAAGAGTGATGGAACGGCTGATGAAAATGTACGTGGATAAAGAATTTAAATCTTTGGAGATTCTGGAGACACTGATTTGAGTGTGATTGACATTTTGTAGGAGATGACATATAATACATTTAACAGGAAAGCCGGAAGGTAACTACTACTTACCCGCTCCGGCGAATTGTTTTATATGTTTTGCAAATAGCTGTCTCTACTCGCCAAAGTCAGGACGGCTATTTTTTATGTGTGTAAGTCAAAATTGCTACAATAAGTAAAGCTGTAGTAAGTATAATTTGCAATTCCTCGTATGTACTCATATAGCACCACCTCCGCCAGGCTCGGAACGGGTGCAGCACGTCCCCCGGTTTCCCGGTTAAATGTATTATTTAAATTAATATAAAATATATAATAACACGTGAAAGTATAAATATCAATGGCCGAAAATAAAGTACGGATTGCACTGGTAGATGATGATAAAGAATATTTACAGCAACTGTCTGAGTACGCACAGCGTGCATCAAAAGAACAGGGACTTAGGGATTAAAAAATGACGTTTTTCAGTACATTTTTTTGAAGAAATTATGTTTGAATCCAGTAATTGTTTTCAAGTGGAGTTTTCATTGAATCGGACATTTTTCCATGCTATAATAGATATAGTATGTCGGTTGTGTGAGAAACACAACTTATATAATGATGCCGGGAAAGGAAGTCGGAAACAATGGAAGAAAACATTTTTATGGCCGAGAAGAAACAGATCACATTTGAAGAGTATTTACAATATGATGAAGAAAGCAGAGGAAATCTTGGCGCGGAGCTCCCGGTGATTGTATACAGACTTCTGGAGTATTCATTGAAAGATGAATTGATTAAGCGTTATGGAAAAGAAGAACAGATTGACATTTTCCGTAAAGCCGGACGCAAAGCGGGTGAGTTTTTTGCAAAGAGACTTCTGAATCTGGATCAGCCGCTGGATCAGTTTGTCGGCGAATTACAGAAAAAGATGCAGGAGATGAAGATCGGGGTTCTCAGAATTGAAGAAGTAGATGAAGAAAGTGGAAAAATTATTCTGACAGTAGCAGAGGACGCAGACTGTTCTGGACTTCCGATTCTTGGAGAGACTGTGTGCAATTATGATGAAGGATTTATTTCAGGCATTCTGTCAGTGTATTCAGGTAAAGAATATACAGCAGTAGAAGTGGACTGTTGGGCGACGGGAGATCGCGTCTGCCGTTTTCACGCAAATGTAAAAGAAACAACAGAGTTAAAGGAATAAAGCAATGAAAGACAAGAACTGTGAAGCATTGTTCGAGTATCTGCGGGGAATTCTGTATGATCCAAAAGTACAGACACTGGATGTAAATGAACTGGATGAACCTTATCAGAAACTGGGACTGGGACTTCAATATCTGGAAAGGGCAGTCAAAGAGATGAAGGTATATTCGGCTGCTCTGTCCAAAGGTAATCTTTCAGTGGAAGTGCCGGAAAGAGAGAATTTTCTGTGCGAGAATCTAAAGAATATCCATGCAAATCTGAATCATCTGACCTGGCAGGCAAAACAGGTAGCCAAAGGAGATTATTCGCAGACAGTATCTTATTTGGGAGAATTCTCAGAAGCATTTAATACTATGACTCATCAGCTGAAAGAAAGAGAAATGTCTTTACGTCAGGAAGCAGAGCGTGAAAAGATGCATGCGAATATGATGGAAGGTTATAATCAGCTTCTGATGGAACTGATTGCAAGAAGTGAAGAAGAGGTTCTCGTAACCAGTGCGGATGGAAAAGAAATCTTATATTGCAATCAGGCAATCGACGTAGATCCAAAGACGAGAGAGATTTACGGTATTTGTCTGAAAGCAACAGAGAAAGAACGAAGAAAGAAACATAAAGAAAAATCTTATGAATGGACCTGGGAGGCTGAAAAATCTGACCACAGATATTATAAGATCATCACTGCAGTTATGGAATGGCAGGGAAAGAAAGCTTTTGCGCATATTATCAGAGAAGTAACAGCAGAAAAACGAAGAGAAGAAGAGCTGGAGAAAGAGGCATACAGAGACATGCTGACCGGAATTGGAAACCGTCACCTGTTTCAGGAAAAGATGGAAGAGCTCCTTGATACCGGAGAACAGTTTGCGTTCTGCTACTGTGATTTAGATCATTTGAAATATATTAATGATAAATTTGGGCATAAAGAAGGTGACTGGTATCTGTGCCATTTTGCAAACACGGTGAAGCAGTATATAAGATCGGAAGATCTGTTTGTCAGAATCGGCGGCGACGAATTCTGTGTAGTGCTTCCAGAATGCACAAGGGAAATTGCACAGGAAAAATTTGAGGAGATCCTGAAAGAATTCAGCGGAGAAAAATCACGGGTATATCCAAAGAGTTTCAGTTTTGGAATTACAGATGTACCGGAAGGACATGAGGTACTTCGAACCGAAGAAATCATGCAGCGTGCAGATGAAATAATGTATGAACAGAAAAGGCAGCATAAAGCAATTTATGAGAAAGAACTTCAATAAATAAGTTATGTGATAGTGTGGGAATATACAGGTGCTGTGAGCAGGAGTGCATATTACAGTATTTTTTCATCATTTTTTGATGAGATACAGGTGCATTGTCAACATCAGATTTATATGTTACTGTTCACTCCCATGTCAATCACTCCGTTGATTGGCATGGAGGATGCACGTATTGTCTTGAATGTATCTCGCCCATCGCCAAAGGCGATTCTAAATGGCGAGATACGTTACTGTTTACAGCTATGCTGTGAACAGTAACATTTATATGTATGAACAGCAGGACATACGGTGAAAAGGCTTGAAAAATGCCGTTATAGTCGCTATAATAGGAAACATCGATGTGCTGATGCTGCGAAGTGAAGAAGATGGGCAGCAGTTCCTGTTTGGATTTGCCAATTTATCAGATAGAGATCACAGAGATTCAAAGGTATTGTGAACAGTACATGAAACAGTGATTGGATGCTGAGAAAACAGGCAGTACAGAAATTTTAATTTTATTAAGATGAAAAAAGAATGCGAGGAACTTAAAATGGTTGAAAAGACAATGGACAAGATCGTAGCACTTGCAAAGTCAAGAGGATTTGTATATCCGGGCTCTGAGATCTACGGCGGACTTGCCAATACATGGGATTATGGAAATCTTGGAGTAGAACTGAAAAACAATGTAAAAAAAGCATGGTGGAAAAAATTCATCCAGGAAAATCCATACAACGTTGGTGTTGACTGTGCAATCCTGATGAATCCTCAGACATGGGTTGCTTCCGGACATCTTGGTGGATTCAGTGATCCTCTGATGGATTGTAAAGAGTGTCATGAACGTTTCCGTGCTGATAAGATTATTGAAGATTATGCTGCAGAACATGGAATTGAACTTGAGAGCTCTGTTGACGGCTGGACACAGGAGCAGATGACAGCATTTATTAATGACAACAATATTCCATGTCCGACTTGCGGAAAACATGATTTTACAGATATCCGTCAGTTCAATCTGATGTTCAAGACATTCCAGGGAGTGACAGAGGATGCAAAGAATACAGTATATCTTCGTCCTGAGACAGCACAGGGAATTTTTGTAAACTTTAAGAATGTACAGCGTACATCCAGAAAGAAACTTCCATTTGGTATCGGACAGATCGGTAAATCTTTCCGTAACGAGATTACACCGGGTAACTTCACATTCCGTACAAGAGAGTTCGAGCAGATGGAGCTTGAGTTCTTCTGCAAACCGGATACAGACCTTGAATGGTTTGATTACTGGAAGAGCTTCTGCCTGAACTGGCTGTCTTCTCTTGGTCTGAAAGACGAAGAAGTACGTTATCGTGATCACGATAAAGAAGAACTTTCCTTCTACAGTAAAGCCACTACAGACGTAGAATTCCTTTTCCCATTCGGATGGGGCGAGCTGTGGGGAATCGCTGACCGTACAGATTATGACCTGACTCAGCATCAGAATGTATCCGGACAGGATCTGACATACTTTGATGATGAGGCAAAAGAGAAATACATTCCATATGTAATCGAGCCATCACTTGGTGCAGACCGTGTAGTACTTGCTTTCCTTTGCAGTGCTTATGATGAAGAGAATATTGGAACAGAAGAAAAACCGGATATGAGAACAGTACTTCACTTCCATCCGGCACTTGCTCCTGTTAAAGTTGGAGTGCTTCCACTTTCTAAGAAACTGAATGAAGGTGCAGAGAAAGTATTTGCTGAATTATCCAAATACTACAACTGTGAGTTCGATGACCGTGGAAACATCGGAAAACGTTACCGTCGTCAGGACGAGATTGGTACTCCATTCTGTGTAACATATGACTTCGATTCAGAGGAAGACGGAGCAGTTACAGTACGTGACCGTGACACAATGGAACAGGAAAGAATTAAGATTGAAGATCTGAAAGCATACTTCGAGAAGAAATTCGAGTGGTAGGATAAATAAGAAAAGCCCGGACGGAAGTTCACAGGTAAGCTTGTGGATTTGCTCCGGGCTTTCTTAAATACAATAAGTTAGTCGCAACTGTTTAAAAGTGTGCTTGAAAAATATTCTTGCAATGCGTACTTGTTATTATCTACAATATGACGTGATTTGATTAACGAAGCACGTTTCTGTTTTGTAGGGAATTTCGTTTTTATTCATAAAATGAGTATGGAAAGGGTTAAACTGCAGGATAATAATTTGTATCAGCAGAATATATTAAGCATGCTATCTGAATCCTGTAAGAGAATTTAAAACGACAGTTGCAAGGTCAGAAAATTAATAAAATATCGAAAAAGTTTTATACGAAGATTATCTTAAATTTCAGGAAAATTATAAATCAGGAGGAGATTCAAATGGAAAGAAAAAATGCATGGACAACTTATGATGCAGCAGAAGCAGAAAAACTTGAAAAAATAAATGCAGATTACAAGAACTGTCTGGATGCAGGAAAGACCGAGCGCGAGTGCATTCAGCTTACTGTAAAGAGAATTGAAGAACAAGGATACAGAAATATCAAAGACATTATAAAATCAGGAGAAAAAGTAAAAGCGGGAGATAAGATTTATGCTGTGTGCATGAACAAGACAATTGCGATTTTCCATATGGGAACAAAGCCATTAGAAGAGGGAATGAATATTCTTGGTGCACATATTGATTCTCCACGTATTGATGTGAAACAGAATCCATTGTATGAAAATGAGGAGTTTGCTTACCTTGATACACATTATTATGGTGGTATCAAGAAGTATCAGTGGGTGACACTGCCACTGGCTCTTCATGGCGTAATCGTGAAGAAAGACGGCACAACAGTTCCGGTCAGCATCGGAGAGAAAGAAGATGATCCGGTCTTTGTGATCACAGATCTGCTGATTCATCTTGCGTCTAAACAGATGGAGAAAAAGGCGTCAACTGTTGTAGAAGGTGAGAAACTGGATCTTTTGATCGGAAGTCGCCCGATTGAGCAGGATGAGACACTGGAAAAGAAAGAAAAAGAAGCTGTGAAAGCAAATGTGATGAGTCTTCTGAAAGAATATTATGATATGGAAGAAGAAGACTTCCTTTCAGCAGAACTTGAGATTGTACCGGCAGGTAAAGCACGTGACTGTGGCTTGGATCGCAGTATGGTACTGGCTTACGGACAGGATGACCGCGTGTGTGCATTCACTTCTCTGTTTGCTATGTTAGATGTGGAAGAAGTAGAACATACTGCATGCTGTATTCTGGTAGACAAGGAAGAAATCGGTAGTGTAGGAGCAACTGGAATGCATTCCAGATTCTTTGAGAATACAGTGGCAGAGCTTGTTGCGATGACAGAAGGAGAATCAGATCTGAAGGTCAGAAGAGCATTGATGAATTCCAGAATGCTGTCTTCAGATGTAAGTGCAGCGTATGATCCGATGTATGCGGAAGTATTTGAAAAACGCAGTTCTGCATTCTTTGGAAAAGGTCTTGTATTTAATAAATTCACAGGATCCCGCGGAAAGAGCGGATCCAATGATGCTAATGCAGAGTATCTTGCAAAGATCAGAAATGCGATGGATGCAAAAAAAGTTTCTTATCAGTTCGCTGAGCTTGGTAAAGTAGATGCAGGTGGCGGTGGAACAATCGCTTATATCATGGCAAATTACGGCATGGAAGTCATCGACAGCGGTGTGGCAGTGCTGAGCATGCATGCACCTTGGGAAGTGACAAGCAAAGCAGATGTGTATGAAGCTTATAAGGGATATAAGGCATTTATTGAAGAGATGAAGTAAAATCGTTACTGTTCACTCCCATGTCAATCACTCCGCTGATTGGCATGGAGGATGCACGTTTTGTCCTGAATGTATCTCGCCCATCGCCGTAGGCGATTCTAAATGGCGAGATACGTTACTGTTTGCAGGTTACCTGTGAACAGTAACGTAAAATCTGTTTGACAGCATAAAAAAAATGACATATAATACATTTAACAGGAAAGTCGGAAGGTAAATGCACTTACCCGATCCGGAGAATTTGTTTATAAGTTATGAAAAGTAGCCGTTACCGCAACTCGCCAAAGTCAGGACGGCTACTTTTTATGTGTATAAGTCAAAATTGCTACAATAAGTAAAGCTGTAGTGAGAATAATCTGCAATTCTTCATATGTACTCATATAGCACCACCTCCGACAGGCTCGGAACGGGTGCGGCACGTCCCCCGACTTTCCAGGTAAATGTATTAATGATACATGTAAGAATAACATTGAATAAAATATGTATCAAGAAAAAAGCTGTACAATATTACTATAATATTCTTAGAAATGATTCACCCAAGGTTCTGATGCTCCTGAAGTGGAGTGATTTCATGTGTATGGCAACTGTGACAGCATAAAAAGAATGACATATAATACAACAATAGACAAGATAGCAGTTTTCGCTTTTAGAGAGTTGGTAAAAGGAAAGAAAAATAATGAATTTTGAAAGCGCAATTGATAAGAATTACACTTATCTGACAGCAACGGACAAACTTGCAGTTCAGAAAATCCAACAGAATAAAAAACTTTTTCAGACAATGAACAGTACACAGGCAGCACAGTTCCTTGGAATTTCAAGAACTACATTATTACGTCTGGTAAAGAAACTTGAACTGGGATCATATGCAGGTTTTCAGTTGGTTTTAAAACAGGAAGATCATCAGGAGAGCCATCAGAAGTTTGATATGAATGAGATTACATCAGATTATCATCATATGATAGAAAAACTTCAAAAATACGATTATACACAGATTTGTAATCAGATTTATCAGGCCGATACCATCTATCTTTATGGTACGGGAAATGAACAGAAGACAATTATCGAAGAGTTCAAACGAATCTTTCTTGTAATGGGAAAATGGTGTGTAGATCTGTTTGATTATGGAGAAATTGAATTTGCGCAGAGAAGCTTCAAAGAAAAGGATCTTTTTGTGGCAGTTTCACTTTCGGGAGAAACTGCAGAAGTACTCCAGGCAGTTAATTTAGTGAAACAGACAAAGACTCATACGCTTTCTATTACGCGCTGGAAAAATAATTCTCTGGCAAGACTGACAGAAAATAATCTTTATGTCAGTACAAAAACAATTCATCAGGATCAGAGAAATTCTTATGAGATGATTGCAGTGTTTTATGTATTACTGGATATTCTGTCCGTGAGATATTTAGAAATGGCCGGCCATTCAAATCTGTAATCATCTTACAGAAAGTATTAAAGTGTTGATACACGATCAAGATGTGAGATAAATGGGGAAAGCAGGACAACGAGGAGCGAAAATTCATGAAGATTGATGAATTGATGAATCAATATTATGGGGAAATGAATGAAAATGAAAGATATATCTGCCAGTATCTTTCAGGACACAAAAGGGAATTTGTGAAGTTATCGATTGATGAAATTGCCAGAAAGTGTGGAGTGTCTAAGAGTTTACTGGTTCGTTTTTCTAAACATTTGGGGCTAAATGGGTTCAGGGAACTGAAGGCTCTGATTCGCATGGAAGCGCACGATATGCCGGAAAATACAGATGATCTGATGAAGCGGATGACAGACAGTTATCATAAAATGATCGATGATTTTCGCAAGAGAGACTATACAGACATTTTTGAAGCGATAGAGAAGAGTAAAAGAGTGATCGCATATGGAAGTGGTTCTTCTCAGGCAAGAGCTGCAAGTGAACTAAAAAGAATGTTTCTTCCGAAGAAGACATTGATCAATTTGCATGGTCATGATATGTGTCAGGCAATTGAAAAGAATGCACAGGAAGGAGATGTTGTATTTCTGATTTCTTTATCGGGAGAAGCGGATTATATGATTCAGCTGGCGAAAAGACTGAGAGTGAAAGGTGCCGTTCTCGTTTCAGTTACAAGAATGAGCAATAATACACTGGCATCCTGCTGCACGGAGAATCTTTATATTGAATCTGTGCATATGGAAATCGGAGATTATGGAGACTATGAATCATCTACCCCATATTTTATTCTGATGGAACTTTTTTATCTGGCATATCAGAATTTCCTGAGTGAAAGAGAATATAAATCAGAATAAGTGGAAGGACATAGGTAAAAACAGGGATGAACAAAGTTTTATAAAATAAAACAATGTACAAAAAGTGAACAAAATTTTTAAGCGGAGCCAAACGATTGAATGGTTCCGCTTCTTTTGTTATGATGACATCAGATCAAGAAAATAGTGAAACATGATACTTCCAAAATGGAGAGAAATTAAAAATGTTTCAGATATCAGTAATTAAAACAATTGATATCTGGAGATTAAATAATGGGATTGGAGGGGAGATAAAGCTAGAATGAAAATCATCTATTTTGATATTGATGGAACTTTGAGAGATGAAAATACAGGAGTATCCGAAAAGACAAAATATGTAATTAAAGAATGCAAAAGAAATGGAATTAAGACAATCATTTGTACAGGAAGAAATCCTGGGAGTGTTCAAAAGGATATACTCGAATTAGAGTTGGATGGAGGAATTTACAGTGGAGGATGTCTGGTTGAATTTGAAAACAGACAGATTCAGAACATTGCATTTCCTATGATATTTGTTAAAGAAATTATAGATATGCAGGAGCAGCAGGAAACAGTAGGGAAAAATCAAAACGGGCTTGCGATCGAGACGGGAAAAATGGTTTACATGAATCGAAAAGCTTCAGAACTGTATAATGAATTATTCCGGGAAAAGACAAAAGAGTTTTCAGAGACAGATCGAAAGCGGATAAAAGAAAAAAACCATTTCCTGTATGAGGATAATATAAAAAAGTTTGATCCGGAAGGTGAAAAAGCTTATAAGATCTGTTTTACAGGAAAGCAGGAAGAGCTGGAAAAATGGAAAAAGGAGTTGGAAGGAAGATGCAGTGTTGTTCAATTTATACCGTTTGGAAAAGAATGGCTGCTTGAATGTACTCCTGAAGATTGTGACAAGGGTCAGGCTGTGAAACGCTTGAATGAGTTTCTTGGAATTGAGAAGAAAGACAGTATGAGTTTTGGTGATGGCGAAAATGATATTCCGCTTCTGCTTGCAACAGGAACAGGAATTGCAATGAAGAACGGAAGTGGAAAATTGAAAGAAATAGCAACGGGAATCTGTGATTCGGTGCAGAATGATGGGATTTATTATGAAATGGCGAACAGAAGATTAATACAGTATTTTATAAAGAGCTGACTCAGACAGATAGATGTGGATTTAACTAGGCAGTCTGATTTGCTCATGGTTACAAGAGATAGTTATTTTAAAAACGATGTAGTAGTAAAGGAGAGAACATAATGTCAGAGAAAAGAAAATGGTGGCAGAAGGAAATTGTATATCAGATTTATCCAAGAAGCTTTTGTGACAGCAATGGAGATGGAATTGGAGATCTTCAGGGGATTATTTCAAAACTTGATTACCTGAAAGATCTTGGAGTAACAATGCTGTGGATCTGTCCGTGTTATCAATCTCCGATGGATGATAATGGATATGACATTTCGGACTATAAGAAGATTGCTGATGAGTTCGGTACAATGGAAGACATGGAAGAACTGATTGCAGAGGCAGATAAAAGAAAGATTAAGATCATTCTGGATCTGGTAATCAACCATACATCGGATGAGCATGAATGGTTTCAGGAAGCATTAAAGGATCCGAAGAGTGAATACCATGATTATTATATTTTTAAAGAAGGAGATAAACCAATTAATAACTGGCGCTCTGTGTTTGGAGGAAGTGTATGGGAAAAGGTTCCTGAACGAGAAGAATATTATTTCCATGCATTTGGAAAGAAGCAGCCGGATCTGAACTGGGAAAATGAAAAGGTTAGAGAAACTTTGTATGAAATGGTGAACTGGTGGCTTGAGAAAGGAATTGCAGGATTTCGAATTGATGCAATTACATTTATCAAAAAGGATCTGAGCTGGGCTGACAGAGAAGCGGATGGAGTTGACGGTCTGGCGAAATGTACAAAGGCTTCCAGAAACCAGCCGGGTATTGGTAAATTCCTGAACGAATTAAAAGAAAATACATTTCAGAAATATGAATGTATGACGGTAGCAGAAGCACCGGGAGTGCCATATGAGGAACTGGATGAATTTATCGGAGAGAATGGCTATTTCTCTATGATCTTTGATTTCCGGTATGCAGATCTGGATATTGCTTCTGGAAGCGAGTGGTTTAAGAGATTATCCTGGACAGTTAAAGATCTCAATCAGAAGATTATGGACAGTCAGATGGCACTTCAGACATGTGGATGGGGAGCTAATTTCATTGAGAATCATGATCAGCCAAGAGCAACAAGCAAGTATCTGAAAGAAAATCAGAAGAATCCGGATGCGGTAAAGACACTTGCAGCAATGTATTTCTTTTTAAGAGGAACACCGTTTATCTATCAGGGACAGGAACTTGGTATGGTGAATTTTGAAAGAAAGGGAATTGAAGAATTTAATGATATTTCCAGCATCGACCAGTATCATCGCGCAATAGAGGAAGGTTTATCTCAGGAAGAAGCGTTACATATTGTAAATTTGAGAAGCAGGGATAATTCACGTACTCCATTCCCATGGAAGAGTGAAAGGTATGGTGGATTTTCTGATTGTCAACCGTGGCTGAAGATGACAGAAGAGTATCCGAAAATTAATGCAGAAGATCAGGTGGAAAAAAAGGATAGTATTTATACATTTTATAAAGATATGATCGCATTCCGCCAGGCAAGTGAATATAGTAATTGTCTGATTTTTGGAGATATCAAGCCGGTTAAAAGCAGTGAGAATGTAATTGCATATCGCAGATATACAGATGAGGAAGAAATTCTATGTTATTTCAATTTTGATGCGAGTTCAACAGAAGAACAGATCAACGGAAATGAAATGGAAGTAATCTGGGGCAATATGAAACAGACAGAACTGAAAGAAGACAGTCTGATTCTGAAGCCATTTCAGAGTGTTTTGTTAAAGAAAAAAGTCAGGGGGTAAATCTTAATGGGAGAAGCAGATTACAGAAAAGCAGCAGAAGATATTATAAGAATTGTTGGAAAAGAAAATATTGTATCGGCAACACATTGTGCGACCAGACTTCGCCTGATCGTAAAAGACAAAGAAGCAATTAATGTGAAAGAGTTAGAAAAACTTTCACTTGTGAAAGGAACATTTTTTAATGCAGGACAGTTTCAGATTATTCTTGGAACAGGAATTGTAAACAAGGTGTATGGAGAAATAGAAAAAATAGGACTGAATACATTGTCTAAGCAGGAACAGGATGAGATGATCAAGAATCAGCAGAAAGGAATCAAACGTCTGATGCGTATTCTGGGAGATATTTTTATTCCAATCATTCCGGTTATTGCTGCAACAGGTTTATTCCTTGGGTTAAAAGGATGTGTATTTAACGATAATGTACTTGGACTGTTTGGTGCTTCTACAGAAATGATTCCAGAGTATATCGTAACCTTGGTGAATGTATTGACAGAAACAGCATTTGCTTTTTTACCGGCAATCATCTGCTGGTCGGCATTTAAAGTTTTTGGTGGAACTCCTGTAATTGGTATGGTATTGGGACTGATGCTTGTTTCCCCAATTTTGCCAAATGCGTATTCAGTAGCTAATCCTGACAGTGGAGTCAGTGCAGTTATGGCGTTTGGAAATATTCCCATTGTAGGCTGTCAGGGAAGTGTACTTACAGCGATTATCACAGCTTTAATTGGAGCAAAGCTGGAGAAGAAATTAAGAAAGGTCATGCCAAATGCATTAGATTTGATTATGACTCCGTTTGTAGTTATGTTGGTTACATTTCTGGTTGTAATTCTTGGTGTTGGCCCGGTGATGCATGTAATTGAGTTAAAACTGGTAAGTATTGTTGAGTTTCTTGTGCATCTTCCGTTTGGAATTGGAGGCTTTCTGATCGGAGCAACCTATCCGTTGCTTGTAATTACAGGACTTCATCATACTTACACAATGATTGAAACATCTCTGCTTGCAAACACAGGATTTAATCCGGTTATTACTTTATGTGCTATGTATGGATTTGCAAATGTAGGAACCTGTCTTGCATTTTTTGTAAAATCAAAGAATACAACAGTACGTCAGACAAGTATTGGAGCAATGTTATCTCAGTTGTTTGGAATCAGCGAACCGGTATTATTCGGAATTCAGCTTCGTTATAATTTGAAACCACTGATTATAATGCTCTTTTCTTCAGGACTTGGAGCAGCAGCGTTATCCTTGTTGAATATTCAGTCTAATTCCTATGGACTTGCAGTATTACCGTCTTACTTAATGTACATTTATGACGGAAGACAGTTTTTATGGTATTTGATTATCTCGATTGTATCTACAGCACTTTGCTTTGTATTGACCTGTCTGTTCGGAATTCCGGAGGAAGTACTTGTTCCGGAAGAAGGGGAAGAAATTAAGACAGAAGATGAGAATATAACAGAGATTCAGCAGGAGAAAATGTCAGAAGTTCAGAGTATTGCGGCACCTGTAAGTGGAAAAATTTTACCACTTGAAGAAGTAGCAGATCCGACATTTGCTTCAAAAGTACTTGGAGATGGATTTGCTGTTGAACCGGAAACATCTGAAGTAAAAGCCCCGTTTGATGGAACAGTACAGCTTGTTTATGATACAGGACACGCGGTTGGAGTGATAAGTGATTCTGGAAAAGAAGTTCTGATACATATTGGAATCGACACGGTCAGCATGAAGGGAGAAGGATTTGATGTTCATGTAAAGGAAGGTCAGAAAGTAAAGAAAGGTGATGTCTTAGTAGAAGCAGATCTGCAGAAAATACAGGCAGCAGGAAAGGCAACAACAGTTATGCTCATTGTCACATCCGGTGAAGAAGTAAAACTTTTGAAAAAAGGAGAAGTGAGATGTGGTGAAGAGGCAGGTTACTGTTAAACCATATCTAATTGAATCCCCCAGTAGTTCCGGCTACTGGGGGATTCTTCGATTAAAAGTAAAAATTGTATCTGTGTAAATACAAATGTGCAAAATGACGTCTGTGAAAACGGTTACACTGCAAAAATGCATAAAACAGATAATATGAGATGCAGTTGCACAAAGATTCTTTGTAAAGATTGTATATAATTATGCACAAAATGCTTGACTCATCCGTGTAAAACTATTAGAATATTATATGCGAATTAAAGTAATTTTATTTGTAAATTTTATTTAGGAGGTCATTGAACATGGCAACAAAATGGGTTTATATGTTCACCGAAGGTAATGCAGATATGAGAAACCTTCTTGGTGGAAAGGGCGCTAACCTGGCAGAGATGACAAACCTTGGACTCCCTGTACCTCAGGGATTCACAGTAACTACTGAGGCTTGTACACAGTACTATGAAGATGGCAGACAGATCAATGATGAAATCATGAGTCAGATCATGGAAGCAATCGACAAAATGGAAGGAATCACAGGAAAGAAATTTGGAGACAAAGAGAATCCGCTTCTTGTTTCCGTTCGTTCCGGAGCAAGAGCTTCCATGCCTGGTATGATGGATACAATCCTCAACCTCGGACTTAACGAAGAAGTTGTTGAGACTCTCGCTAAGGCTTCAGGTAACCCACGTTGGGCTTGGGACTGCTACAGAAGATTTATTCAGATGTTCTCCGACGTAGTTATGGAAGTAGGTAAGAAATACTTCGAAGAACTGATTGACAAGATGAAAGAAGAAAAAGGCGTAAAACAGGACGTAGATCTTGATGCTGATGATCTTAAGAAACTTGCTGAACAGTTCAAGGCTGAGTACAAAGAGAAGATCGGTGCTGATTTCCCTTCAGATCCGAAGGAGCAGTTAATGGAGGCTGTTAAAGCTGTATTCCGTTCATGGGATAATCCGAGAGCTAACGTATACCGCCGTGACAATGACATCCCTTATTCATGGGGAACAGCAGTTAACGTACAGATGATGGCATTTGGTAACATGGGAGATGACTGTGGTACAGGTGTTGCCTTCACTCGTGACCCTGCTACAGGAGAAAACGGACTGTTCGGTGAGTTCCTTACAAACGCACAGGGCGAGGACGTTGTAGCCGGTGTTCGTACACCAATGCACATCTCAGAGATGGAGCAGAAGTTCCCGGAAGCATTTGCTCAGTTTAAAGAAGTATGCAAGACTCTGGAGACACACTACAGAGACATGCAGGATATGGAGTTTACTGTAGAGCATGGTAAACTGTATATGCTTCAGACACGTAATGGTAAGAGAACAGCTAAAGCTGCTCTTAAGATCGCTTGTGATCTTGTAGACGAAGGAATGAGAACAGAGGAAGAAGCAGTTGCCATGATCGATCCTCGTAACCTTGATTCCCTTCTTCACCCACAGTTTGATGCTGCAGCACTGAAAGCTGCTACACCAATGGCTAAAGCACTTGGAGCTTCACCAGGAGCTGCTTGCGGTAAGATCGTCTTCACAGCTGATGACGCTGTAGAGTGGGCTGCAAGAGGAGAGAAAGTTGTTCTTGTACGTCTTGAGACATCACCGGAAGATATCACAGGTATGAAATCTGCTCAGGGTATCCTGACAGTTCGTGGTGGTATGACATCTCACGCAGCTGTAGTAGCTCGTGGAATGGGTACATGCTGTGTATCTGGTTGTGGTGACATCACAATGGACGAAGCTAATAAGAAATTTACACTTGCCGGAAAAGAATTCCACGAGGGAGATTCTATCTCACTTGACGGATCCACAGGTGCTATCTATGACGGAATCATCCCGACTGTAGATGCTACAATCGCTGGTGAGTTCGGAAGAATCATGGGATGGGCTGATAAGTACAGAACTATGAAAGTTCGTACAAACGCTGATACACCGGCTGACGCTAAGAAAGCTCGTGAGCTTGGTGCTGAAGGTATCGGACTTTGCCGTACAGAGCATATGTTCTTCGAAGGCAACAGAATCGATGCATTCCGTGAGATGATTTGCTCAGAGACAGAGGAAGAAAGAGAAGCAGCACTTGCTAAGATTCTTCCAGAGCAGCAGGGAGACTTTGAGAAACTGTATGAAGCTCTTGAAGGTAACCCGGTTACAATCCGTTTCCTTGACCCGCCGCTTCATGAGTTTGTTCCTACAGAGGAAGAGGACATCAAGAAACTGGCTGATGCTCAGGGCAAGACTGTAGATCAGATTAAAGCAATTATCGACAGCTTACACGAATTCAACCCAATGATGGGACATCGTGGATGCCGTCTTGCAGTTACATATCCAGAGATTGCTAAGATGCAGACAAGCGCTGTTATCCGTGCAGCAATCAATGTAAAGAAAGCTCATCCGGACTGGAATGTTAAACCGGAGATCATGATTCCACTTGTTGGAGATATCAAAGAGCTTAAATATGTTAAGAAATTCGTTGTAGAGACAGCTGACGCTGAGATTGCAGCAGCTGGAAGCGACCTTGAGTACGAGGTTGGTACAATGATCGAGATCCCAAGAGCTGCACTTACAGCTGATGAGATCGCTAAAGAAGCTGACTTCTTCTGCTTCGGTACTAACGACCTTACACAGATGACATACGGATTCTCCCGTGATGACGCTGGTAAGTTCCTTGATGCTTACTATGATGCTAAGATCTTCGAGAACGATCCATTTGCAAAACTGGATCAGGTTGGTGTTGGTAAACTGATGAAGATGGCTATCGAATTAGGAAAACCGGTTAACCCGACTCTGCACGTAGGTATCTGCGGCGAGCATGGTGGAGATCCAAGCTCTGTTGAATTCTGCAACAGCATCGGACTTGACTATGTATCCTGCTCACCATTCCGTGTACCGATCGCTCGTCTTGCAGCAGCACAGGCTGCCATTGCTCAAGGGAAGGGCACTAAATAATAACTGATACAAAGCTTATATAGCTTAAATAGAGACCCCTTACATCAATTACGGTGTGAGGGGTTTTTAAACATAAAAGAGAGGTAGTAAATAATGAAAATTGTAATTATCAATGGAAGTGCGAGAGCAGGAAATACATTAACAGCTATTAACGCATTTATGAAAGGTGCGTCAGAGAAAAATGAAATTGAAGTGATTCATCCAGACAAATTAAAAATCGCTCCATGTAAAGGATGTGGTGTCTGTCAATGCTATAAAGGCTGCGTAGATCAAGATGATACCAATCCAACGATTGATAAGATTGTGGCAGCAGATATGATCCTTTTTGCAACGCCAGTATACTGGTGGGGAATGTCTGCACAGTTAAAACAGGTTATTGATAAGTGTTACTGCAAGGGAATGCAATTAAAAGAAAAAAAGATAGGCGTAATTGTTGTAGGAGGTTCTCCAGTTGACAATATACAATATGAATTAATTGGTAAGCAGTTTGAATGCATGGCATCTTATTTGTCGTGGGATGTATTGTTCCAGAAGTCATATTATGCAAATGGAAAAGATGAACTTGCAAAAAATGTGGAAGCGATTAAGGAACTGGAAAATATAGGAAGAGAAATTTAAATTAACACAGGTGTTAAATATGCTCAGAGAGATAAAGATGCAGTTAAGAGAATATAAACCTGCTGATTGTGAACAGTTGCTTCCTGTTTGCTTTAGAATACATTGTCATCAGGGTAATGTGTCATAATATCTTCGACATTACATTTCAATATATTACACAGTTTGTCAATCGTGTTTATTTGCACATTCTGATTATGTCTTAATCTATTCAACTGGGAACGGTTCATATGATAATGAGTGTACAGGTCATATTGAGTAATACCCTTGGAATTCATGGTTTCCCATAATTTATCGTATTTAATCATCTTGAGGATGTTCCTCTTTCTTTCATAAATTTATTGCTATGTAATTATTATTGGCGTAAAATTACATTTGTAATAGTGTTCGTATAATGACACTATAGAAAGGGAAAATTATGAAAAAGAGGGTTGCTATAGTTAGTGTACTGGTTTTTATATTTGGATTTATGATTTATCTGCAATATGGACGTGAAGAAAGAGTTGTAAATACAGTATTTAACGCTTAACCGTATTACTAAATATTATGATGAAAGCGGAATGAAATTAGAAAAACCTGAACATGTGATTCAGATTAC
>NZ_CAKRDI010000015.1 GCF_934309415.1 uncultured Mediterraneibacter sp.
CGGACATTTGTGTAAATACTGTTATGCGAATGTAAATCCGGTTTTGGTCAAAGAAAATATGAGAAAGCATAATCCTGACTCCCCATTTTTGATTGGTGGATATATGCCAGGTGATATTGTTCATGAGGCAATTCAGAAAAGCTGGATTGACAGACAGATTCGATTTGTCCAGAACAAGGACAGCGGAGACTATGATCTGGAAGAATTATTTACATGGATTGATAAGTTGGCAAAATAAAATATGAAATGGGGTGTCCACGCTCCTCTGAAATTTCAGATTCAATCATAGGTCCAAAAGGGAAAGTGCCTTTTGGACCTTTTTATGTAAAAATCCACATTGAATTTTACAGCCTTTTGTATATAATAAAAATAAAAGGAAGCAATATGAAAATAAACTACATAATGGGTTGTTTTCATAAACAAAAAGTGACTTCGGATTACGAATGTCCGTTTCATTAAAGGAAGGAGAAAGATGAAGCAATTAAAAAAACAATGGAATAAGGTAACGGTACTTTTGCTGACCCTTGGGATGGTTTTCGGATTATTTGGGGCAGTGCCGGTACAGGCGCAGGATGGAAATACATCCGAAAGCACAATTTTTGATGTAAAAATTGTACATACGAATGATATTCATGCGCGGGTAGAAGAGGACGATTACAATCATGTGATCGGAATGGATCGGCTGAGTGGAATTGCAAAGGCATTTACGGAAGGAGCAGATGGTTCGCTGATGTTAGATTCCGGAGATACCTTTCATGGACAATCAATTGCGACACTGGTAAAGGGAGAATCCGTCGCAAAACTGATGAAAGCTTGTGGATATGATGCAATGACTACAGGAAATCATGACTGGAGTTATGGCAAAGATCGTTTAAAAGAGCTTGGCGGAATTGCTAATGTCGAAATTTTATCCGGTAATATCAAAAATACAGATGGAACCTCCTTTTTTGATACGGATGCACTTGTAAAAGAGATTACAAAAAATGGAAAAACACTGAAGATCGGTGTGTTTGGTGTAAGTGATCCGGAGATGAAAAATAAGACAACACCATCTAATGTGGAGGGACTGGACTTTCAGGATGCGGTAACTTATGCAAAAAAGGAAGCTGCCGCGTTAAAGGCAGAGGGTTGTGATGTGGTGATCGCATTGTCCCATACGCTTGATCCAAAGAATGTGGCTGCACAGGTGGACGGTGTCGATTTGTGGCTGTGTGGACATGAGCATATTGAACTCAGTGAATCTGTGACGACACCGGACGGTTCAAAAACCTATGTATCGGAAAGTGGACATTATTTAAATAGTGTGGGTCTGATCGATCTGAACTGTATTATGGATGAGGATGGAAGTGTGCATGTGGATTATGAGAAAACATCTGTCGATTATGAAGCAGCACAGAACTATCCGAAGGATGCTTCCGTAACAGCTGTATTGGATACGATCAAAGCGGAAAACGAGACAGAACTGAATCGTGTCATCGGTACTTCACCGGTGGAATTAGACGGTGTCTGGGAACATATCCGTATCGGACAGACAAATCTTGGAAATGTCATAACTGATGCGTACCTGCTTGCCACAGGGGCTGATATAGCCTTTGAAAATGCTGGTGGAATCCGTGCTTCTATCGCTGCCGGAACGGTAACGTATGGAGATGTTATCAATGTCAGTCCTTATGGAAACTATGTGGTGACCAAAAAACTGACCGGTGCACAGATAAAGGAAATGTTGGAAAACAGTCTTACCATTCAGAAAAATTGTATTGCTGCAAATGACAGTGGTGAGTGGGATGCGTGGCCAAATGACAGTGGAAGTTATCTGCAGGTTGGTGGAATTACCGTCCGTTTCGATCCTGCGCAGCCGGCGGGAGCTCGTGTGCTTTCTGTACAAAAAGATGGGCAGGAGCTGGATGATACAAAAGAATATACTGTAGCAGTTAATAATTATCTTGCCGGCTCTGACAGTTATCCACAGCTCGCCGATGCAGCAGAGATCGGAGAATATTCCTGTTGTGAAGAGTTGTTGATTCGCTTCTTTGAACAGGGTTCCGATGCAGTTACTGCAAGTGTAGCGAAGCAGAATATGATCCAGACAACTAAAGAGGTAGAAGAACCGGGACAGCCATCTGTACCTGTTACACCATCTGTACCTGTTACACCGTCTGTATCTGTTACACCGTCTGTACCGGAGCAACCAGCGAAAGAACAGCCGGAAGCTGCGAAAACAGAGGTGAAAAAAGAAAAAGCAAGTGGAACAAAAACTTCAGCAAAAAGCCCGAAAACAGCGGATAGTAATGAGCTATTCTGCTGGCTGATACTACTGGTGTTCGGTAGCGGAGCAGGAAGTATCTGCTTGGTTCGGAAAAATAAAGGATAATTCAAGATGCGGAAGCCCTTAAAAATCAAGGACTTCCGCATCTTTTTTTGTTTACAGAAAAAACAGTTTTGTAAATTTGCCACCAACGAAATAGGCGCTTGCACTTGCAGTTTTATTCTCTTTTGAGCGCTCATCAGAGTAGCCATCCTTTTCTTTCTAAAGTATTGTATAATTACCAAAGAAAATTCCGACCATCTTTGTATTCGCACTGCATTGCAAAGCGCATATTGCATGTTCCGGTCATAGGATCTTCCACACCAATACTTATATGATATTTTTTCCCTGCGAGCTTTAAGAGCTTTCCAGTATCAAGTAATGTGTCGGTCTGCATGGTTTCTCCGGGAAGAATCGAAGATAAAGTAATTTCAATTTGTCTCTTCTCCAGCGTATTTCCATCCTCGTCTGTTATATATACCCATACAGGCCAGTCCTTGTAGAAAGGAGCCACGCCATCATTTCCCCAGGTCAGCTGCAGTTTGGTACCGCTGAGGCTTCGGGACAATGTTGCTTCTGAGATTTGTAAACGGTATCCCATATTCTTTAGGACAGTTTCATAACCTTGCAGATACTTGGAGTTTGCTGCATTCGGTCCAAGGAAAGTAGTATGTGATTCGCGAATTAGCTGTACGGTCTGGGAAAGGTTGGTATCCAGCAGTTCTTCCATAGAAAGAGAGCTGGTAAATTCTCCACCTACAGGTGCAGTTTCCCAGAAATCTGTCATAGAAGCTAAAACGTTTTTTTCATCGGTCTGACTCAGATCACCACCATTTTCAATTTCGTTAAGCCAGGCATTGGTCTCACTTGGTTCGCCCGTCATATCATTATAAAGACCGGTTCCGTATTTTGCAGCATGCGAAAAAGGTCGACGCATGAGCAACATAGCATCTGGAAAGGCCTCTGTCCAGGGGGATACATATTGATCTCTCACATTTTCCAATGGAAGACGTTGAATTCCCGAAATGTAATTTACATGCCATTCCCCCCAGTGTCCAAGACTTCCCAGCTCAATGTAGCTGATCAGACCATCCTGTCCCAGATGTTTGCCCATTGTTTCTACAGCCTTTTGGTGGTAGGAGAGGAACTGCTCATTGTTGTAATCAGGTGCAAAACCTTTGCCAAATGATACGTCGTACCAAGTGCCTGCATGATCAGTTTTTTCATACAGCCATTCTGGAATGTCCATATGTTTTTTGCTTCCAGGCGCATCGCAGACAAATCTTAATATAATATGTTTCCCCTCTTTGCGCCAGCGCTCAAGCTGATTCTCCTTTTCTATGCCTTCCCAGTTGTACTGACCTTCCTCAGGTTCCAGTTCTGCCCAGGTAATATCCATGTACAATAGGTTGACATCATCCCGAACTTCAGTGTTCCATGCACAGGGAGCGTATCCCATAAGAGGATTCCCAAAGACTTCGTTTGAAGCTGCGTAGTCTTTTGCAGTCTTTTGAGAAAATTCCCAGATTATTATTGCAAGTAAGGTCATGGCAATCAGCAGGATAATTCCAACAGTCAGTAACTTCCATTTTTTTGTCTTCAATTTTTCTTTACTCCTATTTTTCAATATACTTAAAAAATATTTTATTCCCCCAGATTAAGATTATACAGATGCTCAGGATTTTGCTTTATTACATAACAGATGAAATCTTCATCTTCGTAACAAACTCTAATTTCATTCGGAAGACGGGTTTTAAATTCCTGACACCAGTAGTACATTTCAGATTCCAGGATCTTTCGATTCTCAATCAGAGAATATGCATCAGAAGCTTTACTCATAATTCCGAGAGGTGCACCAACAAATTCATCAGAAATCTCTGCATGTTCAATTTCATCTCCGACACTCAGAACAGCAGTTGAATATTCATAATACTTCGTATATTTATCCAGGGCAAGCCATTTTGGACCAGAGAAAAAGTGATATTGTGCATAGTAAATAGGATGTTTTTCTATATATAAGAACAGATATTTCGTAGGAATATAATAGTCTTCCTGTCTGGATTTATTGTAAAAATCAAGGATTTCCTCGTGTCTGGCATCGTCTACTGACTGATAGAATTCTTCAGTAGTTGATATGATCGTATAACTGTACTGAGGATAATTGTCCATAATTTTATTGGTCAGTTCTACCACAGAATTGTATCTTGTCAACTCATAATACAAATAGCCATGATATACCCCGAAATAATTGGTACCTGCATAAATCGCAAGTACTCCTGCCAGACTGATTTGTGGTGCCAAACATCTGACTTTTGTTTTCTCTAGTAGAAAAAACAACTCATCTACAGGAAGTGCCATCATTGCAAGAAGCAGAATTTGTTCTGGCAGGCATAGTCTGGAGCCTGCAATAATTTCCGGCAATCCAAGGAAGGGTGCTGCATAGAGAAGCATAAATAAAAAGGAGGCAACGGTAATACCTGCATATGTTTCAAATGGAAGTTTTTTAAAGCGTATAATTGAAACACACATATTTATAAGACTAAGGATTGATGCGATTATAGTAAAGCGGATCAGCCATCTTGCACGGAGTTTTCCATAGAGCTGTATATAACCGTAGTGGTAAACCAGTTTTATATTATCGATAATCGTCTGTATTATCCTTTTTACAAACGAGGTTTTCTGCACCGCTGGAGTAGATTCACTTTCGTTAGGTGTTGTTTGTTGGCTGTTAAGCTGAGATTGATCTCCGGAAATATTTTCCGTAGTGTCAGTTGTAGTATTTTCAGTTATATTTTCTGTAGTATTCTCTGTATTTTCTTCTGTGGCAGTTTGCGCTGCCTGGGTTCTACCTTCTTTAGTGTCAGTACCGTTTATAACGTTCATTCCCCAGTTCAGAGATCCCTGCAGTGGGGTGCCGGAGGCAAAAGCCAGCACCATAGGCAATGTAGAAATGATGATGCCCACAATGACTGCTGTTACCAACGCCGTAAAATTCTGTTTACGGAAAATCCTGTTTAGGCTCCAAATAGCAAAAGAAGCACACAGGAAAAATGCCATAATGGTAACATAAAAGTGAATTGCAAGAGAGGCCGCCAAGGATGTCATAAATAGAAACAGGTCTTCGTCGAAGCTTCTTTTTTTCTCCCCGGGTGTCGGATTTTTTTTCAGAAAACGGATTAAATACAACGCACATAAAAATAGTGTATAAAAGCCAAATTCCTGAGGAATGGTATACTGCAAACGTGACATTCCATAAATTTCATCGATACAGACTACGTCAACGGTTAAAAATGCCGCAAGAACCAGATAAACTGTATATCTGGACTTCATTATTTCTCTGAACAGGCAGTAAACCGCTACCAGTAAAGTAACTACATGAATTCCACCAAGAAATAGCAGGCTGCTGTATATGGAAATCCCAAACAGTGCATTCATACTGTAAATGAAGCAGTGCATTGCCTCAGGATAGACACCTGCAGAGAAAATTGTTCCTTCCTTGAGACCATAGATCCAGGAATGATGAACGTACATATCGCCCCATCCATAGGAATGATTCTGAAAAGCTCCATAGGAGAAATACATAATTGCAAAAATTATAAGTACACTTAAAATGCTATATTCAAATTTTTGTCCCTTTATTTTTTTATTTAACTTGTAAAAAAAAGCAGCAATAAGTTTTTTAATATTTTCTATCAGAGTTACAAGAAAAGATTTCCAGCCTAATGTTCCGACTAAAAGGTTTTTGGTCTGGCGCGACATATGCATCCACAACTGTTCCTTTTTCAGAATTGATGCTAGAAATATTCCATGAAAGATAAAAAATACAATCCATCTATTCAATATATGAAAAAGCCCTAAGCCCAAAACGAGTGTGTTGATTAATAAAACAGAAATTGTGGAACAGAAAGCAAAGCGATGAGTCAGACTTTTTCTAGATAAAATTTTTCGAAAAACGACAGATGGCCATACGTACATTAGAAAAATATAGCCAATTAATACTTTGACAAATTCTAAAACCCAGTAAGTCATTTTCGGGGAGCTCCTTTCTTTAAGATTTTACGGTCTATAGTATAACACATATTATTTTTTATTGTATGTTAAAATCGTGAAAACAGTAATGGATCTTACGACTTGAATTAGCAATGGAAAATATCGGAAATACTTTTTCTGCGACTTCACTCGCTAATATACGGGATTTTCTTTTACTTAAAGAATGGACGTAATAGAATCAATGAAATTATAATAAATAGAGAGACAGATAAAAAGGATCCGCCGGAGAATTCCCGACAGATCCTTTTGTGATCAGTTAATTATGATTTGTTCTGTATCTACAAATTGTTTTCTGAAATCTTCATAGGAGCATGGTCTTCCCCAGAAGAATCCCTGGGTATAGTCCGGATGCAACTGACGAATCTTTGTCCATTCTTTTTCATTCTCTATCCCTTCAATACAAAGCTCCAGGTCAAGATTATGAATCATACTGCAGAACTGTTCTAAAAGGAAGAATTCTTTTTCATCTGCTATTGCCTTTGCAGTAAAGGAACGGTCAATTTTAATGATTTCCGGATTCAGTTCATTCAGATAATGGAAATTAGAATAACCGGTTCCAAAATCATCCAGAGCAAGTCGGATTCCGGCATGTTTTAATTCTTCAAGGAAACAATCTTTCTTTCGATTGCTCTCCAGAAAATCACTTTCTGTCAATTCGACAATGATTGCATTCAGCGGAAGATCTGCTCTTTTAATCTCAGTAAGCAGATCAGTGATCACATCGGATTTTGTAACCTGTATTGCTGAGATGTTGATACTAATCTGAAAATAAGGAAGTGTTTTCCTGATTTCTTTGCAGACCTTGATTGTCTCTCTCATCATCCAGCGGCCAACTGGAAGAATCAGTCCACTTTCTTCCAGAATTGGAATGAATTCTGCCGGGGAAACGATTCCAAACTGTTCGGAAGAAAAACGCAGCAATGCTTCTGCACCTGCCAGTCTTTTCTTATTGATATTTAACACAGGCTGGAAAAAGGCAGTAAATCCATGAAAGTCATGTTTGACGGCTGCGTGCAGTTCGTCTGTGATTTCTCTGAGGCGTAGAAAGTTCTTGTATTCTTTCTCTTCAAACAGATAGAACTGATTTCTTCCGCGGGTTTTGGCTTTGTTTAAGGCAAAATCTGTTCGTTTTATGATCTCAGCATAGTTTGTTCTCGGAAGATCATAAAATGACAAGATTCCTGCGGAAATAGTGAATACGACGGTGAAATTATTGTTTTTAACAAAGCGATCGATAGCATACCGAATCTGGTCATAAAGCTTTGCAGCTGCCTGAAGGTTGTCGGAAGAAGTATCTAATACCATAAATTCATCGGATGTCAGCTTATATACGTTCTGTTGCCCAGAAATACAGGAAGAAATGCAGGATGCGGTTTCCTGCAGGATGTAATCGCCATAGTCCCATCCCAGTTTTTCGTTGATCGATTTAAAATGATCAATACCGATATGCAACAGAAATCCCTTTGAAAGCGGCATATTCTGAGTCTTTAAATACTCTTTCAATGAGGCTTCGCCTAAAAGGCCGCTGATATTATCCGCTTTCTGTTTCTTGCCAATTTCATTAATGCATCCCATCATATACAGCGGTTTCTGCTGATTGTCCCTTACAACATAGCCACGGCAGTTGATCCAGAGTGGTTTCCGTCTCCGGTCAAGCCAACGATATTCCATATTATGCGTACAGCGGTTTGTATGAAGGAGATCATCAAATTCTGCCCGCAGAAGAGGATAGTCGGAGCCGTATACAAACCCCTTATGTGTTTCCATTACGTCATGAAAAGCATTTGCAGGAAGACAGAAACGATCCAGTGCCTGTGAGGCAATGTAATAAAAGTCTGTTCTGAAATCAATCAGATATAAATAATCGTCCGTACTTGGACTGAGCAGATCAATCACTTCACAGAGTTTTTCCGGTGAAAGATCCTGGTAATCTTTCGTGTGTGTTATGGTTCCGCCCGGGATTTTCGCAGGAAGAGAATTGTTGGTGTCAGGATGTGCGATATCAGACAGATCCCCCCAGTTTACTGCACGGGATAGTTTCTTCTTGCGTTTTACGCGGTACAGCATGGCGTCTCCGCGTTTCACCATATCTTTAAAACCGGTATCAGTATCAGGACAGTAATAAGTGTAACCAGCTGATATACTCAGGGAGTAAGGCAGTTTCTGATCTGTTTTCAGCAACTGCGTTTCCAGTGATTTGAGTTGTCCTGCAATCAGGTCTTTCTCATCCTGCCGATAAAGGTATGCAAATTCATCTCCACCGATCCGAAAACAGTTTTCTTTATTTTGAAAGATCTGTTGGATATACTGACCGCATAATCGGATGGCTTCATCTCCTTTTTCATGACCAAAATGATCGTTGATCGTCTTCAGATTATCCAGGTCAAGCAACACGATACCTGTCGTTTGTAGTTCTTCCTTATGTGTTTCGAGATATTTGATTTTGTTTTCATAAGCGTTTCTGTTATGTACTTCTGTGAGCATATCAGTATTTGCAAGTTTCTGTAAATAATTTAGCTGTTGCTTCTGGATATAGTGATCATAATAACGCGATACCTGAATCCAGATTAACAGAATGATAAACAGCATTGTTCCAAGTGAAAGGAAAGAAGAAGTCTGCTGGAATTTCTGAATATAATAAGCAATAAGTTCTGTAACCCCGAAGAACATGATCAGATACATAGGAAGTTTGAAATCTCTGGTAGATTCATTCCCAAGTATGAGAGCCTCATAATGAATCAGTACGACTGTATAAACTGCATTTGCCAGCATAATGATATGCGTGACCGGAAGAATCTGAAAAATGTCGACAATTCCTGCACATTGGAGTAATACTGCAGCAGCCATGTTGGTTAAATACATGACAGAAAAATATAAAGCACCTTTGCGATATTTACTTTTACAGATATCATATAAAAGAAAATTAAATGGTACCGGAAATAGGAAAAATGAGAAAAAGTCTATAAAATAAAGTGTTCTTCCATCCGGAATCAGGAACTGCAGGAAACCACATTGTTGTAAGGACCATATTGCAATCAGCAGAGAGAAAAGTCCAAGATTTAAGAAAATTTCAGGAGTACCTTCCAGATGTAGATCTGTTTTCTTTTTATGTAATGCAAAATATAAAATCAGACTGATGATTCCGGCAAATAAAATGCCACAACTGATAATTAATGTTCCAAGACTATTACTGAGAATCTTTAGAATACAATCTCCTCGTGTTCCAAGGAAGAGGTGAAAAGAATTTCCGTAATAATCGGAATACACAGGAATCAGTTTGATTTCAAGACTTTTTCCTGCACTGTGTTCCGGAATATCCACAATATGCCAGCAGGATCCTGGGGATTTCATGAATTTAGGAGCAGTCTTTTCATCTCCGTATTGATAGATTTCCTTACCATTAAGCCAGATTTCAACCTTTGTATGCCCGGTACGGAATAACAGTGCTTTGGGGGTATTGAACTCGTTTGGCAGAATTATATTTTCCGTTTTAATTTCACCTTCGGAAGAAGGTATCGTATCGAGGGTGACTGTATTATCAAAAGGCAGATATTCCCGAAGGGTGTTTTGATGAAAGATCCAACTTGAAAAAAAGACAGCAAATAAGCTGAATGCGATAAGTGAGATCCATAGTTTTTTTTCTATTTTCATGATTCGTAATCCTTTGTATGTTTCGGTTATAACAGATAAATAGTTCTACTATTTATGATAACAAAAATGCCAAATGAAATCAATTTTTTTGTTATATTATAAGATGTCAGGGTCAAAAGGTAGTTACTGTTCACTCCCATGTCAATCACTTTGCTGATTGACATGGAGGATGCACGTATTGTCTTGAATGTATCTCGCCCATCGCCAAAGGCGATTCTAAATGGCGAGATACGTTACTGTTTGCAGCTATGCTGTGAACAGTAACATTAAAAATGTAAGAAATGGCATAATTTGATAGATACAATGGATAAAAAGTTACATAATATATGGTAAATATATGGTAAAAGTTGAGTAAAAAAGAAGATACCACAAAATCAGTTGTTTTAATTTTGTGGTACCCATTTAAAAATATAATAAATAATTATAAAATATCGCTTCCATCCGGAATCTTAGAAATAATCGTCCGGTTAATGCGCAGCAGGAAGAGCAGTGACACAGTAAGTGATACGATCTCCGCAATCGGGAAAGCCCACCATACTATGTGAAGACCTCCGATTTTTGAAAGAATATAGGCTGCCGGAATCAGAACAACAAGCTGACGCATGATGGATACGATCATGCTGAATACAGCTTTTCCTAGAGCCTGGAACACAGTACCACAGATAATACAGAACCATGCGATCAGGTAGTGAATACCTATAATACGAAGTGCCGGAATTCCGATCGCAAGCATATCAGAGGATGCATTGAACATTCCCAGGAGTGTCTGCGGAATGAATTCGAAGCAGAGAAATCCGACAAAAGTGAGACAGAACGCGGTGATCAGACTGAGTTTGATCGTCTTGATCATACGTTTTCTGTTCTGTGCACCATAATTGTATGCAATGATCGGAGTGATACCGTTGTTCAAACCGAATACAGGCATAAAGAAGAAGCTCTGCAGTTTGAAATAAACTCCAAATACAGCAGTTGCAGTTGATGAAAATGTAATCAGGATTCTGTTCATGGAGTAGGTCATGACAGAACCGATGGACTGCATAATAATAGATGGAATACCGATGGCATAAATCGTTCTGATGATTTTTCCATTTGGGCGGAAACCGCGAAAATGCAGTTTTATATCATGATTAAATTTATGGTTGCAGGTAAATGCGACCACAGCAGCGACACACTGCCCGATTACAGTAGCAGTAGCAGCACCGGTTACGCCCAGCTTAGGACATCCGAGCAGTCCGAAGATCATAATCGGATCAAGGATGATATTTGTAATGGCTCCACATAACTGGGATGTCATACTGAAAATAGTTCTTCCGGTAGAGGTAAGCAGTCGCTCGAAAAAGATCTGTGCGAGCAGTCCAAAAGAAAATACCATGACAGTTCGCAGATAATCAATTCCCATTTCCATAATTTCTATATCCGCATTTCCAATCTGGCTTGCATAAAATGGTTTTACAATAGTAAATCCAAGAATGAAAAATGCAAGGTAGCTTAACAGATAGAGAAATGCAGCGTTTACCCCAATTTTATTAGCCTCATCCGGGCGGCGCTCTCCGAGTGCTTTGGAGAGCAATGCATTCATACCGACACCGGTTCCTGTTGCAACGGCAATCAGAAGAGTCTGTAAAGGGAATGCAAGAGAAACGGCAGTAAGTGCATTTTCAGATAACTTTGCTACAAAGATACTGTCTACAATGTTATAAAGTGCCTGCACAAGCATGGAAATCATCATTGGTAAAGACATGTTAAATAACAGTTTCCCAATTGGCATAGTTCCCATTTTGTTTTCTGCGGCAGGAGCAGATTTGGTTTCTTGATTCATGTTTTCTCCTTCCAGTAGATTGTGTGTTTTTGTTAAATGATAACTTAACAGTTACGAGTAAAATAATAGATGGTGCATGTTGAAAAAAGATATTTTGATAAAAACACCAATTATTTATAATAACATGCCGCGAGAAGAGTTGCAATCTGTAAGCACGTATGTTTTGGTAAAATACGGGGTTGAAATCAAAGAACTTGAACTGGAAGTTGGAAAAACAGCATATGCAGTGATCAAGACTACATCCGTTATTTAGAGTTTTATAACTGGAATTTGTCTGAAAAATCATTTTTAAATAAACTGTATTGTACAATATAATGAGCGGAATGGGGTGCAAAATATAATTTTTACAAGGAAAATAGACTATGTTATCATATAAAATCAGAGTCTGAAATGGAAAATGTAATCCAAACAGAGTGAAATTTTGCAGATTGTGCATTATAATGCACGTATTAAAACAAGAAAATAGACAGAAAATTTATTTTTAAAAAAGTTGTTGACAGACTATAATGAACGTGATATTGTATGGATGTACAAAATAATAGACAAAAACAAAGAGCAAAGGTGCTTACATAAAGTAGGAACTTTGCTCTTTTTGTTTTTTCATATTTATTCTATTTTAGCGCGCGATGTATTTGGTAATTGATTGTTGAGATTAAGGCAACTGCAAAATGTTACGGAGTACAGTAACTGCAAAACAGCTGCAGATTCAGGAGGGTTTTATTATGAGATTAAAAGACACAGGATTAACAGCACAGGATATCAAAGACAAAGTAAGCAAATACATGATCGAGACTTATGAGCGTTTCGATTTTCTTGCAGAGACAGCAGAGGGAATGTACCTCTATGATGAGAACGGAACACCGTATCTTGACTTCTATGCAGGAATCGCAGTTAACAATGCAGGAAGCAGAAATCCGAAGGTTGTTGCAGCTGTAAAAGATCAGGTAGATGACATCATGCACACCTTCAACTATCCATACACAATTCCACAGGCCCTGCTTGCTGAAAAAGTATGTCAGACACTTGGAATGGACAAGATCTTTTATCAGAACTCAGGAACAGAGGCCAATGAAGCGATGATCAAAATGGCCCGTAAATATGGTATTGAAAAATATGGTCCGAACAGATATCACATCGTAACAGCAAAGGAAGGTTTCCATGGAAGAACATTCGGAGCAATGTCTGCAACAGGTCAACCAGGAAATGGATGCCAGGTTGGATTTGGACCAATGACTTATGGATTCTCTTATGCACCATATAATGACCTGAAAGCGTTTAAAGATGCATGTACAGAAAACACAATCGCAATCATGATCGAGCCAGTTCAGGGCGAAGGCGGTGTTCATCCGGCAACACAGGAATTTATGAAAGGGCTTCGCGAGTTCTGTGATGAGAAAGGAATGCTGTTACTTCTGGACGAGGTACAGACAGGATGGTGCAGAACCGGAGCAGTTATGTCCTATATGAATTACGGAGTGAAACCTGATATCGTATCAATGGCCAAAGGTCTTGGTGGTGGAATGCCGATCGGTGCAATTTGTGCAACGGAAGAAGTATCCAAAGCATTCTCAGCAGGATCTCACGGAACAACATTCGGTGGACATCCGATCAGCTGTGCAGCAGCACTTGCAGAGGTAGGAGAACTTCTGGATAAAGACCTTGCAGGAAATGCAAAGAAAGTCGGAGATTATTTTGCAGCGAAGTTAGAGAAACTTCCACATGTAAAAGAAGTAAGACATCAGGGATTATTAGTTGGTGTAGAGTTTGATGATACAATCTCAGGAGTTGATGTAAAACATGGATGCTTTGACCGCAAGATGCTCATCACAGCAATCGGGGCACACATCATTCGTATGGTGCCGCCACTGATCGTCAGCGAGGAAGAGTGTGATAAAGCATTTGAGATTATTGATGAGACAGTGAAAGAATTAGCATAAAAGTATTCTACATCTGAAAACCTTTTTCGAACAGGTATCAGAGTGAGCTGTGTTACTGTTTGCAGCTATCCTGTGAACAGTAACTTATGTGAAAAACATTGTTCAGATGGTAAATTTTATAGAATAAAAAAGAAAGACAAGGGCGTCACGAGAAGAATCGTGCGCCCTTTGTTGCTATTCATAAAATTTTGAATAATAACATCCCTTTCTCTTTTGAAAATGATTTCGCCGGAACGTATCTGAAAAATAAAAAGAAATTGTTTTCAAAAAAGAAAGGGAGAAATGGTACAGCACAGGTATAAAAATAAATCCTGATTAACAATGCAAAGAAAGAAAAGAGAGGGAGAAGGATATGGCACATCTTGTTATCACGATAGGATGCGAATATGGCGCAAAAGGAAACCAGATCGGAAGAAAAGTTGCGGAAGATCTTGGAATCAAATTTTATGATCGAGATACGGTAGACCAGATTATTCAGGAAGTTGGAATACCGAAAGAGATCATGGAAAAGGTAGAGGAAGGAGTCACAATTGCAGGAAAAGGAGCGGAAGGAGATGTCCGCGGATCCTTCTCCAAATATGCAGATCTGACAGAGCGTGCGATTCACGTCCAGAAGACAATTATAAGAAAACTTTCTGACAGAGAGTCCTGTGTGATCATTGGACGTTCGGCAGATTATATATTAAAGGAACATAAGCCGATCCTGCGTGTATTTATCTACTCACCGGATGAGGTAAGAGTTCAGAATGTAATGAAGAGCCACAATCTTTCAGAAGATGATGCAACCCTTTTTATCCGGGAAAAAGATAAGAGATATCACAAACGTCATCTGGCATTGACGGGAAGCAACCGTGGAGACCGACATAACAGAGATATGTTGGTTGACAGCAGTCTTCTTGGTGTTGACGGAACAGCAGAACTGATTGAAGATGTAGCGAAAAAGATATTGAGTGAATAGGAGGGAACAGGAGATGGAACAGAAAAAATCAGAGTTTAACAAAGTATTGAATGCCTGGGATATCCTTGTAATTGCATTCGGCGCTATGATCGGATGGGGCTGGGTTGTTTCTACCGGTGGATGGATTGAAAAGGGTGGTGTAATCGGAGCGGCTCTTGGATTCGTGATCGGTGGTATTATGATCTTTTTCGTAGGCATGACTTACGCAGAACTGACAGCAGCTATGCCACAGTGTGGTGGAGAACATGTCTTCAGTTACCGGGCAATGGGAGCGACAGGTTCTTTCATCTGTACCTGGATGATTGTTCTTGGATATGTCAGTGTTGCATGTTTTGAAGCCTGTGCGTTTCCAACAATTATTACATATTTATGGCCGGGCTTCCTGAAAGGATATCTGTATACAGTTGCAGGATTCGATATCTATGCATCCTGGCTGATCACAGCAATCGTGATTGCATTTTTAATTATGATGATCAACATTATCGGAGCAAAGACAGCTGCGATTCTGCAAACCGTATTAACCTGTATCATTGGAGGAGCCGGAATTTTACTCATCGTTGCTTCTGTGATCAATGGAACAGTAGATAATCTGGATGGCCAGATGTTCGCAGGAGCATCCGCAGGTGTGAATATCAAGGCGATTATCGGAGTTGCAGCACTGTCACCGTTCTATTTCATTGGATTTGATGTAATCCCACAGGCGGCAGAGGAGATTAATGTTCCTCCGAAAAAAATCGGAAAGATCCTGATCTTATCCGTTGTACTTGCAGTGATCTTTTATGCATTAGTTATTGTAGCGGTCGGACTTGTCATGAATCCTGGAGCTATTGTTGCTTCTCAGGAGGCAACAGGACTGGTTACAGCAGATGCCATGGCAGCAGCATTCCACACGAAGATTATGGCGAAAGTAATTATTGTCGGCGGTATGTGCGGAATTGTTACTTCCTGGAACTCTTTCCTTCTTGGAGGTTCCCGTGCAATGTACTCTATGGCAGAGTCTTACATGATTCCTAAGTTTTTTGCAAAATTACATCCAAAGCACAAAACACCAATTAATGCACTGATCTTGATTGGAATTCTGACGATGCTTGCACCTTTCGCAGGAAGAAAAATGCTCGTGTGGATCAGCGATGCCGGTAACTTTGGATGCTGCCTTGCTTACTGTATGGTTGCTATTTCTTTCATGATTTTAAGAAAAAAAGAATCTGACATGGCAAGACCATATAAGGTTCCTTGTTATAAGTTCTTTGGGACAATGGCAGTGCTTATGTCTGGATTCATGGTGGCAATGTACTGTGTTCCGGGAAGCGGCGGAAACCTGATTCTTCAGGAATGGCTGATGGTGCTTGGATGGTCAGCACTTGGTGTTGTCTTCTATGTAGTATGTAAAGTGAAATACAAAGAATCCTTCGGTACTCTTGTTGAACTCATCTCTGATGAGGATGCAGCAACTCTGATGCCGGAGGCAGATGAAGAAGAGCTTGATAAAGTCATTGATGCAGCAATCGACCGTGTACTGATGCAGAAGAGTAATCTGATTGGCGGCACTGTTTAAATCAAAACAGATTGTTAAACAGAATGTGAATATGAACAGAAGTGAAGCAGTGGTTTGCGGGCAGTCCGGCAAACCACTGTTGTATAAAAGAAAGGATGGACAGGCAGTATGAATGAATTTAGTTTTTCTGTTCCGCAGAATATTACAGTAGGAAAAGGAAGTCTGGCAAAGCTTCCGGAAGTTGCAAAGAAACTGGGCGGTTCTCACGCATTCCTCATGTCAGGACCGCATCTTGCGAAGATGGGACTGGTGGAGAAAGCAACAGAATCTTTAAAAAGTGCCGGAATTGAAGTAGATACATTTACAGAGATTGAAGGAAATCCATCCGTTGAAACTGTAGAGAAAGCGACAGCGGCATTTAAAGAAGCCAGTGCAGATTTTATCGTTGCATTTGGTGGAGGATCTCCGATGGATGTAGCGAAAGCTGTCGGTGTGACTGCAAAATACGGTGGAAGTATTACAGAATACGAAGGAGCTCACAAAGTTCCGGGACCGATTATTCCATTGATTGCAATTCCGACCACAGCCGGAACAGGATCAGAAGTAACGGCATTCTCTGTAATTACAGATCATAGCAGAGATTATAAGCTGACGGTATTCAGTTACGAGATTCTTCCGGCCTATGCGATCCTGGATGCAGAACTTCTGACTACAGCTCCGGCAAGTGTGGCAGCGGCCTGCGGAATTGATGCATTTATCCACGCAGAGGAAGCTTATATTTCTACAGCGGCATCTCCATTTTCTGATGCGATGGCAGAGAAGGCTATGAATCTGATCGGAAAAAATATTCGAAGATTTGTTGCAAACCGTGGCGATATCGAAGCGGCAGAGGCGATGCTGGTTGGATCTCTTTTTGCAGGAATTGCATTTTCTTTTGCGAGACTTGGAAATGTACATGCCATGAGCCATCCGGTCAGTGCATTTTTTGATGTTCCTCATGGGGTGGCTAATGCAGTGCTGCTTCCGGTGGTTGCAGAGTACAATGCATTGGCAGATCACGGAAGATATCTGACAATTTATAATGATATCAGTCTGGTTCCTGCTTATGAAGAAGAGTTCGAGCCTCTGATGCTGGTAGATGCGATCTGTGAACTGTGCGAAGCAATCGGAATTCCAGCCAATCTGACAGAAGCAATCAATAATGCAAGTAAGACAGGACCGGTCAGTACAGAAGAAATCGAGAGTAAGATTGAGGCGATGGCTGTAGATGCTATGAAGAGTGGTAATATCGCAGTAAATCCGAGATCTTCAAGACAGTGTGATATTGAGATGCTGTATAGAAAAGCGTTATAAGATTCATAATAGTGCGCTGTTAATATGGCTGTAACATTCAACTTAAAGGAAAGACAAATACAATAATAAGGAACTCCCTGCGGTCGTTACAATAAGCTGTGGTCTGAACAGTGAACAAGCAGTACTGTTCGCAGTTATGCTGTAAACAGTAACGAACAAACAACGGGGAGTTACTTGTATATACAGCAGAGAGTGTGAAAGAGGGGATAGTGGATGGATTATTTATCACATAATGTATCAGAAAATTTAAAGAAAATCCGAAAGGCAAAAGGAATGAGTCTTGAACAGGTCTCAGAACAGACCGGAGTGAGCAAAAGCATGCTGGCACAGATTGAAAGAGGAACTGCTAATCCATCTCTGGGAGTATTGGGGAAGATTACGAGTGGGCTTCGAATTGAGTTTCAGCGCCTGATTGATCCACCGAGGGTGGATTATTGTCTGGTGACGCCGAAAGAACTCGTACCGACAAAAGAACTGGAAGGACAGTACAAAGTGTGGACTTGTTTTCCCTATGAGGATTCTCAGTCTGTAGAGGTGTATCGAATTGATATTGAGCCTGGAGGATGTTATTTCAGTGGAAGCCACGGAGAAAAGACGAGAGAATATCTTACTGTAACAGAAGGTGTGCTGACGGTAGAATCTCATGATCATATGCAGGAAATTCGTGAGGGGCAGATCTATAAATTCGAGACAGATCAGCCACATATATACAGAAATCTGGGAGAAGATACAGCGTGTTGTGTGTGCTTCTTTCTGGACTATACAAGAATTATATAAATAGATTACTATATGATATACCGATAGAGAGATGTAAATTTTGAATAAAAAGAAATTAAAGGATGGAGCACAGTATGAATTGCAAGGAAATGATACAGATTAAAAAAGATCAGTGAGATGCTGGAGTGTATGTTTTTAAGATACAGAACAGTCAGCAGAGTTTAAGCAATGGAAAGTATGTAAGTGATTCAGGAGGGAATTATTATGACAACAGCAGAGTTAGCAAAAACATTACCAGAGATTGTTACAGCACAGGTACCGGGACCGAAGTCCAAAGAACTTCTCGACAGAAGAGACGCAGCCATCCCACAGGCACTCTGTGGAAAAACTTATCCGATTTGTATCAAACAGGGATCCGGCGCAATGTTTGAAGACATGGATGGAAATAAATTCCTCGACTGGGTCGGAGGTGTCGGAGTTCTGAATATCGGATATTCTCACCCGGAAGTAATTGAAGCAGTAAAAGTACAGGCAGAGAAGTATTTCCATACAATCTTTAATGTTTATGTCCATGATGGATATGTCACATTAGCTGAGAAATTAAATGAGATCATGCCTTGCAAGGGAGACGTGAAGAAAACTTATTTCGCAAACTCAGGAGCTGAATGTGATGAGAATGCGATCAAGATTGCAAAAGCATTTACAAAGAGAAGTGGAGTGATCTGTTTCACAGGAGCATTCCATGGAAGAACAAACCTTACAATGGCATTGACAGCTAAGAAAGTGTATGCTGTAGGTATGGGACCGTTCCCGGCAGGTATCTATCGTGCACCATATCCATATCTCTATCGTGCACCGAAAGGATATACAGAGGAAGAAGCAATCCAGTATTATATTGATGAACTGAACCGTATCTTTGATGAGGGTGCACCGGCATCTGAAATCGCATGTATGATCGTTGAGCCGTTCCAGGGCGAAGGAGGATTCATCCCAGCACCGATCGAGTGGGTGAAAGCAGTCCGCAAGATCTGTGATGACAATGGAATTCTCATGGTAGCAGATGAAGTACAGTGTGGTAACTGCAGAACAGGAAAATATTTCGCATCTGAGTATTGGGCAGAAGCAGGAGCAGCACCTGATATCATTACTACAGCGAAATCTCTTGGAGCAGGAATGCCGGTTTCTGCAATTACAGCAAGAGCAGAGATTATGGATGCAGCACCGGCAGGAACAATCGGTGGAACCTTCTGCGGTAACCCGGTTGCATGTGCTTCCGCACTGGCAGTCCTGGATGTAATGAAACGGGATGATTATGCAGGAAAGGCAAGACATATCGGTGAGGTTGTAACAAAGCGTTATAAAGAGCTGCAGGAGAAATATCCGGTGATCGGTGATGTCAGAGGGCTTGGAGCTATGATTGGTATTGAATTCGTAACCGACAGAGAAACAAAAGAGCCTGCAACAGCACTTACAGCGAAGCTGATTCAGAATGCACTGCAGAAAGGTCTCCTTCTGGAGAGCTGCGGTACAGCAAGCAACACGGTTCGTTTTCTTGCTCCGCTTACAATGACAGATGAGCAGATGGAGAAAGGACTGGAGATTTTTGAGGCAGCACTTGTAGAGGCGTTGGAAGATTAGGGGAGCTTTGTTGAAGAAGGAGAAATGGAAGGAATGAAAGCATTTTCAATTAAAACAGAAATAGAAGAATACACAACGTTTGAGCAGTATGCAAAAGAAGTACAGCTTGGAGCGGATGATCTGGTTCTCTGTGGAGAACATACTTATCAGAAATATATCGCTCCGCTAAATCTTGATGTACAGACTTTATTCCGTGAGAAATATGGAAAGGGTGAGCCGACAGATGCCATGGTGGATGCTATGCTTGATGAACTTCGAACTAAGGCATTTGGACGCATCATTGCGATTGGAGGTGGTACTGTAATTGACATTGCAAAGGCAATCGCAGTAGCAGGAGCAGAAGATAAAGTGGATGATCTCTATGATAAAGTTGCAGAGTTAAAAAAGATGCATCCACTTGTAATTATTCCAACTACCTGTGGAACAGGAAGCGAAGTTACAAATATTTCTGTGATCAATCGTGTAAGCAAGGGTGTGAAAATGGGACTTGCATCGGATGCAATGCTTGCGGACAAAGCAGTGCTTATTACCAATATGTTAGATTCACTGCCATATCAGATTTTCGCAACATCGTCCATTGATGCGATGGTACATAGTGTGGAATCTTTTTTAAGTCCAAACGCCTGCAGCATCTCACGCCTCTTTTCAAAAGAGGCGTTGAAGCTGATTCTTATCTGCTGGAAAAAATCAGTTGAAGCAGGTGGAGGAGATGCATGGAAGAATTACGCGGCAGAATTTTTGAAAGCATCCAACTGGGCCGGTGTTGGTTTTGGTTATGGTGGCTGCGCGGCAGTTCATGCATGTGCTTATCCGCTTGGATCTGTTTATCATATTCCACATGGACAGTCGAATCAGCTGATGTTTAAAGATGTTATGAAGAAATACAAAGAGATTCAGCCGGAAGGAAAGATTAATGAACTGGAGGCTGTGATTGCAGAAGTGTTGGAGGTGACGCAGGAAAATGCACTGGATACGCTGTATCAACTGATGGATCAGATCTTAAAGAAAGAACCACTCCATGAATTTGGAGTAAAAGAAAGTGATCTGCCGGTATTTGCAAAAGATGTGATTCAGACACAGCAGAGACTGCTGAAAAATAATTATATAGAGCTAACCGAAGAACAAATATTAGAGATCTATCGTGCTGCATATTAAAGTGTGCATTAAAAATCATTTCTGTGGGATGCATGCCTGCTTCGTGGTAGTTGCGCTTATAAGGATGACGTGGCCCTACGTCATCCTTATTCAGACAAAATTTCCAGCAAATTGCAGCATACATCTCACAGAAAGTATTTTTCAGATAACATATTTTTTCATCATCAAATTTTTCGGTAATATCAATTTTCTGATTCTTATAATAAACCCAGACAGAACCATTATCGTAATATATTCCTTCGCCAGAAAGTGCGGGTTACATTTTTAGCTTTATTTATGACAATGCGGATCAGCCACGCTCGGATATGCTGTTGGTTTTCAAATTCTTTTTTACTTGTATAATACTGAACAAATGCTTCCTGAACGATATCTTCGGCGTCCATTTGATTTTTGCATACATTAAATGCAACGGCATACAGATTGTCCTGATGAAAATAAATTTAAAGATAAAAAATTTCATTTTCTGATTGACAATTTTTGGAATCCATAATATAATCTAAATATAATAATAGTAATTATTATTAATATATAAAAAGGAGGTACATTTTATGGAGAAAAAAGCGTTATACAATTTATCATACGGTGTATTTATGTTATCAACTCGTTCTGGTGAAAAGGCCAATGGATGTATTACAAATACTTGCATGCAAGTGGCGAATAATCCGATCAGAATTGCCATTTCTGTTCTGAACAGCAATTATACCTGCGATCTGATCAAAGAGAGTGGCATTTTTGCACTGAGTCTGTTGGATGTTCAATGTTCTTTTGAGACGATTCAACATTTCGGATTCCAGTCTGGAAGAGATGTAGACAAGTTTGAAGATCTTTCATTGCCGACAGATCATAACGGAGTTCCATATATGGGATGGCATGCCTGTTCTGTAATCAGTGGCACAGTAGTAGATCAGCAGGATCTGGGGACACATACACTATTTATTGCAGAAGTTACAGACGCGAAGGTATTGAATGACAATGAACCTTTGACTTATGCAGATTACCAGAATCGTGTAAAACCGAAGAAAAAAGATGTATCTCAGGACAGAAAAATCGTTGGCTGGAGATGTAAGATCTGCAATTATGTATATGAAGGCAGCGAGCTGCCGGCAGATTATGTCTGTCTACTTTGTGGGCATGATGCCAGTGACTTCGAGCCAATCTATGAATCGTAGATTATAGATATAAGTACAGGCTAGAGCGTGTCTGAAAAATCATTTCTGCAATCTACATGCCCCACTTTACGGTATATTTTGCCTTCGTTCGGTTGACGTAGCCCGCTACGCCGCCCTTATTCAGGCAAAATCTCCCACAAATTGTGGCATACATCTTACAGAAAGCATTTTTCAGACACACTCTAGGAGTCAGAAGCGCGGATTAGAGTATATTTTACAAAAAAGCGCTAATATTGAATATGAATTGAAAAATAATTATAAGAAAACAAAGTCTAAAAATAGTTTATAAGCGACCAGATTTGAAAGGAGAAAAGAATTATGAAATATGTATGTGAAGTATGTGGATGGGAATATGATGAGGAACAGGGATACCCGGAAGGAGGTATTGCACCGGGAACAAAATGGGAAGATGTGCCGGAAGATTTCGAATGCCCGTTATGCCTGGTAGGAAAAGATCAGTTTGTAGAAGATTAGCTTGCTTTTCTATATGGAGAGATATATACTGGTCTGAACAGCGTAATGTAATAGGAGGATTAAAAAATGAAAATCGCGGTAACTTATGATAATGGAAATATTTTCCAGCATTTCGGAAAGACAGAGACTTTCAAAGTATATGAAGTGGAAAATAATCAGGTTGTTTCCAGTGAGGTGATTGGTTCTAATGGTACAGGACATGGAGCGCTGGCAGGGCTTCTTGCCGGACAGAATGTAGATGTTCTGATCTGTGGTGGAATCGGCGGAGGAGCACAGAGCGCACTTGCTGAAGCCGGGATTGAATTATGTGCAGGAGCACAGGGAGATGCTGATCAGGCAGTAGAGGCTTATCTGAAAGGGGAACTGGTGTCTACAGGAGCTAATTGTGATCATCATCATGAGGAAGGACATTCCTGTGGCGATCATGAAGAAGGACATTCCTGTGGTGGAAACTGTGGAAGCGGCTGTGGGGGACAGAGCGCACTGACAGGACGTAATGTTGGAAAGACATGCCGTACACATTACAGAGGAACATTCAATGATGGAACACAGTTTGATTCATCTTATGACCGTGGTGAGCCGCTGGAGTTCGTATGTGGTGCAGGTCAGATGATCAAAGGATTTGATGCAGCAGTTGCAGATATGGAAGTAGGTCAGGTTGTGGATATTCATCTGATGCCGGAAGAAGCTTATGGCATGCCGGATCCGAATGCAATCTTTACAATCGAGATTGCACAGCTTCCTGGATCAGAAGATCTTGAAGTTGGACAGCAGGTATACCTGTCTAATCAGTATGGACAGCCATTCCCGGTAAAAGTAACAGCAAAAGAAGAAACAACAATCACTTTTGATGCCAATCACGAGATGGCAGGAAAAGAGCTGAATTTCAAGATTGAACTGGTTGAGGTGAAATAATCAGGGATTATTAAAAAGATGTTTTATAACATGCATTTTGTTTCAGAAAATATCCGACAAACAGTAGAATCAGATGTATTTAAGGCGGGCGTTATTTTGCCCGCCTTTGATTTATGCATATATTATGCTCTTGTTCAGATAAAATCTCCTGCAAATTTGACTTACGTCTTACAGAAAACATTTAAGATGTGCTTTAAAATTTATCTGATATTCATTAAAGTGACAATTCTGTCTTAATTACACTCCATGTATCATACAATCGATCCAATGACCAGGCTGCATTTGCAGGGCTGGTAGAGGGAAGTACTGTAATATTCATATTAGTATTGGCCTGCTGATACTTTTTATAAAGGGAACCGGCTTTATTTCCATTCGCATAAATTTGAGTGATTGAAGAATTTGCAAGTACCTGTTTCAAATCTGTCGGTACTACATTTTTAATACTGCTGTCGCTGGATCCCTGGATATCACAGCTGTAGATCACATCCCATATAGCGATATGATTTCTTAAAAGCATTGCTTTCTTTTCTTCAATTGTCTCAGGAACATCTTCTTCACAAATCCGGGCAAGTAATTTCCAAAATCGATTCTGCTTGTGTCCATAATAAAAATGATTTTCACGGGACTTTACAGAAGGTAATGTTCCCAAAATCAAGATTTTAGAATCAGTATTGTATACAGGTTCAAATGAATGAACGACGTGTTCGTATTCCATAAAATTTCTCCTTCAAATATACTGAGTAATCTATTTTAAAACGTGCAGAGTACAGATTACAAAGACATTTTATTTTTTAGGCATTTAAGACCAATAGCTATTTATACCATGTACAAGTCCATCAGCCAGTTCTTCCAGTGTACCGTCACTGTGATCAGAAGCAACATTTCCAAGTTCTATATCAACGGAAGGTACAGTACTGTAAGAAGTCTGGGTAAGGTCAATTGCCATGCTGCCGTCCTGATAGATTTCAGCACCTTCAGAGCGAAGGCCTTCCACGAGTGATGAGCCGAGAGCATCATGTTCCTGCCAGTGAGAGGCAACCGGTTCCATATTTTTTAAAGCATCAGGAACAGAAATATAAAAACATCCTTTATCGTAATCCAGTCCGTCACCGTCCCAGTGAAGTGCGATATGGCAGTCAGCAATATTATTGCAGATGACAGTTCTGGCAATATTATCGAGCTGAACATCTTCGCTGTTGCGGATCATAAGTACATCGTAACCTTCGGACAGAAGTTTTTCTTTGAGAATCTGAGCCATTTGAAGTGTGACAGTACTTTCTGCAGTTCCATCGTTAAAAGTCATTCCACCGGAAACAGCAGTTGCTTCTGTAGCTCCCTGAGAAGTACTTCCACCGGTTGTTTTAGGAGAACCGTCCGGGTGACAGAGTGTTTTGACAGAAGAACCATCTGAAGTTCCGTGCCCGGCATTTATACCGATCACGATATTTTTACGGTTTATCTCAGCCAGATAGATAACTGCGTGCCCAGAATTTATTTTTGAAAAATCAGCATATTCCCAGGAACTGTCAAGCCCAATTTCCTGTCCGTTTTTATAAATAGCAGCGGCGCCGGTCACAGGTGTTTTTTCGGAAGAGACTGATTTGGAAGCATCTGCATGAGAAGCATTGTTTTCTTTTGTCTCATTTGAAGAGGAAGCATCTGTAGTATCTTTTTCAGTTAGTTCTTTTTCAGATTTTTTGTCGGAAGAATTATCATCAGCAGTTTTGGAAATTTCCGAATCTTGTCTCTGAGAGGAATCAGAGCTTTTCTCAGTTGTTTTTGAGGAAGAAACAGAGGCTCTTTCGGTCTGTTTTTTGCTGCCGCAGGCAGTTAAGCTACAGCTGAGTATAAGGCCGCAACAAAATGCGGTAAGAAATCGTTTTTTCATGTATGTTTACTCCTTTGAAGATATATGATGTACATCTAGAGTGTGTCTTAAAAATCATTCCTGCAATCTACATGCCCCACTTTACGGTATATTTTGCAGAAAACATTTTTAAACAGATTTTAGTTTATTTTAACATTGGATAAAAAGAAAAGAAAGTGAAATTCCCTCTTGACATCTCATTTCAGAGGACTATAATAGTCCCCGTAAGAAAAATTAGATATTGTTCACCGAAATTCGTTGATGAGAACAAGGTCATATTCGTCATTATTTTCAGAGAGCCTGTGGTTGGTGTGAACAGGTAATAACCGGATAAGGATATCCTCTCTAAGAAGCGAGCTGAAAGCGGCAGATTGAAAACAGCTGCAAGTAAACTTCGCCGGTCTCCACCGTTATATGGATAGCATATGTTGGTATGTGAAGAGCTGCGGAAGATGATTTTCTGCAGAATTAGGGTGGTAACGCGGATTAGATTCGTCCCTTTTCAGATATAGTTCTGAGAAGGGACTTTTTGTTTGAGTGAACAGGAATTACAAGGAGGCATCGTAATGAAAGCATTACAAAAAGCAAGCAAATTTTTATCAGACTACACATCTGTTGTAGTTATCGCAATCGCGGTTGTAACATTCTTTGTCCCAAGTATGATGGGATGGGTCAACAATCAGTTATTTACAGACCCGGTAGCAAATAAATTCACATGTCAGTCCATCATCATTGGTGTGATCATGTTCAGTATGGGACTGACTCTGACAACAGAAGATTTTAAGATTCTGGCACAGAGACCATTTGATATCTGTGTAGGTGCAATCGCTCAGTATCTGATCATGCCGTTCCTTGCTCTTGCACTGACAAAAGTTCTGAACCTTCCAGATGGAATCGCACTTGGTCTGATTCTTGTAGGATGCTGTCCTGGTGGAGTGTCATCCAACATTATGTCTTACCTCTGTGGAGGAGATGTAGCATTTTCAGTAGGAATGACAACAGTGTCAACTATCCTTTCACCGGTAATGACACCACTTATGGTTTCTCTGCTTGCAAGCGGAACACATATTTCCATCAAAGCACTTCCGATGCTGGTATCTATCGTTGAGACAGTAATCTTCCCGGTAGCATTTGGATTTGTACTGAACTATCTGCTTGGTAAGAAAGAAGCATTCAAAGAAGCCCAGAAAGTAATGCCAGGAATCGCAGTATTAGGACTTGCGTGTGTGGTTGGAGGAGTTGTTTCTTCCCAGGGATCTAAATTCTTTGAATCAGGAGTTGTCATTTTCGTAGCAGTTTTACTTCACAATGGTCTTGGTTATCTGTTTGGATATGGAGCAGGAAAACTTGTTGGAATGAATACAGCAAAGAAGAGAACAATTTCTATCGAAGTTGGTATGCAGAACGCCGGACTGGCAACAAACCTTGCAACAACAACAGCGCAGTTTGCATCCACACCGGAATCTGCCATCATTTGTGCAGTATCCTGTACATGGCATTCTATTTCAGGAACATTACTTGCAGGACTGTTTGCAATGCATGATAAAAGAAAAGCCGGAAATGCAGTCGTGGGTAAAAAAGTTGTAGAGAAGACAGTTAGTTAGAGTGCGTCTTAAAAATTATTCCTGTAATCTGTATTGTGATGTACATTTTACAGGAATGATTTCAGGACAAGCTATCAAATATAAGCGAAAAATACTTTTCTTTTGGAGAAATACAAATTTTAAATATACTCTTTGTAGTGAGTAGTAAAAGAGACAGGTTCATGAGTTTATTTGTGAGCCTGTTTTATTATATATTAGGAAAGTACTCTTTCCTAATATATAATAACGCTCCGCGAGGATGCGCACTGCGGCGTACAAGGAAGATGTCGCAAGCGACCGCCGCAGGCGCTAGAATGTGCCAAGGCACATTCTTTGTTTTCTAAGTTAATTGTCAGTTAAAGTAATAATATTTGCAGCTATGCTGTGAACAGTAACAAGCAATGTTAAATTGTATTGGAATAAAACCATTGCGCTGCATCCGACATTTTGCTTATAATAGAAGAAAAGGGGAATGAAACAAAAGCAATGAGGTGTGGAAAATGGCGAATGAAAAAGAAAAGGAAGTAAGTCAGAAAGAAGTAGATCTGAAAGAAAAAAGCGAGGATACAGCAGAGAAAAAAGGAAGATGGAGAAAAAAGCGCAGTGGGGAACTGTGGTTTATGTTCTATTATGAACGGATCAGCCATGATATTAAAAGTTTTGTGAAATGGACTGCGCTGGCAATCCTGACAGGACTTGTAGTAGGAGGGGCGAGTGGCATTTTCGCAGGATGCATCAGTGCGGCTACAAAGTACAGGAACAGTCATCTGAAGATTTTTCTGTTACTGCCGTTTGCCGGAATGTTGATCGTATTTATGTATAAGAAACTGGGCAGTCAGGACGGTGGAACCAATCAGGTTTTGTCGACGATCAAATCAAAGGATAATGTCCCGTTTATTTCTGCTCCGCTGATTTTTATCTCAACATTGCTGACACATCTGACCGGAGGTTCGGCAGGACGGGAGGGTGCATCGATTCAGTTCGGAGGAAGTATCGGAAACTGGCTGGCAAAGCTGGTACATCTGGATGAATTTGATCATCATGTTATGGTCATGTGCGGAATGAGTGCAGCGTTTGCCGCAGTTTTTGGGACACCGATGGCAGCGGCAGTATTTGCAATGGAAGTGGTCAGTGTAGGTGTAATGTATTATGCAGCATTATTTCCATGTGTGATTGCTTCAATTATTGCAGCAGAATTTGCGACCGGTATGGGAGTTGATCCGGAGACATTTCCGGTGGCGAGAATTCCGAAACTTACAATAGAAACTGGATTAAAGATGGGATTGATCGCGGTCTGCTGTGCAGTCTTGAGTATTTTATTCTGCCTTATGCTTCGTATGACAGGAAAAATTTACGAAAAATATTTGAAGAATCCATATCTTCGTATTTTTGTGGCGGGTGTGATCGTGATCGGCCTGACTACGCTGCTTGGCACAAAAGATTATATGGGTGCAGGAAATGAGCTGATTGCAAAGGCAATTGAATACGGACAGGCAAGACCGCTGGATTTCTTCTGGAAGATGCTCCTGACGGCGATCACCATGAGAGCAGGATATCGAGGTGGAGAAATCGTACCGGCATTTTGCATTGGAGCAACTTTCGGGTGTGTCGCAGGAAATTTTCTGGGGATTGCGCCAGAAGTTGCGGCGGCAGCAGGAATGGTTGCCATGTTCTGTGGTGTGACTAACTGTCCGATTACCTCCATGTTGATCTCATTTGAATTATTTGGATTCACGGGAGTAGCATATTACCTGATTGCGATTTCAATCAGTTATGCGTTATCGGGGTACTACAGTTTGTATAAAGATCAGACGATTGTGTATTCCAAATATAAAGCAAGATATATTAATCGAAAGACAAGATAAGGAAAGGAGCGTAAAATAATTTTGCTTCATGCTTAAAAGCGATTTGAAGCAGCGAGTTCTGTGTTGCTGTTCAAAGATAATCTGTAGTTACTGTTCACAATTATGCTGTGAACAGTAACAATCTGTAAGCAAGTAACAGAAAAGGAATGCGAGGTATGCCACATAGCATAGAATTATGTGAATGTGTGACTTGTAGAAGAATAAGATATTATGGAAAAAGAAGTAAAAAAAGAGCGGAATTTTGCTCAGGGTTCAATTGTAAAAAATATTTTATCAATGGCGGTTCCGGTTACGGTCGCGCAGGCAGTTCAGTTATTGTATAATCTGGTAGACAGAGTTTATCTGGGACATATCCGGGAAGGAGCAGATCAGGCATTGATTGGAGTGGGACTGGTATTCCCGATCGTTTCACTTATCAGTGCATTTACACAACTGTATTCCGGAGGCGGTGCACCGCTGATGTCGATTGCCAGAGGTGCAGGTCAGAAGGAACGTGCATCAAAACTTGAAAATGTCAGTTTCCTGCTTCTGATTATAACCGGATTGGTATTAATGGCGGTGTTCTATATATTTATGAAACCGATTCTTTATGCATTTGGAGCATCAGATGCAACGTATGCGACAGCAGCATCTTATCTGCAGATTTATCTGCTCGGCACATTGTTCGTTATGATCAGCTCCGGCATGAATCTGTTTATTAATGCACAGGGATATGGAACTACGGGAATGATTACGGTATGTATTGGTGCTGTGTTGAACATTGTACTTGATCCGTTATTTATCTTTGTATTTAATCTGGGAGTGAGAGGTGCTGCAATTGCAACAGTCATCAGTCAGTTTTCAAGCTGTCTTTGGGTATTGTGTTTCCTGACAGGAAAGAAAGTTTCATTTCCATTAAAACGAAGCGATATGAAACTGGATGACAGGAAGATGATTTTTTCCATTATTGGACTTGGGGCATCTGGATTCATTATGTATGTGACCAACAGCTTAAGTCAGATTGCGTGCAATGCTACACTGGCAAAATGGGGCGGAGATCTATACGTTGGAGCAATGACAATTCTGAACTCTGTCAGAGAGATTTTTAACCTTGCGGCGAATGGAGTGACAGAAGGTGCGAAACCGGTACTTGGATATAACTTCGGTGCAAAGGAATATAAACGTGTGAAAAAAGGAATTGCAATTACCTGTACAATGGTATTGAGCTATATGATCGTAGCATGGTCCTTAGTACATTTCTTTCCGGAATTCTTCGTAGGGCTTTTTACATCCGAGAAAGCACTGGCAGCAGTAGCCGCACCGGCGCTGAAGACATTCTTTGCAGGATTTTTCATGATGGGATTTATGTTCTGTGGACAGTCTACTTTTGTAGGACTTGGATTCCCGAAGCAGGCAATCTTCTTCAGCCTGCTCAGAAAGGTAGTTCTTGTGGTTCCGCTGACTGTGATTCTTCCATATTTTTTAGGGGTAAACGGTGTCTTTATTGCAGAACCGATCAGTAATTATGTTGGAGGAATTGCAAGTTTTACAACAATGCTTTGGATTGTAATGCCGATTTTGTCGGGAAAGAAAAGAGCGTAAATTGGAGTATGTCTGAAAATCTTACAGAAAGCATTTTTAAGATGCGCTCCCCAAAAATCAGGTATAAATATAAAAGTTAAATTACAGGGGGATATACATGAAAACAAAAGAAATGCCATCTTTTTACAGGCAGCTATTTGCCCTGGTTCTGCCGATTGCAATTCAGAATCTGATCAGTGCCATGGTCAATTCAGTGGATGTGCTGATGTTGGGATATGTCAGTCAGTCTGCAATTGCTGCAGTGTCACTGGCGAATCAGGTGATGTTTATTTTAAATATTTTTATTACAGGTCTTGGATCTGGAATTGCAATGCTTGTGTCACAGTACTGGGGGAAGAAAGATACAAAGACGATAGAACATACACTGGGAATCGCATTGAGATTTTCGATGCCAATCTCGTTCCTGTTTTGTCTGGCAGCGATTCTGATCCCGCGACAGCTTATGTTTATTTTTACAAATGATCTGAATCTGATTGAACTGGGAAGTACATATTTAAGAGTTCTGGGACTGAGTTATGTATTCATGGGATTTTCTCAGATGTATCTGTGTATGATGCGAAGTATTGAACGTGCAAGATTTGCGATGGTCACAAGTACCAGTGCAGTGTTTATCAATATTATATTAAATGCATGCTTTATTTTCGGTCTGTGTGGTATGCCGAAGCTTGGCCTGGCAGGAGTTGCACTTGCGACAACCATTGCCAGAGCATTTGAGGTAATTGTATGTGTGATCGATAATCAGAGACCGAGAGATGTTCACTTTCATTTTAAAAATATTTTTCATGCAGAACATCTGTTGTTTCAGGACTTCCTCCGTTATTCTCTGCCGGCAGTAGGAAATGAATGTGTGTGGGGTGTTGCATTTCTTCTGTATTCGGTGATCATGGGGCATCTGAATGAAGATATTGTTGCGGCAAATTCGATCGTTACGGTAGTTCGCGATCTCTTTGCAGTTGTTGGATTTGGTATTGCTTATGGTGGTGCAATCATCCTTGGTAAGACGATCGGAGAAGGAAAGCCGGAACAGGCGAAAGAAGATGCAGGCAGATTGATCCGTGTCACACTTGTAAGTGGTCTGATCGGAGCAGCACTTCTGCTTCTGGCCCGTCCATTTGCTCTATCATCTGTGTCTCTGACAGAGACCGCCTCTGCATATTTAAGTCAGATGCTTTTGATCTCCTGTTACTATCTGATCGGACAGTTAATAAATACCTGTCTGATCTGCGGAATCTTCCGTGCGGGAGGAGATTCAAAATTCGGTCTGGTCTGTGATATTATCTGTATGTGGTTCGTGATGGTTCCAGTTGGATTTATTGCAGCATTTGTGTTGAAACTTCCACCGATGGCAGTGTATTTTATTCTGTGCTGTGATGAGTTTGTGAAGATGCCGTTTGTGATTCGACATTATAAGAATGGAACATGGTTACAGGATATTACAAGAGAATTTGAATAATTCCATAATAATGTGGAAAATGGAAGTTACTGTTCAGACCATAGCTAATCACTTTGCTGATTAGCTATGAGGATGCACGTTTTGGACTGAATGTATCTCGTCCATCGCCCAAGGCGATTCTAAATGACGAGATACGTTACTGTTTGCAGCTATGCTGTGAACAGTAACAAATGGAAAGAGTGAGTTTCAGACAGAACCTGGTAAGATATAGACATAAACAAAAGCGCGATTAAGTTTGGAGAAAATAAAGATGAAAGATGAAATGATGGAAGAAATCATTACAGAGCTGGTAGTTAATGGAGGAGATGCCAGGAGCAAGGCTCTTGAAGCATTAAAGGCGGCCAGAGAGAAAGATTTCGAGAAAGCGGAAGAACTTCTGAAATTAAGTGATGAAAGTATTTTAAGAGCACATGAATTTCAGACGAATCTGATACAGAGTGCATTGAACATGGAAAGTGAAGAAGAGTCTTATGCATCGCTTCTTATGGTACATGGTCAGGATCATCTGATGGATGCCATGGTGGTAAGAGATCTGGCAAAAGAGATGCTGGAGATGTATCGGATGATTGCAGAACTGAAGAAAGAACATGAAACAGTATAACATATAAAATGGAGGAAAAAATGTGTTGAAGACTGCAGTAATATAGTTCACGAGCGGATAGAAGTAGTATTTGATGAAAATCAAAAAGAATGTAAAATAAAAACAGATTCGACGAAGAATGTATGGTTACTTCTCCAGATACTTTGGAAAAAGTAAACATGGTTCTAAGTGAATCTGTTTTTTTAACCGTTTTATTTAAATATCAAATATGCTTTAGACAGTTTTTGGGAACAGAATGGATTGATATCTGCTCAATGCTTTGTGAAGAATCAGCCCGATGACTCCTGCGGATAAAACTTCTCCGATACCAACTGTCAGCATCATAAATGGAATCGGAAGCGGAACCTGATAACCATATTTCAGTACGAAAGGTACGATAATGATGTTGGAAATAATCGGTGGAAATGGAGCCAGATATTTACTCTGATTTCTAAGCTTCCATGTGAAGAATGCACCGATGAGTGTTGCGATACTTCCAAAGATGATATCCGGAAGGATTGCACCGCCCAAAATGTTACCAATCAGGCAGCCGATAAATAATCCTGGAACCGCAGCAGGGGTAAATACCGGAAGAATGGTCAGCGCTTCTGCAAAACGAATCTGAACTTCTCCGAAAGCAAGTGATGCACCGACAACAGTCAGTACGACATAGATAGCAGCAATCATAGCTGCCTGTGCCAGATAAAGCACTTTTGAGTTTGTGTTTTTCATTTTTAAAATCTCCTTTAGTTTTGTTTTACGTGTGGAAGGTCACGAACACACGATTCATTTTCGCGCAGCAATGAGTCTGGAGGCCATGCTTGCATGGACATCTGACGAATGCTGCGGAAGGCATATACTGTAAGTATATGACCTTACGCCGGAAATCGGCGAAACCCTTGTAAGACCTTGGTTTTTCGGGTTTGGTAACGGGTGATAGTATAGCATGCAGAGGGTGAAAAATCAAGAAAAGTATTTAAAAAGTGTAAAATTGTAAAATGGTAAGAGTTACTGTTCACAGCATAGCTGTAAACAGTAACGTATCTCGCCATTTAGAATCGCCTTTGGCGATGGGCGAGATACATTCAAGACAATACGTGCATCCTCCATGCCAATCAGCGGAGTGATTGACATGGGAGTGAACAGTAACTGGTAAGATAACAATATGTGTTAGACAAAATCCGGATATTGTATTGTTGAACTGCATATGCTATAATGCCAGTAGGCAAAACGATATGAGAGTTATCTTTCATTGGCAGCAAAAAAGCCGGAGGTGTGCGAGACCTTCGGCTTTTTTATTCCTAATTTTGGCAATGGGAAGGTTTAACCCCATAGGCTAGTTGCCAATCATTTGTCACCGTCTAACCATTTGTTGATGAGGTGGCAAACCACACCAGCCACAACGGTGACAATAAACGATATGAGTATATCTTTCACAGGCAACACCCCCTTTCTATGCCGTTATAGAGGGTGGCAACATTACAAGTGTACCATATAATGCTTTTATTTTCTACACATTTATCCGTTGAAGAAGAATAAAAGCGTAGAAATAGTAAGGAACTATAATGTATAATAATGTTAACAGAAATACAGGAGTATAAAATCAACTTGTGACAGAAAAGAGAAAAATATGATTACGGAAGAATATATAAGAGAATGTACTAATACAACTTTTTTTCAGAGAGGAAAATCTATACAGAAATCAGGCTGGAAGATTGAAGAGTTTTCAGTCAGCGAAAAAATCGGGATTATATTGATGCACTGGTAGCTGGAAGTAGAAATAACCATTACAGAGTTACAGATTGTGCGCATCGTATTGGGCAGGAGAATGTTGTAACAGTTTATAAATTAATCGCCAAGGGAACAATCGAAGAAAATATTGTAAAACTACAGGAAAAGAAACGTGATCTGGCAGATCAGATCCTAAGTGGAGAAGAAATGGGGACTGGAAGCTTCAGCAAGGAAGAATTACTGGAATTACTGAAGGAAATGTAAGGTTTTAGTAACGAAGAAGGGAGAGTGTTTTATGGAAGACAGAATAATCAATCAATTAATTACAACAGCAATCGAACAACTTCAATTTTCATATACACCATATTCACACTTTAAAGTAGGAGCAGCATTGCTTGCTAAAAACGGAAAGATTTATACAGGCTGCAATATTGAAAATGCAGCGTATACTCCATCAAACTGTGCGGAGCGAACAGCCTTTTTTAAAGCGGTAAGCGAAGGCGTAAAAGAATTTGATGCGATCTGCATTGTAGGGGGAAAAGAAGGGGTACTGACAGAATATGCAGCACCGTGTGGGGTCTGCCGGCAGGTGATGATGGAGTTTTGCGATCCGGAGACATTTCAGATTATTCTGGCAACGGATGCAGAACATTATGATATCTACTCATTGAAAGAAATGCTACCTCTTGGATTCGGCCCGAAGAATCTTGCCAGCTAAAAATAGCTGTTGAATATAGATGAGATACTTTCAAGTTAGCCGGATATTTTCGTGTTAATCTGTCAGGTGGTGATATAGAAACAGATAACAGTAACTTTAGCGGCAGGGGCATTTTCAGTCAATCACTGATGGATCAGCAGGGAGGATACGTGTTTTAACTTGAATTCAACTTATTTTAATAGTATAATCAACTCGATTGAGAAGTTTAACACAATTGAACTAGAAGAACATGTTTTTATTAAGGAGGAAACTATTATGGTTACCTGGAACAACTTGGATACTCTTACTTCATTTAATGAACTTTCTAAGACAGAGCGTGTCAATCTGGCAGAAGTTATGTCTGGAGAGAACGGAGCAGAGCGTGTAAAGAACTACAGCATTCCGATGGCAGAGGGATTTACTTACAATTACGCAGCAAAGAGCGTAGATGATAAAGTACTTGCAGCTCTTGCAAAACTTGCAGAAGAAGCTCAGCTTGCTGAGAAATTCGAAGCACTCTACAATGGTGAAGTGATCAATACAGGAGAGAAACGTCTTGTACTTCATCATATGACACGTGGACAGCTTGGAGATGCAGTTGAAGCTGATGGCGTGGACAAGCGTACTTTCTATACAGAACAGCAGAAGAAGATTGCAGAATTTGCAAATAAAGTACATGCAGGAGAGATCACAAACGCAGCCGGTGAGAAATTCACAACAGTTGTTCAGATCGGTATCGGTGGTAGTGACCTTGGCCCGCGTGCAATGTATCTTGCACTGGAGAACTGGGCAAAGAAAAATGATAAATTCAAGATGGAAGCAAAATTCATTAGCAACGTAGACCCGGATGATGCGGCAGCAGTTCTGAATTCTATCGATGTTGCTCATTCCATCTTTGTACTTGTATCTAAATCAGGTACAACCCTTGAGACACTGACAAATGAGTCATTTGTAAAAGATGCTCTGAAGAATGCAGGATTAGACGCATCCAAGCATATGATCGCAGTTACAAGTGAGACATCTCCACTTGCAAAGAGTGATGATTATCTTGCAGCATTCTTCATGGATGACTATATCGGAGGACGTTTTTCTTCCACATCCGCAGTCGGTGGTGCAGTATTATCCCTGGCATTTGGACCGGAAGTATTTGCAGCATTCCTGGACGGAGCAGCAGAGGAAGATAAACTTTCTACAAACAAAGATGTATTAAAGAACCCAGAGATGCTGGATGCTCTGATCGGAGTATACGAGCGTAATGTACTTGGATATCCTGCAACAGCAGTACTTCCATACTCACAGGCATTAAGCCGTTTCCCGGCACATTTACAGCAGCTTGATATGGAGTCTAACGGAAAATCTGTAAACCGTTTTGGTGAGCCGGTAGATTATCCTACAGGTCCTGTTATCTTCGGAGAACCGGGAACAAACGGACAGCATTCTTTCTATCAGCTTCTTCATCAGGGAACAGATATTGTACCGCTTCAGTTCGTTGGATTTAAGAACAGCCAGATCGGAACAGATGTTGTGATCCAGGACAGCACAAGCCAGCAGAAACTCTGTGCAAACGTTGCTGCTCAGATCGTAGCATTTGCATGTGGTAAAGCAGATGAGAACCGTAACAAGAACTTTGAAGGTGGACGTCCGTCCAGTATCATCATCGGCGACGATGTAACTCCGGAATCACTGGGAGCACTGCTTGCACACTTTGAGAACAAGATTATGTTCCAGGGATTCTTATGGAATGTAAACAGCTTTGATCAGGAAGGTGTACAGCTTGGTAAAGTACTTGCAAAACGTGTACTTGCTCATGAGACAGACGGAGCATTAAAAGAGTTCAGCGATCTTCTGAATATCTAAGACACGTTCTGACAGTATATTTTTCAGACAAGTTCTGGTTTAGAGAAGTTATGCTGATTAGAATCAGATAAAGTATAATATCCGGAATCCGTCACAAAGTGGCGGATTCTTTTAAATGGGAAAATACAAAGTTACAGTTTACGGGTAAATAGTATAACCGAGATGCGTTACTGTTTGCAGCTATGCTGTGAACAGTAACAATGTTTTGTAAATGGAACGATTCATTCAAACTTGAGTAGTTGCAAAATAGATTTTATTATGCTACTATAAGGAAAGTTTCATAAAGAAGAGAATTGGTGCTGACAGATAGTTCAAGAATTATTTTTCAATAAAAGGATTTTTTAGGAATATCTGGAAGTTAAAAGGGAAGCAGGTGAGAATCCTGTACGATCTCGTCACTGTGATTAGGGAGTGTAGATCCTGAAATGTGTCACTGATGTATTGCTATTACATTGGGAAGGCCGGATTTACATGATGATCTTTCAGTCAGGAAACCTGCCAGTTGTCTGGTACAGGGGAATCCCAGATCACGAGGAATTGGTCGTACTGTTGTTACTGATCGCAGATTACAGTGAACAGTAACTTATATTAAGAGGCTGTTACTATATAGCTTTCTTTTGGTCGACTTTTATCACTCCATCTGGTATTTCCGGATGGAGCTTTTTCTTGAAAACTTTAATCATCAAAGGAGAGGAATTATGAAGAAGAAAACACTTGCCGTATTTATGGCATGCATGCTTGCTGTAGGAATGTTCAGCGGATGTGGAAACAAGTCTACAGATGAAGGAACAACACAGAGTACAGAATCAGATGATCAGAAAGCAGCAGACGAAGTTGCGAAACTGATTGATGATATCTATGTTCAGGAGAGAACAGACAAGACAGATGAGCAGTGTGCTGCTGCAAAAGAAGCATGGGATAAACTGACTGATGCCCAGAAAGAATTAGTAGAGGGAGAAAATGCAGATCCGGATTATTTCGGAAGAGATACAGGAGATGCTTCTAAAGACGATCCGTTAAATGAGGATAATATCGGAGAAAATGAACTTCTTGTAGTAAGTTTCGGAACATCTTTCAATGACAGCCGTGTTGCAGACATCGGAGGAATCGAGAAGAAACTGCAGGAAGAGAATCTGGACTGGTCTGTAAGAAGAGCATTTACAGCACAGATCATCATCAACCATGTACAGGCAAGAGATGGTGAGAAGATCGACAATGTAGACCAGGCACTTCAGAGAGCCGTTGATAACGGAGTTAAGAATCTTGTAGTTCAGCCGACACACTTAATGCATGGTGCAGAGTATGATGAACTTGTAGAGACACTTGCAAACTATGAAGACAAATTTGAGACTGTAAAAGTTGCAGAACCACTTCTCGGAGAAGTAGGAGAAGATGCAACAACAGTGAACGAAGATAAAGCAGAGGTTGCAAAAGCAATCACAGCAGAAGCTGTAAAGACAGCGGGATTTGATTCTCTTGACGCAGCAAAAGAGGATAAGACAGCATTTGTATTCATGGGACACGGAACATCTCATACAGCAAAGATCAGCTACAGCCAGATGGCATCTCAGATGGCAGATCTTGGATATGACAATGTATTCATCGGAACAGTAGAGGGTGAGCCGGAAGAGACAGCATGCGAGAATGTAATCAATGATGTAAAAGAAGCAGGATATACAAAAGTAATCCTCAGACCACTTATGGTTGTTGCAGGAGACCATGCAAACAACGATATGGCGGGAGATGACGATGACTCCTGGAAGAGCCAGTTCGAGGCAAGTGGAGCATTTGAGAGTATTGATACACAGATCGCAGGACTTGGTGAGATCGCAGACATTCAGGCAATCTATGCTGCACATACAAAAGCAGCAATCGAGTCTCTTGGAGATGCGGCAGTTTCTTCTGATAAGGCAGAGACAGCAGATACTCTTGAAGACGGAACATACACAGCAAAATTCAATACAGACAGCAGCATGTTCCATGTAAATGAAGCAAAAGACGGATGCGGAGACCTGACAGTAAAAGACGGTAAAATGACAATCCATATCAGCCTTGTTTCTAAGAAAATCGTAAATCTTTATGTTGGAACTGCAGAAGATGCAGCAAAAGACGGAGCTGAGCTTTTAGAGCCAACAACAGATACTGTTACATACAGCGACGGAACAACAGAAGAAGTTTACGGATTTGATGTGCCAGTAGAATCTCTGGATAAAGAGTTTGATCTGGCAATTCTTGGAACAAAAGGAAAATGGTATGATCACAAAGTAAGCGTATCTGATCCGCAGAGTAAATAATTGTATTTATTTGCAAAAATGAATAAGGCTGTTGTTTAAAGAGATTCTGAGGACAACAGCACAATATAAATGATGGTAGAAAATGTCCGGGTTAATTCTTTAATCTGGACATTTTATCCAAACTGAGAAAATTTCCTCAGAGATATTTTATTTAGAATAACAAGGGAAACTTCGGCTATTCAATTGCTGATATAGTTCACGGAAGAAAAGAATGAAGTAGAGTTGATTTAATTGCAGAAATTTAATTTCTGAATTATTCAAAATGAAAGGTTATAATTAAGATGAAGAACAGAAAGATCATGGCGGTCATTCTGGCTGGAGCTCTGAGTATGCAGCTTCTGACAGGGTGTGGTGCCGGAAATGACAAATCAGCAGAAAAATCACAGACAGAGACAAACGCAGACAGTACAGATGGTGCAGCTAACAATGCAGAGTCTGCAGATCAGGAGGATGCTCTGGCAGATGGAGAGTATACCGTAGAAGTGACACTGGAAGGCGGCACTGGAAAAGCGACGGTTGATTCTCCGACAAAAGTAACAGTGAAAGATGGTCAGGCTTATGCTACAATCGTCTGGAGCAGCACTCATTATGATTATATGATCGTAAATGAAGAAAAATATCTAAATGAAAATGAAGGTGGAAATTCTACATTTACAATCCCGATTGACGGTGTTCCGTGTGAGATGGATGTTGTGGGAGATACAACAGCGATGAGTACTCCGCATGAGATTGATTATACTTTGACCTTTCAGTTTCCATCAGATGTAAGTTTTAATGATCTGGAAGAAACAGGAAGTCTGGAACTGGCATATGCAGACCAGTTCCAGATTGAACAATATGGAAATTACAGGATGATAACGATCGTAGACAACGGTCGTTTTTTGCTTATTCCAAAAGGTGTTGCTGTTCCGACAGATCTTCCGGACGATGTGGTAGTACTTCAGCAACCATTGAAGAATGTATATCTTGTTTCCAGCGCAGTGATGGATCTGGTATGTCAGACCGGAGCTGTGTCTTCCGTAAAATTTACCGGAATAAAAGAAAAAGACTGGTATGTAGAAGAAGCTGCAAAAGCTATGGAAGAGGGAAATCTGACCTATGCCGGAAAATACAGTGCACCGGATTATGAGATGCTTCTGGATGGAGGCTGTGGATTTGCAGTTGAAAATACAATGATCACACACAATCCGGAAGTAAAAGAAAAACTGGAAGAACTGGGGATCAAGGTAATGATTGAGCGTTCCAGCTATGAGAAACATCCACTTGGAAGACTGGAATGGATCAAGCTGTTTGGCGTTCTGTTCGGCAAAGAAGAGCAGGCAGTTGATTATTTTAATGATCAGATTGCAAGGATTGAGCCGATCATGGAGAAAGAGAATACAGGACTGAAAGTTGCATTTTTTGCCGTTTCTTCAGATGGTTCCATCACGGTCAGAAAACCAAATGATTATGTTTCATCTATGATTGAACTGGCAGGAGGTATCTATTCCTTAAATGGATATCTGCCGGAAGAAGAAAATGCGCTTTCTACGATGAAGATGCAGATGGAAGATTTCTATGCGGCGGAAAAAGATGCTGACATTCTCATATATAATGGTACAATAGAGGGAGAACTGACTTCTGTTGATGAACTGATCCAGAAAAACAGTCTGTTTGCAGATTTCAAGGCTGTGAAGTCAGGAAAGGTGTATACAACGGGAAGCAACTTCTATCAGCAGACAAGTAAGACCTGCGATTTTATTGAAGACCTGAATAAAGTGCTTACGAACGATTCAGATACTGATTATGAGTTTTTGAAGAAATTATAAATAAGGATAAAAGATAAGAAATTATGAAGAAACGCTATACCATTACATTTATTGCAATCATTATAATACTGGCCGGATTGTTCTGGTGGAATGTCAGTGCAGGAAGTGTAGATATGACACTGTCGGAGCTGATCGGAATTTTAAAAAGAGAATCGCAGGAATCCACACTGTATCAGATCGTCTGGAAGATTCGTTTGCCAAGAATGATCGCAGCGATTCTATTAGGCGGAGCACTTTCAGTATCAGGATTCCTGCTTCAGAGTTTTTTCCAGAATCCGATTGCAGGACCATATGTACTTGGAATCTCATCAGGTGCAAAACTGGTTGTGGCATTGACTATGATCTTTCTGTTAGAGAAAGGGATCATGATTAGTTCCTTTGGAATGGTTGCGGCAGCATTTGTAGGATCGTTGCTTGCTATGGGATTTGTTCTGTTGATTTCTTTTCGCGTTTCTCAGATGTCGTTGCTGGTTGTATGTGGAATTTTGATCGGCTATATCTGTTCTGCAATTACAGATTTTTGTGTAACGTTTGCAAGTGATTCTAATATCGTCAATCTTCATAACTGGTCAATGGGAAGTTTTTCTGGTATGACCTGGGATAATATAAAGCTTATGGTTCTGATCGTCGGAGTAACTACATTTGTTACATTCTGTCTTGCAAAGCCGATCGGAGCGTATCAGATGGGTGAAAATTATGCGCGGAATATGGGAGTAAATGTAAAAGTACTTCGCATTGCTCTGATTCTGTTATCCAGTCTGTTGTCAGCTTGCGTAACAGCATTTGCAGGTCCGATTTCTTTCGTGGGAATTGCAGTGCCGCATCTGGTAAAAATGGCGTTGAAGACAGCAAAACCGATTGTATTGATTCCGGGATGTTTTCTGACAGGAGCTGCGATCACATTATTCTGTGATGGGATTGCGAGGACTGTTTTTGCACCTACGGAAGTCAGCATCAGTTCTGTAACAGCAGTCTTTCTGGTTCCGGTCGTCATTGCAGCAATGTTGAGAAAGCAGAACAGATGAGGAAGATGAAAGTATTCATTTTACGAACGGAAGATTTTAAAGAATGACGAGAATCCAGAAACGAAAGCAGTATGAAGCGTATAGGCATAAAAAGGCTGTTTTAAATATCAACTTGTGAGGTGAAAAAGGATAAAATGGATAAAGTTAAAATAAAGAATAATTTTTTCAAATTAGAAAATGACTCTGTGGAAGTGAATGAAGAAAATTTAATTTCAAATATGACAGGCCAATCAGACAAAACAGAAATTCACACAGAAAACCTCACGGTAGGATATGATAAAAAACCTTTGATCCATAATATCGATCTGTCAGTAAAAGCAGGCGAGATTGTAACATTAATCGGACCGAACGGATCCGGAAAATCTACGATTCTGAAGACATTGATCAAGCAGTTAAAAAAAATTGACGGAACCGTTTATCTGGGAAATGTTTCTATGGAGACGATGAAGGACAGTGAGATTTCCAGAAATCTTTCTATGGTGATGACGGAACGTCTTCGCACGGAGCTGATGAGTGGACGTGAGGTTGTGGCATCGGGAAGATATCCGTACACGGGCAAGTTCGGTATTCTGTCTCAGGAAGACTGGGAAAAAGTGGATGAAGCCATTGCACTTGTTCATGCAGATGAAGTACAGAATCAGGATTTTATGAAAATCAGCGATGGCCAGAGACAGCGTCTGATGCTTGCCAGAGCAATCTGTCAGGACACAAAGATTCTGATTCTGGACGAACCTACTTCTTATCTGGATATGGGATTTAAACTGGATATTTTGTCGAATATCCGTATGCTTGCCAGAGAAAAGAAGATGGCGATTATTATGTCACTGCACGAGTTGGATCTGGCGCAGAAAATATCGGACCGGATTGTCTGTGTTAAGGGTGACCGGATTGATAAGGTGGGAACACCGGATGAGATCTTCTGTGGGAATTATGTACAGGAGCTTTACGGAGTAGAACGCTCCAATTTTGATCCGGTGACCGGACAGATGTTTCTGAGTGCAGAAAGTGGGACACCGAAAGTATTCGTAATCGGTGGTGGTGGAAAAGGAATTGCAGTGTATAATCATTTGCAAAGACAAAAGATTCCTTTTGCGGCCGGAATTCTTCAGGAAAATGATGTGGAATTCTCAACAGCGAAAGCTCTGGCTTCCAGAGTAATCTGGGAGAGGGCATTCTATCCTGTCGGAGAGGATAAGATTTTTCAGGCAAAACTACTGATTGATCAGTGTGAGAGATGTATCTGTGCGGTGGAGACATTCGGACCACTGAACGAGGCAAATAAAGAGCTCCTGTGGTATGCACAGGAGCGGGGGAAAATTTCCTGTTTCCTGTTCACAGGTAATCTGTAAACAGTACCTTTCCTGTTTCCTGTTCACAGATAACCTGTAAACAGGAACGTATCTCGCCATTTAGAATCGCCTTTGGCGATGGGCGAGATACACTCAAGACAAAACGTGCATCCTCTATGTCAATCAGCGGAGTGATTGACATGGGAGTGAACAGTAACACGTTTAATTCAAATAAAAAATCAGTATAAGATGTAGATAACATTGCGGGTTAGAGCTATAATAAAGAAGTATTCCTGTTTGTAGATTCAGCAGAGCAGGAGAAAGATTTTAATGTAATACGGAAAAGCTTGTTTGGAAAATTAAGAGGCATCAGGCAGACATGAAAGGAGTGGCATTAAGTGATCGTCAGGACAGTAAAAGGAGATATTACCGAGATTAAGGATGCAGAGGCAATTGTAAATGCAGCAAATGAAAGTCTTCTCGGTGGAGGCGGCGTAGACGGAGCGATTCACAGAGCAGCAGGACCAGAACTCCTGGAAGAATGCAGAACGCTTCATGGTTGTGAGACGGGTGAGGCAAAGATAACCGGAGCATATAATCTTCCATGTAAATATGTGATTCATACGGTAGGGCCAATCTGGAAAAACGGAGACCATAATGAGGCAGAACAACTGGCCAACTGTTATTTTAATTCGCTTCAGCTTGCAATGGAGCATGGAATCAGAAGTATTGCGTTCCCCTCAATTTCAACAGGAGTATATCATTTCCCGGTAGAAAGTGCGGCAAAGATCGCAGTTGGTACTGTGAAACGATTCCTGAAGGAAAACGAGAAGGAATTTGATCTGATCGAGTGGGTTCTTTTTGATGATCATACTTATGAGGTGTATGACAAAGAGGTGGATGCTCTGTATGATCTTTACAGACCTTAAAGAATGTTTACTGTAAGTAGCAGTAAAAATGTTATTGTTCCAATCCAATCAGCGGAGTGATTGACATGAGGATGCGAGTTTTGCCTTAGATACCACTTGATAAATGCTTAAAAATAATTTGCTATTTTCACTATTACGTGCTATACTTACAGTCGACAAGGGTGTCAGAGGCAATAATCTGACATCCTTTTTCCTGTTTATAGCATAAATTCGATAACAGACCAAAAAAAATTTAGGTTACGAATGAAATCTGTAAACAGGAGAAGTCCCGGAAGATACATATGGAATGAGAAGGGACAGGCTTTCATGTTATCAGCAACGAGAAATTTTGAATGACTCGGACAGAACTGCATCTGATAACAGAATACAGTAAAAAGGAGGGAATAAAAATGCAGTCAAACATTATTGTAACAGCAGTTGTTGTTGTGTATCTGCTTGTGATGCTTTTGATCGGATATCTTTCATCCAAACAGATCTCATCTAACACAGATTTTGTAGTTGCAGGAAGAAGACTTGGACCATTCTTAATGGCAGGAACGCTTGCAGCGACAGAAATCGGAGGAGGAAGTTCCCTGGGAGTTGTACAGCAGGGAATGGAAAGTCATGGAATCAGTGCTGCGTGGTATATTATCACAATGGGATTTGCTTTTGTGATCCTGACATTTTTAGCACCAAAATTCCGTGCAGCGATGGTGAAAACAGTTCCAGAATATTTCCGCCGTCGTTATGGAAAACCGTCTGGAATCATCACAGCACTGATCATGTTTGTTCCACTGATCGGACTTACAGCAGGTCAGTTTATTGCATCTTCAGTTATCTTATCAACCATGCTCGGTATGAACTATAAAACAGCCGTATTGATTGTTGGTGTGGTTGTAACAATTTATGCAATCATGGGTGGACTCTGGAGCGTAACACTGACGGACTTTGTTCAGGTATTTCTGATTGTAGCTGGTATGATCATTGCACTTCCATTTGGAATGAAACTTGCCGGAGGATGGGATCAGGTAGTCGCAAATGTTCCGGCAGAGACATTTGATATGTTCAAGGGTTATAATGTGGTAGATGTTATCAGTCTTACCATTATGTATGTTGCAACCTTTACAGTTGGACAGGAAGCCGTATCCAGGTATTATGCGGCACGTGACGGAAAAGCAGCAAGACAGGGATCTATCCTTGCAGCGATTGTCAACTTTATCTATGCTTTTGTTCCGACTATTATGGGAATCATTGTACTTGCACTGATCAACATGGGGAAATTCAATGCAGCAGATTTCCAGGATATCGGAGCCCGTTATGCACTTCCGGTTCTGGCAATGGAAGCAATGCCGGCATTTATCTGCGGACTTCTGTTTGCGGGAATTGTATCTGCAACGATGTCCAGTGCAGACTCTGATCTGCTTGGAGCAGGATCTATTTTTGCAAATGATATCTATAAGATCATCATTAAACCAGAAGCATCTGATAAAGAAGTTATGATCGTTACCCGTGTGACAATGGCAGTTGTAGGTGTTTGTGCGACATTGATCGCGTTGTTTAATACATCAAGCATTGTATCAATCCTTATGTTTGCATTTACACTTCGTGCGGCAGGATCTTTCTTCCCATATGTACTTGGACACTACTGGAAAGGTGCATCACAGGCAGGAACAATGGCTTCTCTGATCGCAGGAACAATCGTTGTAGTTTATCTGGAGCATATTTCAGGAGGAGATCTGTTCGGAGTACACTTTAATCAGCCGATTATTCCGGGTCTGGTTGCAGCACTGATTGCTTTCCTGATTTTCTCAATGGTTATGCCACCGAGAAAGAAGACAACAGAACTGGCATCTGAAGAGTAAAAGGCTACTATTTGCAGTTATAATGTGAATAGTAATAGAAAATTTGCTTGTGGGAACAAAATAAAAGGTAATTAAAAAACGTTGGAAATTTTGAGATGTCCGATCAAATTTCCAACGTTTTTAAGTTTGATATGAATAAATATTACAAGAAATGAGATTGAAAGTGATTCTTCATTTCTATTTTGCTTTTGCTTTACGTTCCGCCATTTTACAAACACATGCAGTAAACAGAACGTCTGTAGAAGAGTTCAGTGCAGTCTCACAGGAATCCTGAATAACTCCTACAATGAATCCTACTCCGACTACCTGCATTGCCACGTCATTCGGAATACCGAACAGGCTGCAGGCCATAGGAATCAGAAGCAATGATCCACCGGCAACACCGGATGCTCCGGCAGCACTTGCAGCAGCAAGCGCACAAAGAATCAGTGCAGAAAGGAAATCAACATGGATATCCAGAGTGTGTGCAGCAGCCAGTGACATAACAGAGATTGTGATTGCTGCTCCGGCCATATTGATTGTTGCTCCCAGTGGAATGGAGATAGAATATGTATCTTCATCCAGATCCAGTTCTTTACAGAGACGCATATTTACCGGAATATTTGCTGCTGAACTTCTTGTAAAGAATGCAGTCAATCCACTGTCTTTCAGACACTTAAGAACCAGCGGATATGGGTTCTCGCGAGTGCAGAGGAAGGTGATGATCGGATTCATAATCAATGCCACGAAGAGCATAGTTCCAACCAGTACACAGATCAGATGACCATAGCTTAAAAGAACGTCCAGTCCCTGTTCGGAAATGGTTGTAAAAATAAGTCCCATGATACCAAATGGTGCAAGGTTAATAATCCATTTTACAACGGTAGATACAGCATCAGAAATATTCTCCAGTACGAGTTTTGTTGTATCGCTGGAACGTTTCAGAGCGACTCCGAGAAGGATTGCCCATGCAAGGATACCGATATAATTTGCATTTACAAGTGAATCAATCGGATTGGAAACCAGATTCATCAACAGATTATGAAGTACATCAAGTACATTGCTCGGCGGAGTAATATCCTGTGTATTTGTGTTTTCTGAAAATGTCAGTGTTACCGGGAAAACATAGCTTACAAGTACTGCTGACAATGCAGATAACAAGTTCCCCAGAATATAAAGGATTGCTACGAAAGACATATTTGTCTTCTGTCCTTTTCCCATGTGACTCAAAGCACTGATAATCAGTGCGAATACAAGTAACGGTGCAATACCACGAAGTGCACCGACGAAAAGATCACCGATAATCGAGATCCAGGATGCCTGAGGAATTGTAAGTCCAAGGATAATTCCAATGACCAGACCAACAATAATTCGTAAAATCAGGCTGCTGTTGTTCCATTTTTCAATTAGTGTTTTCATAAATTCATTCCCTTGATTTTATAGATTTATTCAGATCAGCGTCGCTTAGATACAATAGAAAGGATTAGGATGTGTTAAATAAAACTGTAATACTGTTACTTTTGCATGGTAAAGCGATAAAATAAATATCCGAATAGGTAAAATTATAATAAAAAAACTGGAAAATGTAAATATAAAATCACTATATTGCTTTATAAAATTAAAGCAATATAGTGATTTTGATCAAAAAGGATGTAAATTTGTCTGAATTAGATTGGATTTAAAAGAGAAATATACTATAATAAAAAGACTGACCTGTTTATTAAATGAACTAAATTACCCGGTAAGAACCGGGGGAAAGGAAAATCTGATCCTATATGATTAGATAAATTATGTAGAATGGAAAAGAAAAAAGGATCTTTAAAGCAGACATCTCCCGGTGAAACACGCGGAAGCTTTTCAGGAAGAATCGGTTATGTCCTTGCGGTTGCAGGATCTGCGGTAGGGCTCGGTAACATCTGGAGATTCCCTTACCTTGCAGCAAAATATGGTGGAGGAATCTTTTTGTTGGTCTATCTGTTATTAACCGTGACCTTTGGTTATGTATTGATCATGTCCGAAACAGCACTTGGACGAATGACAGGAAAGAGTCCGGTAGGTGCGTTTCGCTATTTTGGAAACAGTATTTCTTTTAAACTTGGAGGCTGGCTTAATGCGGTTATTCCGATGTTGATCGTACCGTATTACAGCGCAATCGGAGGCTGGGTTATCAAATACCTGGTAGAATATTTAAGAGGCAATGTGACTGAAGTAGCACAGGATGGATACTTCACCTCCTTTATCGCTGATTCAAATCAGGTAGAATTATGGTTTCTTGTATTTGCAGTTATTGTATTCGTGGTCATTCTTGCAGGTGTAAAGAATGGAGTAGAACGCGTTTCTAAGATTATGATGCCGATCCTCGTGATTCTTGCAATTATTGTTATGTGTTATTCTGTTACACGACCGGGAGCAATTGAGGGTGTGAAATACTTCCTTATTCCAAATGTGAAACATTTTTCCTGGATGACAGTTGTAGCTGCTATGGGACAGATGTTTTATTCCCTTTCTATCGCAATGGGAATTCTGTATACTTACGGATCTTATATCGGAAAAGACGTAGATATTGAGAAATCTACATCCCAGGTAGAAATTTTTGATACCGCAATTGCTTTGCTGGCAGGACTGATGATCATTCCGGCTGTGTTTGCATTTTCGGGTGGGAATACGGCAGATCTGCAGGCTGGTCCGGCACTGATGTTTATCACTTTGCCAAAGGTATTTGCAAGTATGGGAATCGGAAGAGTTGCGGGAATTCTGTTTTTTGTACTGGTTCTTCTTGCAGCAGCTACAAGTGCCATTTCTTTGATGGAGACAAGTGTTTCCACTTTTGTGGATGAATTGCATTGGAGCAGACCGAAATGCTGTATGCTGATGGCTGGTGTTATGCTTGTTGTAGGATCCGCATCTTCTATGGGATATGGAACACTTGATTTTATTCAGATTTTTGGTATGGCATTCCTTGATTTCTTCGATTTCCTGACGAATTCTGTAATGATGCCGCTCGCAGCACTGGCAACCTGTTTCCTGATTGTACGTACAGTCGGATTTGACAGAATTGCAAAAGAGATTGAGAGATCTTCTGAATTTAAGAGAAAAAAGATCTATGTATTTTTTATGAAATATCTGGCACCGATCTGTCTTGTGATTATTTTAGTAAGCTCAATTGCAAATGTGCTGGGATTTATTTCAATGTAGAGTTATTGTCTATAGACGTTATTGTTCACTCCCATGTCAATCACTCCGCTGATTGGCATGGAGGATGCACGTTTTGTCTTGAATGTATCTCGCCCATCGTCGCAGACGATTCTAAATGGCGAGATGCGTTACTATTTGTAGCTATGCTGTGAACAGTAATATTTACTTGACAAGTCTCAAACTACTTCGTATACTGATACTTGTAAATTGAACAGGGGAGCTTGTGTACCAGGCTGAGAGGAAGTTGAGAACTTCGACCCATATACCTGATTTGGATAATGCCAACGTAGGAACGTATAAGTAGAATGATTACGGGAGATACCTTGGTGTATCTCCCTTTTATATTGCGTAGACAAAGTGAAAATCAGAGATTTACAGAGGGCAGAAGCTGTTTTTGATTACAGGTATCGTGAACAGAAATCAGAAATTCAAATCTGTCAGAAAATGAATAAAGAAAACTTGAGATTGAACAGGAGTTCATGAAGGGGTGCACCACCGCGGGTGTATTTCTTTGTGGACTCTTTTTGTATATTTAGGAAAGTGCTCTTTTCTAATATATAAAAACGCTCCGCGAGGATGTACACTGTGGCGTACAAGGAAGATGTCGCACGCTCTAAAATGTGCCAAGGCACATTCTTTGATCTATCAGGAAATTAGTTGCATTTGCAACATGGCTTCATGGAATGTGAATAAAGTGCTTGTGGGAGAGCATGGTAACATATAGCATCGGTCTCAGGTTGGAAAGGAGAGAAACATGGTAAAGATTAACGGACAAGAAGTTACTTTTGGAAAAGAGATTTCAGTAACAGAGTATCTGGAAGAAAATGGATATCAGATCAGCAGGATTGCGGTGGAACTGAATGGGGAAATTCTTCCGAAATATCAGTATTCAGACACAATGCTGAAAAATGGAGACAGCATGGAGATTGTGACATTTGTAGGAGGAGGCTGATCAGTATGGGAGAGCAACTGACAAAAGAACAGATCATGGCGGCATTGAATGAACGACATTCTCCTGAAAAACAGAAACTGTTGTCTGCAGGAAGTGTGGCGATTGCCGGATTGGGTGGACTTGGATCAAATGTAGCTTATGCACTGGCAAGAATAGGAGTGGGACACCTGCATCTCATTGATTTTGACAGAGTGGACATTACGAATTTGAACCGACAGCAATATTTTATGGAGCATATAGGGATGTATAAAACAGATGCATTAAAAGGACTTCTGTTGAAAATCAATCCATATCTTGAAATAAAAACAGACTGCATCAAGGTAACTGAGGAGAATCTTACAGAGTTATTCAAAGATGAGCCAATTGTCTGTGAAGCATTTGATAATCCGGAGGCAAAGGCGATGCTGGTCAATGGAATTCTGGAATATTTCCCGGAGAAGAAACTGGTTTCTGCGACGGGAATGGCGGGATATGGAAGCAGCAATACAATCCGGACGCAGCGTATGATGAAAAATTTCTATTTGTGTGGAGACCGTGTGACAGAACCGGCATACGGAAACGGACTGATGGCGCCGAGAGTAGCAATCTGTGCGGCACATGAGGCCAATATGATTACCAGATTAATCCTTGGAGAAGAGGAAGTCTGAGGAAGATTTGAAAGATACACCGTAAAGTGAAACATGCAGAGTGCAGGGATGATTTTTCAGATGAATTTTAGATATGATTGAAGAATTATTTCTGTAATCTATCCACTTTAGTTTGGGATGAACGGTACGAAAGACAATTTAACCGAATCAAGTAAGTCCCCTGCTTCAATTGCGAAAAGCAATAAGCAGTGGGTGGGGACTTGCTTGTATCAGGAGGAGTGCAAGCTCCTTCTGATAAACTGCGGAGCAGTTATTCGGTTATGAGCAAGTAGCGAAGCGGATTGCGAATATTCGCTTGACAAGAGAGTATAGAAATGGAAAGAAGGAACAGATAATGAACAAAAATGAAGATAAATTTGTACTGGGAGGACATGAGTTTACATCACGTTTTATTTTAGGATCAGGAAAATTTTCACTGGATCTTGTGAAAGCCTGTATTGAAAAAGCAGATGCACAGATTATTACACTGGCACTGCGCAGAGCAAATGAAGGAGGTCTTGCCAACATTCTGGATTACATTCCGGAGAATATTACTTTACTCCCAAATACATCCGGAGCAAGAACTGCAGAAGAAGCAGTTCGAATTGCAAGACTGTCCAGAGAAGTTGGATGCGGCGATTTCGTTAAAATCGAAGTAGTACATGATTCTAAATATTTACTGCCGGATAATTATGAGACAATCAAAGCAACTGAGATTCTTGCGAAAGAAGGATTTGTTGTTATGCCGTACATGTATCCGGATCTGAATGCTGCCCGTGCGTTGGCTGATGCGGGCGCTGCCTGTATTATGCCGCTTGGAGCACCGATTGGATCAAACAAGGGGCTCAGTACCAGGGATTTCATTCAGATTCTGATCGACGAAATGAATCTTCCGATCATTGTAGATGCGGGAATCGGGCGTCCGTCTCAGGCGTGTGAAGCAATGGAAATGGGAGCGGCAGCAGTAATGGCAAATACAGCGATTGCAACTGCAGGAGATGTACCGATGATGGCAGAAGCATTCAAGAAAGCAATTGAAGCAGGAAGAAATGCATATCTTTCCGGTCTTGGAAGAACCATTGAACGGGGAGCAAGTGCGTCTTCTCCACTGACAGGATTTCTGGAGGAATAGATTGTATTAATAAAACAATGAATTAAAGCGTTAATGCAATAGAGGCAAGACGCTGGAGTGTAGATGAAAGCATTTTTCAGACACACTCTAGATTCAGCAACAGAAGATCGGAAAGTGAGAGAAGAAAAATGGAAATAAAAGAAACAGATCAGCAGACAATGACGAAAGCGGCAGATACAGGTGATGGAAGTATGAAAACCGAAAGTGAAAAGCAAGCGGAGGATCAGCATATCAATGAAAGTATATTGAGTGAAGCGATTCTTGAAGATCAGAAAAAGAACAGAATTGATCATATGAAATATATGCCTGGTATGGAAGATATCGGATCAGAGATTATGGATAAAGTAGTCAGTGCAATGAAAGAATATGACTATGAAAAATACACGGCAGCAGATGTAAAACGCGCACTGGCACACACGGAGAGAACGCCGGAAGATTTTCAGGCACTTCTGTCTCCGGCAGCGCTTCCATTTCTGGAAGAGATCGCTCAGGCCGCGAGAATAGAAACAAGAAAACATTTTGGAAACAGTGTGTATATGTTTACACCGATCTACATTGCAAATTATTGTGAGAATTATTGTATTTACTGTGGATTCAACTGTCATAATAAAATCAACAGAGCGCAGTTGAATGCAGAAGAAATTGAAAAAGAAATGGCAGCGATTGCAGAGTCTGGATTACAGGAAATCCTGATTCTGACAGGAGAAAGCCGTTCAAAGTCAACGGTAGAGTATATTGGAGAAGCATGTAAAATAGCGCGTAAATATTTCCGTGTGATCGGGCTTGAGATCTATCCGGTCAATTCAGATGAGTATGCGTATCTGCATGAGTGTGGAGCAGACTACGTGACAGTATTTCAGGAGACTTATAATTCTGATAAATATGAGACACTTCATCTGGCAGGACATAAAAGAATTTTCCCATATCGTGTCAATGCACAGGAGCGTGCACTGAAGGGTGGTATGCGCGGTGTCGGATTTGGTGCACTTCTTGGATTGGATGATTTCCGTAAGGATGCATTTGCCACAGGATATCATGCGTATCTTCTGCAGAGGAAATATCCTCATGCAGAGATTGCATTTTCATGTCCGAGACTTCGTCCGATCATTAATAATGACAGAATTAATCCGATGGATGTGCATGAGCCACAGCTTTTGCAGGTGGTATGTGCATATCGTCTGTTCATGCCGTTTGCAAGCATTACAGTGTCAACAAGAGAATGTGCGAGAGTGCGTGACAATCTGGTAAATATTGCGGCTACAAAAATCTCAGCAGGAGTCAGCACAGGAATTGGAAGTCATGTAGAAGAGATTGAAGATAAAGGGGACGAACAGTTTGAGATTTCCGATGGACGTTCTGTTCAGGAAATCTATGATGCACTGCTGGATCATCAGCTTCAGCCGGTTATGAGTGATTATATTTATGTGTGATGAAATGATGGAAAAGAAACAAGAGTTTTGCAGGACAAGAAATGTAATTGCGATTACGAATCGGAAATTGTGTGACAGATCGTTTGAGGAGCAGATCAGAAGAGTCTGTTCGCTTCACCCGAAAGCGGTGATTCTGCGAGAAAAAGATCTGAAAGAAGAAGCGTATAGAGAATGTGCGAAACGTGTGAAGGCGATTTGTGAATTCTACAAGGTGCCTTGCATATTCCATACCTTTTGGAATGTTGCAATGGCAGAGGGGGCGGATTTGCTTCATCTTCCGTTTCCCTTGCTGCAGGAAATCTGGCAATCGAAAAATCATGCTGTGCTGAATTCATTTCAAAAGATTGGGACATCCATTCATTCTGTAACTGAGGCACAGCAGGCAGAACAGATTGGAGTCTCGTATCTGACTGCCGGGCATATTTATGCAACGGACTGTAAAAAAGGATTGCCGCCACGGGGAATTGGTTTCCTGAAAGAAGTGTGTGATGCAGTTTCACTTCCGGTCTATGGAATCGGAGGGATTAAATTTGATGAAAACCAGTGGGACGAGCTGGAACACGCAGGGGCAGCGGGAGGCTGTATTATGTCAGGGATGATGAAAATATAAAAAGAATGTTACTGTTCACTCCCATGTCAATCACTCCGCTGATTGGCATGGAGGATGCACGTATTGTCTTGAATGTATCTCGCCCATCGCCAAAGGCGATTTTAAATGGCGAGATACGTTACTGTTTACAGCTATGCTGTGAACAGTAACAAAAGAATGATTAAAAATTTTCACACTTGTTTTATAGGTTGAGAACAGGAATCAATCTATGATATTATAAATAATACAGCGTATAGAAACGAGGAGAAAATTTATGAAAAAAAGAGAATCATTCAACAGCAGATGGGGATTTATTCTGGCCTGTATTGGTTCAGCGGTAGGTATGGGAAATATCTGGATGTTTTCCACAAGAGTTTCCCTGTATGGCGGAGGTTCCTTTCTCATTCCATACTTTATCTTTGTGGTGTTGATCGGCTCCACAGGAGTAATCGGTGAGATGAGTTATGGACGTGCAACAAGATCCGGGCCGATTGATGCATTTGGAGATGCCTGCGAGAGAAAAGGCAAAAGAAAACTTGGTGAGGCTCTTGGGATGATTCCGGTAATCGGATCGCTGGCAATGGCAATTGGGTATACAGTTGTTATGGGGTGGATCCTGAAGTATGCAGTGGGTACTTTTACGGGTAAAACGCTGGCACCGGAAAATGTGGAAGAATTTGGAGCAGCATTTGGCGGGATGGCATCAGCCTTTGGAAATAATGGCTGGCAGATTGTAGCGCTGTTCCTTTGTATGCTCATTTTAATGTTCGGCGTTGGAGGAGGAATTGAACGTGCCAATAAAATTCTGATGCCTGTTTTCTTTGTATTGTTTGTGATCCTGGCTGTTTATGTTGCGTTTCAGCCGGGAGCAATCGAAGGCTACAGATACATTTTCAGAATTGATCCAAAGGCATTTGCAGATCCGACAACATGGATCTTTGCGTTGGGACAGGCATTCTTTTCTTTGTCGGTTGCAGGAAATGGAACACTGATCTACGGATCTTATCTGTCAGATGAAGAGGACATTCCTGCATCAGCCGGAAGAGTGGCATTCTTTGATACAGTGGCAGCGATGCTTGCAGCTTTGGTAATTATTCCGGCAATGGCGACAACAGGAGCTCAGCTGGATCAGGGAGGACCGGGACTTTTATTTATCTATCTTCCGAATCTGATCAAGACAATGCCGGGAGGCTGGCTGATCAGTATTCTTTTCTTTGTAGCGGTATTGTCTGCGGGAATGACGTCTTTGATTAATCTGTATGAAGCTCCGATTGCGACTGTACAGGAAAAAGCGAAGATTGGAAGAAAACCGGCGTGTATGGTGATCGCAGTGATTGGTGTGATTATTTCATTGCTGATTCAGGGGATTGTGTCTGATTGGATGGATGTGTTGTCTATCTATATATGTCCGCTGGGAGCGGGGCTGGCCGGCATTATGTTCTTTTGGGTCTGCGGGGAAAAATATGTAGAACAGCAGGTAAACAAGGGAAGAGAGACATCATTTATAAGATTGTATTATCCGGTGTGTAAATATCTGTATGTTCCGATGTGTATTCTTGTGCTGGTACTTGGAATTGCGCTGGGTGGAATCGGCTGATACATGAAATAAAAAATTGTCGAAAACTGAAAATAAAAATCAGGTAAAACTCCGGTTGAAATGCCGGAGTTTTATTGCTCTTAGCTGTAAAACATGGTATATTATTAACAAGTGTTGTTAATATACACAAAAATCATGAAAAAAAGCAATAGGGAGTGGTTAAAATGTATCAGGAAGAGTATAAACGCTGGCTGGCAGCGGATCTTGAAGATGCCGATCTGAAACCGGAATTATCAAAAATTGAGGAAAATGATGATGAGATTAAGGAACGTTTTGCAGTTGCACTGAAGTTTGGAACAGCAGGACTTCGCGGTGTACTTGGAGCAGGAACGAACCGTATGAATATTTATGTAGTACGTCAGGCTACACAGGGTCTTGCTAACTGGGTAAAGACACAGGGCGGTACACAGACAGTTGCAATCAGCTATGACAGCCGTTTAAAGAGTGATGTATTCGCAAAGACAGCAGCAGGAGTTCTTGCAGCGAATGGAATTAAAGTAAGAATTTACGATGCACTGATGCCTGTACCGGCACTTTCTTTTGCAACACGTTATTATAACTGCAACGCAGGAATTATGGTAACAGCTTCCCATAATCCGGCAAAATACAACGGTTACAAAGCATATGGACCGGATGGATGCCAGATGACAGATGATGCTGCAGCAATCGTTTACGATGAGATTCAGAAGACAGATGTACTGACAGGTGCAAAATATATGTCTTTTGCACAGGGTGTTGAAGAAGGACTGATCCGTTTTGTAGGAGATGACTGTAAAGATGCTCTGTATGAGGCAATTGAGTCCCGTCAGGTTCGTCCGGGTCTGTGCAAGAGCGCAGGACTGAAACTTGTATACAGCCCGCTGAATGGTTCAGGACTTGTACCGGTTACACGCGTACTGAAAGATATCGGAATTACAGACGTTACAATCGTACCGGAGCAGGAGTACCCGAACGGATACTTTACAACTTGCAGTTATCCGAACCCGGAGATCTTCGAGGCTCTGGAGCTTGGACTGAATCTTGCCAAAGAGACAGGTGCAGATCTTATGCTTGCAACTGACCCGGATGCAGACCGTGTGGGAATCGCTATGAAATGCCCGGATGGATCTTATGAGCTGGTTACAGGTAATGAAGTTGGAGTACTTCTTCTGGATTACATAGCAGCAGGACGTATTGAGAAGGGCACAATGCCTGAGAACCCGGTAGCGGTAAAATCTCTCGTATCTACACCGCTTGCTGATGCAGTTGCAGAGCACTATGGAGTAGAACTTCGCAACGTGCTGACAGGATTCAAGTGGATTGGTGATCAGATCGCAAATCTGGAAGCAGCAGGAGAAGTTGACCGCTTTATCTTTGGATTTGAAGAGAGCTACGGATATCTTGCAGGACCATATGTACGTGATAAAGACGCAATCATCGGATCCATGCTGATCTGTGAGATGGCTGCTTATTACAGAAGTATTGGAAGCTCTATTAAAGAGAGACTGGAAGAAATCTATGCACAGTATGGCCGTTATCTGAATAAGATTGACAGCTTTGAATTCCCGGGACTGAGTGGAATGGACAAGATGTCTGGCATCATGGAAAATCTGCGTAAGAACCCGCTGGAAGAGATCGCAGGATATAAAGTTGCCAGCGTAGTTGATTATGAGAAGACAGAAGAGACTGGACTTCCAAAGGCAAATGTACTGGTATACAAACTGGAGAACAATGAGACAGTAATCGTTCGTCCATCCGGAACAGAGCCGAAGATTAAGATCTATTACACAACACTTGGTAAAGATCTTGCAGAAGCACAGGCTGAGAAGGACAAGCTTGCAGATGCACTGAAGCCGATCATGGCATAATGAGATTATAAATCATATGATTGAGTAATAAAATACACCGTGGCTGTTTTAAAGCTGCGGTGTATTTTATTGGTTACTTTTATAGTTTCTAATGAAGTAGATAAAAGTTTGTCTGAAGAATCAATGCTGTGTAAGAACAGAATAGATTAACAGTAGAAAGTGATAAAATCACGAACTACTTTTTTCAGAAAGCGAATCAGATCTTCTACATCAAAAACAGTCAGATTATTGACGGCTGATGCCGGAACGTTCATGTATCCTTTTAAGGATGTAAGCACTTCCTTTACTGCAGGATAATCTGCCTCTTCAATTCCCGGATTTTTAACTTCAGGATTTAGATCAAAGACAAGATGAAAACGTTGTGCAAGATAAGTGTTCATCCTGGTGTAATCTCCGTAATAATATTTTTCAGTCAGATATTCATTGCCGGGAATCCAGACTCCGGTTTTTCTGACCAGTACTTTAGCTACTTCTGATTTGATATCTGTAATTTCCCCGGCCGAGTCATAGAATTCAACAACTTCAGGGATATAATCCTTAAAAAATCTCCGATCGATATAAAGATGAAAGAAATATCCAAGACAACTGTCATCAATGAGCAGATGCTGGTATTTATCAAGAAATTTATGAAGATCAGGATAGATCATCATTTTCTCTTTATATACAGGATTACGAAAATGGGTTCGATCCTTATTGTCAGTTGCATCGGGAATCAGATTCCCGATCAGGAAGTCGTTTGCCGATCTTATAGAATGGCAGGATGTAGAATCCGAAGCAATCTGATCCATTAATAAAGATGCAGCAGTCATATGCAGGATAAAACCGGGCATGATGGAATGAAGTCTCCTTTCAAATTTATTCTGTGTTTAGATTTCAAGCATGATTTCAATCGCATGGATTGCATGCTGAATCATGGAAGCAGCATCGGGATGTTCTTCCTGATCCATTGAAGAATTCCATACATTTTCAAAAAATCCTTCAAAAATACGATCCAGAGCGATTTTGTTAGGAATACAAATGCTATAGTCCGGTGTAAGTTTTTTCAGGCGCAGATAACAAAGAGAATCTGACATGAAAAGTGTTGGGTGAGAGATATGCTGATGGTCAGAGAGCAGTCCCTCAGGCAGAACACGTACTTCAAGAAGATTCAGGCTGTTTCTCATACGCTCCAAATTCTTCAGGCAGCGGAGTCTCTGAGATATATCCAAAGAGATACGTGTGCCGAAATAATCCAATTCTCCGGTAACTGTAAAATCTTTCAGAACAGAAGCATAGATCAACAGGCGGACAGGAGTAGTCTCCAGGATTCGCTGAGTCAGATGATTGAGCTTTTCCACTTCCTGTTTCTGAATGTCAGTATTGGTCTTGCAGTAATCATCCAAAAGCTCCATATACAGATCTTCCGGAAGAAAGTGCTCTGTCAGGTGGCCGATGAGGCAGTATTGATTCTGTGAGATCAGTGTCTGCTTATATTCAAATTTATGTACCATCTCAGGTATGGTGGTCTTACGGATCAGCAATGTCTCTTTATTACAGAGCAGTTTGATCTTGTGATAAAGTTCGTTAGTGAGATCACTGTCTTCAATAGTAGAAACGCCAAGACAGTGACTGCTGTCTACCAACATACCTGAAATTGCATAAGTATCCCGGATGGCAAATATCATTTTTCTCTGGGCCTGAGTGCCACAGTAAAGATTAAAATCAATGTTGGCCAGATTGGCCATTACGTTCATTAAGAAGCAGGCGGTGTAAGTGTCATCAGAAGGAATAGATTCCAGATCGATCAGCAGAGAAAAATGCACTCCTGGTAAAATAAGTCCGCGTCCACCGTGTGCGCTGTTGAGCTCTGCGATCAGAAGCTGGTAATTTGGGTCAACATTTAAAATATCTACGATCGCATACACATTCAGAGAATTAACTTTTCTCAGAGAAGGATGCTTCATCTTAAAAATGAACTGGTCCAATGTCAGTTCTGGATAATAGGAAATCTTTGGTGCAATTTCTGTACCGGTTGTTGTCTGCAGCTCTTTGACGTAGACATATTCAAGCTCAAGGTTGTCATAAATAGCAGCTTCCAGATCCTGAATGTCCTGTAACTGGTATTCCTGAAGTAGCTGCAGGGCAGTGTCTTCATTAAGAGATTTTATAATACAGTGGCTGATTGCCTGAAGAGTACTTTCGTGATTTTTTTCGGTCGGAAGTAATTTACCACTGATCCATTTACTTATATAAGAGTCATCATACTGAACAGCTTTTGCAAGAACACTGTTTTTAATGTCTGCAACAGACATGAGGTGCTCCAGCAGAACACTGAAACGGTTTTTATCTTTCATAATTGTTGTCATATCGTAGAAAATAAAATCTGCGATATTCCTCCTTCCCCTCATAATTTGCTGTGAAAAAATTAGAGTGTGTCTCAAAAATCAATCTTGCAATCTACAGGTACCGTTTGTGGAGGATATCTTACAGAAAGCATTTTTCAGACACGCTCTGGCAGAGCAAGCAAATTTGAAATATATTCGATTCGAATTATGTTTAAAATCAGAACTATATAAATAAAGTTTCTAGTATTAGTTTAGAACAGAGAAAGTAGGATTGCAATAAGAATAACCATAAATTGTGTTGCACATTCTGCCGCACACTTTACTGAGTGCTTTTTCAGATACGTTTTTTTAGTTCCTAACCAGGCTTTGAATCTTGAAAAAAGTTGATTCATGTGATTCAAGATGATTCCAGTTTCCATAAATTGATATTCTAAACAGCCTGTGATAGAATAAAGCTCGTGCATTTTGGGAAGAGGGTATATGAAGCAGATCGGAAAATTAAGAATTAGTATTTAGACAGAAATTATAAAATCGTAAACAGTGACAGAGAATAGATGTTTCATGTACAGCAGATAAAAAAATATATAAGGGGACAAAAAAGATGAATATTACAGAACAGAAGTTAACAGGTAAAGCAAGTATCGATAAACCATGGCTCAAATTTTATCCGGAGCAGTTCAGAAATCTTGAGATACCGAAACTTACAATTGAAGCGTTTTTAAAGATGAGAAATCCGGATGAGAACAGAATTGCATTTGAGTATTATGGAAATAAAATTACATGGAAACAGTTATGGGAAGATGCGGATATTGCCGCAAGAGCACTGAAATCACTTGGATTTAAAGAAGGTGACAGAATTCCGGTATTTTTACAGTCCATGCCATCTCATTATGTCCTGCTTTTTGCAGCAGAGAGAATTGGTGCGACAGTTGTCTGTCGTGATGATGTTCCGGAAGAGCTTTGCTTTGCAATCCGTAAATCCAGAACAGACACAGCATTTGTGATGGATTATACTTCAAAAGCAGATGAGGAGTTATTCCGTGAGACAACTCCGATGACAAGAATGATTAAAGTATCACCGTTTGATTATGCAGATAAGAGCCAGATGCAGGACTATATTGTAAAAGAGATTGAATCCCGTTATCCGGATGAGACTGAGACAGCAGAAGGAGATATGAACTGGCAGGAGTTCATGGAACTGGGAAGAAACTTTGAGGGAGAATATCTGGCACCGGTAGATCCTGACAGAGCAGTATTTGGGGCATATACAAGTGGTTCTACAGGAATCTCTAAACTTGTAATCCATTCTTCTGCGAATGTAGTAGCGGTTGCATATCAGATGTCTATCTTTATCCCACCGTCAGAAGTACAGGAAATCTGGTGGACACCAATCCTTCCACCGGCACTGATTGCGGTAACTGTTTCAATGACAATTTTCCCGCTTTCCACAGGTCTGATGGTTGAACTGGATCCGTTCTGCCCGGTAGAGGATATTGATATTGCATTTATGGAACGTAAGCCAAACTTCTGGGCACTGATTCCAATGTTGTGCGAGCTGTTAATGAAGAGCGATAGAATTCCGGAAGATTATGATATGTCTCATCTGAGAAGTATCGGTGCCGGAGCAGAGGCGATGAATGAACGTAAATACGAAGAGGTAGAAGCGTTCTTCCACAAACATAATATTAAAGCAAAATTCAGTGCAGGTTATGGACAGAGCGAAGGTTGTTCTAACTTTACACTTCCGAATCCAATGTTCCCGCTGGTAGACGGATGTGTAGGTATGCCGATGCCGGCTACTGTACTTGCAGTGTTTGACAAAGATCTGAACGAGTTGAACTATGGAGAAATCGGAGAAATCTGTATGACAGGACCGTCTATGATGCTCCATTATTCTGGATGGATGGGAGAAGAGATGACAGAGAAAACTCTGGTTGAGCATCCAGATGGAAATACATGGTTACATACAGGAGATGCAGCGTATATTACAGAGCAGGGAATCATTCATATCCTTGGCCGTGGAGATACAAAGCGTTATGGAGATAATCCACTTTATATGATGAGAATGGAGACAAAAGTGGTAAGAACTCCGGGAGTTCAGGATGGGTTCTTCTGTCTGGTGCCGGATCAGGAGAATGAGGGATATTACCTTCCATATTTATTTATTGTTCTTGATGGAACGAAGACATTGGAAGAAGTATCAGAACAGCTGAAAGACGTGCTTGATGAACATGAGTATCCGGTAGAGATCAGAGTGATTGATGAGAGACCGTATTTCCATTTCAAGACAAACAGAAAAGAACTGACAGCTCAGATCCTCGAAGAACTGGGACAGGCAGAGTAAGAAGTTATATATTAAAGAAACCAAAGGTTACAGGAGCTTAGGCGGGCAGTAACCTTTGGTTTTGCTTTATATGTGAAAAAGAATACTTGAAAAGAGTTGAAATAAGGAAAATATATGTTATACTTAAGATTGCAATAGAGGCTGATGAAGCACTTGAGAACAACGGCTCATATGACAGGAAGAGATCTATGTAGCTTAAAATAGACGTTGTTAAAAAAATGAAAAAGGAGAGAGATCAGAATGAAAAGACCAGTATTACCAAAAGTCCTTGCATTATCCGTTGCAACAATGTTGGTTGTCGGTACCGTTTCTGTAAATGCATATACAAATGATACTGCAAGTACAGCAGCAATCCCGTCAGTGTCCGGGTACAGCATTAGCAACTCAAACTTAGATGCACAGGCGAAGTCTGACGTAAAGGCGAAAGCACAGTCAGTGATCAAAGACACAAAGAATGTAGACGCTAAGAAGAGTACAAGCATCGTATTCGATGGAAGTCCGGTAAAGAAAGTAGAGTATGATGGAGAAGCACATGGATTATCCGCAGGAGCATATCCGACACTTGGGGGCAAACGTATTGCAGATGCAGATATGTATTATGTAGGAGTTCAGGAAGACGGAACATATTATTCATCTTCTAAAGCACCAACAGAGCCGGGATATTACTATGTAGCAGCAACCTATCCGGGAAGCGATGACTGGTATCCGATCATGGCTTATGGCGTAGTAGTTATTACAAAGAAAGCTCCAACACCAACAGTAACACCGGGTCCAACAGATGAACCGACAGTAACACCAGGCCCAACAGATGAACCAACAGTAACACCGGGTCCAACAGATAAACCGACAGTAACACCGGGTCCAACAGATGAACCGACAGTAACACCAGGTCCAACAGATAAACCAACAGTAACACCAGGTCCAACAGATGAACCGACAGTAACACCAGGTCCAACAGATGAACCAACAGTAACACCGGGTCCAACAGATGAACCGACAGTAACACCGGGTCCAACAGATGAACCAACAGTAACACCGGGTCCAACAGATGAACCAACAGTAACACCGGGTCCAACAGATAAACCAACAGTAACACCAGGTCCAACAGATGAACCAACAGTAACACCGGGTCCAACAGATAAACCGACAGTAACACCGGGTCCAACAGATAAACCAACAGTAACACCGGGTCCAACAGATAAACCGACAGTAACACCGGGTCCAACAGATAAACCAACAACAACTCCTACAACAGAACCAACAAAACAGCCTACATCAACACCGGTGAACCCGACAGCTACACCTTCAACAACAGCTACACCTACACCGACAAAGAAGGCTACAGCAACACCTACTAAGAAGACAACAAAAACTACTAAAAAGACAACAGCAAAGAAAACTACAACAAATAAGAAGAAAGCAGCTAAAACAGGCGATGCTACAAACTTCGTAGTTTACATTGCAGGAATCGCAGCAGCAGGTGCAGCTATCACTCTTACATTAAGAAAGAGAAAACACTAATTAAAATAAAACGGATTCGTATCAGATGAAGTGAATTATTTCCCCCATAAGTCATAGATTTGATTTATGGGGGAATTTTTTTGTTCTTGTTTGCTTCCATGTTAATCACTCTGCTGCCTGGTGTGGAGGATGCACGAATTGTCTTGAATGTATCTCTATCTTTATAAATTGTAAGTAAAAGACCGGATTTGGGTAGAAATAGAATTCCCAAACAGGCCAGAGAATGGTATGATAGAAACAAGTGCAATCGTATGCGATTAGTTGCAGCGAAGATCGAAGAAATGGAGAAGAGACAGAAAATGCAAGAGGATAATTTGTATATTATAATGCCGGCTTATAATGAAGAGGCGAATATCGGGGAAGTAATAGAACAATGGTATCCGGTAGTGGACAAGATTGGAGGAGAAAGCAGACTGGTAATTCTGAATGACGGAAGTAAAGACCAGACTTATCAGAAGATTCAGCAATATCAGGAAAAATATAAGCGATTAATCGGAATTGACAAGGTGAATGAAGGACATGGTGGTACAATTCTCAGAGGATATAAATATGCGATAGATGCAGGGGCGGATTATGTTTTTCAGACAGATTCAGATGGACAGACATTACCAGAAGAGTTCTGGCAGTTCTGGGAGAAACGAAAACAATGTGGTCTGCTGATTGGTTACAGAAAAAATCGTGAAGATGGAATCTCGAGAATTTTTGTTACAAAGGTATTGCGACTGGTTATTTTCCTGACTTTTGGAGTGTGGGTCAGAGATGCCAATACACCATATAGATTGATGAAGAGCAGTCAGTTGAAAAATGTATTAAAAAGGATTCCGGATGGGTTCTTTCTGTCAAATGTTCTGATGACTGTTATTTATGAGAAACATCATCTGAGAGTGGAATACATACCGATTACATTCAGACCGCGTCAGGGTGGAAAAAACTCGATCAATATGAAGAGAATTGTAAAAATAGGAAGACAGGCTCTGAAAGATTTCCTTGGTCTTCGTAAAAAAATCTGATAGGAGTATGTGGCAATGAAGAAGAAAATAAAAGGACTTATACCGGAAATAATCTGTGCGGTAGTTCTTATAATGGCAGCAGTCTTTCTTTTGCAAGATGACACATGGACTTTTTTAACCTGGTGGTTAATGGCACTTCTGATGGGAATGATTGCCATGCCGGTAAGCGGGCAGTTATTTCGTTCGTTTGAGGATAAAGGCTGGCTGTTTTCCAAAGTACTGGCAATTGCGGTTACAGGTTTTCTGACCTGGTTTCTTGTTGCGGGAAAAGTCTTGAAATTTACAAATGCAAGCTGCGTTGGAGTATCTGTGATCTGTGGTGTGGGCTGCATTATCCTGTTATACAGGCAGACACAAAAAGAAATAGAATGTTATCCTACGGGGAAGATGAAGCTTATCATTCGTGAGGAACTTCTGTTTTTGCTGGTATTTTTACTGTGGACTTATCTGGTTGGATTCCGTCCGCAGGCTTATGGAACGGAAAAATTCATGGATTATGGCTTTATGCAGGCGATGATGCGCAGCGATGTACTTCCTGCAAAAGATATCTGGTATTCCCAGGGAACCATTAATTATTATTATGGGGGACAGTATTTTGCAGTTTTTCTTACCAGATTGACAGGAAGCAGAGTAGAAGTCACTTATAATCTGATGAGAACTTTTGTTGCAGCGATGGCATTTGTCCTTCCATTTTCACTGATTCGCCAGATGCTTGGTGACAGAATCAAAACGAAGAACACTGGAAGAAATAAGTATTTCCCGACAGTGGCAGGAGTTACAGCAGGAGTTGCGGTTTCGATTGCCGGAAATGGATATTTTATTGTATACCGTTGTCTTCTCCCGCTGATCAATAAACTCCGGGGGATTACGACGGAAGTAAGCTACTGGTTCCCAAATGCTACGCGATACATTGGCTACAGACCGGTAAATGAAAATGATAAGACCATTTCGGAATTCCCAAGTTATTCTTTTATATTGGGGGATTTGCATGCACATGTGGTAAATGTGATGTTTGTTCTTCTCGTGATCGGATTGTTATATGCATGGATGAAAGAGACTCTTCGAAAAGACAGAAGAGAACTGACAGAGCGGATGAAAGCAGAGCAGGGAGATACATCAGAACAGCTACGGTCCGATGTATCATGGAAGAAACATCTGCTGTCGCCACATTTAATTCTGGTTTCAATTTTACTTGGAATGTTCCAATGGAGTAATTACTGGGATTTCGTCATTTATTTTGTTGTGACAGGAGCAGTAGTACTTTTTGCTAATATAATTCAATTGAAAGGAAAAGCAGTAAAGGTAATAAAAATCACATTTTTGCAGGCAGTGGAAGTGATTGTAATCTCATATCTGGTAGTTCTTCCATTTACCATTAAGTTTGAGACAATGGTGCAGGGAGTTGCACTGGCGCAATATCATTCTATGTTGTATCAGCTTGCAGTTATTTGGGGACTGCCTGTGATGATTACGCTGCTTTTGATTATTACAGTTCTGACAGAAGTGTTGAAGAAAAAGGAGAAAACGTCCTTTCATCGTTTCCTGGCTGGAATAGCGATCCCGGATCTCTTTGCTGTTCTTGCAGGCCTGTGTGCGATTGGACTTGTTTTTCTGCCGGAGGTTGTCTATGTACGGGATATTTACGAACAGGGATATGCGCGTGCAAATACAATGTTCAAGCTTACGTATCAGGCATATATTTTGTTTGGACTGGTGATGGGATACGCAATTTACAGATTACTGCTTATTTCCAGACAGAAAGTGTTACAGATTCTTGCGGGACTTGGATTACTCCTTTTGATCTGGACAGTGGGATACTTTGGTGATGCTGTCTATTCCTGGTTTGGAGAGGTATGGAATCCTTCAGAATATCAGGGATTAGATGCGGAAGGTTATCTGGAGACAGATTTCTCAGAGGATGCACAGGCGATTTACTGGTTAAAAGACAATGTAGAAGGTTCGCCGGTTGTGCTGGAGGCAAATGGAGACAGTTACACAGGGTATGAGCGTGTCTCAGCGTCTACAGGACTTCCTACAGTACTGGGCTGGTATGTTCATGAACAGCTCTGGAGAAATGACGTAGAGGATCTGAATCAGAAGAGTGCAGATATCCAGAATATTTATACATGGAACAGCGAGGAACTGGTAAGAAATCTGCTGGAACATTATGATGTATCCTATATTTTTGTCGGATCAAAAGAGAGGGAAAAATATGGAGATGCGTTAAATAATACAGTACTTAAAAGTATGGGTACCGTTGTCTTTGAAGATGAAGAAACAGGAACTTATATTGTTGCTGTTCACTCCGCTGATTAACATCGGAGGATGCATGTTTTGAGTTGAATATATCTTGCTCATCACCAAAGACAATTTTAAATGGGATAGATCCTGCTGATTGTCGCAGAAAATGTGAATCAGCAGGATTTATTTTATTTGGAAAACTATTTTAGTTACTGTTTACAGGTTACCTGTGAACAGTAACCTGTTTTAATTATTTTTATGCAGGAATTATAAGTGAAGCTTTCTATTTTTCTGCAAATAATGTACAATAAGAATATATAGCGTATAAGCAGGAGACAAGTTAGACACGCAGAAAGACAACAGGTGTAAAAATATATGAGATCAGACGATATTATGACAATGGCACAGGTAGAAGATGAAATTGCTCATTTTAAAAAGGTATTTCAGACAGTACGCCTTTTTAGAAAAGAAGATTTACAGAGCATGGAGAAAGAGTGCCGGGAAAATGCCGACAGTAATGACCGGTTATGCCATACGTTTGAAACGGGCGAGAACAGATGCAAAAACTGTGTAGTCCTGGAAGCATATACAAGTCAGCAGGAGCAGTCAAAGCTCAAGATTGCCGAAGGTAAGAATTATCAGGTGATTGCCCGTTATCTGGAAGTTGACGGAGAACCATGTGTAATGGAAATGGTAAGATATCTGGCTTCAGAATTCTCTGTTGAAGCGGTGGGAAAAGAAAAACTGCCGACACTTTTTATAAACTACAGCGATAAATTATATAAAGATGCCGTGACAGAATCCTATAATCGCAGATTTTATGAAGATGAAATAAAGCATAAAAGAGCAGAAGCCGGAGTTGCGCTGATCGATGTAGATGATTTCAAATTATATAACGACACCTATGGTCATAATGCAGGGGATATGGCTCTGCATACAGTAGTTGATGTAATCCGGGAAAATATCCGTGACACTGATAAGCTGATTCGCTTTGGAGGAGATGAATTCCTCCTTGTAATCCCGGATGTGGATGAAGAAGCTTTTGTGAAACGACTGCAGAAGATTCGACATAAGATCCACAGTGCGAATGTTCCGGGATATCTGAATCTGCGTGTGTCTGTCAGCATTGGCGGTGTTCTTTCACAGAGCAGTGAAACGATTGAGGATGCGGTAGGAAGAGCCGACGGATTGATGTATCAGGCCAAGATTAAGAAAAATATGGTCGTTACGGAGAAGAATAGTTTCCTGGCTGAACAGAAAGTGGATATGCCGAAGCAGACCATTCTTATTGTAGATGATTCAGAACTGAACCGGGCTATCCTGACAGAGATGCTTCAAGATAATTTTTCGATTCTTGAAGCTGAGAACGGAGAAGAATGTATGGATCTGCTGGAGCAGTATGGAAAGGGAATCTCTCTTGTGCTGCTGGATATTGTAATGCCGGTCATGGATGGATTTGAAGTTTTATCAAATATGAGAAAGGTACGTATGCTGGAAGATATTCCGGTAATCATGATATCCAGTGAAGAGGGCGCAACGTTTATCAGAAGAGCGTTTGAATGTGGTGCTTCAGATTATATCAGCCGACCGTTTGACGGAAAAGTAGTATATCAGAGAGTATTTAATACCATTAAATTATATGCAAAACAGAGACGCCTGATCACAATGGTAACAGAGCAGATTCAGGAAAAAGAGAAGAACAATCAGATGATGGTAGAAGTTCTCAGCCAAATTGTGGAATTTAGAAATGGAGAAAGTGGTCTGCATGTACTTCACATTAATGTTCTGACGAAGATGATTCTGGAACGTCTGGTTCAGAAAACAGATAAGTATGATCTTTCAGCGGAACAGTGCTATATGATTGCAACAGCATCTGCATTTCATGATATAGGTAAGATTGGTATCGATGAGAAGATCCTGAACAAACCGGGACGCCTGACGAAGGAAGAGTTTGAGATTATGAAGAAGCATACAGTGCTTGGAGCTGCTATGCTGAACAGTCTGGAACAGTACAGAGGTGAGCCATTGATCAAGACGGCATTCTGCATCTGCCGCTGGCATCATGAGAGATATGATGGAAAGGGGTATCCGGATGGCTTGATCGGAGAAGAGATACCGATTTCGGCACAGGTGGTATCTGTTGTGGATGTGTACGATGCGCTTGTGAGTGAACGAGTTTATAAGAAGGCATTTTCCCATGAGAAGGCAATGGAGATGATTCTTGGAGGAGAATGTGGAGCGTTCAGCCCACTTCTTCTGGAATGTCTGGAAGAGATTCAGGACAGAATCAAGAGTGAAGTTTATTGTTAATGTTTGCAGTTATGCTGTGAACAGTAACAGTTTATTCGTAATGAATATAGTAAATCTTATAAGAATGTGGTAAGATTAGTTCATTGTAATAAAGTAATAAAGTGACAGTTGCTGATTACAGGTTCTGTGAACAGTAACAATAAGTGATATGGAGGAAGAATTTATGTATATTACATGTCTTGATGTAGAAGGAGTACTTGTACCGGAGATCTGGGTTGCATTCGCAGAGGCGAGCGGAATTCCGGAACTCAAGAAAACAACAAGAGACGAACCAGATTATGATAAGCTGATGAACTGGAGACTTGGAATTCTGAAAGAGCATGGTCTGGGACTGAAAGAGATCCAGGAGACAATCGCAAAGATCGATCCGCTTCCGGGAGCAAAGGAGTTCTTAGATGAGCTTCGCAGCTTCACACAGGTAATTCTGATCAGTGACACATTTACACAGTTTGCAACACCGCTGATGGAGAAACTTGGATGGCCGACATTGTTCTGCAACAGTCTGGAAGTAGCAGAGAACGGTGAGATCACAGGATTCAAGATGCGTGTGGAGCAGTCTAAATTAAGCACAGTGAAGGCTCTGCAGTCTATTGGATTTGAGACAATTGCCAGTGGAGATTCTTATAACGACCTTGGTATGATCCAGGCAAGCAAGGCAGGATTCCTGTTCCGCAGTACAGAGCAGATCAAAGCAGATCATCCTGAGCTTCCGGCATACGAGACATATGATGAGCTACTGGCTGCGATTAAAGAAGCGATGAAATAAAGATAGTTTTTATATCCCCTGAAATACGGTTGTATTTTGGGGGAGTTTTGATTAAGTAATGAATTTAGATGGAAGGAAACAGCGTTGTTTTAGAACAGAATCAAGTGAAACAGGAATAACTTGATTAGAAAGAGAATTCGATTTAATAAAATATAAGAACATCCCTTTTATGTAACGATTTATATACACAAAAGGGATGTTTTTTTGGAGTATTGGGTTTTTTCTATATTAGTTTTAACTACAGAGGAGAATGGGCAGTTCTCTTTATCTCTGTACTCTTCCGGCACCGTCACTGTCCATAAGACTGAGAACTTCTGCTTCAGAGATGAAGTTCAGGTCGCCAGGAATGGTGTGTTTGATTGCAGCGGCTGCAAGACCAAATTCAAGAGCTTTTTCCGGTCCCATATCAGCCAGAATTCCGTGCAGGCATCCTGATGCGAAGGAGTCTCCTCCGCCGACGCGGTCTACGATGTGAAGATCGTAATTGCGTCCGTGGTACAGCCCGTCTGCTGTGCAGACAGCACCGGACCAGCCGTTGTCGGATGCGCTGATACTCTTGCGGAGAGTTGTGATCAGATGAGTGAATCCGTAGTGATTCAGCACATGAGTCATATGCTCTTCATCTACGCAGATCTGATAATCGCCGTTGATGAAATCAATTCCGTCTTCGGAGTATCCAAGACATTTGGCAGCGTCCCTTGCATTTCCAAAACAGATGTCCACATACGGCATCATCTCTGAGAGCATTTTCTGCTTTCCTTCAATGTCCTCTGTCCAGAGTTTTGCACGGTAGTTCAGATCGAAAGAAACTGTTACACCGTGCTCTTTTGCCTTTTTAAGAGCAGTTATTGTAAGTTCAGCAGCTGTTTTGCTTAAGACCGGAGTGATTCCAGATACATGAAAGAGGTCAGCTCCCTCCATGATTGCATCGAAATCAAATTCATCAGCAGTTGCCTTTGTGATCGCAGAATCCGCTCTGTCATAGACAACACTTGAAGGACGGACAGAAGCGCCGTTTTCAAGAAAATAGATTCCGAGGCGGTTGCCGCCTCTTACGATGTGCTGGCAGTTTACACCTAATTTACGGAGTGTTGCAACAGCAGCATCACCAATTGCATTGGCAGGAATTTTTGATACAAATGTGGCATCATTTCCAAACTGTGCGAGAGAAGCAGCTACATTGGCCTCAGCGCCACCATAATTGATCTCAAAATCAGAAGCCTGTGCAAAACGCTGATATCCCGGAGGGGACAGGCGCAGCATGATTTCTCCTAATGTGACAACTTTTGCCATGACTTACACCTCCCGTGCAGAGCGAACGATTTCTACTGCTTCTTTTGTAAGTCTTGTGATCTCATCGAAAGCACCCTCTTTTACGAGGTTTCCCTTTACCATCCAGCTTCCTCCGCAGGCGAAGATCTTATCATACTGAAGGTAAGATGTAACATTCTGTGGGTTGAGTCCACCTGTCGGCATGAATTTCAGCATTGTATAAGGCGCTGCAACAGCTTTGATCATGTTGAGTCCGCCGGATGGCTCAGCCGGGAAGAATTTAACTGCTTCAAGACCAAGCTCGATTGCCTGTTCCATTTCGCTAGGAGTTACAACACCCGGAGTGACAGGAATTCCTTTTTCAAGACAGTATTTTACTACCTTCGGGTTAAGTCCCGGGCTTACAATGAATTTTGCTCCGGCATTTACGGCACGGTCAACCTGCTCAGTTGTAAGAACTGTTCCGGCTCCGACAACCATTTCAGGATATTCAGTTGACATGATACGGATGGATTCCTCAGCAGCGGCTGTACGGAAGGTTACTTCCGCACAAGCCAGTCCACCGTCGCAAAGAGCCTTTGCAAGTGGAGCTGCGTCTTTCGCATCATCAAGTACAACAACCGGTACGATACCGAACTGTGAAAGTTTTTCTAATGTAGCGTTCATTCTAGTTCTCCTCCTTTAAAAGAGATTTCATAACAGCATAGGTTCCTTCTTCACGGATCTGTGTCAGGTAGTTGCATACAGCAGCCTCGAATCCGTCAAGCTGTGTCAGATCTTCGCCCCAGAAAGCTTCGTTTGTGCATACTGCGTGAACAAGATCTTCTACGGAATCATCCTTGTGTGCAAGATAGAAATCAAGAACTTCTTTGTCATCTTTTACTGTGTAATCATTTCCTTTTCTGCTTGCTACAAGTCCTTCGTCTGTCAGAGTATGACCATTGAAGAATGCAATGTAGAAAGCAAAGGAAGCTGTGATGCACTCCGGAAGAGTTCCTTTACGCTTGATGTACTCTTTCAGTGATGGCATTACACGTGCCTTCCACTTGGAAGTAGAGTTCAGTGAGATTGCAAGTAATGCGTGGTCAATGAATGGGTTTTTGAAACGCTCTGTTACAGCAGCAGCGAAATCAAGCAGCTCTTCCTTTGGAAGATCCAGTGTCGGGATGATCTCATCATAGATTGTCTTGTTCATGAATCCGCAGATCACATCATCATGCATACAGTCTCTTACGATGTCCTGTCCTGCAAGGTAAGCACCGAGAACGAAAGAAGTATGAGCTCCGTTCAGGATACGTACTTTACGCTGTTTGTATGGTTTGTGGTTGTCTGTGATCAGGATTGGAAGCTCCGCTTTGTCTACCGGGAACTCATCTTTGATAGACTGTGGTCCTTCAATTACCCAGAATCCGAAGATTTCTCCTGTGTCGATCAGGTTGTCTTCGTATCCGAGTTCTTCACAGATTGCAGCAGCTTCATTTCTTGGGTATCCTGTTACGATACGGTCAACAAGTGTGGAACAGAAAGTATTTTCCTTCTTAACCCATGCACAGAAGTCCTCACCGAGGTTCCACTGCTCTGCATATTTCAGAACACACTTCTCAAGTTCTTTTCCGTTGTTATCGATCAGCTCACAGGAAAGAATGATGAATCCTTTTCCTTCTTCCTGACCAAACTTCTGGAAACGGCGGTATAAGAACTGTGTCAGTTTTCCCGGGTAGGAGTTTGCAGGAACATCTGTAAACTGACAGGATGGATCATATGCGATTCCTGCTTCTGTTGTGTTACATGTGATAAATCTTAAATCCGGGTTGGAAGCACACTCAAGAACAGCCTCGAAATCAGCATATGGGTTCAGGCAACGGCTTACACAGGAAATCACACGCTTCTTATTTACTTCCTGTCCGTCCTGGAAACCTCTCAAGAAGAGTGTGTAGAGTCCCTCCTGCTCATTGATCATGTCAGCAAGACCTGATCCGATCGGCTGGCAGAGAACAACTTTAGAGTTGAATCCAGCCTTTTCATTCATAACATCGATAAAGTAGTCAACGAATGCACGAAGGAAGTTACCTTCACCAAACTGAAGCACACGCTCCGGTGCATCTTCCAGAAGATATCCGGAATAATTCTGTTCTTTTAAAGTTTCATAAGAAAGCTTTTTCATAATTGTATTGTCCCTTCTATAAAATGTATTGAAATAATTTAAAGTGTTACACCCTGTTTGAAGATTGCCATGTCATGGAAACCGGCCTCTTCGGATTTTGATTTCTTACCGGATGCGATATCAATGACGAAATCAAGCAGCTGATCTGCAAGTTCGTCAGCCGGAGTGTCATCAACGAGGACACCACAGTTGAAGTCGATCCAGTTCTTTTTCTTCTCAGCGAGAAGATTGTTTGTAGAAATCTTTACAGTCGGTACCGGGCATGCGAATGGTGTTCCGCGTCCTGTAGTAAAGAGGACGATATGCGCACCGGATGCAGCCAGGGCAGTTGCGGCAACCAGATCATTTCCAGGTGCGCTCAAAAGGTTGAGTCCTTTTGTACAGACTGGTTCACCGTAAGCAAGGACACCTTTGACAGGAGCAGTACCGGACTTCTGTGTACATCCAAGAGATTTGTCTTCCAGTGTGGAGATTCCACCTTTTTTATTTCCCGGAGACGGGTTCTCATAGATTGTCTGTCCGTGACGTTTGAAGTACTCTTTGAAGTCATTGATCAGAGTGACTGTCTTATCAAAAAGTGCTTCGTTTTCACAACGGTTCATAAGTAATGTTTCAGCTCCGAACATCTCAGGAACTTCTGTAAGGATCGTGGAACCGCCCATAGCGATCAAACGGTCAGAGAATCCGCCGACTGTCGGGTTCGCTGTGATGCCGGATAATCCGTCAGAACCACCACATTTCATACCGATTACAAGTTCACTGCAGCTGATCGGTTCTCTGTGGAACTGCTCTGCGTAAGCAGCAAGCTCGCGGACAACTTCAATTCCGTCTGCAATCTCATCTTCACATTCCTGTGCAACAAGGAAACGTACACGTTCCGGATCATATTCTCCGATGTATTTCTTTAACTCATCAATGTTGCTGTTCTCACAGCCAAGTCCGAGAACAAGAACACCACCGGCGTTCGGATGGTTGACCAGGTCTGCCAGAATCTGACGTGTGTGCTCCTGATCGTCGCCCATCTGGGAACATCCATATGGATGAGTAAATGCGATCACACCTTCTACATTCTCAGTTACAAAGCTCTGAGATCCTTTCTCAATCGCCTGCGCCACGTTGTTGACACATCCGACGGTCGGAACGATCCAGATCTCATTGCGGACACCGGCGCGTCCGTCCTTTCTTCTGTAACCGTTGAAGAAACGGGCTTCCTTTTCGACAAGAGGAGTTGTCTCTTTTGTATAAGTATATGTAAGAAGGTCCCCAAGTCCTGTCTTCATGTTGTGAGTATGGATCCAGGAACCTTTTGCGATATCTGTCTTCGCAACTCCGATGGAATTTCCATATTTAATAACGGCTTCACCTTCAGCGATATCAGTTAAAGCAAATTTGTGTCCCTGTGGAATGTCTTCTGTTAATGTTACTGTCTGACCGTCGAGCTGGATCTCTGTTCCTTTCTTAAGAGGAGACAGCGCAACTGCGACTTTATCAGCAGGATGGATTTTAATAAATGGTTTCAAAGGTTTATTGATCCTCCTTCCAATTCCTATCAATATAAACTTCTTTTATAAACGTAATGCTTAAAATGTAATTACTTACAACAATATGTAAGAGCTTACATAAAAGGTAAACCGAAAACCGGAAAAGGTCAATATAAAAAATGGAAAAACAATTAATTTTGTGAAAAAGCCACAAAAACCAAGGGCAAATATTGTGAAATAATAAACGAGAAATTGTTTGCATTTAAGTACAAAGCGCGTTATACTTGATTTATAAATGTAAGAGCTTACACAAGAAACAGTGTAAATGCGGCGGACGAGAGAAAACTGGAAGAAAGCGCTCACATATCATACATATATGTAAGATGGAATGCATTGCTTCTAGAATGTTTCTTTCTATAAAAAGAACAGACAGTCCGGTCGCCGGGGATTCAATGAATAAAGGAAAAAAGTATGAGAAACAGGATTAAAAAAATTATCAGTACTGTTCTCTGTGCAGGTCTTGTTGCTGGTCTGGCAGGAGGATGCAGCGGAACAGGGGATATCAATGGGGGAAAACGAATCATTCGTGTTGCTCTGTCCCAGTCAGAGACACATCCGGAGTATACAGGAATGGAGAAGTTCAAAGAAGTCGTAGAGGAAAAGCTTGGAGATAAATATGAAGTTCAGATTTATCCAAACGAGCTCCTTGGTGGACAGACAAAAGCGATCGAGCTGACACAGACAGGTGCGATCGACTTCGTAGTAGCAGGTACGCCAAACCTTGAGATCTTCGCAGATGTGTATGAAGTATTCAGTATGCCATACCTCTTTACATCAGAAGAAGCTTACTTCGCATCAATGAATGATACCGATTATATGGAAAAGGTTTATGAGTCTACAGATGATACAGGACTTCGTGTTATGACATGGTTCAACGTTGGATCAAGAAACTTCTATGCGAAGAAACCGATCAACACACCGGATGACCTGAAAGGTCTGAAGATGCGTGTTCAGCAGAGTCCGGCCAGTGTAAAGATGGCGAATGCATTTGGCGCAGCCGCTTCTCCGATGAGTTTCGGTGAAGTATACACAGCGATCCAGCAGGGAGTTATCGACGGAGCGGAGAACAATGAGCTGGCTCTGACAGAGAACAAACACGGTGAGGTTGCCAAGTATTATTCCTATACAATGCACCAGATCATTCCTGACGTTCTGATCGCAAACCTGAAGTTCCTTAACGGACTGAGCGATGAAGAGAAAGAGATCTTCTATGATGCGGCACAGCAGGCAACAGAGACAGAGATGGAAGCATGGGATTCTCAGGTAGAGAAAGCCAAGAAGATTGCTCAGGATGACATGGGCGTAGAATTCATTTACCCGGACATCAACCTGTTTAAAGATAAGGTAAGCAACGTACAGCAGGAGATGCTCGACGCAAACCCGGATATCCAGGATCTGTATGACCATATCCAGATGTATAACGAAAAATACGCAAACACATCAGATTCATCTGATACAGCAGAGACAAAGGAGGCGAAGTAAGATGGAAGCATTACATAAGATCAGAAAAGGTATCGATACAGTCTTAAGTTCAGCCTGTGTACTGCTGTTTGCAATGATGGTAGTCGTTGGAACATATCAGATCGTAACAAGATTCATATTCAACAAACCAAGTACTGTATCAGAAGAGCTTCTTACTTATACATTTGCATGGATGGCAATGCTTGCTTCCGCTTATGTATTCGGTAAGAGAGACCACATGAAAATGAGTTTCTTAGTAGACAAGTTTCCGGAAGGAAAGAGAAGAGTGCTTGATATCGTGATCGAAGTACTGATCGTTTTCTTCGCAGCAGCAGTATTGATCTACGGTGGTGTTACGATCATGAATCTGACAATGACACAGAAGACAGCATCTCTTGGAGTATCCATGGGTGTAATCTACGCAGTCATGCCGATCAGTGGAGTTCTGATTGCAGTCTACGGACTTCTTAACATTGCAGATATGTGTACAGGAAATTATGTACAGAAAACAGAGGAATAGGGGGAATTAGAAGATGAATATAGCAGTATTGTCAGGATTAATTATTTTAGTCCTTCTTGTAATCATGCTGATTGCAGGAGTGCCGATCGCAGTAGCGCTTGGTGTATCTTCTGTATGTGCAATTCTTCCGGTCATGGATGTAGATGTAGCCGTTCTGACAGGATCCCAGAGAATCTTCTCCGGAATCTCCGTATTCAGTTTGCTGGCCATTCCGTTTTTCATCCTTGCAGGAAATATTATGAATAAAGGTGGTATCGCAGTCCGCCTGATCAACCTTGCGAAACTTATCACAGGTCGTGCACCTGGAGCACTGGCTCAGACAAATGTTCTCGCCAACATGCTCTTTGGTTCCATTTCCGGTTCTGGTACAGCCGCAGCATCCGCTATGGGATCTATCATCGGACCAATCGAGAAAGAAGAAGGATATGATCCGAACTTCTCAGCAGCAGTTAATATCGCAACAGCACCGACAGGACTTCTGATCCCTCCGAGTAACGTAATGATCACATTCTCACTTGTAAGTGGAGGAACTTCTGTAGCAGCACTTTTCATGGCAGGATATATCCCGGGAATCCTCTGGGGACTTGCATGTATGCTCGTAATCTACGTTATTGCCAAGAAGAGAGGCTACCGCGCAAAGACAAAATTTACAGCCAAAGAAGCAGGAAATGTAATCCTTCAGGCAATCCCATGTCTGCTTCTGATCGTAATCGTTATCGGTGGAATCATCTTTGGTGTGTTCACAGCAACAGAGGGATCTGTAGTGGCAGTAGTATACAGCCTGTGTCTTTCCCTGTTTGTGTATAAATCAATCAAGATCAAAGATCTTCCGAAGATCTTCAAGGACAGTGCAGAGATGACAGGAATCATCATTTTCCTGATCGGAGTATCCAGTATCATGTCATGGGTTATGGCATTTACAAATATTCCGGCAATCGTATCTGCAGGACTTCTTGCAATCAGCAGCAACAAATATGTCATCTTCCTTCTGATCAATGTCATCCTTCTTGTAGTTGGAACATTCATGGATATGACACCGGCCTGCCTGATCTTCACACCAATCTTCCTTCCGGTATGTACAGCACTTGGAATGAACACGATCCACTTCGGAATCATGATGATCTTCAACCTGTGTATCGGAACAATCACTCCACCGGTTGGAACAACACTCTTCGTTGGTGTTAAAGTCGGAGGAGTTAAGATCGAGACAGTATTTAAACAGCTGCTCGTATATTTTGCAGCAATCTTTATTGTACTGATGCTGGTAACATACATTCCGGCACTCAGCCTGACACTTCCAAAACTGCTCGGATATATCTAAGGAATTGCTGAGGGACTCTGAAATATATGTAGCAGAGATTCGCAGAAAGTATGATGTGAATCTCTGTTGTAGAAGAGAAATTCCTGAAATCTGAACAGTAGTTGAAGAGGGGCGTACGCTTTGCCATGTGCGTGCGCCCTGTATATAACAAAATTTCTTAAAGGAGAGAATTATCATGAAAGCATTTATGGATAAAGAATTTTTATTGTCTACAGAAACAGCACAGAAACTGTATCACGAGTACGCAGAAAATATGCCGATCGTAGATTATCACTGTCATATCAATCCGCAGGAAATCGCTGAGGACAGAAAATTCGAGAACATTACTCAGGTATGGCTCGGAGGCGATCATTATAAATGGCGTCAGATGCGTTCAAATGGAGTAGATGAGTATTACATCACAGGTGGAGCAAGCGACCGTGAGAAATTCCAGAAATGGGCAGAGACACTTGAGAAAGCAATCGGAAATCCGCTGTATCACTGGAGCCATCTGGAATTGCAGAGATATTTCGGATATACAGGACATCTTTGTGGAGAGACAGCAGAAGAAGTATGGAACCTCTGCAATGCAAAACTTCAGGAAGATGGAATGTCTGTAAGAAATCTGATCCGTCAGTCCAATGTAAAACTAATCTGTACAACAGATGATCCGGTTGATTCTCTGGAGTGGCACAAAAAGATTGCTGAAGACGAGACATTTGAAATAAAAGTACTTCCTGCATGGCGCCCGGACAAGGCAATGAACCTTGAGAAACCGGAATATGCAGATTACATGAAGACACTTTCAGAAGTGAGCGGAATCGAGATCAAAGATTTTGCATCTATGAAAGAAGCAATTATGAACAGAATGGAATTCTTCGATTCCATGGGATGCTGCGTATCTGATCATGCACTGGAATACATTATGTATGCACCGGCATCAGAGGAAGAAGTAGATGAGATCTTCAAGAAAGCTCTTGCAGGTGGAACAATTACAAGAGAGGAAGAAATGAAATTCAAGATGGCATTCATGCAGTTTGTTGCAAGAGCTTACCACAAAAAGAACTGGGTAATGCAGATCCA
>NZ_CAKRDI010000016.1 GCF_934309415.1 uncultured Mediterraneibacter sp.
ACAAGCGACATTGCAACCTCAAAGAGCAGGTATCTGAGTCTCTTTCGACCTCGTCTGCTTATTGTTGTCTCGCCCTTATGCTTTCCTGAACTATTTTCAACCAATGCCAATCCTGCAAGCTTCTGCAGTTCCTTCGGATTGTTAAAGCGGCTAATATCACCTACTTCTGCAAGGAACCCTGACACTGTCCTGATTCCCACACCTTTGATCTCCAACAGCTTCTCAGCCATCGGAATCTGTTTTACCAACCCTTCAATCAGAGTCATAACTTCCTGAAGACGTATGTTTCTGGATTCATAGTCCTCCAGAAGCATTCGGATTTCCATTCTTGCAGCTACTGCTCCTTCTTTGCTTCCGACACTGTGCTCTGCAGCTTCTATCAGGGTCTTCGCCCTCGCTTTTCCAACTGCTCTTAACTTCGCATCACGCCAGATCTGGTTCACTCCATTGATACCTAACGTCAGGATATCTTCAGGGAGTGGTGCTACTTTAAGGATTAGCATTCCGCTCTTGGCATCCGGCTTTCCGTATACCGTCTTATATTCAGGAAAATATATATTGAACCAACGACTGATCCTGTTTTGAATTCTTGTAAGTTCCGCCTGTAACTGGAATCTTATGTTTGATGCTGTTCTAAGATCAGCGTAAACACCATCCGGCAGGTATGGGATCATGTAACGTCCCTCTCTAACTAATCCTGCTATAACTTTCGGATCCTTACGGTCATTTTTAGTCGGATTATTGTCGTCGAGTTCTTTTGATTTTTTCACATGGTGAGGATTTACAAGAACCGGTTTCATTTCATTATCCTGTAGAAACTTTCCAAGATTGAACCAGTAATGCCCGGTCGGTTCCATACCTGGAACCACCTTATCCTTCTCATGTCTTTCTTTGAGGTCCAGGATCCATTCCTTAAATGTCACAAATCCAGCCTCTGTGTTGCTAAACTTAAATGGCTTCTTCGAATACTCGATTCCTCTGTAATCAAAAGCTCTGGCATAGTGCGTTTCACTTCCGACATCAATTCCGAGTACCAAAGTTTTTTCTGTAATAGCTTCAATTTTTGCGTTCTGTGTGTTAGACTTCATTGTAGATACCTCTCTGTATAATAAGATTTTTACTAACCTGCCAGTCAGTAGTCTTATTGTACTCTGAGGTATTTTCAATTTTCAACGTCTACGCTTTTTATTATACAGGAAGCTCCGATACACCATAACGTTTCACTAAGTGACTTATAAAATCTTTCAAAAGATTCTCCCATGCTTCTCTGGATTGAAATTCAATATACTCTTCCTCTTCAAATAACAACTGTCCCTCTGACCGGAACGCTCTGTCCGGCCTTCTTCCAAAGTCAAGAATCAGCTTTGCATGATTCGAAACAAGGAAATCAAAAATCTGATCTATTTCATCATAATTAAATTTTTTCTTCTGGCTTCCGTCACTGATCTGAAGTTTTCTTGAAAATATATTCCAGATACGAATGTATTCCACATGCAGATGTTCCATTAAATACAAGGTGTGAAACTGCAGATTTGCTCTTGCCAGTTTTGAAACCGCTCCAATATTAATGGCTTTACACCAGTTCCTTTTCATGTCTTCTGAAATCTGTACATCCGCTTCAATTCTGGTATTCTCCTGCAACTTACTGTTTTTTTCTTCTGACCGCAAAAAAGTTTCTCTGAGTTTCTTACGAATCTCCTCATTCTCTTCATCTTTTGTCTGTTCCTCCAACTGACTCTGCATCTTATTTCTGTACTCTGATGGAGATATATCATATATTTGACGAAAAACTTTATTAAACATCGACAGATTTGTAAATCCGCAATCCATTGCAATTTTGGTAAGGTTCTCTTTTGAATATATAATTTTCTGTGCAGCATATCGTGCACGGAGCTGATTTACATATCCTACAAAATAAATTCCTGTTTCTCTCTTAAACATTCTGGACAGTGATGACGCGGACATATACACCTCATCCGCAAGATCTGAGAGACTGATCTTTCTCATATAATTTTTTCCTATATAATCCAGAATATAATTCAGGCGGTCATCCTCGCCACAATTCCTGTAATCAATCCTCTTCCCGATCACTTCATAATTTTCAATCAGACAGTCCAACAGCTGATAAATCAGACTTTCTTCCATACATCTTGTTTTTCCCGGGACTCTGACATACTGAAATACAAGCTCACGTAAAATCTGTTTCAGATCTTTCTGCACACGGTTCGCACTGATCTCATGAAATATTTTATCTGTATCAAATAAGATATTTCTGTCTGAAATTATTTTTTTCATAAATTCCCAGGGCAGATGAATTGTATAAATAACGGACTCTGTCTCACTGCTTATCATATGAGGTGTATTCGAATTAAACACCAGGACATCTTCTTTTTTCAGCTCATATTTTTGTGTTCTTGTACTTGCTGTAATATTTCCTTCAATAACAAATAAAATCTCCAGTTCCGGATGAAAATGGGATTTCTCATCTGGATTTTTTGTAATATTTACTTCAAAATCTGACATATTCCTGATTCCTTTCCGAAGTGTAGCCGAAAATCTATTTTACTGTCTGCACACTCCATTTCACGATATCTTTCTGTCTTTCCTTTCTGAAGCGTAATGTATTGTAAATATTTACAGCATACATTAGAGCTAAAAAATCAAAGACAGAGACAGTACACTGGATTTATTCTAAGTCTCTGGCCTGAGAGTTGTCAATACCGACGTTACTGTCTACTCTTATTCGCTATATATAATCTTTAATTGGAAATGAATTGGAATATGATAAAATTAATAATTGATGAGATACAAAAAGAAATAGCAAGTAATCATCTCCCGACAATTATTTGCTATTTCTTTTTCATCTTTGCACTTTTTATGCATTTACATTCTTTTATTTACAATCTGTTTTTCTCTCTGACCTTTTCTTCCGTACACAATCGCCAGTACAATTCCAATTACACCCATTACAAATGCAGCCATAATTGTTCCGGAGAATCCGTATGCGATCGCAGAAGTCTCTGCTGCTCCATTTGCCAGTGCACTTGCCTGGCGTACACTCTGAATTCCGCCAAAAAGTGAAGAACCGACACTTGCTGCAATCTGCATGAATGTATTTACAATCGCAACTCCGTGGGAATTCATATCCGGTGTCAGAGTTGCCAGTGCAGATGTCTGAGCCGGTGACATGGAAAATGCCAGTCCCTGATAGATTAAAATATGTGTCACTACGATCAGAACCAGACTGGATGTCTCATTACAACGTGACAGTACAAACAATGCAATACTAAATACCGCAAATCCGGCCGGAAGCATTACTTTCACACCATGTTTGTCCAGAATCTTTCCACTGATATTCGTAGAAAGCGCATTCAAAAGGACTCCCGGCAATAACATCAGTGCAGATGCCATACAGAATTTATCAAGACTGGATGCAGAACTTTCGCCGCGTCTTTTCATCGGGACTTATGGAATGGAAGTATTTTCTTACATCTCTGATATTTATCCTGCTCTTTTAAAGCAGATTCCTGCTTTGCAGCCGGATGTCGTCTTTGCGCCATATCAGTCTCTGACCAGTTCCCTCTTAACGAACTCTATCGATCTGATTCTTGGAACGAAGGAATTGATTGAAGAGCAAAATTCAGCCAAAGGGACTTATACAAAACTTACTGATGCTCCAATCACTTATATCCTGCCAAAAGATTTTTCAAAAGATAATCCTCAGACGTTGCTTCGCCGTGTAACCGTTCCCATCCTGGAATCTGCGCTCCGCTCCCATCTGAATATCTACGAGGCTGCCGGAGAATACACAGATGAAAATGTACAGTATTGTGACAATATTGAATCCGCATTTATGCAAGTTCACTCTGGCCATGCATTCCTGATCATGGGGCAGTCACAGAAACTGTGGAAAAAAGATTTGCAACAGATCGTATATAAAAAAGCAGCCCCTTTTTCATACGGATATTTTTTCAATCCCGATAACAACAAAGAGGCTTTAAAAGTGTTGAAAAAAGAACTGAAGAATTATTTTTCCTGATGGTTTCCTGCCATCAAGAAATTTCTTCATATAACCCCTGCGCCCTTCTGTCTAATTCCAGCAACATTTTTCTTGAATCGTCCATTTTCTCTGACTTTATTACTTCGTTTACCACATCCCTGCTTTCTTCTTTGAAAACAGGAATCCAGGATGACTGTGTAATACGTTCATAAGCCATCTCTCCATTTTCACTTATTCCCAATACTCGGATATACAATGCATAACTGTACAATCCACAGATCGAGATTTCCATATGCCGCACCCCGATCAACACACGCAGCAAATAACGTTTCAATTCCTCTTCCTGATAACTCTGATTCACCAGAAGTTTCAACAGTTTTTCATAGAATTTCTCCGAATCAGAGTTTTTTGTTTCTTCATAAACTGCCAGTATTTTTTCTGTTGTCGGCGCATATCCTCCGGAAATTTCATTCAGATATTTTTCTCTTTGTTCTGATGAAAACTGGCTGAGAAGCTTTACTACTTCTTCACTTAATCTAAACAAATATGCATTGTCAATAACCTCTTTCTCTGTAACTTCATCTAACATTGTATTTAACTCTGGGGTTACACTTATCTTATTATTACTAACCGGCTCATCTACTGCATCAGCAATTTTCTCCACATCTACAAAGCGCAGTTTCATCGTGCTGTACATCCGTTTCATCGCTTTTGCATACTCAACTGCCCGGCGGTTTAAATCGCTGCTTAATATTTTCTCTGAGCCCGGAATATACTGTTCTACCGCTTTCGCCTGAGCCTGAACAAACGTCATCCCTTCTGTCCAGTATTTCTTAATCTGTTTCTGATACTCTCCCGATTCAATAAACAGAAACTGTACGGTTTCTTTCAACAAGTTTTCCTCTGCATTCTCACATAAGATCACAAATTCGTCTATACAGTTCAGTTTTTCAAGCATAGAAACTGCCGCAAATGAAAATGTATCTACGGTTGTCAGCGTACAATAAACAGGAAGCTCCAGAACCAGATCTGCTCCCTGCTCTTTTAAATATTCTGCCTTTTCGTATTTATCACAAGCTGAAATTCTCCCTTGTTGAGTAAAATTTCCACTGGTTACAAGAAGAAGCGTATCTGCATTTGTTATTTCTTTTATATGGTGAAATATTGTACTACAAACATTTCTCCCTGACTTTTCACTGCTTTCATAGCTGCTAACAGTCCCTCTCCTCTTATTTCCCAGTTGATTATCCAACCATTCTTCTTCATCGATTAATGCTGTAATTTTCATCCTCTATCCTCTTTCCAATTTTTTAGCCTTGACTTTTTATTCACAGGCTAAAAATCTTTTTATCTTTAACATCATTTTAATTTCACCATAACACAATCAGTAAATAGTAACTAGACAAATCATGACCTGTTTTTTAATATATTTAACGTTTCACGTAAAAAATGAACAAATTGCAACAATATTTTCCAATGATTCGAACACGTAAAGAAGTAGAACAAATTATTGAAAATAATCCAAAATTGCAAAAGATGTTTTACAGTTGGAAAGAAGAACAACGTAAGGATTTTCTGGATATTTGTACTGGTATTAAAGGTGTTAAAATGATGTATGATTTTATGGGAAAAGAAATCTTAGATCCTGAAAGTACACCAGAACAAGTAAATGAACTGCTTTCACTACTGTTGAAACAAAAAGTAAAAATTATAGAAGTATTACCCAATGAAGGAACCCGACTTGCAGATGAAAGTACTCTTTTAATCAAAGACATCGTAGTCCAGTTAGAAGATGGAAGCATTGTAAATCTCGAGATCCAGAAAATCGGTTATATGTTTCCAGGCGAAAGAGGCGCATGTTATTCTGCTGATTTACTATTACGTCAATATCGACGAATCCGAAGTCACTTAGCAGACAAAAACAAAATAAAACAGAGTAAAACTTTATCCAATAACAAAAACTACCCGTGAAGTTTATCATCGTTTTCACGGGTAGTTCTACATATTTACGATTTACACAATCAACAATCTTCTCTCATTCACATGATGGCCAAACTCCGGCATGAAGATAAATGCTTCTGCATCCGGATCGAGATGATCCTGCATGATTGGCGGCATATAAGAAGATGTAAAGCAGAATCCATATTTTAAATCATGGAATCCCTGGGCAAGTCCGCCCTCTTTTTTCACTTTCAGCACTGCCGGCGCTGTTACATCCCAGTGTGTCTGGAAATTGGATTTCATCTCCTCATAAGTATAATCTTCTCCATGAATATTCCAGATAATATCCTCTTTCTCAAATCTTTCTCCGTCTACAAACAATGTTCCCGGTCTGATCTGGCTTAAGAAGATTCCACGATAATATGGAAGTCTGATCTTAAACTGAAATCCTGTTACATTGTCATCCTTTTTAATATTACGAAATCCTACGGACTGTATTACTTCTCTCTCCATTTTCGTCCCCTCCTTAATCGCCAATATAATTCTTCATCATAATATGATGTTTTCTAAGTGTCTGTCCTACCTCATATCCCGGATCATATTTGTCTGCGCCTTCATATTCACTCAACAGATATCCATCCCAGTTATGCTCTTTTAACAACTCAATAATCTCTTTATAAGGAATTGTTGTCTCCTCAAACTCATCATTCATGTTGATGAATTTTGCATGGCAGCAATAAATATACGGCAGAAGCGGAATCAGATCTTCCGGTACATTCGGTGTATAATTCGGATCACGGTAATCTCCCTCGGCAAACTCTGTACGGAATACACTGAAATCAATGTTCAGACCAAAGTTCTTTGTTCCTGTCTCTTTAATAAAATCAACGTAATCTGTTACCATTTTTCCTTTTAAGTTAGATGGTGTATGAATCTCCGGGCACATCTTAATTCCAAGTTCTTCTGCAAGCGGTAATGCCATCTTAATAATCTCACGCCAGTTCTTTACTGGTTCCAGAGCATCATTGATAACCGGCATCTTTGTTCTCATTACTGTAAATCCAAGTCTGTGTGCAAGACGAATGTCTCTTGCAAGCATTTCATAAGATTCTTCTGTTGTCAGGTCACGGTATCCTAATACATGAGAATCGATCCAGTTTCCATACTCTACCGGTACAATTTCATATTTGTCACATAAACGGAACCATTTTTCTACCCACTCATCTGTCGGATTCGGGTAATTCTCGATATGTGTGTTCGCAAGGATCTCAATTCCATGTGCACCCATATCGTGTAAATCTTCAAAACACTCTTCCAATGATTTTGTAAGACCAAATTCTGCTGAATAGCTGTATAATGCAACTCCACGCTTTGGTCCTTTTCTGTCATACTGATACATCTTAACTCCTCCTTATGGCTTTAACTTTACTTATCCTGCCTGACTTTGCTTTGTCACTTTGTTTCGCTTTCTGTAGTTATATCTTAGCCTTTTTTCCGAATTTTTGCTTTTCTTCCTTTTCCAAATCATTTTCTATTTTTGCTTTTTAAATAAAAAACAGGTACGATATGCAACGTTTTATTATCATTTATTGCATATCATACCTGATTCTTTAATAAATTTCTTTTTATTTATGACTATTTGTCTTTACATCTATTTCGTCCAACGGCAACTGCTGTGGGCAGACTTCCTCACAAGAAAACGATTATCCACAATGTTCAAAAAAACTTTTCTGTACTCTTTTTCATTTCATCTTTATGATCTCCTCAGTCATTTTGTTCAATTGCCCTGTATGCTTCTCCCATCACCAAAGCTTCTGCACTATGCTTCATCTCGCACTACATGCAGCAAAACAATCTCCTGCGGTTTCAGTCTCATACTGATCCGAAGCGATTTCTCTGTCGCTGCCACTTTCTCCATCCGTCGTTCCGGCTGAGTAATCTCACGTAAATACTTTATATCATCATTTGCAAGTATCTCTGCATACTGGAATTTTCCCCATTCATCCAGAATACTTCCTTTTTCCTGGCAGATCCGGTTTGATACGATTGTATACTGCCCCTCATCTACATTTTTTAATATCAGATCTGCCGTAATCTCTCCACTGTCTGCAAATATTTCCTTTATTTTGGTCGGAGAATCCACGGATTCATGCTCTATAAAATATCTGCTGTTATACCATTGATAGTAAAATCCAATGATGTGATACACAGACTTTCCTGCATCTTTTGTGACGATCAGATGCTCATTCTGTACGATCAGTTCTTCTCCCAGCTGATTCAAAAACTGCAATGCAAAATAAACCGGTTTTCGAATCGTATCTTTTGTCACCAGACCGCTTCCACCATTTGCAATCCGCTTCGTGTCAAAATAATTACTGACCCAGTCAGACCCCATCCAAAGGCATACCATGTCTGCCAGTGAAAGCATCTGCGTAATCTTTTTTGTTATGTAGGATGCCCGAAAGCAGGAATCATTCAGGAAATTACGATTGGAAATAGAATTGTTCCACTCTACCACATACAATGGTTTCTTTTCCATCTGCTCTTCTTCCATAATCCGATGAGCAGCCTCTAATTTCTCACATTCATAATTTTCTGACAAGGTACGGGAATACGTTATCTTCCCATCTTTCTGAATCGCATCATACGGGAACAGTAATGCCGTAATAAAATCCGGCTCGCAGGCATGTTCTCTGCTGTATGCAAGATATGACTGCAGAAATTCTGGACTATTCGTAACATCTGAAGGTCCACCTACACTGGCATTTGGAAGCAATTTTTTGATAATCTTATACGACAGCTCATAACATTCTTTATAATCGTACTTGCTGTCCATATAATACTGATTTTTTCCCAGATGCACAATATCACTGGAGATTTCAAACTTCCACTGCTCTACTTCCTTTACCCCATAGCGTTTCATAATATGACGGATAAAATCTTCCAGCATTGCTCTCCATACTTCTTTTGATTGGAACACAATACATTCTTCTTCAAAATACAACGTATTTCCCATAGAGGACAGCGCCGTATCCGGTCTTCTTCCAAGATCCATGAATGGTTTCATATGATGAGAGACCATAAAATCCAACGCCAGATCAATCAGATCATAATTGTAATTTCCTGTCGTCTTCCCATCTGTGACCATCATCTTCTTGGAAAAGATATTCCAGATCCGAATATATGGGAACCCCAGCGTTTCCGTAAGATAGATCGTATGATACTGTAAATTGGCAAGTGTCAGATTATAAATAGAACCAATATTTACCGCCTGATTCCAGTTCTTCACTAATTTACTTTTTCTTCTTACATTTGCCTCTAATACATTCCCTTCATCCTGTGTATCTGGACTTTTATTTCTATTGTTGCGAGTTTCAGATGTCATCCCATCCGCTCTTTTATCATCTGTTTCTCTTTGGGATTTCTCCAGCTCTTCTTTTTTTCGCTCCCTGTATTCCAGCGGAGTGCACTGATAATACTGCCGGAACACACGATTCATTGCAGGAGCATTGGAAAATCCATTGTCTACTGCGATCTTGGTAACTGTTTTGGAAGATGTAAGTAGTTCTTGCGCCGCAAAATGAATTCGAACATGATTCAGAAATTCTGCAAACTTCATTCCTGTCTGCTTTTGGAAAAGTCTCGACAGCGTGGATGTTGCCACAAATAATTCTCCTGCCAGTTCTGACAGACTCATATGATTCTGATAATTTCCATTCACATAATTGATTATTTGATTCATACGGATATCATCTGAATCAGTCTGTATTTCCCCCTGTGCTGTAATCCATACTGATACAGAACTCTGAATGATATACCTTCGTTCTGATTCGGTATATTTCTTTATTTTATTCTTCTGATCATTTCCGATCTGAATCCAATTTTCCATAATTTACTCCATTTACTGCTTTACATGTTGAATCATCCCCAGCACAGTCTCATTCGCATTCGTAACTTCCAGCTGAATCTCAGGGTATTTATTCTGAAACACTCTGAATATCTCATCTGCAAATCCCTGCCCCATAAAATCAATTCCACTGCAGTCAAATTCTGCCTGTTTGAACTGATCTAATCCGTATACAACTTTTCTTGCCTGCGATCTTGCGATTGGTTCTCCATAAGGGCAGACTTTCTTTAATAGTATTACTTTTTTAACTACACACATGCTCATCCTCTTTCTTTATATTTATTTTGTTTTATATTTAAAGTTATCATATGTGTAACAAAAAAGCAAATTCATTCATATTATCACAAGAAAAAAGGTGGCACTACGTTACTGTTCACTCCCATGTCAATCACTCTGCTGATTGACATGGAGGATGCACGTTTTGTTTTGAATGTATCTCGCCCATCGCCATAGGCGATTTTAAATAGCGAGATACATTACTGTTTACAGGTCACCTGTGAACAGTAACTGCACTACCATTAAATTTAATGATAATACACCCCCCTCCACACTTCAAGACATTATTTTTTAATTGTATTCAAACCTAGACCTCAATAATCCTCCCCATCTCCGCAGAAGTTCGATGTGAAATAGAAATCACGGTCCTGTTTTCTGCCACTCGTTTCAGTGCATGCAGCACAGCTTTTTCTGTCTCTGCATCCAGATTGGCTGTAATTTCGTCAAGCAGAAGCATGGACGGTTCCGCCACTGCTGCCCTTGCGATCGACAAGAGCTGCCACTGCCCCTGTGAAAATAATTCTGAAGTACATAGAGTTTCAAATCCCTGTTCCAGCTCCTGTATTGCTTCACTTAGTCCTGTAAGCTTTGCAACTGCCTGTACCTGCTCTTCCGAAATCGAATCATCATATAATGTAATCTGGTCTCTTACCGTTCCGGAAAACATATGAAATATACGAAAATCTACATGATTCAGGACAACCTGTTCATCGTATCCGAATGTAACATTTCTGAATTCCACACATGGAGTTTCTTCTATAACATCATCTGTTTCTTCTGTCATAATCTGCTGTTTATTGCTTTCAGTTTCAGTTGTGTGAGTAACATTATTGGTATTCTTTGAAGCTCCGATTTTTACAATTATTATAATTACAAATAGTACAATTACTAATATGGAAACTATCTTTTTCCTCATAACAAGGGTTCTCCTATTCTGCCAATATTATAAAACATCATTCTCAATATCTCTGATTTTCTTAGCCGGAACACCGCCTATCACGCAGTTATCCGGCACATTTTTTGTTACCACTGCTCCGGCGGCAATGACCACGTTATTGCCAACTGTCACTCCCGGAAGAATAGTCACATTTCCGCCAATCCATACATCATTTCCAATCGTAACCGGTTTTCCTATTCCCAGATGCTCTCTACGTCCTTTGGGAGTGATTGGATGGTTTACAGTCGTAATCAGAGTATTGGGGCCGATCATCACATAGTCGCCAATATGCACCGGCATGATATCAAGAATTGTGACATTGTAATTTGCAAGGAACTGATCCCCTACATGAATATTTTTGCCGCTGTCACACATGAATCCGGGACACAGACACACATCACTGCCTACCGAACCAAAATATTTTTTTATCAATACAGCCTGTTCATCCTCTGTCGCATCTGCATCCTGCATTCTGCGAAGTTCCCGGCAGAATTTGATTGCATTCAGTTTTCTGCCATTTACTCCGACATCCCAGAAATCATAATAAAGTCCTGCGTCTAATTTTTCTTCTTCTGTCATAATAAGCCTCCTGATATTTTTAATACTTTTCTATTATATTTTTGAAATTTGTTTGATTTTTTGCACAAATCCTGCTAATACAATCGGTACACATACAATCCATGTAAGCGGCTCTGTCAGGCAGATTCCCAAATATCCGATCATCTGCGAAAGCAGGAAAGCTCCGGCAAACTTTCCTATTAATTCTACTACGCTTGCAATTATAGGAAGTTTCTTGTTTCCCAATGCCTGAAGACTGTTTCTCATAATAAGGAGTATGTTCAGCACCGCATAAAACGGAACATTCCAATATAAATATTTCATAGATATTCCGATAACTGCTGCGTCTGTAGAGCCGGTAAGTGCATAAATCAGTTTCTGACCGGCAATCAGTACAACCATCAGTACAAGAATACTCCAAGCAGTTCCAAGAAAAATACTGGCTGAAATACCTTGTTTTATACGCTCTTTTTTTCTGGCACCATAATTCTGGCTGACAAAGGTCGCCGCAGATGTACATATCGTGCCAAGGGGAAGCATACACAGATCATGAAATTTTCTTGCCGCTGTATGTCCTGTAATCGTTGCTGTGCCGAATGAATTAATACTTCCCTGCAATACAACTGTACCAATATTTGTCAGAACCAGCATCATAGCCATGGAAAATCCCGTAGTTAAAAGTTCAAATAATATCGTCCAGTCGATGGTAAATTTACGAATATTTATATGCAACAATGGACAGGATTTTGCTATATATAGCAACAGAAAAAATACAGAAAATCCTTGTGCTATTACTGTTGCAAAGGCTGCACCCCTTACTCCCATATGAAGTGTTTTTATAAAGAAGATATCAAGTATCACATTTACGACAGATGCGATAATCAGTGCATACAGTGGAATATAGCTGTTCCCAATTGCCCGAAGCATTGAGGACAGTAGATTGTATGCAAAAGTAACACAGCAAAACAGCATGATAACTGAAATATAGCTCTGAGATAAATCTAAAATGTCAGCTGGTGTATGCAACAAATGCAGTAATGGTTTTAAAAATAGTATTGAGGAAATTGTCAGAATAATGGTTGTTATAAAAGACAGAATAATTGAAAAACACACAGATTTCTGAAAATTGTCCTGTTTATTTCCACCAAAATATCTTGCAATTATTATGCAAAAACCATTTGACATACCATTGATAAATCCGATTACCAGACTGTAAATAGATGATGTTGCTCCAACCGCTGCCAACGCACGATCACCTAAAATATGTCCGATCACAGCCACATCTACAACATTATAAAACTGTTGAAACAGGTTGCTGATAAAAATAGGAATTGTGAACACCAGAAGTACCCGTACTACATTCCCTTCTGTCATGTCCAGAGTCATTTTTTTGTTCATATCTGTTTTCCTCTAAATGTAAAGCGGGTATTCGCAATCCGCTTGCACTACTTGCTCATGAACGCAGTCGCCTTGCGACCTGCGTTCAAATGGTATCTTAATCTCAATTTACAATTTTATTTTAAAGAGAATTCGTCTGCCAGTCACTATCATTTCTTAATAATTGTGGTGGCATTTTCTAATATCACAATATATAATTAAGACAGATTATACCAAAGGAGGCCTGCTTATGCGTAACAAATATATTGATCTCGCTATTAATAAACTTGGAATTGCTTTTGATTCTCTTGACCTGACCTTTCATCAGATGAATACCGGTGTGCCCGGAGATGTCACCTCCTACTGGCCCGGTCCGAATGATGAGGATGTACTGATATGCGTTTTTAAGGGAAAACAAATACGGGAACCATTCCACAGACAGGATTTTTTCTTTATCAACTATGCATACAAAAACAGCTATCAAGCTTTATCCGAAAAATATAATAATCTGATCACAATAAACGAGGATGAATGTTATATCGGACAGCCTTACAGCGGCTATGCTCTGCGTGCTGACAGTAACGAGGATGTGGTGATTATTGGTGTGCTCATCCGCAAGGATTCCTTTTTCCGGGAATACCTGCCAACGGTATATACGGATTCTGCTCTTTTCCGTTTCTTTGTCGAACCACAGACCAATAAATTTTCGGACGAATATATCCATCTGCCTGTTACAAAAGATCATGCCATCCGCACGATCCTTGAGCTTATGGTAGTGGAATACGCTGACAGGCAGGAGGATACCCAGCGCATATTGAAATCCATGCTCCAGACACTTTTGCTTGAAATTGCAAGAAGATACCGGATAGAAAAAAGCGGAACAGATACAAAGACTCTGGCAGAGCAGATTATAGACTATATGGGAGATCATTCGGATGTTGTCACATTAAAAGACATTGCAGCACATTTTTCCTATCATCCAAACTATATTTCCACACTTCTCCACAAAGAAACCGGCAGGAAATTCACAGAAATCCTACTTGAGAAAAGAATGGAACGTGCAGTTCTTCTGATGAAAAATACATCCCTTTCACTTGAGGAAATCTCCGTACTTCTTGGTTACAGTAACCACAGTAACTTTTATAAAGCATTCAGAGAATATTATGGAATGACTCCCAGAGAGTATCTGAAATCTATGTCATAATGTTCTATCTTGAAAATATATATTAGAAATTGCCACTATATTTATCAACATATAATAGTGACCTCTCTGCCAAGATAATTATATAATTACTTCAGATTCAGAGAGATTCTGAAAAAACAATTAGATACTGCTGGTGTCGAACATGTATTGTTTGCTGCCTTTATCTGATGATGACTATCTTACAATTTTTGAAAACGCATGGAGGTAAAATCAATGAAAAAATTAGTATCGAATGCTGTACTTTGTGTCCAGCCACTCCCACAGACAATCGTTTCCTGCAGGGACAAAGACGGCAAAAACAACGCCTTAGTAGTTGGCTTTGTTGCCAATGTAAGCCTTGATCCGGTTATGGTTATGGTCGGTATCACACCTGCAAGATATTCCCATCACATGGTAAAGGAATCCGGCTGTTTTGTAATCAATTTCCCGAAGAAGAGCTATAAGAAAGAATACGGTTATCTTGGTTCAGCTTCTGGAAGAGATGAAGATAAATTTGCAAAAGCCGATATTAAATGGGAAGATGCAACTTATGTAGATGCCCCTATCCTTACAGACTGCCCGGTAAGCATTGAATGCAGTGTTGTGGACAGTACAATGCCAGGTACACATGAATTGTTCATCGGAAAGGTTGAAGCTATTCATGTAGATGAAGAATATCTTGATGCTAATGGCAATATTCTTTGGGATAAAATGGATTTGATGTAAAACATATTATTTTCTTATAAAACGGACAGCGTCATCTTTAGCTGTCCGTTTCCATTTTTATATCATTTGTTTTTCCAGTAAACAATAAATAAAACTTTGTACAGCATACTATATTTTTCCATGCAATGGGTGTGACAGGTGAAAGCAATTACAGAATTGCAAAATATCTGAAAAAGAACTATTTCTGCGTGATGCCCACTTCAACAGTCTATTGTTCCTCTCAGAAATATATCAGTAAGCAAGAGGAAATCCGACAGATTGAAGAGTATCTTCATAAAGAAGGCATAGAAAAAATAGCACTTGTAGTTGCTTCATCAATCGGAGCTGATTTAGGATTAACGTTCCTCTCTCAAACAAAGTTCCCAATCGAACATGTTTTTTTTGATGGCGGACAGTTCGCACAGATTCCAAAATTAACAAGAAAAATAATGGTTCCGTTCTTATACCTGGCAATCAAAAGTCTTTACTGGACAAAAGGTGCGACCTTGGGGAAAATTATGTGGTGCAGTGAAAATAGTATAAAACCATATTTTATTCAGGCAGGCAAAAATCTGCGTTATAAAAACCTGTATCTGCAAATGATGGACAGTCTGGAAGACAGAGATTTTCCTGAATTATCTAAAAAAATTCAGAAATCCATTTTCTTTGAGTTCGGAAGTATAGAAGAACATTATAAATATCAGGATGCAGTAAGAAATGCATATCCTTACAGCAATTTCCCGGTATTCGAAAATAATAACCATATGCAGATGCAGATCCTTAATCCTGAAGATTTTGCAGAAATGCTGGATTTGATTATCTGTACAGGGGAAATAAAAAACTCTCCTGTATCCAACTAACGGGGGCTTCATTGCCTCCGTCAACTCATTAGAATAAATTACCTGTTACTGTTTTTTAGTAATCGTCGTTGCAATCTGTGCCACAGAAAGTGCAATAATTACAGCATATACTACATGCATATACATTCCTGTGGATTTCCATTCCATCAGAGCAATCAAAATCCATAAAACTAACTGTACACTCAACATTGCAAGTCTTACTTTGTAATCACCCTTTTTCTTGTTCATCAAAAATAATAATACAATATAGCTCAACAGAACAATGAGCAATAAAATAATTGAAGCATTCATCACAGACTCTCCTTCTTCATTTGTAAATAGATTATATCTGAAGCAAATCTTCCGGTTTACATCCCAGCACACGTCCTAATTTAACGACATCAATTGCTTTCGTATGATTTATGTTGCTCTATTATGTTTTCGGAGCCATGATATAATCTTACAGACATTTGCCACCTCTTTGCATGATTTTTCAATTATTAGTAACACGTTTTGTACTAAATTTTCGGTGTATATATTATATCGCTATAGTAATAGTTTTTCAAGGCACAAAAAATCAAAGCGTGTCCAAAACAACTCTGTGAAATCTATAACTTACATTTCACAGAAATCATTTTCAAACACGCTCTGTCATTATTTTAATATTTATACAGTTCTACATATCTCCATCCCGGCATATCGCCAAGACCGATACTCATCTTTTCATCTCCATTGAGAATTCTTCCGGCTTTCCACTCGCCGTTTACTACATCTCCTTCCTCGAAACGCAGGATATCTACTTTCTTATTCTCTCCTGCTTTCGCACGGAATGTAAAGTTACTCATCATTCCCCCGATCAGGAATTTATTCGGAGACAATTCATAGATCACACCTGCTGCCAGTGGTTTTGCCTGTCCCTTCGGTGCATAGGCAATTGCAATGTCGTACTCTTCACAGCTAAAATAAGTTCCGTAATCTGTATCCGATTTCTTCACATAACTCTTTAACTTATCTGTTCCACGGTATTTCAGATATAATGGTTCCATCTGTTCCACCATCTCATAGGTACGCTTCAGATAGTCTTTACTTCCTGTGATATCAAATGCAGACGGATCGATATTCAGGGCAATCATCACTTCCATCGGCGGCTTGTCGATCGCTTGCGGAGGCAGTACCAGTTCTTCAATTCCAAATGGTGAGTAGCAGATTGCGTTTCGATTTGCAAATGCATACAGACAATAAGAGGACGTTACTGCATCTTTTCTTACTTCCGGAATCATCAGCGGATTTCCTTCATATCCATATTCATCCATTACGTTTGCCACATACGGAACGTAAATATCCGGTGCCAGTGTAAATAAAGATGGAGCTACGATTTTCCAGATTTTATGCACTTCTTTGACCGGTCCGCCTGACGGATAAGAGCCTGCGTACCACGGATACTGACGCAGCCATGCATTGGCATAACATGGGATTGCATATTCCTGCTGTCCGGCTTTTGTGATCTTTTCTACTGCTTTGGCAAAATAATATGCCATGAAATATTCTTCTGCATTCTCACCGAAGACTTCTTTCCAGCTTCCATCTGCCTTGCACAGTTCCTTCAGTTCTTCCGGCACTGCTTCTTGGAACTTCTCTTCCGCTTCTTTGCTGTAATCACGCTCTGTTCCAAGAAGACCGATTTCATTCTCTACCTGCATGATAATTACCGTAGATTCCTGCTCATCGATCATACGGATATGAGCCATCACTTTTGAAAATGCATTGGCATCTTTCTCAACTGCAGCTTCACAAAGTGGTGAAACTGTGTTGATTGCTTCTCCGTTTACCTTGCGTGCACGGAAATATGTATCTGTATTCTGTTTCATCCATCCCGGCACATACATGGATTCGCTGTTCTTCCAGAGTCCAAACCATAAGAAGATCAAATGCTTCTCTTCTTCTCTCGCCTGTGCAATCAGTCCATCTACCAATGTAAAATCAAACACACCTTCCTCCGGTTCCATTGTCTCCCAGTATAATGGAACGATCACTGAGTTCATATTCAATTCTCTCAGCGCCGGCCAGACATGCTCTTTCATATAATCCAGATTACTGGAACTGGAATTGTGGATTTCTCCACTGCGTGCGAAGAACGGTTTGTTGTGAACATATAAAGTTGGGATTCCATTGTCATTTTGAATTCTTGGTATCATGATTTTTCCTCCGAAATTTAAGTATTGATTTTTTATTCGTAGCAATTTATCTGTTGATAGCCAAATAATTTTGCTGCCTCCAAGATGCATCTCTTTTTGTTCGAACTTTTTCTTGTCTTTATTATATTCCTTTACAGCCTTTTTTCTCAATCTTAATATCATAATATTAATATAACAATATTAAGTATTTGAATTGTTTACTTGTTTTCTATTTATGGTATACTATCCATAAGACATATATCACATTTGTATAGAATTTCACCGAATAAAAATAATTTTTAGACACATTCTAGAAAGGAATCACTCCACATGGCTTTAGAAAATAAACTGGGAATTGAAAATTCTGCAGAACTTGCCCGCGAAGAAGAACGAATCAGTAAAAAACGTGCACTTGAATTATTCGAAAATGGATTGCTAGACCAGATGGAAGCCGGTACATTTGACACTTTAAAAAAGATACACTATTATCTATTTTCAGATTTATATGAATTTGCCGGACAAATCCGTACTGTCAATCTTGCAAAAGGAAACTTTCGCTTTGCTCCACTTATGTATTTAGATGCTGCTCTTGCCAATATTGATAAAATGCCGCAATCTAATTTTGATGAAATTATTGAAAAATATGTGGAAATGAATATTGCCCATCCCTTCCGTGAAGGAAATGGACGAAGTACCCGCATCTGGTTGGATTTAATCCTGAAATCTGAACTTGGGCAGGTCATTGACTGGAGTAAGGTAGACAAAGAAGATTACCTGCTTGCAATGGAACGCAGTCCAATCCGGGACATCGAAATCAAACATGTATTAAAAGCAGCTCTCACAGAAGACATTCACAGCCGTGATGTTTATATGAAAGGGATTGACCACAGTTACTACTACGAAGGCTACATCACATACAAAACAGAGGATTTATAATCATGCTTTACCTTCTGCATCATTCCACAAAATACGAATATCTCCCACTACTCCTGGAACTGCTCGGAGTGAACCATCTGCAGGAACCGGTGCAGCGTCCGCACGGATTTCCTGCTTTTCAGTGGTTCTACTGCGTAAAAGGACAGGGCGAATTTATCATTGATGGACAGAAATCTGTCATTTCCAAAGGACAGGGACTGTTTATCTACCCGAATATTCCTCATTCCTACAAAGGTCTGACTTCCGACTGGACCGTACATCTGATTGGATTCGAGGGAAATTCATGTACGGAAATTTTGCAGTCACTGCATATGCTGGAAACCGGAGTCTATCATTTTTCCAACTCTGATGTGTTTCCGATACATATTGAAAATCTGCTGTATCTTTCACAGCGTGACATTACCGAAAGAGAAGCAGAATTGTCAAAAGCCTGCTACAGTATGCTCCTGGATCTTGCACCATGCATCCAGCAGATTCACAATACAGCGCCTGCTTCTGAAAATGAGCTGGTTCGCAAACTGATTGATTTCATGGAAGAAGAATATGCACGGGATCTTTCCCTGACAGAGCTTGCCGAACATGTGAATTTATCAAAAGAATATATGTGCAGTCTTTTCAAACATACGATGCACCAGACGATCATGCAGTATTTACAGACCATCCGCATCAGCCGTGCCCGTGTATTTCTGATTCAGTACCCGGAAAAACATGTAGCTGAAATCGCCCGCATGTGCGGCTTTGAAAGCCCAAGCTATTTCGGAAAAGTGTTCAAAAAAATTGCCGGGTGCACACCCGACAATTTTCGAAGATGATTCTCATCTTTACTACTTTACTAACTTTTCAATCCTGTCTTTAAAAAACTGGATCATCGGACCATTACACAATGCATTTACTACTGTTCCGACACCTACTACCGCCCAGATTCCATTTCCGGACATGACAGAAAGTGCAACTCCTATGAGAACTACTGTAATATCAGAAAGTACCCTCGCCCTGTGAAAAGGGATCTTCCCTTTTGTCACTTTTTCAATAATCACTGCTACGCTGTCATATGGCGCAATTCCGAGGTTGGCGATCATATACAGTGCAACACCGATCGACGCCAGAAACTGGGCAACAATCAAAGCCAGTATCCTGGAAGGCATAGCCATCTGAATTTTTGCCACATCCTGAACAAGCCAGCAGACAAAATCTGCAATATAGCCGACAAATACCATATTTACGATCGTTCCAGCTCCAATACAATGCCTTGCCTGAAAAAAAACCAGTACCAGAATCAGTACATTTGCAATCAGCTGCCATGTTCCAAAACTCCAGCCTATATAACCACTGATGCCAAGATTCATTGCAGTAAATGGATCCACTCCAAAACCGGCCAGACGAAAGAAGGAAACGCAAAGACCTATAAACAGAATTCCTGTCAGCATAAAAATGTATTTTTTTATCTTACTCATCTCTTACTGTCCGCCCTGTTTTTCTTTTAATATATAAATTCTGGATTCAAAATCTGTACACGGTTCTGCATCTCCCGGAACCTCTCCTGCTGTTACATCGGTTGTAATCAGCCCCAGATTCATCAGTTCATCTCCATAATTTTCTGTGTTTGCCAGTACATTTTCATACAGTTTTTCCGGATCCAGTCCCTGCAGTTTCACACGGCTGTATGGAAGATTTACACCATTCAAAACTCTGTAGTATCCAACCAGCACTGTAGATTGATCCTCACTCACTACCATCCAGATTGTCTCATTTCCTTCAAACGGACTTTTCAGTCTGTAAAATGTTCCAAACTGAAGTAACTGGCGATATTCTTTCATAAACTGAATCTGCATCTTTACTTCTTCAATCTCTTCATTCGATAATTTGTTCAAATCCAGCTCATAGCCAAATGTACCGAAATAAGCAACATTTGCTCTTGTATGTAACGGAGTATTACGGAAGACCTGATGATTCGGTACAACTGACACATGACTTCCTATACTACTGATTGGATAACACATGGACGTGCCATACTGTATTTTTAAACGTTCTACTGCATCAGAATCATCACTTGCCCATCCCTGCGGTGCATAATAGAGCATTCCCGGATCAAATCGTCCACCGCCACTTGCACAGGATTCAAACAACACTTCCGGGAATTCTGCTGTTAACCGCTCATACAGGTCATATACTCCAAGTATGTAACGGTGGAAAATCTCTCCCTGCCTGTCTGCCGGATATGCCACACTGTAACATTCTGTAATGCTTCTGTTCATATCCCATTTGATATAAGAGATTTTTGCTTCTGAAAGTAACTTTGCAATCATTTCATAGATATGATCAACAATTTCTTTTCTTGAAAAATCCAGCACATACTGATATCGGCCGTGGGATGTATTTCTTCCCGGTGTCTGTAAGATCCAGTCTGGATGTTTTCTGTATAAATCAGAATCTTTATTGACCATTTCCGGTTCGATCCAGAGACCAAACTTAATACCAAGCTGTTCAATACGCTCTGCAAGACCACTGATTCCATTTGGCAGCAGATCCGGGTTCGCAACCCAGTCTCCCAATCCTGCTCTGTCATTTCTTCTTGCTCCGAACCAGCCATCATCCAGAACAAATAATTCTACGCCACATTCCTTTGCCTTGCCGGCAATTTCTACAAGACGATCTTCTGTGAAATCAAAATAAGTCGCTTCCCAGTTATTATTCAGGATTGGTCTGGTACGATCCCGCCAGTAGCCTCTTGCCAGACGCTTTGCATAAAGCTTGTGGAAAGTCTGACTCATTTCATTCAGTCCATTATCTGAATACACTATCACAGCCTCTGGCGTCTGGAATGCTTCTCCAACTTCCAGTTTCCAGTCAAATCCTTCTGGATTGATTCCCGCTGTTACACGTGTCACATCATGTGTATCCACTTCCGCCTGAATACGGAAATTGCCACTGTAGATCAAACTGAATCCGATTGCTTCTCCCATACCTTCATCTGTATGCCTTCTTTTCAGAACCATAAATGGATTATGTTCATGAGAAGAGTTTCCGCGCATACTGTCAATCGCAGTAATTCCCTGCTCCAGTGCTCTTTCTTTTACATAACGTTCTCTTGACCATGCACCTGACAGCTGCATCCACACATAATCCCGATCTGGCAGATCCAGACTCAGACTCATTGCATTTAACAGATGTACAGAAGTATTTCCTGTATTTGTCACGCGAACACTTCTTGCAATTGCACTGTATTCAGAGAAAACAGTATACAAAAGTTCCAGTTTCACTCCGGTCAGTGCATCTTTTAAATAAATCTGCAGAGTCATCGCTTCCTCATCTGATTCTGTATATGTAGCCGGAAGTCCCTGTAATTTGGGTTTTCCTGATCTAATTTCATATCCTTCATATTTAAATTCTGAAATCCGACTGCCGTTTTCCTGCAATATTTCTATTGCAGGATGGCGATAATCTGTTGTTCCATATACCGGGTATTCCTGACGGATATGTTCCAGTGAAAAACTTCTGTCCCCTTCAAAAACATAGGAAGTCATTGGACGTTCATTCTTTTCTACAAGATATGAAAAATCCGGTTTATCATGAATTTTCTTTCCGAAATACAACTGTCCCATATGACCGTTTTCTAATACACACATGATATAACTTACTTTTTCGTTATATAAATGAAATGTTTTTGTTTCTTCGTGAAATACAATATTTTTCATAAATACTCCTCTGATTTATTTATTTTCTGCATGCATTTCGTTTACTTTTCTTGTAACCTCTTCCATCTTCTCGCCTTTCAGTTTATAACAGTTTTTGTAAATTCCAAAACTGATTACTGCGAGTATAATCGGAATTACAATCATAAGTACACGAATTCCTAAAATTGTGCCTGCACTCTGTGTTGCTGCTTTTGCATTATATCCGACAACCTGAAGACCAATTCCTGTTAATCCTCCTGCAGCTGCTGTTGCTGCTTTCATAAGAAATGTCTGTGTAGAACATGTTACACTTTCATTACGAACTCCAAATTTTACCTCTCCATAATCAATTACATCTGCCATACAGCAGGTTGTAACTCCCAGTGAAAGGCCTGAGCCAAAGAATAACAATGCACAGCAGAGTACTACTAATACTGCACTCTTCGGTGCAACATAGCCTGCAATTCCGAGAAGAATAAAACCTGCGATCGGAAGTCCACATGCAAATGCATATACTCTTTCACGGCTGATCTTAGATGCAATTTTCGGGAAGAATACCAGTCCTGCCATCTCAGCAATAATTGCAAATCCAAAGATAGAATACAGATATTCATCACCACATACACATTTGAAATAATATACTGCGAAGCTTTTTGCAATCTGTGTACAAAGATTAAATGTAAGTAACAGACCAATATAAGCAAGCAACTGATCATTTTTCACAATTACTTTGAATGCCTGTTTTAAACTTGTCTTTTCAGCAGAAGCCCCTACTGTTGATTCTTCCTTTACATTAAATACAGTAATTCCAATCGTTAAAATAAACACAATTGCAATGATTGCCGCAAATAACGTATATCCTGTTTCTGCATATAAATTGCTCTCTCCTGCAAGTTTATTCAGATGATTAATAATATAAAGACCAAATGTCGCAACCGAAAATCCTGCCAGACTTGCAAAAAATCTTGGAATCACAGATACTTTTTCACGTTCATGCGGATCATTTGTCAGGTTCGGAAGCCATGACCAGTATGGGACATCCATGATTGTATAGGTCATTCCATATAAAATGTACATAACTGAAACGTAAATATAAAGTGATGTACCTTTTAAATTGAAACTGTGGAACAGTAATACAAAAACAACTGAATTTACTAAAGTTCCAATTACAAGCCAGATACGGAACTTACCAAACCGGGTGTGTGTATTATCAACGATCATTCCCATCATCGGATCATTGATTGCATCCCAGATTCTTGCTACAAAGAACAGTGCGCCGACAAAAGCAGGTGCTAAAAATAAGGTATCTGTAAAATATAACATTAAGAAAGCTCCAACCAGATTACAGATTGCATCTTTTCCAATTGCTCCGATACCAAAACAGAGTTTTTCTCTTGTAGAAGCATATTTATATTGCGGATTCTGTGTTTGTTTTTTACTATTATTCATATTTTTCTCCTCCAGGCAGACAATTATATCTACTTTTTTAGTGAAGAATTTGTGCACTCATTCCTTTTCTCTAATCCAAGTATAAGGCACAAAAAAAGAGAACTGTTATACCATTTTGTTAAGAATATCAGTCAAAATGTTAGGTAACAATTCTCTTTTATAAACATTTATTCTATTTCCTTTAAATATTTTTTCCTCTGCCCCGCATACTCTGTAAGCTCTTTCTGTGCCGAAATAAGATGTGTTTTCGCATCCTTTCGATTCGTATTTCGATATACACTCGGTGTCATTCCAATCACCTGTTTAAATGCTTTTCCAAACGCAAGGGCATTACTGTATCCACAGTCCGTTGCGATCTCTTCCATTGACAGTTCTGTAAGAACCAGTTGTTCTTTTCCTCTTGAAATCCGAAACTGAGTCAGAAATTCTTTAGGGGAAATTCCAAGACTGTTCTTAAATATCGTATACAAGTAACTCCGATTTAACGCCAGGTACTCTGCGATATCGGAAATATTTATTTTCTGTGAATAATGGTTTTTGATGTAATTGATTGCTTCCTGTACATGCATATCCTCTTTACTGTCATTCACATATTCATTTAATGTGACTCCCCGTGCAAGTACGGAAAAAAAATGATAGAGTTCTCCCTGCAGATAATACAGATTTTCCGCTGTAGACTGCGTGTGTTTCAGCATGGAAAATACAATATTTTTCAGTTCTTCTCCATATTCACATTCACAGATTAACTGACTGCCGTTCAACCCCAGATCCTGTAAAAATCGCGGTGCATCCGTTCCTCCAAATCCCACCCACAAATAAGACCACGGTTCTTCTTTATCTGCCTGATAAAATGTAAGCGTATCCGGTTCAATCAGAAATACCTGCCCCTGCGAAACAGAATACCGGTTTTCACCGACCTGATAGATTCCCTTTCCCTTCGTTACATAATGGAGAATATAATTAGGGCGGGAAGCCGGTCCGTAACTATGGAGTGCTTCACACTCTGCGAACCCGCAGAAACATAAGTAAAACTCTTTAAATTTAGGTTTTAACAATTGTAATACATATGCATCTTCCAAATAATTTTCCCTCCTCACAACTTTCGCAGCTCATAATGTTCTTTTTAATTACAGTCTCATTTCCTTCATTCTTCTATAAAGTGTAGATTTTGACATGTCAGTTATTTTCAATACTTCCGCTAATGAAATCTCATTTTTTTGAAAACGTCCTATCTGCTCTTTTAAAAACTGTTCATCAAATTTCTTTCGCTTTCTTCCTTTATAAACACCTTTCTTCTTTGCCTGTTGGATTCCCTTTTGCTGCTGTTCTCTTCTCTGATATTCATCCATCTCATATAAATGTTCAAAAATCGGCATCCACGCCTGATAATCTTCCACGCACAAATGCAATTTTTCTTTTTTAGAAGTCAATTCAATTCCATAATGCATCATTCGATTAAGCCTTTTCACACATTCCTTTGAATTCTTTCCCAATACTGCGATATTTTCTATAACAAACTCATCGCCGTACTGGCCCTCTTCCAGCTTCTGTCGTAACATTGTGGAATTTTGAATCTCCTGTATTTTCATTTCATCTCTTGCACGTTCTACAATTAAATTATCTATCGCTGCACGTAAATCTGTACGAATAAGCCATTCCAGTCTGTCATAATAGTCCAATCCCACACTATCCAGCAGCTCCCATAAATCTTCTCTTGAAGATCCCGGGGTTCTCTCTGTAATAAAAACAGGAACATAATTAACACGATAATAATGCTCTAATCTCAAACTCATATCAATCCCTGGGATTCCCTGAAATACTTTCGAAGAAAGCGTGTCAATAATCGGCCAGAATGGGCTTATAATATATTGAAATTCTTCATTCTCAAATTGTTCATATGTGATTTTACCCACTTGTATTTTTTCATTTTCTTTTGTTACCGCTTTAATGATTCCACTGTTACGGTAAATAGGGGTATCTAAAATTGGCTTTGTATATTCATTTCTTGCAACCCAATCCGTTCGCACGTATGTCTTCATTCTATCTCACCTCATATAAAATTTCCGGTTAACTTCTGATATGGTTCCTTTATCATCACTTCATATCTCAAATGCAACATTTTTTTATAAAATGTCTTTCGAATTAATGATATATTTTCTACTCCGTCTATTATTTTCTCCATCTCTTTCAGGTTAATCTTTGGTTTCATGCGAATCAGCGCCTCATTACATTCTTCATATTGCAGGCTGTCAATCAATTCATAATAAGAACTCTTTTTTCCTTGCAGTAAAATCTGTGATGTAGGAAATGTATACACTCTTTTTAACATTTCTTCTTTCGAGTCCAATATTTCCTTCAATTTTTCATCTGTATTTAAGCGTGGAAACAAAGAAGAACCATTATCATATATCGGAGCCATTCGATATCGATTATCTTTTTTCAAAAATCCCCAGTTTGAACCATGTCTGTCAAAATTTCCAATCCAGGCATCAATTAAATACATATCCCAGAAATGATACACCGTTTCTTCCACATCCGTTAATTTCATATTCTCTTCCAGCATTCGCATAATATCATTATAAGTATATTGATATCGTGATCGACTCTGCTCCAATGTACTGTCCCCAACATCGTTGAATGGCACAAAGATTTCATTTTCACCAATGAAATCTTTCATTACAACCACAGGGCTTCCATCACAGGTTCCCAAAAACGTCTGTTGAACTTCCATTCCAACCATCTGAAATAAATGAGAACCAATATATTCTGATACATGGCTATACGTGAGTCCTTGTGGTGAATTTTTCGCATATTTTACAATGTAGGGAACTCCTTGAATTAAAATTCCTTTTTTTCGTTCTGCCCCTGTATAATAACGCCTACTTGACTGATATCTTGAATAATCCATTTTATCACGCCCTTATGTCCATTTATTTTTTATATCGTATCATCTCTTTATTTTTGTGTCAATAGAGTATATTTTATTTGTGATACTTAATCGATATGATGGTTACTGTTTTCCTTTTCACTTCTTTCTATCTTATTCCTGCCCTTTCTCATAACTTTAAATAAGTAAATGTCAAAACCGGACAGTTCAGGTCCATCCAACCCAATCTGTCCGGTTTTACAAAACTATTTTTATTTTCTCTGAATTATGTTGAAGGAGTTTTCAATCTGATACATTATTTCACAAATGACTGTATACTACCTTCTCTTATTTATCATATGCATGTTTTCCTGCATCCAGGTCAGCTCTGATCTCTTCTACTTTCTTAGGTGTCAGTTTGTAGAAAAGTAACGGCACACAAGATAACAGGCCGATTACAAATGGAACCATGTTAACAACAATATTGATTCCCTGTTTTGCTGCTGCTGTCTGATCTGCACCTGCTACATAACCAGTTGCTGCAAGGAGAAGTACTCCTGCAGATCCACTGATTGCTGTGGAAAGTTTTACACCAAAGCTCAGCATGGAAGCTGCAATACCTTCCTGACGACGGCCAAGTTTCCAGTCACCATACTCGATTGCATCTGATACCATACCTGGGCAAACAGAAGCAGATGAGTTACACAGACCACAAAGGAATGATACACCAAGTAAGTATGGTTTATTATCTGTCGGGTTAATGAACATCAGTACGAATCCGATACACATAACCACATTAAGGAAAATAAGGTACCCCTTCTTTGTCATCAATTTTGTTCCCCATGGGATAAATAAAGTACCTACTAACTGAGCGATTGTCATTACTGTAAATACCATAGCGATTACTGTATAATCACCGACTACATAAATGATGTAGTATGTAAGCATTCCCATACGACCAGATACACAGATTGTACCTAATACTGTAGCAAGAACTACCATTAACAGCTGGTCATTCTTTACAACTTCTTTCAGGCTTCCGAAGAAACCAAGTTTCTCCTGCTGTGGATTGGAATGTAACTGCTGTGCATAAGTCTCTTTACACCCTGCTCCACAGATCCAGAATACCGGAATCATGATTAAGGATAAGATGACTGTTGTTACGAAATATCCATGAGCATTTGCTACTTCTGCTCCACTGAAGTGAAGGATCATCGGCATTGCACATGCTGAAAGAATAATACCTACTACAGAAGAACCAATTCCTCTTGCTGTAGCGAGATTCATACGAACCTGAGAATCAATAGCGATTACATTCTGTAATGCTTGATATGCGATAGAACAAGCTGTATATGCCATACCTGCGCCAACATATGTGATCAGACATAAAGCCACTTTTGCTGCTCCCTGTACCGGGAATACTGTAAATGTTAAAATATTAAATACTGCCAGAACCGGTGGTGCCATAAACAGATATGGTCTGAATTTACCCCATCTTGTGTTTGTTCTGTCTGCGATGTTTCCCATCATCGGGTCATTGATCGCATCCCAGATACGTGCGATCAGCATGATCATTGAAATAGCTCCTGCTGCAAGACCTACAATGTCTGTGTAAAATAACATCAGGTAGTTATTAATCATGTACCAGCTCATCTGACAACCAACTTCACCTAAGCTGTAGCAAAACGCCAGCTTTGGACTTGTTTTCTCTTTTACATTACTCATAATTTGTTTCCCTTCTTTAACTCATTCCAGTCGGCCGAACTGATCTTCTTGTTGAGTTTATATTATCATTTGAGAAGGGTTGTAAACTATCTTAAAACTGCCCCGTTGTCTGATATATTTGTTCTTTTTTGTCCTGATTCTTGTTTTTTCTTTTTGACAACAATTATGCGTATTGGATTTTTGTCCTCACTTATCAATATAAATTTATAAATTATGACATGTAACTTATAGAAACTTTACACCTGACTCATCACCAAAGTAATGAGAATACGGTATGCATTTATTCAAATATCTTCTTACAGCTCTGCAATTACAATTCCCTGAATCTCCTGTGCGGTCAGTCTCGTCTCTACCGTAAGCACATGGTCAGTTGCCTCCACTGAAAAGATAGAAAGCTTTGGCTGACAGACAGATTTCAGATATTCCACTTCCGGAACAGACAAATCATTAAAGCATCCAAGATTCATCCATTCATGCTGTGCGTTTCCATTTGTCTGACTGACAGAAAATATTTTTACAATATATTTTCCATCATTTACGTTCCGGATCCGGAAACTCATCTGCATACTTTCATTATCTGTATAAAACCGCTGTTGATTCTCCAGCTCAATCTCATTTTCATTTCTGGAAAAATACCTGAAATTCAGATGTTTATAATTATGACAACAGACAAAGAAAACTCCATTTTCTCTCTGTGTGATAATCGCATTTTTATTCTTTCCAAGCATATAGCTTTCCAGATGATTCATAAACTCAATGGCAAAATAGGCTGGTTTGCGTACACCACTTCTTGAGATCAATCCACATCCACCAAACAGAAAATCATCACAGTCAATTCCTTCTGAAAAGATGTCCGTCGCCACCCAGTATCCAAGTGCATCTGTTTTCCCATAATTTTCAATATAGTTTTTCAACATATATGCACTCTTATAACATCCGTCATTTAAGCAGTTTCGATTGGACAGCGTAGAACTCCATTCTGTTACCAGAAGCTCTGTCTCTTCCATCCCGTGCCGGTTCATTACTTCCCGCGCATCCGTGATCTGATGATACAGGTAACTTTCATCCGAAGAATAGGCATTTCTTCCTGCTTCGAGCAACTCATCATCCCGGATATACGGATAAGAATAAAGTGAAATAAAATCCGGCTGATATTTTCGCTTTTTCCATTTTTCGATCACAGTCGGGAACTCGCTTCCCATCATATTCAGACTGAAGCCTGCCCCTCCTACTTTTATCCCCGGTGCATAACTTTTAAAAATTCCTGCCACTGTATCAAATACTTCAAAATATTTATCCAGCCCCAGTGTTTCCTGCAGCACAGAATTTTTCTCAATCTCAATGTACCAGTCCTCAACTTCATCCTTTCCGTACCTTCTTGTCAGATGCCGGGCCAGATCTTTCAGAAAACCTTTGTTTTTTTCCATCTGCAGGATTGGATTCTGACGGTTCATGCTGAGCATGGAATGGTCTACTTTTGTAAAAAAGGTATGTCCTTTAAATCCAAGCTCTATATGTGGTTTCACTTTTATTTCTCTCAGGAAATCAAGCACCTGATCCATCAGTGTGAAGTTATGCTTTGTATTCTGTTCTCCTATCTGGATCATCATTCTCTCAGAATAGATCTGCCAGAACCTCACATATTCAAACCCAAGTGTTTCTTTTAAATATTTTAACTGTTCTCTGACATCATATCGAAGAAGGTTCTCAATCGGTCCGATATTGATCATCTTCTGCCAGTAACGCACTGTTTTTTCTCTCTGCCCCGACTCCACCTCCAGCACAGATACGACCGAATCTGCCGCATCCGTTGTGGATACCAGATTAGATGTAAGATACTGATCTACTTTTTCCATTACTTCATCCGAATTCTCCACTTCCTGTGAACTGCCGGAAGTTTCTGATTTCTTCTGCATCTCCAGACGGTATTCCGCCGGAGTCAGATGATAGCTTTCTTTAAACACCTGATTAAAAGAAGCCAGATTCGCGAATCCATTATCCATGGCCACTTTCAGGATCGGTTTATTGGAATAAATCAGCTCACTCACCGCATGTTCCAGACGGATATTATTGAGCAGTTTCAGGAAACTCATTCCAAAATTCTTCTTAATATATTTGGAGAGATACGCATGAGAAAGATATAAACGATCTGCCAGTTCCTGTAAAGTAATCGGTTCATTATATCTTGTCATGATGTAACTCATGATCTCATTCATACGTTCATCCTGGATACCGCGCAGTGAATCATACTGCTGCATTCCCTTTTTAACAATAAAATCAGATGTGATCAGATAGATCAGCTGATAATAGATACTGTTCTTCAGTGCGATCGCCTGACCTTCTGTCGCCTGATACTGGTTAAAGATCTGGCGGATATAGTAACGCATCTTTTCATAGCTTTCTGATTTCTCTGCTGCCGAATTGCACCAGAAAAACAACTGTTCTCCGCCAAAGATCTCTGTCAGCATCGTATAGTCTATGAATACACTTCCAAACAGAACCTCTTCTTCGGAACTGTACTCATGCCGTACATTCGAATTGATCAGGAGGAAATCATCTGTCTTCAGAAAATAAGATGCATCCTCATAATCCACCTGCAGTGAGCCATCCAATACATAGACGATCTCAATATCCTGATGAAAATGCATGGTCTGTTCCTTTTTCGTTGAAAATCTGCATCGGACAATATTTTCGTACTTCACATCTGTTCCCCCTTGTTCTTTCGTTCTTCTGACGTAATTGCTCGCATATTTTTCTGTAAACAATTGCATTCTGTCTCTTCTGTATTTTACAGACGGAAAGGGCAAAACACATAAGTTTTGCCCCTGATATCTAATATATTCAATTATATACGTTCATTTTCTTTCATGCAATGCATATTCTGACCTTATCTGTACAAAATTTTCACATCGCCGAAGATTCCTGTCGGTTCTAATGTCTCATGATTGAAGTCAAACGGTGGTCTCATTCCCTTTAACTGTTCTCTTGCAGGTGTAGTTGCCACTTCGATCACAATACTGTTCTTTCCCTCCTGTAAATACTCCTGAATCTCCATCTGATACGGAGGACGGATGCATCTACCGGCTTCTTTTCCATTTACAGTCACTTTCATTACTTCATAAACATGTTCTGCATATAGATACGCTTCTGCCGGTACAGAATCCAGCTCTGTCTCTGACTCATAACGGATCACTCCTGAAAACATCGGATCTTTGAAGGAAACCGGTTCTAATGTTTCCTTCTCTTCTGCCACTCCAAAGTTTGGATATTCAATCGCTCTTACTTTGCTGACTTTCCATGAAGCAAATTTCGCCTGCCTGTCACAGTCTGTTCTCTGCTGTGCAAAAGATTTATGTACAGATTCCGGCACTCCGTTGGCTGTCTCAACAAGGACAACACACTCGCCCGGTTCCAGTTCCATTGAAACATACACTGCTTTTTCATCTTTAAGAATGGCCGGATCACTTACAGCCCTCTTATATTCCTGCTTCCACACATCATAATACATCACATCATGTTCTGTTGAAAGTGTCACATGCCCTGCAAATTTATCCTCAGCAGATTCATTTAAAAATACGAACAGATTCTGTCCCTCTTTTACATAATGATAAAAGCTCAGATCTTTAAACTCTGTGTCCACTAAGATATCAAATATCTTCTTCTCTTTCAGTTCTGCTGAAAGCTTGGCAAGTTCAATCACTTCACAGTCTACAAGTGCCTCCAGGTTATCTCCGTTCGCGGTTCTCTCCGGAAGTTTATCGATGAAAATCACCGGGAACTCTGCATGCTCTTTGACAAATTCTACGAAATCCGCCGGAATCTGTTCTGTATATGGAACGATCAGAGCTTCAAATGTCATTCCGTTCATATGCAATACATTGTTCTCTACTTTTCCGTTGTAATCTTCAAGATGTGTCAGCATATCTCTGCTCACGATATTGAAATCAAGCTGATGCTCCAGAAGTTCTCTGCATACCTTCTGCATCGGCATATGTTCTCCTGCCCAGTCTGCTTCTCCGTCATACAGAACTGCGACAGAAGCCACATGAAGTCCATTACTTAACAGTCTGCACATTCTGTTTCCGTATTTCATCAGTTCTGCGAAATACGGGAACTGTGGGTTATTTCCTCTTGCATAGAAATGAGGTGGGCAGTCAATATCCGGATACTCTGCCATAGAAAATGCATGTGGGACCAGATAGTTGATTCCCTTTACAAGTAAATGATCCAACAGATATTTCATATCACGCACACCAAATTTCCATCCATATGCTCCAAACAGCTCGCACATCGTTCTTCCTTTTTTCTTCGGATCTAACTGTCCACAGGAAGCTCCCATTTTACCAAGTGCATAGTGGAAGAACTCTCCATCGATCTCAGTCATCTGTTTTCTTGTCTGTGTCGGTGCTCCATAGACAACCTGTCCGCCGATCACATCGATTCCGGCCATATCCTGTCCTGCCATGGCACGGAAATAGTGAGCCGCTCCCATACCAAGTCTGCTGTGTGCTCCGTTATCCTCTACCACATGACCAATATATTCCACACCATGCGCTCTGCACCAATCACCGAGCTGTTCGCTGAAGTTTTTCTGATACAGTCTCGAAACAAAATCCATATAATCAAAACGGATCTGCATCTGTTTGTCTTTTTCTTCTGTCTCTTCAAATAAATATGGAAGATAATTTACATATTCTGATCCATATTTTTCTTCCATCATCTGCTGCAGTTCATCACTCCACGGCAGTGGCATCTTTGGCTTACCGAGTTTTGCATCGAAACATACTTCTTTGATATTGCCAAACTGCGGTTCATCAGAGAAGAAACCGGCAATTGTTTTTCCAAACTCGTCTTTATACTGTTTATAATGTGGCTCATATACCGCCTCGATCTGTGTACTTGCAGACTCTCTGTCGATCATATTGATATAAGTATCGTCTCCACCATCTGTTTTGGTCTTGTAAATCACATGGACTCTCCACTGACCTTTTGGCAGTTCAAAGTTTACATAATCCCCGTCTACTTTCTCCGTCAGATCGATCGTGTCCTCGTGGAACAGGCGTCCTTCTGCACAGCGGATTGCCACAACTGCAAGAATCTTGTTCTTTGCCCTCTCTTCCATATCAACCGGATTACCGATCTCCCAGTATCCGATGGTCGGACGGAGCATTCTGCTGACCTCCAGTGTCTGATATCCGCCGCTTCCAAATACATCTGCCACAGTTGTTGTAATGTATGTTTTCTTACGTTCCGGATACTTTTCTGCAACCAGTCCGTTCGCATACCCTGTCGGGAAATGTTTGTCATCCAGAATCCAGATTTTCATATCATGCTTCTTTGCTTCGTCGATGACAATATCCATGTCATGCCACCAGCCTTCTTTACAGAAGCCATCATGCGGACGAGCCTCAACACAAACAGCACCAATTCCACATTCATGAATTTTCTGAATCTCATTTCTTAAGATGCTCTCTTCCTCTCCACGCATCCATAAGAATGGGAAAATGTGATTTTCTTCCATTTTGTTGTTCATTCTTTTCAATCTCCTTTTTTAATTTTTCTGTTATTGTTATATACACCGTGAATCGTATCTGGTGATACAAATACAATTCTGGTAATTTTTCTTTCTGTCAGAGTATGTATGAAAAACGCTTTTTGTATATAAAATGAGACAGTTATTTATGAAACGATGTACTAGTATTATAAGAAAAAAAGAACAGGAAGAAATGTATATTTCTTACCTGTTCCATGTAAATATATGACTTTTTACTTATCGACCATACTTTTTCCTGTACTGATCCGGGCTGATGCCATATATCTTTTTGAACTTACGGCTGAAATGGCTATAATCAAAGCATCCCACTTCCTGTGCGATCTCTGTCAGCGCATGATTCTGTGACTTCTCAGACAACAGCTCGGCAGCATGCTTCATCTGAAGCGAAGTCACCAGCGCTCCAAACGTCTGACCGGTATACTTTTTCAGAAACCTGCTCATATAAGATTCACTGTAATTAAAAAACTCTGCCATGCTTTTCAGAGTTGCTTTATTATAATTGGCTGAAATATATCCGAGAATTGCCGCTGCATTTTCCTCCGGCTTGTGATTCATCGGTTCCGAAACACGTGCCAGCATTTCGTAATTTCGCAATACATGGATAAATAGCTGGCGGACATATAGTTCCAGGCTTTCTCTGTATGCATAGCTCCGTTCCCGTGTCTCCTGATACATCTCACGGAAAGTCTGTCGGATCCACCCATCATCCCCTGTCGGAAAAAGGATATAAGGACTTACACTTTTCCCATACAATACATTTTCAAAAAATTCTGCCAGAAGCTGTTTCTCTTTCACCATCTTTAAAAACCAGTGGTCCAGCTGCTCTTTGCTCATAAGAATGTTCAGAATGACCGCATCATCTTCCAGCGCAGTAATCGCATGCATTGTCTCCGGTGCAAGAATGCACAGATCGCCTGCTGTCATTTCAAAGGACTGCTGCTTCCGGTACTCAATATAATGTGTACATCTTCCACTGTATACATATGCAATCTCCACAAAGGCATGATTATGGAAAATCGGATAACCATATCGCTCATGCTGCACCACATAGATATCACCCGTCTCGTTGATCTTGTCAGCGGCTGTCACCGTGATTCCCTGATGATCCTTTGAATATTCGGAATAAACATCCTGCTTCAATTCATATTCCGGATGTTCCTGCATCAATTTCTTATAAGCCGCGTACTGCATTGGAGTAGATAAGATTTTCTGCCCCTCTCCCTGATACAGTTTCTTCAGGAATTTTTCCTGATCTGTCAGTTCTGTAAATTTACACATTTTCATCTCATCAAAACTTTCCCGTTCTCTTTTGGTTGCATTGATTCTATTATAACTCAGAATTAATCCTGTTTCCATTGTGAATTTATTTTATAAAGCTCTATAACGCCTTATCGTGTAAACACGAGCGGCTTTTTGACCTTTTGACACTGGTATCATAAAATATGAAATCCTGGTTTCTTCTCACCATACAGAAAATACAACAGATATCCACTCAAAAAGATTCCGATCACGCACAAACCTGAAAACAGAATTGTATATGCGGCACAGATCTGCCCCATCAGCTGAAACGGCTGGTCAGAATAGTCCCATACATTCCAGTGCATAATCTTATTTACAAAAATTCCCGTTATAAATTCTCCTGATGAGACAAAAATAACACACCACAATGTCTGCTGCCAAAGCGGTGCGTTCCATCCTGTCCAAAGCCCCTGCTGTGCAAAAAACACAAGACAGAATCCTCCAAGGAAAAACATGGACCAATGGGAAAATCCCCGAAAGATCATCTCACAGGAATAATAGATAACTCCTCCCAGTGCCCATAAAACCAGATATTCACTTAATCGTTTCATCATTTTTCGCACCTCTGTGCAGATATTATTCCCTGGCAGCTACATTAATATGTCTTTAATTTTACAGATTTTCTTATCTCCTTGAAAAATCGCCCTAAACGATAATTTTTATTGACAAAGCAGAATTCATTCGCTATAGTATACGAAGATGTATCAAAAAGATACAAAAAATCTGAATCAATTCCGTGAGGGAGTAGTTCGCATGAAAATGTGATTTGTCAACATACCGGTGAGAAGTGAATATTTCATTCACAATACGCTGTAAAAGCAGAATCACCTGGCAAATCTTAAAGAATGAGACTCATGTATGTTCATTGATGAAAAAATTCACTTGCCAGAATGTACGGCAAGTGTTCCTTTCGTTATACGAACATACGTGAGTCTCTTATTTTTTCAGATTAAAAAACAAAGGAAAAGAGGAAAAAATATGGCACTATTTATTGAGTTGCTCCTGATGGGAGTAGGACTTGCAATGGATGCGTTTGCAGTATCCGTCTGTAAGGGACTGAGCATGAAGAAACTGAACAAAAAACAGGCTGTAGTAATCGGTCTGTATTTCGGAGGTTTTCAGGCATTGATGCCACTTGTCGGCTGGGTTCTCGGAAGTCAGTTCCAGCAGTATATCACAAATATTGACCACTGGATCGCATTTGTCCTTCTTGGATTTATCGGTGGAAAGATGGTGATTGAAGCTGTGAAAGAATGGAATGAAGAAGATATCGTCGAAGTGAAAGATCAGCCACTGGATCACAAGAATATGTTTATGCTTGCAATTGCAACAAGTATTGATGCACTTGCAGTCGGAATTACATTTGCATTTCTTGAGACACCAATTATTGAAGCTATCACAATTATCGGGATTACAACAATGATTATATCCATCATTGGTGTTGTGGTCGGAAACTTCTTCGGCGGCAAATATAAACACAAAGCTGAATTAGTAGGAGGTGTGATCCTTATACTTCTCGGTCTGAAGATTCTGATTGAGCATCTCAGCGGAATGGCTTAATTAAAAGTAAATAATTAATAACAGCAGAATTTGTCTTTTGGGACAGACTTCAACAGGAAGGAAATAAATTATGAATGAATTAGTTCAAAGTGTACCATTTGCAGTAGTACTTTTAGTTATAGGTTTTGTGTTTCTTGTAAAAGGCGCAGATGCTTTCGTGGAAGGATGCAGCAGCATTGCCAAAAGATATCATGTCCCTTCACTGATCATCGGAATGACAATTGTAGCAATGGGAACAAGTCTCCCGGAAACAGCCGTCAGTATTACGGCATCGGTCACTGGAAACAATGAGCTTGCAGTCAGTAATGCAGTTGGCTCAAATATCTTTAACCTGATGGTTGTGGTTGGTGTCTGTACACTTTTCACCTCTGTGGCAGTGCAGATGACTACACTGAAAAAAGATTTTCCAATCTCAGTTGCATGTGCAGTACTTCTCTTAATTTTAGGAACAATCGGTATGACGTTGGGACATATTGACGGTATTATATTTATTGTTTTATTTGCATTGTTTATCATATATATGATCCGTTCAGCACAGACATCACGAAGTAAAAATGAGGATCTGAATGTAGAAGAAGCTGAGTATCTTCTGGAAGCAGAAGAAATTCAGGAAATGTCCGTCGGAAAAAGTCTGCTCTATATTATTCTTGGCGGCATTGCTATCGCATTTGGCAGTGACTGGGTTGTTGACGGATCCTGCACGATCGCAGCAACCATCGGAGTCAGCCAGACATTCATCGGACTGACCGTCGTTGCATTTGGAACAAGCCTTCCGGAGCTTGTCACTTCAGTAGTGGCAGCAAAGAAAGGTGAAGTAGATATGGCACTTGGAAATGTAATTGGATCAAATATCTTTAACATTTTAATGGTACTTGGAATTGCAGGAGCGATTTCTCCGGTTGCATTCTTAATGGACAACCTCATTGATATTATCGTTTTACTTGTGTTCAGTGTTCTTGTCTGGATCATGGCATGGACAAAGAAAGAACTTAACAAAAAAGAAGGACTCCTGATGTTGGTTCTTTATGCCGTTTACGTTGTGTATATTTGTATACGTTAGTACATCCGGCTTGAAATCATAGAATATACTCCTTGAAATTTGTGAGTATAATAGATGAAATAACTTCAAAAACTAGATGGATGTAATACTAGAGCGTGTCTTAAAAATGCTTTCTGCAAGATATATGCCACAATTTGTAGGGGATTTTGCAATAAAAATCCCCATCTTATACGCTTGTATAAAACAGGGATCTTTCTACTCATTTCAGCTGCTTCTTTACAACTGCATATTTTCACTTTTCAATCTCACACAGGAAATACAGTATTTTACAGTCATGCATAAGTAAATTGCACCCACCACAAGGATTGCAAACACTCCGGTATTAAAAAATAAATGGGCAATCATTGTCACAACTAATAATATTCCGATTAACTTTCCTGTGAATATGTAAGTACTGTAAGAACTTTGGTAAACTGCTTCTTTCTCTGCCTCATCACAGCTTTCCAGCCATTGTTTATGAAAATCTTTAGAAGTAACATCGCCTTTTTTCTCTGGATGTACTTTCTGAAGCAACTTTATATAACGTGCCTGAGCCATGCCACTGTAAAAGAAACAGATTAAAAACAGGACACATGCTGTAAGAAATTTTGTCAGTGAAGTCCTTCCATCATGAATATATTTCATAGAATATCCACTTCCCAAAAGAGCAATACAAAGTACCTGTGCCACTACATTGATGCACTGTAAAATTGCTCCATATCTTTCTTCCTCATAATCCAATCGCTGAAATTCTTCATCCTCCGCATCGCCAATCCGATCACCGATATTTTTCAACTTTTTGAAACAGATCTCATATGCTGCAATTGAAACGATGGTTACTAACAGAAGCCCCGGAACCATAAGTCTCTGTGTCACTTCTGTCAGAATGCGCAGCAATCCGCCACCGAACTCTTCCCCCAGAACATTTTCATAAACTACAGAGCTTACGCCTCCTATAACTCCGCCGATCAGCATTGCCACTAACATCTTTATAACGGTTCTCTTCGTGTTCTTTGTCTTTGTATCACTCTTCATCGCTTTCATCCTCCTTATACTCAAAGATATCCTCTACTGTAACCTGGCAGATCCTCGCAATTTTTATTGCCAGTGTTACAGATGGTGAATAATCTCCCCGCTCGATCAGACTGATTGTCTGGCGGGAAACTCCTGCCCGTTTTCCAAGCTCAGTCTGATTGATTCCTAATTTTGATCTATATTCTTTTAATCTATTTAATAAAGGCAACTTATATTCTCCTTCTGTTTTGTTTTGACAACTTTTCTTGTCAATTATGATGATAGCATTGACAACTTTGTTTGTCAATTATTTTTTACTTTTCCCAAAATCAAAAAAGTAGAAGAACCAATACACTATGAAGCATTTTAACAAAAATAAAATTGATATGCTCCCCTATAGAACTTTTATATTTCATTGTCCTATATGGTGGTACATATCAATTTCATCCATACACTTAATTTTCATCTTTTCCAGGGACTTCCATCCCCTTTTGATAATTTTCGTTTTTTATCAGAACATAAATATTTCCCAAATTACCTTTCTTTATTTCATATTTCTTACATTCTCTCCAAATACATACTCTTCAGCAAACGTGTTCCTGTAGCAGTACGAAAAACCCTATCACAAGTATTCTCAATTACCTTTTTAGAATATTCACTTTCGCCGGCATTAACCAAAAAATCCGCTTCCAGCAAGATCTGATAATCTATACCATCTACATTTGTATAAGTATGATGATCATTATTATTACTGCTTCAATATGCTCTATGAAGTAATGTCCGGCTATCTCCGTGAATTTGAAGTTTCTCTTGTTCCTGGAAGCCTTACTGATTTACCATCCGGCACACAGGAACAGGGGATTAGAAAAATAGTTTTTCCAGTGTCACAAGTACTCCATCTTCTTCATTTGACGGGCACACATTTTTTGCTGCTTTCTTTACATCTTCTGATGCATTTCCCATTGCATAGCTGTGCCCGCAATACTGAAGCATCTCAATGTCATTTCCACCATCACCAAATGCAGCGCACTGCTCCGGTGAGATTTTCCAGCGCTCTACCAACCGCTTTAATCCGGATGCTTTATGACATCCAGGAACAATTAAATCAATCGATCCATGTCCGCTCGTAGTCGGTGTCAATTTTCCTTTTAACTTCTCACAGAAAAGGTCATAATAGAAATATGTCTTTTCTTCTGGAACTGTCGGAGCGAATTTCAGAATTTGATCCTCTACCTGTTTAAAATCGTCCACCCATTTCAGACGATGATAATAAATATTTGTCAGATCAAAAAAATCCTGCGACACGGTTCCCCGCTGACAGTATGCACTTTCCACTCCACATAAAACATTTAAAACTTCCGGATATTCTCTGCATACATCAATTACAAAATCTACTGTTTCTTTTGGCATACTGGCTGTGAAGACCTGTTCTTTATGATCTTTCACAAAAGCGCCGTTCTCCGCCACAAAAGAAAGTTCATCATAATATCCCGGAAACAGATCTCTGAGCTGATAATACTGATTTCCGCTTGCTACAACGAAATTACAGCCTGCTGCATTCATCGCAGATAGAATCTTCTTAAATCTTGGGACATCATATGTATAATCTGAGTGGACAAATGTACCATCGATATCTACTGCGACTAATTTGATCTTATTCTCCATTTTCACTTACCTCCGGTTTTATTGATCTTGGAATTAATATATTTTTGTTTTATCTTGTTTAAACATGTCGTTCAACTTTATTTATACAGTACTTGTTCAGATATGTCAAGTTTTTTCACTATCATTTCACTTTCTGTTTTCGTCTTGTGGATGAAAAAACATTGAAAAACAATTCATTTTTCGATATAATTACATTTTGTATACATACATGAGAAAGGGAATTATAAAATGAGTGAAAATATAGAAAAAAACTCCCCAGTTATGGGGATAGATCTGGAAGACGTTGCTCCTCTGGAAGAGCCGGAACGTCAGTATTATTTTATTGAAAAAGCGAAACATTTATATGAAGCGAAATGTTCGGAAGCAGGAAGACGACTGACCTTTTGCGTCACAACCTTTGGTTGTCAGATGAATGCCCGCGACTCCGAAAAGCTGGTAGGAATTCTCGAAAAGATTGGTTATGTAGAAGAAACGGATGAAGAAAAGGCTGACTTTGTAATTTACAATACCTGTACTGTTCGTGAGAATGCTAACTTGAGAGTTTACGGACGCCTTGGACAGCTTGGAAGAATTAAGAAAAAGAATCCTCATATGATGATCGCATTATGTGGATGTATGATGCAGGAACCGGAAGTTGTTGAAAAATTAAAGAAAAGTTACCGTTTCGTAGATCTGATCTTCGGTACACATAACATTTATAAATTTGCCGAACTTCTTGCAACTGCTATGCAGTCTGACCGTATGGTAATCGATATCTGGAAAGACACAGACAAAATCGTGGAAGATCTCCCGGTAGAGAGAAAATATTCTTTCAAGTCCGGTGTCAACATCATGTTCGGATGCAATAACTTCTGCAGTTATTGTATTGTGCCTTATGTGCGTGGCCGTGAAAGAAGCCGTGAACCAAAAGCGATTATCCGTGAAATCGAGCGTCTTGTAGCAGACGGCGTTGTAGAAGTAATGCTGCTTGGACAGAATGTTAACTCCTATGGAAAGAATCTGGAAAATCCGATTACATTTGCACAGCTTTTACAGGAAATTGAGAAAATCGAAGGACTGGAACGTATTCGTTTCATGACTTCACATCCGAAAGATCTTTCCGATGAGCTGATTGAAGTAATGAGTAAATCAAAAAAGATCTGCAAACATCTGCATCTTCCGGTTCAGTCCGGAAGCAGCCGTATCCTGAAGAAAATGAACCGTCATTACGATAAGGAACATTATCTTGAGCTGGCTGAAAAGATTAAAAAAGCTGTACCGGATATTTCTCTGACAACAGATATTATTGTCGGATTCCCTGGGGAAACAGAAGAAGATTTCCAGGAGACTCTGGATGTAGTCAGAAAAGTCCGTTATGACAGTGCATTTACATTTATTTACTCAAAACGTACGGGAACTCCTGCCGCTGTAATGGAAGAACAGGTTCCAGAAGATGTAGTAAAAGATCGTTTTGACCGTCTGCTGAAAGAAGTGCAGACAATTTCAGCAGAACGTTGTGCGTTACATGAAGGTACTGTTCAGAAAGTACTTGTCGAATGCAGAAATGAACACGATGGTTCTCTGATGACCGGAAGACTGAGTAATAATCTTCTTGTACACTTCCCGGGAAATGAAGATCTGATTGGTAAGATCGTAGATGTAAAACTGGAAGAATGTAAAGGCTTCTATTATATGGGACAGAGAACTCAATCACTCCGCTGATTGGCATGGAGGATGCACGTTTTGTTCTGAATGTATCTCGCCCATCGCCGTAGGCGATTCTAAATGGCGAGATACGTTACTATTTGCAGGTTACCTGTGAACAGTAACTGTCTGAAATAAATTTTCACTGCTATAAAATCTGTGACTCAAAAAAGGATACAGAAATTTCCCTCAAAAAGGAATTTCTGTATCCTCTTTTGTTTATTATAACTATGCGTTACTGTCCACAGCATAGCCTCAAACAATATCGTATCTCTAGAGCGTGTCCCATCTAAACGAACTGATTCTTCTGTTCATCATACTCATAATCGATCATTTCAAGCTTATCTGTCAGTTCTTTCTGATTCAGTTCCATCTCTTCACACATGGTATCTAATGACGGATAAAAATCTCTCAGTTTTGTATTGACCACACTTAAAAGCATGACCGGGTCTCCTGGTAATCCATTCAGCATTTCTTTAATTTCCTCTTTTCTTAATGAATTTTGCGCCGTATTTCTCACCCAGATTGACAACAGAGCCATCTTTCTGCTCAATATCAATATTATTCAGCTGGCTTCGCAGATTACGTCTGACTGATTCCATATATTCCTCACGCAATATCTTCTGCTCTTTACGCTCTGCATCTGTCAGACCTGTTGTTTTTGCTTTTTTGTATAATTCATTAATTCTGGTAATCTTCTGTTGATCCATAATCATCTATCCTTTCAGATTTCTCTTCGTACTTTTTCGTTACTGTCTGCAAGTGTCCTGTAAACGGTAACTTTTTCTTTTCAACGCTGAGTATTATACACGATTCTGAGCCGTTCGTCCACTCCCCTGCAGAAAAATCTTGCCTTTAACTGGAATAATTCTCCAGAAAACCATACAGTTCTTCCGTACTTTCAACTGTCTTTCCCATCCGAATCTCCTTCTGCATTTCTGCCGGCAATTCTGAAAGTGCAATATCTGTCAGCTCATACATCGTCTTTCCGTCCTTTAAGTAAACCGCCACAAATCCATGTAATTCTTTCAAATAAAATGTATCTGCTTCCGCCGCTTCCCCTTCTGCCGCAACACTGGCTGAATTTGAAATTCTATTTGTATTTCGATTCCCTTTCATACCTGTCCCAGTCTCACCCTGAGTCAGTTCCTGTGTGCGCTGCGTCATCTGCCGGTCCATCACATGCCGGTAACTGATCTCATACCCGGCAGCAACTGTTCCAAAAAGAACCAGAAATGCAAGAAAAAAGCCAATTTTGTATCTGAATTTCATCGGGATCACTCCTTTTTCTATTCAGTATTGGCTTTTTCCTCTTATTTATTCATTCTTTTCTTATAAACCGCCCTATTTTAACCGAATCAAGTAAGTCCCCTGCTTCAATTGCGAAAAGCAATAAGCAGTGGGTGGGGACTTGCTTGTATCAGGAGGAGTGCAAGCTCCTTCTGATAAACTGCGGAGCAGTTATTCGGTTATGAGCAAGTAGCGAAGCGGATTGCGAATATCCGCTTGACAACAGATTGAAGTCAACTGTTTTTTATTCACCTCTTAATCAACATATCTGATATCATCGTCCTTCGCCGGAAGCAGATGGAACTTCTTTACATATCTTAAAATACGTCCGCCCATCGGCAGATCCAGGATGTCATCCTCAGACAATGTGCCGATCTTCAGCAGTACTACTGCATAAACCACAATCGCTACGAGCAGTGAGATGCAGACGGGGATTACACGTCCACCGATCAGTGTGGCAAACAGCTTCTGAACTCCAAATGTAACCACGCCCATCACTGCTGCCGCTGCAAATGGTTTTCCGAATGTATTTACCACATCGATTCTAAATCCGCTGACTTTACGGATCTTGATCAGGTTCAGGATACACATGGAAAGTGCAAATACAATATTTCCTCCGACCAGTGCATATACATTCATCTTGAATACAGTCATCATAAGTACAAACGCAACCAGGTGAATTACCAGGGCAACTCCCGCATTCTTTGCCGGACTGGTCATATAGTTCAGTCCGTGAAGAATGGAGTTAGATACAGAGGATAATCCGTACAGTACCACAACAATCGCCCCCATCATCAGCAGGTTTGCCGGTGTAGCACTGGAATCATTGTAAAGAAGCACCATGATCGGCGATGCCAGCACAAAATATCCGATACAGCTTGGAATCGCAATGACCATTGTAATACGCATCGTCTGATTGATCTTATCATGTACCTGACGCTTTGTTCCTGCAATGGCAACTGCTGTCAGACTCGGTACAACCGAAGTTCCCATAGCATTTGCGATCGCCATTGGCACATTGATCAGCGTATCATATTTACCGGTATAGATTCCCTGAAGTGCCATGTATTCTTTCTCCACAAAACCCTGTGCCTGCATGACATGGTTAAAAATTGTCAGGTCAATGATCTGGTTAATATTGTAGACTGCTGTACTGAACACAACCGGAATAGCTGTCAGAAGCAGTGCTTTCAGAATGGAATGATAACTCTCTACATTCTTAGATTTATCACGCTTCAGCTGTTTGCGGATGACTTTCTGATATAAAGCGATCACAAACAGTAAGAATAACAACCCTGCCAGAGAACCGGATACTGTTCCCAGTGTACTTCCTGCTGCACCATATGCCGGTCCTAAAAGTTCCTCTCCGGCTTTTTCTCCTGCCTTTGTACCAATTCCAAATAAAACGCTGGCTCCGACAATACTTACTACTGCATTGATTACCTGCTCAATGATCTGTGAGATCGCTGTCGGAAGCATCGTTCCCATTCCCTGGAAATATCCACGGATGACCGCCATCACCGCAACGATCAGAAGTCCCGGTGCCAGTACACGGAGTGCATAGACACTCAGCGGGGATTTCATCGCATGCGTTGAAATCAGGCTGGCTCCGAAAAAGATCGCCATGGAAATGACCAGTCCGACTACCACTGCAAACATCAGAGAACACAGGAATACACGGAATGCATTTCTTCTCTGTTTTTTTGCAAGCCGGATGGATACCAGCTTGGAAACCGCCGTCGGCAGACTGAAGGAAGAGATCATCAGCGCGATCGCATACACCTGATATGCATATCCGTAAAATCCATTTCCTTCGTCCCCCAGAATATTCGCCAGCGGAATTCTGTAAACAACTCCTATAATTTTCGTAAGGACCGCAGCTGCGGCCAGTATGGAGCCCTGAACGATATAATCATCTTTCTTCGCTCCCTGTTTTGTCCTGTTCTGTATATCAGACATTCTTTCCTCCTCCAGATTTATCGCGGGATTCCCACTATTTCCATAATCTCACGCTGTTTTGCTTCCATCACAATCCGCTCTTCATCTACCATATGGTCGTAACCAAACAGATGAAGCATGCTGTGCGCGATCAGAAATGCATATTCTCTTCTCGGAGAATGTCCGTACTCTTCAGCCTGAGACAATACTTTTTCTTTTGAAATCACAATGTCTCCAAGCATCAGCTCCCCTGTCTCCGGATTGAATGCCTCTCCTGTCTCCTCATCGATGACAGAAAAATCCCCCGGAGTCTCATACTCGATCATCGGAAATGACAGTACATCTGTTGCACGGTCAATTTCTCTTTGTTCCAGATTCATCTCATGAATCTCTTCATTCTCTGTCAGTAACAGATTCACCTCTGCCTCATACGGGCAGTCTGCGTATTCCAGTGCCGCATCGACGACCAGTCTTGCGGTTGCTTCTGTGTCAAAAGGCAGGACAGTGTTCCCCTCTTCCTCTATAAACAGACTCATCCTCTTTTCCTCCTGTTGTCTTTTCCGTTCGTTTCTCTTCCATTCCCACGCTCCCGTGGTCTTGCTGATTTCTTCTCGTATTCTTCGTATGCCTTAACGATCTTCTGTACCAGCGGATGTCTTACAACGTCCTTGCTTGTCAGCGTACAGATGCTGATATCTTCCAGATCTTTTACGACCTTGACTGCAACATCCAGTCCGGAAATGCTTCCTGTAGGAAGGTCCTTCTGGGAAGAATCTCCTGTAATAACTACTTTGGAACCAAATCCGATTCGTGTCAGGAACATCTTCATCTGTGCCGGAGTTGTATTCTGTGCCTCATCCAGAATGATAAAGGCATTATCCAGTGTTCTTCCTCGCATATAGGCAAGCGGTGCAACTTCGATCAGCCCCTTTTCCTGATTCTTGATAAAGCTTTCCGCTCCCATGATCTGATACAGGGCATCATACAGCGGTCTTAAGTATGGATCGATCTTACTCTGCAGATCTCCCGGAAGGAATCCCAGCTTCTCTCCTGCTTCAATTGCAGGACGTGTCAGGATGATCCTGCTTACTTCCTCGCGCTTAAATGCGGTAATCGCCATCGCCATGGCCAGATAGGTCTTACCGGTTCCTGCAGGTCCCAGTCCGAATGTGATCATTCCATTGCGGATCGCATCTACATATTTCTTCTGTCCCAGCGTCTTTGGTTTGATCGGTTTTCCCTGCAGTGTGTGACAGATCAGATCCCGGTCAATCTCAACCAGACCTTCCTCCTGATCTTCAAATACAAGCGAGATCGCATAATCTACATTCTGCTCCGTGATCGTATTACCTCTGCGCGCCAGCTCTACAAGCTGTGTCAGAACACGCTGTACCTTCTTTGCGGCAACCGCCTCTCCCACGATCTTTGTCGCTCCGTCACGGGAAATCAGTGTGACGTGGAATGTCCTTTCCAGTTTTTTTACATACATATCAAACTGACCAAATACATTTGCCTCGTATTCAGCCGGAATATCAATCATCAGTTCTGCCAGACTCATCCAGTTCTTTCCTTTCAATCGTTACTATTTCTGCACTTGATCCGTTACTGTTCAAACCATAGCTATAAGCATCTTACCACTACTGATCAGCTACGGGATTATATTACTATTTACAGATTATCTGTGAGCAGTAACCCTTATTCAGTGTCGTTTCCGCCGGGCTGTTCACTTTCTGACTGAACCGGCGGCTGCACGTTCTGTTCTTCTGTGATCTTCTGATTCAGATATAAAGTTCCCAAAGCCCGTGCATTTTTTTCGTCCAGTTGTATTTTAACATTATTTTCACAGATTTGAATACCTTTTTGCTCTAATTCCTCACAAAATCTGCGAAAATGAAGGCTCAGCATTTCCTGAAGTTCTTCTTTTGTGTATTCTGTCTTCTGAAACGTGTAAGATTTTTCTTTTCGCATTCCATAAGACACCGGAAGATAAAAATTTTCTCCCAGCTTCACCTGTCTTTCCAGCGTATACATTTCACTGTGTTTCCAGGAATTTTTCAGGATACCTGCGCAGAATTCCACTCCGTTGATCCGCAGATAATACTGCCTTCTCTCTTTTCCGTCATAGTTCTTTTTCTGATAGGTTCTGGAAATATGATCCTCATACTCCAGTTTTGTATCTGCATAAATATCTGCATCTGAATGCCGGTACTGATAATCAACCACTTCTCCGCTGTCATTGAGTACCTCCACCCTGCCAAGCACCAACAGATCGCCGGCTTTCACCGCATCTCCTTCATGTACCTGAGGTACACCGGACCGGGTAATGATCTTTGTGATCACTCCATCCGTCGTGGCAACCAGATCGGTCGGCTGTGCCTGCTCTTCCTTTTCCGTCTCATCAGGCGGTTCAAAGGTATCCTCTTTTTCTTTGATCTGAACTTTCAGTCTGCTGCCGTCAATCGAAGCAGACACCCAAACTATATCATTATATTCCTTTCGGATGGCTTTTACAATACCAGAACAATCTACATCTTTTTTTCTCATTCCGGCTTCCACCTGCTGTGTTTTTAAAAATTCTACCAGCGTCTCATCGGGCCATCTTTCATTTCCCTGAAAATGAATATCCCAGATAAATGCAGAATCGAGACGGAGCAGACAGACTCCCAGTAAGATTCCTGCAAATAAAAGTTTTCGTTTCCGGTAACGCTGCAGAAAGAATGGAAATCCATGTCGTTCCGTCAGCCGGACCTTCGTATGTGTTTTCCGTACAAAAGGGCGCAGTTTCCGGAAGCCATGCAATGTAAGATACATTTCATATGCGTTTCCTGCCGGTGTCAGTCCCCAGATCCTGATGCCGTGATAACAGCAGAGATTCAGAAACCGTTCTGGAGAATAACCGGAAACCCGGATTTTCACATATCCCTGCAGATATCGGATCAGCGCACGGATCAATCAGACTTCCTCCCTTCTGTAAACTCAAGTGATTCCAGATAACCGGTGATTTTCATCTCATCATTGGTGTAATACTCAATCTTCAACCGCTTTCCTGTCAGACGGATCTGTCCTGATTTTGTCTGTACACGGACCAGTTGTTCTGTATATTCTATAATCCCCCGGTAATTCTCGATACAGATTTCATTTCTTCCGAGAATTGTGATCACCGGAACTCCAAATACCACATCTTTCGGCATACCTGCAGCCTCGGCCGCCTTTTGTCCGATTCGCCCTCTCTCCATAAAAAATGCCACACATATACCTTTCAAAAAAGTATATGTGCGGCATGTTCTGTCCTATGCGGAAATTTTACTGTGAATCTTACAGGTTCTAGAGCGTGTCTGAAAAATCATTCCTGCAATCTACATCTTTGCATATTCAGGCTTTCTGCTTACGTTCTTTGCCTGTAAATCTTTCTGCTTCCAGTTTCCATACTGCGGTTCTTGCAAGCATCTCCGGCAGGAACTCGATCTTTGCCTCAGGAGCCATATGCTCCATTACTTTCTCAAGTCCGAACTTCTTTTCTTCATCCGTCTTAAGCTCATGGATGTTTCCGTCTCCCATGATACTTCTGTAGGAGAATGAATAACTGCAGGTATATTCTCCTTTGATCACACTGTGACGACAGTCCATCTCAAATGCTGCCTTTGAATTTTCCCGGATGGCGTCTGCCTTTCTTCCTTCTGCGGAACCGTGGAAATAAAATGTCAGTTTCTGTCCCTGCTCTGTCTCCTGAAATTCATATCCATAATTCAGCGGCATAATAAACATTCCTTCCGCATCTGTCATTCCAATTCTGACAACATCACATTCTTCCAGAATCTCTTTTAAAACTGCAGGATCTGTAATTTCTCTTTTATGTAAACGCATTTCTCTCATATGAAACTCCTCCTTTGAGTTGAAATTCACGTTCTACAGTGTCGAATTTTTTACATTGTTTACTGGGATTGGTACAGATTAATACCTGCGCTTCCGACTGTGGCTTCGATCGCCCCGTCTTTCTCTGTAACGATCATAGCGGTCATCTTCGTAATCGTCATACTCGTCCTCATAATCATCGTAATAGCCGTTTTCATAATTGTCACCATAATCATCCTCATAATCATCCTGATAGCCATCATCATAACGACTCCTGTTACGATCACTGCGATCACGCCGGGATCTGTAATCATCCCGATAATCATCCTCGTATTCGTCATCGTAATCATCATCATAGTCATCGTAACCGTAACGATCATAATCGTCATAGTCATCACGATATCGATTACGTCTTCCATAGCGATAATCTCTGTCATCGTAATACTCATTGTCATAGTCGTCATAACCATAACCATCATCATAATCATCATATCTGCCACGATTTCTATAAGAATCTCTTCCTCTCCGATCACTTCTGCCACGCCCCTGATCACGGCGTCCGCCCCAGTATTCTTCTTTCTCCTGATTCCGAAGTTTCAGCCTTCCCAGCATTCTGGATGGTGCAAGCACGATCCAGCAGAAGATTCTCACCGTAATGATTCCGGCAAATACTCCGATGCTGTCGATTCCGACATCTCGGGCAGACGGTCCCCGTCCATCCACAAACGATTGATGGTATTCATCCCCGCAGGCAAATCCCACGCAGATGGCTCCCGCCACAAGCATCAGCGGAAATCCTCTCAGACCATACACATAAAATGGAAATGACACGGCCACTGCCAGCAGAAAATACTCCGTCATATGCGCTACTTTTCGCACCGGATACTCAATCTTTGTCGCCACTTCATCAATTTCCCAGTCTGAAAGTCCCTTCTGAAGCACTTCATTTCCCACTTCCACAATCTTCACACTGACTTCGTGACTTAAAGAGCCCGAATCCACGCCATCCTGCGAGGAAAACGAAAAGATGATACACATCATTACAATCGCCGGAAGAAATGACAGCGGTTTCAATATAAATACAAAAAAATCTTTGATCATATACTCGTCCTTTTATTTTTTGTAACAGTTCAGCCATAAAGTGGCAGATTCGAGCTTCATGGCCGAATTGTCACCTAATCCTCAATTGATCTCATCGCACTCTTAAATGTCCTTGTAAACAGAATCACAGTAAACGTAACCGCGAAAACATCTGCTACCGGCTCAGCCATATAAACCGCCATTGTTTTGTTACTACTGAAAATATGCGGCATCAGATAGATCAACGGGATGAGCAATACAAATTTTCTCGTCACTGCGACAAGGATCGACTGCACTGCTTTTCCAAGCGAAGTAAATGCCATCTGGCAGGAAATCTGTATTCCAAAGATGAACATGACAGCCAGATAAACACGTAACGCTTTTGCCGTAAATGCGATCAGCTCTGCATCTGTTGTAAAAATAGAAGCAAACAGTCCCGGGAACAACATTACGCATCCCCACAGAATCACTGCATAGATCACACTGCATTTCAAAAGTAATTTAAAAGCAGCTCTTACACGTCCTGCATCTTTTGCTCCATAGTTGTAACTCATGATCGGCTGTGCTCCCTGTCCGAATCCCTGCAGTGGCAGCATTGCAAACTGCATTACACTGGTCAGAATCGTCATCGCACCTACTGCCAGATCTCCGCCATATCTCTGCAAAGAAGAATTGAAGCAGACAGAGATCACGCTCTCGCTGGCCTGCATAATAAAAGTTGCAGAGCCAAGTGCAAGACATGGTAAAATAATCTTTGCATGCAACATAAGATTCTTCTTTCGAATCTTAATAAAGGTCTTCTTTCCACACAGGAAAGAAATCACCCAGATACAAGATAACGCCTGGGAAATCACTGTAGCCAGCGCCGCACCTCTGACTCCCATGTTAAATCCAAAGATAAACACCGGATCCAGGATGATATTGGCTATCGCACCGATCAGTACTGACATCATTCCTGTCTTTGCAAATCCCTGTGCAGTGATGAATGCATTCATTCCAAGCGTCAGTTCTACGAAAATTGTACCAATGGAATAAATGTTCATATATCTTGTAGCATATTCAATCGTATTCTCACTTGCGCCAAACGCCAACAGGAATTGCCGGTTCCACACAAACAGGATCAATGTCAGGATTAATGAGACAATAATCTGTGTCATAAAGCAGTTACCCAGAATCTTCTCTGCTGTCTCATTATCTTTCTTTCCCATAAAAATAGATGCCCGCGGGGAACCTCCATATCCCACCAGTGCCGCAAATGCAGACACGATCATAATCAACGGCATACACACTCCCACTCCGGTCAGTGCTGCTGCCCCGACTTTTGGAATATGTCCGATATAGATACGGTCTACAATGTTATACAGCATATTGATCAACTGTGCTGCAAGTGTCGGAAGTGCCAGTTTCAGAAGCAACCTTCCGATGGGTTCTTTCTGAAGAAATTCTTTATCTTCGTTCACAATATTCTTCTCCTTCGTATAAATTTCATTGACCATTCTATCACACACCTTCGTGCAAGTCAAAAAACCCGACAGATAACTCATAAAATGTTATCGTCGGGTTACTGTTCACTCCTATGTCAATCACTCCGCGGATTTTTACACATTAAACTAACCTTTTATCAGATTAATTCCAGCTTGCAGAATGCATTCCACAGTCCATCCTGATCTACATCGTCCGTAATATAATCTGCCATTTTCTTGATCTCTTCTCCACCATTCCCCATAGCGACACCATACGCACAATACTCCAGCATTGGAATATCAATCTTCGCATCGCCAAAGGCAATCGTATCCTCTACATTTCTTCCAAGGAAAGTAAGCAGTGTCTGAATCGCAACTGCTTTCGTGATATCTTTCACTCCGATATCACCGAAAAGAGCTGTCTCTCCGACACCTCCCCAGGTTCCGTTCTGCAGATCCGTAAATTGCTCCTTTGTATCCAGATAATCCTGATAAGAATTCAGAACATAAGAAATCTTATTTACATCATCACGATATAACTCCCCACCGAAAATCATCTCCGGAAATACATCTCTTACCGTCAGCTTTTTTGCTCCTGTTTTTTCTTTTCTTCTGCAATATTCCTGGATGGTTGGTTCTGCCACTGTCTCAAATCTCTCACTGGCAAACAATCCATTGTTGCTTTCCAGATAGAATTCCAGTTTCTTCTCATGCAGCCAGTCCACGATCTGCCGGCACTGATCCGCAGAAAGCCTCTGATGCAGAACAACCCTTTCATGGTCTTCCACATAACTTCCGTTTCCACCGATCATGCCATCCAGCCCGATGTTCCACAGCTCCGGATACACTTCTGCCTTGCTTCTTCCGGTGCAGATATACACTCTGTGTCCGTTGGCTCTCGCCTGTCGTACTGCTTTTATGGCCGATTCCGGGATCTGGTTTTCATAATTCACCAGAGTCCCGTCTACATCCAGAAAAATAATTTTACTCATTTACAGTTCCTCTCCATTTGTACGGATCACATTCTGATACCAGTAGAAAGATTTCTTTTTCAGACGGGCAAAATCACCTGTTCCGTCATCAAAACGACGCACATAGATCATGCCATATCTCTTTGCATACTCACCGGTAGATGCAGAAACAAGATCGATGCATCCCCACGGAGTATATCCCATCAGATCCACTCCGTCTTCTACTGCAAGTTTCATCTGCTCGATGTGTTTTCTCAGGTAATCAATTCTGTAATCATCATTGATGGAGCCATCTTCTTCTACTGTATCTTTTGCTCCAAGTCCATTTTCTACAACCATAAGCGGAAGCTGATAACGGTCACTCAGGTCATTCAATGCATAGCGCAGTCCCTTCGGATCGATCTGCCATCCCCAGTCAGATGCTTCCAGATACGGATTCGGCACACCGCCGAGGATATTTCCTTCTCCACCTTTCTGCTTTGGATCTGAACTCTGGCAAGAAGACATATAGTAAGAGAATGTAATAAAATCAACCGTTCCCTTCTTTAAGATCTCATCGTCTCCCGGCTCTTTTACGATTTCAACACCGATTTCTTTCAAAAGGCTGTCTGCATAAGCCGGATATGCTCCACGGGCCTGTACATCTGTACAATAGTAATTGTACATACGGTTGTATCTCTGATTCAGAACTACATCGTCCGGATTGCAGGTCATCGGATAACTTGCAGAATAGATCATCATATTTCCTACTTTGTATTCCGGATCGATCTCATGTGCCATCTGTACCGCAAGTGCAGAAGCCAGGAACATGTGATGCAGTCCCTGATATCTCTGCTGCGGGATGTCCGGCTGCTTCATAAATACAGTCGGGTTCTCAAGGTCATTTAAGATTCCCTGATTGAGCAGTGCTCCCATCGGAGCTACTGAACTGTTGATCTCGTTAAATGTCAGCCAGTATTTTACTTTTCCTTTGTATCTTGTAAAGATTGCACGGCAGTAATTCAGATAATAATCGATCATCTCTCTGCTGACCCATGCATTGCATTTCTTTGTCAGGCCGAACGGCACTTCATAATGAGAGATTGTGATCAGTGGCTCAATGCCGTATTTCAGGCACTCATCAATGACTTCCTCGTAATGTTTCAGTCCTGCCTCGTTCGGTTCTTTCTCGTCTCCGTTCGGGAAGATTCTTGTCCAGTTGATGGAGAAACGGTAGCATTTAAATCCCATCTCTGCAAACAGGGCAATGTCTTCTTTGAAGCGATAATAATGCTGGATTGCCTCGTGGCTTGGATAAAATGTTCCTTCTTCAAGCACCGGTGTGATACGTTTGCTCTGTCCAAATTTTCCACCTGTACAGATATCGGATACGGAAACTCCTTTTCCGTCTACATCCCATGCACCTTCACACTGATTTGCTGCGGTTGCTCCTCCCCATAGAAAATTTTCTTTTAATCCCATCTTCTTAACCTCCAATTACGATTCTGTCTTTTTCTACTGTCAGATGTTCATATTCATCTGCATTTGTTACAATGACCGGTGTCTGGATCTCACAGCCTGCTTTCTTAATTGCATCAATATCAAACTCAAGAAGTAACTCTCCCTTTTTGAAATGCTGACCATTCTCTACATGAGCTGTAAACGGAGCTCCATTTAAATTCACGGTCTCCAGTCCGACATGGATCAGAAGCTCTGCTCCGTTGTCAGATGTCAGTCCCATTGCATGCAGTGTATCAAAAATATTTTCACAGGTACCGTCAAACGGTGCGTATACTTTTCCCTCTGCCGGAACCACTGCAAATCCTTCTCCGAGGATTCCTGTTGCAAAAGTCGGATCTTTTACTTCTGTAAGCGGGATCACTTCCCCTTTAATCGGTGCTGTGATCACGGTTGCTTTCTCTGCTCCCTGTGCAGCAGACTTTGCTGTTTCCTGAGCTGCTTCTTCGCAAGCTTCTGTCTGTGCCGCTTTCTTCTGTGTTGCATTCTTTTTTGCAGCACTCTCAGCCGGTGTTTTCTCTTCATTCTGCTCTTCTGTTCCTTCATTCTTTGTCATAATAAAGGAAAGGACAAAAGATAATACCAATGATACAACTAAAACAACTACTGCGCAAATCATATTTTTTCCACTATCGGGTGCAATAAACTGAACAATTGCTGTCAGACACGGAGTTGCAAATGCATATGCTTTCAATACTGTAAATCCTGAGATCAGCCCTGCAACACCACTGGCGATACAAGCTGCGATCATTGGCTTTCTCAGACGAAGTGTGATTCCGTACATTGCCGGTTCTGTTACTCCTGCAAGCAGTGCTGAGATTCCTGCCGGGATTGCCATTTCACGGATTTCTTTGTCTTTTGTCTTTGCTGCCACACCAAAAGTTGCACCTGCCTGGGCAATATTACTTGCAAGCATTGCCGGAAGAAGTAACAGGTCATATCCCGGGTTGGCAAGACCAAGCAAGCTGGGACGAATGCCCAGTGCATACCTGTCATAACGATGAACGGCATCGCTGCTGAAAAGAGCATCATTGCAAGCCATGGAGCAAAATTGTAAATTGCATTGATCACAAACTGAAGTCCGTTTCCTACCATCAGACCAAGTGGTGCAAGGAGACAGAGTGTGATCGGTGCTGTGATAATTACAATCAATAACGGTTTCAGGAAGTTTTTGGACCAGTCCGGCACGATCTTATCTACAAGGATCTCTACATATTTCAGAAGAATCGTAGCGAGCATTGCCGGAATAATGGAAGAAGAATAACTTCCGTGAACAACCGGGATCACGCCAAACAGGTGCGTTGCCTGATCACTTCCAAGCAATGTAATCACATCCGGATAGATCAGAACTGAAGATACCATCACGGCCAGGAATGAATTACAGTTCAATTTCTTAGATGCTGTAAATGCTACCAGTACCGGCAGGAAATAAAACGGCGCATCACCAAGTGCATTCATTAAGATGTAAGTGTCACTCTCAGAAGACATTACTCCGAGCAATGTTGGTCCGAAGATTACAAGTAATACCTTGATCAGACCACCGGCGATGATCGCTGTAAACAGAGGTGTCATACAGCCTGCGATAAAATCAAGCGCAGTTACAACCGGATTCACTTTCTGTTTTTCCTGATCTGCTTTATAATCTGCTGTTGTATCAGATATTCCGCTCATTGCCACCAGTTCTTTGTACACATTCCCTACAGAGTTGCCGATGATAACCTGATACTGTCCTCCAGCGATATTTGTTCCCATAACCCCTTTGATAGATTCCAGTTTCTTCTTATCCGGGACACTCTGATCCTTCAATACAAAACGAAGTCTTGTCATACAGTGTGTCACTGATACAATGTTTGCTGTACCGCCTACCGCAGCGAGCACTTCTTCAGCAATGATTTTGTTTTTGTCTGCCATAATTTTCATTCTCCTTTTTTAATTTTTTTATAAGAATGTGCCTTGGCACATTCTAGAGCCTGCGGCGGTCGCTTGCGACATCTTCCTTGTACGCCGCAGTGCGCATCCTCGCGGAGCGTTTTTATATATTAGGAAAGAGCACTTTCCTAATATATAAAAAAACCTCCCACAACAATTTGTTCTGCTACGGATTCTGTGATCCTTTGCAACAAACTGTCATGGAAGGTAATGCCCAACTGGTTACAGTCCTTCTCTGACACATATTCTGTTAATATGCAACATTAAATACATCTTTTCCTCTTCTGAAAGCTGAATGTCAAATCTTTTCTCGAAATATGCTTCAATCTTGTCAATGCATTCCGCAATCTCCGGAAATTCTTCGCGAATCGACTGATACATGATTCCATTATCTGTATCCAATGTCTGATTTGAGTCAATCCGCTTGAGCAGATACATCAGATGAGAAGAATATCTGGCGAAATTAAATGAATCTCTCTCGATCAGGATTCCCACTGTATCTTCTACGATACTGATTGTATCCTCCAGTGCTTCCTGGAACCATTTCTGAATGGAAGTATCAGCTTTCTTTTCTGCGCTGTTCCGTGCATTTACGAAACTCATCGCAATTCCGGAAGCCTCATTCTCATTGAGCTGAACTGCAAATCTGCGTTCCATCTGCCGCACTGCATATTTTCCGATCTTTGCCTCTTTCGGAAATGACTGCTCGATCTCACAGATCAACGGCATCTGCACCACGATCTTCTTCCGTGCACGCTGAATACAGAAATGAATGTGATCCGCCAGTGTCATCACCAGATTCGGATTCAGTTCATATTGCAATTCATTGTGTGCGATATCTACCAGCTTTGCTGTGAAATCCAGTACTTTCTCCGGTAGTTCCGGCAGCAGATCCAGATATTTATGATCGATGTCATAAAAGGTTCTGTCAATCTGATTCAGGTCTGTGAGCTCATATGGTACTTTCGGAAATCCAATTCCTTTTCCATAAGCAATCAACTCTTTTCCCTCTTTATCCAGGCAGATTGCAAAATTGTTGTTTAATTTCTTGATTACCTGCATCTTCTCTCACCCGCTTTGTATTATGCCTTTTGAAGTTTCTTATCTATACAAAAAAATAAACCCCTCAAGACATACACACCTTACTGCTATAACGTATCGGTGCCATCAGTAATGCCTCAAAGAGTTACAACCCAAATGACATTTACAATTATAACAACACTTTTATTTGTTGTCTACTATCATTTTTTCACAAATAGAGTCGTTATTTTTTGTATATTTTCAATAATGCCCCTGGCAATTACTTCTATCCTATTTATGATACGGCTCTTTCATAATGATCCGATAACTCCGATACACCTGTTCCAGCAGGATCACGCGCATCAACTGATGTGGAAATGTCATCTTTGAAAAACTCAGTGCATAATTGGATTTTGCCAGCACTTCTTTTCCAAGTCCGATCGAACCACCGATAATGAAGATGATATGACTCACGCCCTGGATACCCAGACGGTCAATCTTCTCAGCCAGCTCTTCTGAACTGAGCTGCTTTCCACCAATCTCCAGTGTGATTACAAACGCATCCTCCTTCACGTATTTTAAAATACGTTCTGCTTCTTTGCTTCGGATTGCATCTTCCATCACTTCACTGGCGTGATCCGGTGTCTTCTCATCTGCCACTTCCACAATCTCCAGTTTACAGTAACGACTCAGGCGTTTGCTGTATTCCGCGATCGCATCTTTCAAATATTTTTCTTTAATTTTTCCTACAGTGATCAATGTGATTTTCATTTTATTTCTTCCGCCTTCTTATATAAATCTCTGGGATGGCTACATTGTCATATATGATGGACTGCTCTGCATCAGAAGCGCCAATTGCCCCGCCTCGGCACTTCCTTTGTCATCATCCCCTTCAATCTTGCCAATAGAATTAATTTTTATTTTACATCATACACATACAGTTCATGAAGCGCACGTGTAGCACAGATATATTCTGCCTGATCACGAAGCGGATTGTTCTCTTTTCCACGAATGGCAAACACCTGATCAAATTCCAGTCCTTTTGCAAGATAAAATGTTGTTACTGTCAGACCTTTCTTAAATGCGGAACTGTCACGATCCACATAAGATACATTGATGCCACGCAGTTTCAGCAGACGACTCAGATCGAACGCTTCTTCCTCTGTAGTTGTGATCAGTGCAGCTGTCTCGAATTTATCATTATCGCTGTCTTCTGACATCTCAGATTTTCCATTATCCACTACGATATTCCCTGCCAGCTTCAGATTCGCAAGAAGTGTATCCAGCATCTCATCCTGTGATGTAAATGTTTTCTCTTCCACTTCTTTTCCGTGGCGGTCCAAAAGTTCCAGATCTGTGACTCCGCTGATCTTCTCGGCATATTTCGCAATTTCCATTGTATTTCGATAACTCTTATTCATAACGATCTTGCGGATCTCTTTACCAAGAATCTTCGGAAGGAATCTCAGCACATCCTGCTGTTTCACATCCAGTGTCTGCGCACGGTCACCAAGAATCGTCATCTTACAGTGGAACAAGGTCTCAAGAATCGTATATTGCAGATAAGAATAATCCTGCATCTCATCAATGACCAGATGTTTGATATTCTTATGTGTGGAATTACCGCCTTCCAGACGGTATTTCAGATACAGCATCGGGAATACATCTTCATACTGGATCTTACGTTTCTCATACGGTACATCCGGAAGCTGGTCACATCCACAATCTTCCAGAAGCCAGTTGTATATCTTATAAGTGTCTTTGGTCGTATACATCCGGTCAAATTTACCCTGCAGTAATTCCTGATCTTCCTCGGAAATATTTCTGCCTCTCAATGTCTCCCAGGAATCAATAAAATACTCTTTCACTGCATCCAGTCGCTTCAATAATGGCGTCTCTGTAAATTTGTAATAAAAGAGCTGGATCATCTCTTCTTCCGTCAGAGTCATGCCACGGAACGAGATCTCTTTGAACTCGATCAGGCGGTCTTCCAGAACCGCAAGGAATCCTTCCATCTCTCCTACGAACTCTTTGGACTGTTTCCAGTCAAACCGGTCTCTCGCTTCCTGATCCGGAAATTTCATATTTCGTTCCAACTGGTCATAACGATCTTCGCAATCATTTGCAATTCCTTTTTTCAGTTCTTTATACGCATACAGATCAAAGCTCATCTCACGGATATTCTCCTCACCAAGTTCTGGAAGAATATGGGAAATATAATCTGCGAATACCCCGTTTGGTGAGAGAATCAGCACATTAGAAGATTTCAGATTGTCACGGTCATGATATAAGAGATATGCAATTCTGTGCAGGGCAATGGAAGTCTTTCCACTTCCCGCAGCCCCCTGAATCACCAGAATTTTATCTTTCGTATTTCGGATGATCGCATTCTGCTCTTTCTGAATCGTGCGGACAATATTTTTCAGCTTGACATCACTGTTATTTCCCAGTTCTTTTTTCAGAATATCATCGTCAATCTTTGTGTCACTCTCAAAGGCATAGACCATCTTTCCGTTTTTAATTTTAAACTGCCATTTGGAAATAATCTCTCCTTCCAGTCTTCCTGCCGGAGCTTCGTAAAAAGCTTCTCCTTTATCAAAATCATAGAACAGACCGCTGACCGGGGCACGCCAGTCATAGATTAGCGGTTGCATTCCTGTCTTTTCTGCGAAATTCGCAATTCCGATATAAAACGGTTCCGGTTCATCATCGCCGTCATACACAAAATCTACACGTCCGAAAAACGGTGCATCCAGCATCTTTTCAAACCTATGTTTCAGCTGAAGTTTCTCGTTGTTGGCATTCACCTGATGCAGAAGTGCCTGCTGGTTATCATAATCTTCGTAACCATACTCATCCATCTCTGTATAGTTCTCCCAGTAATACTCCTGCATGTTGTCAATCTCTTTCTGTCCCTCTGACAGAGACTGACAGACTTCCTCCAGCCGTTTCTGTAACTTTATCTCCACATCTTCAAGGAAGCATCTTCCATCAAATCTACTGTCATTGCTGTTATAACTTGCCATATGTTTTATGTTTCCTCCAAAATAGATTTTTGCTTTCTGTTTTATTGAAATGTATGACAAATCTTTACAGGGTTCTCTTTCTAAACCAGGACTCTGTTCGTTAAATTTGCAAACATTCAGTTTATTATTTTATCATATCTTCGAATGGGTTGTCATCTGATTTGAGTGAAATTGCTGATGAAATAAAAAATATCCTGACAAGCACAGATTTTTCTGCATCCTGTCAGGATATTTCTATTTTCAAATTCGGATTTTTTCAAAGGAACCTATGCTTCACTGCCCGCTCCTATGTACAATCTTCCTTCTATTATTTATTTCTCAGATATTCGTCGATACCTTTGGCACCTGCTTTACCAGCTCCCATAGCGAGGATAACTGTAGCAGCTCCTGTAACGGCATCTCCACCGGCAAATACACCCTCTTTGGATGTCTGTCCGTTCTCTTCCTCTGCAACGATACATTTTCTGCGGTTTGTCTCCAGACCTTTTGTTGTAGAAGAGATCAGCGGGTTCGGTGATGTACCAAGAGACATGATAACTGTATCCACTTCGATGTCATACTCAGATCCTTCAATCTCAACCGGACGTCTTCTTCCGGAAGCATCAGGCTCACCAAGTTCCATCTTGATTACTGTCATGCTTGTGATGTTACCCTTGTCATCCACATTAATCTTCTTCGGATTTGTAAGAAGATCGAAGATGATTCCCTCTTCTTTTGCGTGATGTACTTCTTCTGCTCTTGCAGGAAGCTCAGCTTCACTTCTTCTGTATACAACATGTACTTCAGCGCCAAGTCTGAGTGCTGTTCTTGCAGCATCCATAGCAACGTTACCACCACCGACAACGGCAACTTTCTTACCAGCTGCGATCGGTGTATCGTAATCATCACGGAATGCTTTCATCAGGTTGCTTCTTGTCAGGTACTCATTTGCAGAGAATACTTCGTTTGCGTTCTCTCCCGGGATACCCATGAACATCGGAAGTCCTGCACCGGAACCGATGAATACAGCTTCAAATCCTTCTTCTTCCATTAACTGGTCGATGGTTGTGGATTTACCGATAACAACGTTAGTCTCAAATTTAACACCGAGCTCTTTTACTTTCTCGATCTCTTTTGCTACGACTTTCTGTTTTGGAAGACGGAACTCCGGAATACCATAAACAAGTACTCCACCGAGCTCATGAAGTGCCTCAAATACAGTTACATCGTAACCAAGTTTTGCAAGGTCTCCTGCACATGTAAGTCCGGACGGGCCAGAACCGATCACAGCAACTTTGTGTCCGTTCTTTGTCTCGGCACCTTCTGGTTTGATGTCATTCTCAAGAGCGTAATCTGCAACGAATCTCTCCAGTTTTCCGATAGAAACTGCCTCGCCTTTGATTCCGCGGACACATTTTCCTTCACACTGGGATTCCTGTGGGCATACACGTCCACAGATAGCCGGAAGTGCACTGGATTTACCGATTACTTTATAAGCTTCTTCGATATTTCCTTCTTTTACTTCCTGGATAAATGCAGGGATATTGATAGATACAGGACATCCCTGAATACATCTTGCATTCTTACAGTTAAGGCATCTTGCAGCCTCTTCCATAGCTTCTTCTTTATTATATCCAAGACAAACTTCTTCAAAGTTTGTAGCACGTACTTTTGGTTCCTGTTCTCTTACAGGTACTTTCTTCATCATATCAGCCATTACTCGTCACCTCCACAATGTCCGCATCCACCATGATGTGTATCGCCTTCCTGCAGTTTCAGCAGTGCACGTCCTTCTTCTGTCTTATACATCTGGCTTCTCTTCATAGCCTGGTCAAAATCAACGAGATGACCATCGAACTCTGGTCCGTCTACGCATGCGAATTTGATCTCATCGCCAACCTGCAGACGGCAGGCTCCACACATACCTGTTCCATCAACCATGATTGGGTTCATGCTGACGATTGTCGGGATCTCAAGTTTCTTTGTTAAGAGACAGACAAACTTCATCATGATCATTGGTCCGATTGCAACACAGACATCGTATTTCTTGCCTTCTCCGACAAGCTCTTCGATCATAGTTGTAACCATACCTGCGTGACCATAAGATCCGTCATCTGTACATGGATAATAGTTTCCTGCAACGGCTTTCATCTCATCCTCAAGGATCAGCATATCTTTTGTCTTAGCTCCAACGATAACATCTGCATCGATTCCGTGTGCTTTGAGCCATTTAACCTGTGGATAAACCGGAGCTGCGCCTACACCACCTGCTACAAAAAGCATCTTTTTATTCTTTAATGTCTCAAGATCTTCTTCTACGAATTCAGATGGACATCCCAGCGGACCTGTAAAGTCACGGAAATAGTCTCCTTCTTTCAGTTCTCCCATCTTTGTTGTGGAAGCCCCAACTTCCTGAACTACGATTGTGATGGTACCTGCTTCTCTGTCGTAATCACAGATTGTCAGCGGGATACGCTCTCCCTTCTCGTCCATCTTTACAATAATAAACTGACCTGGCTGACAGTGACTTGCCACACGTGGTGCATGTACATCCATCAGAAAGATTTTGTCTGCCAGTCTTCTAGCTTTTACAATCTTATACATGTTTTTCCTCCTTGTAAATAATCGGTTACTGTTCCTACAATACTGCGATCTGCAGCACATCTCGTTATTCTAATCCGCCTCTCAACGACAGCCGGGATGAACTCTGTATCAAATCGTGCATCCTTTCTTTTAATCATCTCAATATTCATGATTAACCGGGATGAAACAGCAACAATAATCGCCCTTTGTTAATAATACGACAATTTCACCATGAATTCAAGTACAACATACGGACAGATGTATAAAATATACATCTGTCCGTATGTTCTTAACAGATTTTCTTCGGTCTGTCATCTATGATACAAAATAATTCCCGGCAATAATTAGAAATCAACTTCTGTTCCGTAATATGTACATGTAAGAAGTTTTGCCATATTAGCCGGATCAATTGCACGTGGGTTAGATCCTGTACATGCATCACCAACTGCAAGTTCTGCGATCTTATCAACTTTCTCTTTGAACTCTTCTTCATTGATACCGAAGTCTTTCAGTGTCTTAGGAATGTTCAGTTTTACATTGAATGCATCAATCTTTTCAACCAGGCTGTTGATCAGAGCTTTTTCTGATGTTCCCGGAAGTCCCATTCTGCGTGCGATCTCTGCGTAACGTTTTGCAGCTACAGGATCTTTCGCATTGTATTTGATTACATATGGAAGATAGATTGCATTTGCACATCCGTGCGGGATATGTCCTGTTGAGAATGCTGCACCTGTCTTATGAGCCATAGAATGAACGATTCCAAGTAATGCGTTGGAGAATGCCATTCCTGCAAGGCACTGTGCGTAATGCATCTGCTCTCTTGCAACCATATCACAGTTGTAAGAAGCCGGCAGATAATCCAGAACCATCTCGATTGCCTGCAGAGCAAGTGGATCTGTGAATGGTCCGTTCAGTGTGGATACATATGCCTCGATCGCATGTGTCAGTGCATCCATACCTGTGTAAGCAACCTGTTTTACAGGAAGACCTGCTACAAGCTCCGGATCAACGATTGCAACATCCGGTGTAATGTTGAAGTCAGCAAGTGGATATTTAACACCTGTCTGATAGTTTGTGATTACAGAGAAAGCTGTAACTTCTGTAGCTGTTCCTGATGTAGAAGGAATTGCTGCGAATTTTGCTTTCTGTCTCAGTTCAGGGAAGCTGAACGGAGTGATAATATCTTCAAAGGAGACATCCGGATACTCGTAGAATACCCACATTGCTTTGGCAGCATCGATCGGTGATCCACCACCCATTGCAACGATCCAGTCTGGTTCGAATTCACGCATTACTTCTGCGCCCTTCATAACTGTTTCTACTGACGGGTCAGGCTCAACGCCTTCGATCAGTTTTACTTCCATTCCGCCCTCTTTCAGGTAATTCACAGCTTTATCGAGGAATCCCTGACGCTTCATGGAACCGCCACCTACTACAAGACAGGCTTTCTTTCCTTTCAGATTTTTCAGTTCTTCAAGACAACCTTTTCCATGATAAATGTCTCTTGGTAAACAAAATCTACTCATAACAAAATCTCTCCTTTTTTATGTAGTATTGTTATTTTTTTAACAGGTATATTATAACGCTCAATTCAGAAAAAAGCAACCCTATTTTGGAAAATTTGAATAAAATTTATGTAAAGTAAAATTGCTTTTCCGTTACTTTCAACATTAAATCTTTTACAGCTTCGTAGTTTATTGTTTTGAAAATCATTCTCACTTGCGCTTGTTTGACATTTTTTTATCTAATATACCTATATTATCTAAAAAGCCTCTCAACTGGCAACCATATCTAATCTGTTGCCAGTTGAGAGACTTTTATAATAATTCACTATTCACTCTATATCGATCATCCTGCTGATCTACATGACATAAATAACCAGATCAATTATCCTTCTGTCGTAAGATATGTTCTGGTTGTCACCGAAGTAGCCTTTCCGTTCTGATTGTTGACCAGAATGGCGTTAAATACCGTTGTTGTTCCCATCGGCATATCGATCGGTCCTTCATATCTCGTAGAATCTGAAGTCGGATCACTTCCATCCATCGTGTAATATGCAGTGTATCCATCCGGTACGGTGATCGTGATCTGAGTTGCAGAACTGTACTGTCCGGTTGACGGTGATACAGCCGGTGCATCCTCAATCGGGAATTCGATCGTATATTCTGCAGATGCTACGGCACTTGGAATTCCTTCCGCATTCACCGCAATCGCACGGATCTCTGTCTGACCTTCCTTCTGAATCAGCACTGCCTCTGTATATTTTGTACTGGATGTTGTCGGATCTGTTCCGTCCGTCGTGTAATAGATCGTTCCTCCCGTACTGGAAGAAATTGTCACCTGCTGTACTTCTGTATAGCTACCTTCCTCCAGACTGAACGTAGGTGCATCCGACACATACTTCTGTACCGCCTTCAGCACTTTTGTATCTTCACAGTCTTCCAGCAATGTTGAAATCTTATCAACCTGATCGTTATCCAGATAGAATTCAATCGCAGCCTGATACAGCTTTTCATTGGACGGCTGTGTCTCAAGAGCTGTCAGATAGACAGACTCCGCGCCATCCAGATCGTCCTGATCTGCATACACATCCGAAAGTCCTTTATAGGCTTCCGCACGTGATTTGTCTTTCACGATCGCACGGTTAAAATAAGTCTGCGCGGCAGAATAATCTCCCGCCTGCAGTGCCTCATTTCCCTTCTTGATCACACCTGTATAGGAATTTTGATATCCCACAAAAATTCCCACACCAATCAATACCAGAAGCAGAAACAGTACGATCAGAAGATTCCTGCGTTTCTTTCTTGCCGCTTCTCTCTGCCTGACTCTCTGCTGTCTGCGGCGCTCGTACGCATCCTGCTCCGGATCGCCGCTGCTTCTTCGCATCTGACCTGTATTCTGACGCTGGTTCTGAGCTTTTGCACGGCGTACATTCTCTCTACGCACCTGTCTGAGGCGTTCCATCTCATCCTCATTCAGAACCCGGGTAGAATTGATATTCCGATTCTGGGACGGATTTTTCTGAGGCTGGCTTTTCTGCCGCTGTCTCTTGATGTCATCTGTACGAATCGGGCGTGTTACATCTTCCACAGAACCTTTTACTTCTCTTGTGAGGACATCGTCCAGCGGGTTATAATCCGGCACCATCTGCACTTCCGTACCGCACTCGGGACAAATCAGCCGATCATCAGGTATATTTGCTCCGCAATGTGCACATCTCATCCTCTGTTTCCTCCTACTTGCGTACTGTTTCTACACAGTTGTTCATCAGCATTGCAATCGTCATCGGTCCTACGCCTCCCGGAACAGGAGTAATTGCGGATGTATGAGGTTCTACATCTGCAAAATCTACATCACCGCACAGATGATTGTCTGCGTCACGGTGCATTCCGACATCAATGACAACTGCTCCTTCTTTTACATACTCAGATGTAATAAAGCGCTCTTTTCCGATTGCTACGATCAGAATGTCTGCACGTTTTGTAACTTCTTTCAGATCTTTTGTTCTGGAATGAGCGACTGTCACTGTACCATTCTCTCTGAGCAGTAATGCTGCCATCGGTTTTCCTACAATATTACTTCTTCCGATGATCACGCACTCTTTTCCTGCAATCTCGATTCCGGTACGCTTCAGAAGCTGAATGATTCCTGCCGGTGTACAGGATAAAAATCCTTTTTCCCCGATCCAGAGTCTTCCGACACTTGCCGGATGGAATCCGTCCACGTCTTTGTCCGGTGAAATCGTACGGATGATCTTATCTTCATCAATGTGCTTCGGAACCGGAAGCTGTACAAGAATACCATTTACAGTATCATCTGCATTCAGTTCCTCTACCAGTCTGATCAGCTCTTCTTCCGTGGTCTCTTCCGGAAGTTCATAAGATCTTGACTCTACGCCGATATAAGCGCATGCCTTCTTTTTATTTCTTACATACACTGAGGAGGCCGGATCATTTCCGACCTGGATCACTGCAAGACAGATCTCTGTCCCTTCTTTTTTAAATGCAGCTACCTCTTCTTTTAATTCATCTTTTATCTGCTGTGATATTGCTTTTCCGTCAATCAGTTTTGCCATGTTTCTGTGTTTTTCTCCCTCTACTATATTAAAACAGACCTGTGATCTTTCCGTCTGCATCTACGTCAATTCCATTTGCTGCCGGTACTTTCGGAAGTCCTGGCATTGTCATAACTGCTCCTGTAAGAGCTACCACGAATCCTGCTCCTGCACTTACATAGACCTCACGGATGTGAATGTCAAAGTTCTCCGGTCTTCCCAGTTTCTTCGCATCATCTGAAAGTGAATACTGGTTCTTTGCCATACAGATTGGGAACTCTTTGAATCCCATTGCTTCGATCTTTGCGATCTGCTTGTCTGCTGCCGGCTCATAAACAACATCGCGTGCACCGTAAATCTCCTGTGCGATCGTACGAATCTTGTCTTTCAGGGAGAGCTCATTGTCATACAATGTGTGGAAGTGACTCTCTTTTGTCTCCAAAGTCTCCAGTACTTTCTCTGCGAGTACAACACCGCCTTCTCCGCCTTTCTCCCATACTTCTGAAAGTGCGAATTCACATCCTCTCTCACGGCAGAATTTCTCGATAAATGCATTCTCTGCATCTGTATCTGTCACAAAAGAGTTCAGTGTTACAACAACCGGAACACCGTATTTCTGAATATTTTCAATGTGTTTCTCGAGGTTGACAATTCCTTTTGCAAGTGCTTCCAGATTCTCTTCTGCAAGGTCAGCCTTGGCAACACCTCCATTATACTTCAGAGCACGTACTGTGGCAACCAGAACTACTGCATCTGGTTTCAGTCCTGCCATTCTGCACTTGATATCAAAGAACTTCTCTGCGCCAAGGTCAGCGCCGAATCCGGCCTCTGTGATTGTAATATCACTCATCTTAAGTGCCATCTTTGTCGCACGGACACTGTTACATCCATGAGCAATGTTGGCAAATGGACCGCCGTGAACGAGCGCCGGTGTATGCTCCAGTGTCTGGATCAGGTTCGGTTTGATGGCATCTTTCAGAAGCGCTGTCATCGCACCTGTTGCCTGAAGATCGTCTGCTGTTACAGGATCTCCGTTGAAATTATAAGCCACAATGATTCTTCCAAGTCTCTGTTTCAGATCTGCAAGATTATCTGCAAGACAGAGGATCGCCATGATCTCAGATGCAACTGTAATAACAAAATGATCTTCTCTGACCATTCCGTCAGTCTTACGTCCAAGACCTACCACGATATTACGAAGAACACGGTCATTCATATCCACGCAGCGTTTCCATACAACCTGACGCGGATCGATGCCAAGTGCATTTCCCTGCTGAATATGATTATCAAGCATGGCTGCGAGAAGGTTGTTCGCAGATGTAATTGCATGGAAGTCTCCTGTAAAATGAAGGTTCAGGTCTTCCATCGGCACAACCTGCGCATAACCGCCGCCTGCTGCACCACCTTTGATTCCGAAGCATGGTCCAAGAGATGGCTCACGCAGTGCGATCATTGATTTCTTCCCAAGCTTTGCAAATGCCTGTCCAAGACCTACGGATGTAGTTGTCTTTCCCTCTCCTGCCGGTGTCGGATTGATTGCTGTTACAAGAACAAGCTTTCCATCTTCATTGTCTTTGATTCTGTCCCAGAGTTCATCTGAGAGTTTCGCTTTATATTTGCCGTAAAATTCCAGCTCATCTTCTGAGATTCCCGCTTTCGCAGCAACGTCTCTGATGTGCATCATTTCTGCTTCCTGTGCAATCTGAATATCTGTTTTCATTGTGGTGTCCTCCTCGTATTTTACTAGATTTCATTTCTCTATCCCTGACTTTTCAGGTATTCGTCAAATTCTTCCTTTGACATCAGAACTTTTCGTGGCTTCGTTCCTTCTTCCGGACCGACAACTCCTGCTTCTGCAAGCTGATCCATAATTCTGGCCGCTCTGTTAAATCCTATCTTGAACATACGCTGCAGCATTCCGATCGATGCTTTCTCTTTATCTATGATCAGGTTACCGGCATCAACGAAATACGTGTCTCTCGAGTCTGAACTGTCCGCTGAAGCTGCAATTCCAGGAACGGTTGACTCGGAAGTAACCATATGTTCCTCCAATTCATTACTGTAATCTGTATTTCCATTTTTGTCAATCAAGTAATCGACAACTTTCTGTACTTCTTTATCTGATACGAAGGATCCCTGTACACGGACCGGCTTCGGATATCCGGATGGATAAAAGAGCATATCACCCTTTCCGAGAAGTTTTTCCGCACCGTTCATATCAATAATCGTACGGGAATCCACACCGGATGATACCGAAAATGCAATTCGGGACGGCATATTTGCCTTGATCAGTCCGGTAATGACATTGACCGACGGTCTCTGTGTCGCGAGGATCAGATGCAGGCCGGCTGCTCTGGCAAGCTGGGCCAGACGACAGATCGCACCTTCTACTTCTCCCGGCGCAACCATCATCAAATCCGCAAGCTCGTCGATGATGATAATGATCTGTGGAAGTTTCTTCTTCGTATCCTCCGCAGTTTCACCCTTCAATACTTTCTCATTGAATCCTTTCAGATCTCTGACGTTATATTTTGCAAAGAGTTTATAACGCTTCTCCATCTCAGCCACAGCCCAGTTCAGTGCTCCTGCTGCTTTCTTCGGATCCGTAACGACCGGAATCATCAGATGTGGAATTCCATTGTAAACACTCAGCTCTACAACTTTCGGGTCTACCAGGATCAGTTTCACATCTTCCGGATCTGCTTTGTAAATAATACTCATGATCAACGTATTGATACAGACAGATTTACCGGAACCGGTTGCTCCTGCAACGAGCAGATGCGGCATCTTCGCGATGTCAGCCACCACGACTTTACCTGCAATATCTTTACCGACTGCAAAAGAAATCGGTGATTTACTGTTCTGGAATTCGCCTGACTCTAGAAGATCACGCAGCATAACCGCTGTGTTCTCACTGTTCGGTACCTCAATACCAACCGCAGCTTTTCCCGGGATCGGCGCCTCAATTCGCAGATCGGCAACTGCAAGATTCAGTTTGATATCATCTGCCAGTCCCACGATCCTGCTTACTTTTACGCCCTGTTCCGGCTGTAATTCATATCTTGTAACAGAAGGTCCGCAGCTTGCATTTGTCACATGGACTCCGACTCCAAAGTTCTGTAATGTCTGTTCCAGCTTCAATGCTGTTGCACGCAGATGTGCATCGGAATCTCCGCCGCCCTTCTTTCCTCTGGTCAGAAGATTCAACGGTGGAATACGATAGATTTTCTTTGGGGCCTCTTCCTGCGCTTTGATCGTACGTTCTACGCTGGCAGCTTCTTTCGCCACCGCCTGTGCGCTTTCCTTCGTATTCTTTCTCGTGCTTCTCACTTCCATAACAGGCTCATCCGGCACAAAATCATCCGCTGTATCTGTTCCTGCCGTCTCTGTCATGCTTTGACTGTTTCCTGCCGCACCTGTTCCTGTCGGTTCACTGGTGGTTGCATTTCCTGCTTCAAATATTCCCTGTATCTCTTTCTGTCCGGACTGTACTTCCGGTTCTTCTGTATCCAACGTAATCTCTGATGGTTCTGCACGGTTGATCACAAAATCATCTGCCAGTGCAGGCTCTGCTGCCGCAAGCTCTGTCTCGAAAGTCAACTCCCGCATATCCGGTGATTTCTTCTTTCCACGCTTTCCTTCTCCGGCCGCCTCCGGCATAAATGCATCGTCCTGTGTCAGTGTAGTCGCAAACGATACGCCCGAAACTTTATGGTCCATTCTGCGTGCAGACTCGCCTGAAGCTCCCGCAGTACGGTTCAGACGGAACGCAGCTGCATTTCTTCTGCGCTCTTCTCTCGCCTGTGCACGGATCACTGCAGTTTCCTGATGCATTCTCTTTGCTTCCTCATAAGCTCTGCGGCTCTGTCTTCCAAGTGGTGAAAGCAGTGATTTCTCTGTGATCAGAATCACACAGATAATCACAAGGATAATCAGGATCACACAGGTTCCGATCTCATCGATCAATGGACAAAGCAGTTTGATCAGGCATCCGCCCGCAAATCCTCCTGCATTCTTATGTGCACTGGCGGCTTTGTAATAAGATCCCAGTGTTGCCGATGCATTATATGGATTAAAGATCAATTCTAAGATTGCACAGAGAATCCAGAACAGTGCAACTGCTGCACCAATTTTTATGTAAGCATGTGTATTCCCTTTGTTGGAAATGAAAAATGCAATCGCTCCAAATGCAATAAACGGAAGCAGATATGCCATAAATCCAAAAAGTCCAAATGACACAGAGGATACCGCACCTCCGATCATTCCCCCGGCACCAAAATTACTCAGTACCAGAATAATACAGACTCCAAGAGCAACAAGAATGGTAATCTCCCCTCTGATCTCACCGCTTCCTGCCGCCTTCTGTGTCTGTCTCCCAGAGCCAGCCCTGGAAGAGGATTTGCCCTGTCTTGTTGTCGTTGTCTTTTTTGAGGATCCGGTCTGCTTTTTCTGACCTGTTTTATTCTGCTGCGCTTTTTTGGTCTGTGTTGTCTTCTTGCTGTTCGTTGTACTGGCAGCCATGTAATTCCCCCTTATTTATTCTTAATTATTCTATCTATACATCCTGTCTGATAGTATGTTTCACTACCACAAGTGAAACGTACAATATTCAGTATAACATTAAAAGAATTTCATGTCATCCAAAATTTTCAACGCCGCTCCTCAATCATTTTGTGCAATTTTTCAAATGCCTGGCTGATTCCACCTACTTCATCGATCAACCCTTCTTTTACTGCTTCCGCTCCTTCGAGCATCGTTCCTACATCTTTTACCAGCTGTGTGGAATCAAGCATCAGCTCTAAAATACGTTCCTGTGTAATATTGGAATGCTCTGCAATGAACCGCGCGATCCGATCCTGTGTCCGTTCTATATTACGGTAACTCTGAATAACTCCGATAAACATCCCGCTTGATCTCACCGGATGAACGATCATCGTCCCGGATGGGACAATAAATGAATAATCTGCCGCCACCGCAAGCGGGCCGCCGATCGAATGGCTGCCTCCAAGCACAAGAGATACCGTTGGCTTGCTGATGGATGCAATCATTTCTGCAATTGCAAGTCCGGCTTCCACATCACCGCCCAATGTATTTAACAGAATCAGAAGACCTTCTATCTCATCACTTTCCTGAATTTCTGCAAGACGCGGCAAAAGATGTTCGTATTTTGTTGCTTTTGTATTTCCCGAAGCCGCTTCGTGCCCTTCAATCTCTCCGATAATCGTAAGGAGCTGAATCCCGTAATGCTTTCCTTTTTTCTCAAATTGAAGCGATCCCATCTCTTTGATTTCTTCATTCTGACTGTTTCGTGAGTCCTGTGATTTCATTTTAGGATCTGCTCCGTTTACTTCGTGGTCATCCATCACTGCATTGACTGACTGATTTTCTTTTTCCTCTATACGCTTTTCTTTCTCTCCTGCTTTTGCTTCTTCCATTTCCTGATGATCCAGTTGATTCTGTCGCTGCATAATTGCCCTCCTGCTGTCAAAAATAGATTAATCTTACTATTTACAGTTTGTCTGAAATTATGCAGTTAAAGAACAGAAAACAGTTTGTTCTGACAGGGCATATTCATTTTCTCCTGTCAGAACAAACTGTTTTCTCTGTAAATTTTATTTCATCATCTCACTGGCGACTGCAATGAATTTTATTAATCTTCCAATGCCTGTTTTACATCTTCGATCAGATCTTCGATGTTCTCGATTCCAAGGCTGAAACGGATCAGATCCGGCTGTACGCCTGCCTCTAACAGCTCCTGATCATTCATCTGTCTGTGTGTGTGGCTTGCCGGATGAAGCACACAGCTTCTTGCATCTGCAACGTGAGTTACGATGGCAACCAGTTTCAGTTTATCCATCATCTTCACAGCAGCCTCTCTTCCACCTTTCAGACCAAATGTGATAACACCGCAGGTTCCGTCTGGCATGTATTTCTGCGCAAGGTCATAATCTTTTGTTCCCGGAAGTGACGGGCAGTTTACCCATGCCACTTTCTCATGGTTCTGTAAATACTCCGCCATTTTCAATGCATTCTCACAATGTCTTGGCATTCTTAAATGAAGACTCTCAAGTCCAAGATTCAGAAGGAACGCATTCTGTGGAGACTGGATAGATCCAAGGTCTCTCATCAGCTGGGAAGTTGCCTTTGTGATGTAAGCACCTTTTCCAAATTTCTCTGTATACACAATTCCATGATAAGTCTCATCCGGAGTTGTAAGACCTGCAAACTTGTCTCCGTATGCTGCCCAGTCAAAATTACCACTGTCAACGATTGCTCCACCTACACAGGCTGCATGTCCATCCATGTATTTTGTTGTAGAGTGAGTTACAATGTCTGCGCCCCACTCAAACGGACGGCAGTTGATCGGTGTTGCAAATGTATTATCCACGATCAGCGGAACACCATGTGCATGCGCTGCTTTCGCAAATTTTTCAAAATCAAATACTGTCAGCGCCGGATTGGCGATTGTCTCACCAAATACAGCTTTTGTGTTATCCTGGAATGCTGCGTTCAGTTCTTCCTCTGTACAGTCCGGATCAACAAATGTTGCTTTTACCCCCATCTTGTGGATGGTATGCGCGAAAAGGTTATATGTACCCCCGTACAGTGCAGATGCACATACGATGTGGTCTCCTTCCTCGGCAATGTTCATAATTGCATAAAAGTTTGCAGCCTGTCCGGAAGAAGTCAGCATTGCTGCAACTCCGCCTTCCATATCGCAGATCTTTGCTGCGACTGCATCGTTTGTCGGGTTCTGAAGTCTTGTGTAGAAATATCCGGACTCCTCCAGATCAAACAGTCTTCCCATCTGTTCACTGCTTGTATAACGGAATGTTGTGCTCTGATAAATCGGAAGCACTCTCGGCTCCCCATTGCCCGGCTCATAACCTGACTGTACACATTTTGTTTCCATTCTGTAATTACTCATTTTCTTTTCCTCCCTTGTCTGCCATAGTTTTAAAAAATGGAACATGCTGTCGGCTCAGCTTGCTCCATATCATTTTAGCAGGTTATTTATTCATTCCAGTTATGATATACATCAATTTGGTATTCATTGGTACAATTTGTGATTATACGATAGCCTCTTCTATCACCATATCCTGAAACCTGATATTTTAGCGAATTAATCTAATTTTCCCTGTAGCTATTTTTGTTTTATCCATATATCTTGTTAAACATGTACAAATAGAATGAACTTCTTTTTTTGATAAGAACTAAAAAAATCAATCAAGAATAGCATCCTTTTACGTGATATTTTCATCCTTAAATAACGGCAAAATTTGCTCTTTACGACAAATTAATTTTTGCGAAAAATTTAATGTTTTAAGTGTATATGAGATTTTGTTGTTCCTACATGAACAATATTATACCTTTTAAAACTTTAAAAATCAACCTTTTATACTGGCAAAGTATGATTTTAAACACATAGACGGTTACTGTTCACAGCATAGCTGTAAACAGTAACGTATCTCGCCATTTAGAATCGCCTTTGGCGATGGGCGAGATACATTCAAGACAATACGTGCATCCTCCATGCCAATCAGCGGAGTGATTGACATGGGAGTGAACAGTAACCATAGACGTTGCTGTTCACAGCAAGCTGCAAACAGTAACGCATCTCGCCATTCAGAATCGTCTGCGACGATGGGCGAGATGCATTCAGACCAAAACGTGCATCCTCATAGCTAATCAGCAAAGTGATTAGCTATGGTCTGAACAGTAACGAGAATATATTATTCTTTTAATAGTCTTAAAAATTCTTTTGGCATTGGCAGTACAATCTGAAGCGTAAAAATTTCATGTTCAAGCTTTGCATACATGGATCCACCATACTTTTCTGTCAGATGTTTTATACTTTTCATGCCGAATCCATGATA